>NZ_JBVIXO010000003.1:0-600345 GCF_055593565.1 Streptomyces sp. NPDC040718 | reverse complement strand
CCTCGCCTCACTCGGAAGGACACTCCCTCCCCTCCCCCTACCCCCTCCCCCCCCACCCTCCCCCCCCCTCCCGAGAGTCCCCTTCCCTTCCCCCCCCCCCCCCCGCTCCGGCACGTTCCGGGCTCCAAGGGCAAAGGATTTGGTCTAGACCTTGACAGGTCCAGACCACTATCGGTTCAGTGGCGGTAGTTGTCGCCCCCACCTTCCCGCGACAATTCCCCCCACCGCAGGAGCAGTTACGTGATACGCACGCTTCGCCGCCGTACGCTCTCCCTCGCCGCCGCGGCCGCCGCGACCCTCGGCCTGGCCCTCGCCCTGCCCGCCTCCCCCGCCGCCGCGGCCCCCGCCTGCGCCGGGGCGTGGAGTTCCTCCGCCGTCTACACGGGCGGCGCGAGCGCCTCGTACGGCGGCCACAACTGGCAGGCCAAGTGGTGGACCCAGGGCGAAACGCCCGGCACCACCGGGCAGTGGGGCGTCTGGTCGGACCAGGGTGCCTGCGGCGGCGGGGGCCAGGACCCCGACCCGGGCACCGGCAACCCCTCGGGCTTCGTGGTCAGCGAGGCCCAGTTCAACCAGATGTTCCCGAACCGGAACCCCTTCTACACCTACAACGGGCTGGTCGCGGCACTCTCCGCGTACCCCGGCTTCGCCAACACCGGCGACGACACCGTCAAGCGGCGCGAGGCGGCCGCCTTCCTCGCGAACGTTTCGCACGAGACGGGCGGGCTGGTGTACATAGTGGAACAGAACACCGCCAACTACCCCCACTACTGCGATGCTTCCCAGCCCTACGGCTGTCCCGCCGGCCAGGCCGCGTACTACGGCCGCGGTCCCATCCAGCTGAGCTGGAACTTCAACTACAAGGCGGCGGGCGACGCCCTCGGGATCAACCTGCTCGCCAACCCCTACCTGGTGGAGCAGGATCCGGCCGTCGCGATGAAGACGGCGCTCTGGTACTGGAACACCCAGAACGGCCCCGGCACGATGACCGCGCACGCGGCCATGGTCAACGGGGCGGGCTTCGGCGAGACGATCCGCTCCATCAACGGGGCCCTGGAGTGCAACGGCGGGAACCCGGCGCAGGTGCAGAGCCGGGTGAGCAAGTACCAGAGCTTCACCCAGCTGCTGGGCGTCACCCCGGGGAACAACCTGAGCTGCTGACGGCGCGGAAGTCCGGGCTCACTGGCCGCGCAGCGCCGTGGCCAGCTGGGCCCGGGAGCGGACGTCGAGCTTCTGGTAGATCCGGGTGAGCCGGGCCTCCACCGTCTTGACGCTCAGGAAGAGCTTCGCCGCCGCCTCCTGGTTGCTCGCTCCCCCGGCGACCAGGAGGGCGAGCCTGGCCTCCGCCTCGGTCAGGGCGGCCACCCCGGGATGCGGGCCGCAGCTCTCGGGCGTGTTCTCCCGGGCGAGGTCCAGCCAGGGCCCGGCTCCGGCGGCCTCGAACAGCTCGGCGGCGGCCCGCAGGGCGGCCCGGGCGGGGGCGCGGCGGCGGCGCCGGCGTTCCACCCGGGCCAGCGCGAGCAGGGTACGGCCGCGTTCCAGGGGCAGTCCGAGGGCGCCGAACCGCTCGGCGGTGGCCTCCAGCAGGGCGACGGCCGGCTCCGGCTCGCCCCGCGCGGACAGGCACAGCCCGCGGGCCCGGTCCAGGGCCGCGAGCACGGTGGTCCGCCCGAGGGAACGGGCCACGGGGGTGACCCGGTCCAGCAGATCGGCGGCCGCTCCGGGCGCGTCGGCGGCGACCAGCGCCTCGGCGAGCTCCCCGTGCCAGCGCAGCACGGAGGGGTCCACCACTTGCTGGGCCTCCTCCAGGGCGGCGACCCTGCTCAGGGTGGCGACCGCCTTCGCGGCCTCACCGGTGGCGAGTTCCACGGTGCCGAGCGCGTACAGCCCCCGGGACAGGAAGACCTGGTCGCCCTCCTCCTCCGAGGCCCTGATCCCCCGGCGGGCGTAGGCGGCGGCGCGGGCGAAGCTCCCGCCGGCGGCCTCGGCGGTAGCGGCCACGTACCAGGCCGGACCGGGTGAGAGGCCCGCCTCGATGGTGAGCTCCAGGGCGCGGCGGGCGTGGGCGGCGCCGCGGACGCAGCGGCCGCGGCGCAGTTCGGCCTCGGTCATGCTGCGCAGCACCTCGAAGACGTCCTCGGCGGAGCCGGTGCGCTGGACGGCGGGCAGCAGCACGAGGAGCTGGCGCCGGGCGTCGGCGAGCCGGTCGTCGAAGAGGGCGTGGCGGACGGCGAGGAACTGGGGGGCGTTGCGCATGCCGAGGGGGACCTCGGGGGCGGGCAGGGCGAGGGCCTCGGCCAGGATGTCCTCGGCGTCGGGGTCGCCGAGGATGCGGCCCATCCGGGCGCGGACGGTCAGGGCCATGGCTTCGGCGACCTGGTCTCCGCCGGCCTTCGCGAGCGCTCCGGCCTCGGCGGCGGCGTCGCGGGCGCGGACGGGGTCGCCGTCGCCGATGTTGTGCTTCCAGGCGATCCGCAGCTGGACGGCGGCCTGCAGGGCGGGGTCCCCGGCGGCGTCGGCGACGGCGTGGGCGATGGTCTCGTCGAGGTCGGCCAGGGCCTGCCCGGCGGCGTCGATCACCGCGAGCCGGGCCCGTACCCGCTGGGCGGGCGAGGCGTCGCGGGCGAGGACGGCGCGGGTGGCGCGGCGGGCGAGGTCGGCGCGGCCGGCCCAGCCGGCGTCCTCGGCGGCGCCGACGAGGCGGGCGAGCTCCTCTTGCGGGAGGGAGGCGGGGGTGCGCTCGGCGGCGAGCAGCCCGAGCTCGGCGGCCAGGGCCCGCTGGCCCCGGCGGCGGCAGGCGTCGGCGGCCCGGGTGATCTCGGCGGCGAGGTCCGCGTCGGGGGTGTCGACGGCGAGCGCGCGGTGGCGTACGGCCTGGACGGGGTCGTCCACGGCGGCGGCGAGCGCGGCGTGTCCGGCGGCCCGCTCGGGCCAGCCGGCGTCGGCGGCCAGGGCGGTCGGCAGCGCGCCGGCGGTGAAGGCGACGGTGCCGTCCTCGGCGACGGTGACCAGCGCGGCGCGTTCGGCCTGCGCGAGTTCCGCCTCGGCGTCGCGGCGTCCGGCCCGGCGCAGCAGGGCGGTGGTGGGGCGGACGGCGAGGGCGGCGAGCAGCAGGGTCGGGCGGGCCCGGCCGGGGGCGGCGGCGAGGAGCCGGCGGGCGACCTCGCGGGCCTGGCCGGTGACGGGCAGGGTGTCGGCGTGGTGGGCGCCGCCGCCCTGGCCGGCGGCGGCTTCGGCGAGGGAGTGGCCGAGGGCGAGGGCGAGGCGCGGGTTGCCGCCGCTGGCCTGGTGGATGCGGCCGGCGAGGCGCGCGGGCAGGCCGTGGCGGAGCAGCAGCTCGGCGACCTCGTCGGCGCCGAGCGCGGGGACGTGGACGACGGGGGTGCCGGGGCCGCAGAGGGATTCGGCGACGGGCGCGGCCTGGACGCATTCGGCGGCGAGGACCCGGACGCGCGGCGGGGTCAGGCGCAGGACGAAGCGGAGCAGGTCGGTGCTCTCGGGGTCGAGCCACTGGGCGTTGTCGAGGACGAGCAGGACGGGGCCGGGGGCGGCGAGGCTGCGGAGCACTTCGACGACGGCCAGGCGCAGGGCGACGTGGTCGCGGCCGGCGCGGGGGGCGTCGGCCTCGCGGCGGAGCAGGGCGATGGCGGTGCGCTGGGGTCCGGCGAGGCGGTCGAGGGTGGTGCGGGGGACGGAGGCGAGGAGGGCCGCTGCGGCGGCCTCGGGTATCTCCCGGTCGGCGGCCTCGGGGGCGAGGCGCAGGACGGTTTCGCGCCGCCGGGCGGCGGCGGCCGCGACGGCGCGCGCCACCTCGGTCTTTCCGGAGCCGGCGCATCCGGTGAGGACGGCGCGGCCGTGCGTGGTCAGCGCCCGGTCGACGGCCTCGATGAGTGCACCGTGTCCGACGTTGGTGTCAGCGTTCCCCGTCGCCGCCACGCACAGCCACCAGCCTTTCGCGCCCCTGCTCCTGTGCCCTTCCTGTGAGACGCGACAATACGAGGTCAGCCCCCCGACGGACCCGGATTGTGACGCAGAATTCAGTCAGGCGGCAGGAATGCGCGGCGGGCCTGCCGGTACGGGAGGTACCGGCAGGCCCGCGCACTTGGTTGGTCCGTACCATCGGTCCGTCAGATCGGAGTTGGGGGGCTCCGCCGGGACCGGTGCGGGACCGGGGTCAGAAGCCGAGGCTCCAGGAGTCGATCTTGCCGGTGTCGCCGCCCGCGTTGTCGTTCACACGGAGCTTCCAGGTGCCGTTCGCGACCTCGGAGGAGGCGTTGACGGTGTAGGTCTGGTTGATGTTGTCCGTGCTGCCGCCGGCCCGGTTGTGCAGGGTGTAGACGGTGCCGTCGGGGGCGACCAGGTCGACCTTCAGGTCACCGATGTAGGTGTGCGCGATGTTCACGCCCACCTGGAGGCCGGCCGGGGCGTTGCCGGTCACACCGGTGACGGTGATCGGGCTCTCGACCGTGGCGTTGTCGCCGATGGCGAAGTCCGCGGTGTTCTCGAAGGCCGGGGTGGGCTGGGTCGAGGTCACGGCGTTGACGGTCGCGGTGGCGTCGGCGAGGCCGGTGCCGCAGCCGCCGGTGCAGGTGCCGGCCAGCGGGCGGGCGTTGGCCTTGATGGCCGACTCGATCTGCGCCGGGGTCAGCGAGGGCTTGGCCGCGACGAGGAGGGCGGCGAGGCCCGCGACGTGCGGGGCGGCCATGCTGGTGCCCTGGTACGGCTTGTAGATCTCGGCGCCGGGGGTGGTGGTGCCGCCGTTCAGCGTGGAGAGGATGCCGTTCTCGGGGGTGGTGACGGTGCCGGGCGTGTCGGTGGCGCGGCGGGTCTCACCGCCCGGGGCGGCGACGTCGATGATCGCGCCGTAGTTGGAGTAGAAGGAGCGGTCGCCGGTGCGGTTGCTGGCGGCCACGTTGATCACGTTGTTGCAGCTGGCGGGCGAGAAGCCGGCCGCGTCCGCGTTGCTGTTGCCGGCGGCGACCACGACGGTGGTGCCGCGGGCGACGGCCGCGTTGATGGCGTTCTGGTAGCTCGCGGTGCAGGCGCCGGAGCCGCCGAGGCTCATGTTGATGACCTTGGCGGGGGTGGCGTTCGCCGGGACGCCCGCGACGGTGCCGCCGGAGGCCCAGGTGATGGCGTCGACGATGTCCGAGGTGGCGCCGCCGCACTTGCCGAGCACGCGGACGGGCTGGATCTTGGCGTTGTACGCGATGCCCGCGACGCCCTTGCCGTTGTTCGTCGCGGCGGCGATGGTGCCGGCGACGTGCGTGCCGTGCCAGGAGGAGTCGCTGGCCTTGGAGCCGGTGCCGCATTCGCCGGCCCCGCTCCAGTCGCCCTGGTCGGCCGGGTTGTTGTCGCGGCCGTTGCCGTCACGGGCGGCGGTGGAGCTGCTGATGAAGTCGTAGCCGGCGACGACGTTGGGGGCCACGTCGGAGTGGGCGACGTAGCCGGTGTCGATCACGGCGACGGTGACGCCGGAGCCGGTGGTCTTGTCCCAGGCGGCGGGCACGTTCATGCCGGCGGTGGGCTCGAAGAGGTCCCACTGCTTGGCGTACTCGGTGTCGTTCGGGGTGGCCATCGCGTAGGCGCGGGAGTCCGGCTCGACGTAGGCGACGTCCGGGTCGGCGCGGAACTGGTCCATCACCTTCGCGGCGTCGGCCGGGGCGGTCGCACCGCCGAGGTTGACGAGCGCGGCTCCGGTGCCGAGACGGCGGTCGAACTTCGCCTTCTTGCCGGCCTTCTGGCCCTTGGCGGCGGCGTCGTTCGCGGCCGCGTCGTTCGAGCTGGCCTCGGAGGCCGAGGACTTGTAGCCGACGATCAGGTTCTCGACCGGGGCGGCGGCGGGAGCGGCCGGGGCCGCGGCGGCCGGCAGGGTGGAGGCGGCCGGGTCGTTCGCGGGGGTCACGGCCACCGCGGAGGTGGCGGCGCCGGCGAGCAGGGTGACGGACATGGCCACGACGGATATGAGCCGACGTCTGGGTGCGTGCACGTTGTTCCCCTTTACGGGCCGGTTCCGGGCAGGCCGGAGCGGCCGGTGGGTGCAGTGTGGGAGGTGGAACAGGCGGAGGCGGGGCCTGGACGGGCTGGTCGAACCCGCCCCTGCCACCGCCGCGCGCCACGTCGCCCGGCCGCAACGGCGGGGCAGGGCAACGGCGTACCCGGCGATCAGCGCGTCCGCGGTCGTTTCACACCATGTGGGGTTGGTGCGGGGGCCGCCCGGGGCGCGGAAGATCGCCGGTGGGCAGACAGTAGGCAACGCGGGAGTGAACCCGATACGGGGAAAACCCTTGTCCGGACCCTGTGGGGCCCCTCCCCCTGCCGGGGGCCCGCCGGGGCGGGCGCGGGGCCGGGCGGGCTCAGCGGGGGTTGAGCCTGCGGAAGTACGTCCAGCTGGACTCGTTGGGCTCGGCCCACTTCTCCGGGGCGCGGGCGAACTCCGGGTGGTGGGCGGCGATGTACGCCCGGGTGCGCTCGGGCACCTCGGCGTAGGAGGCGAGCTTCACGCCCCGGCAGTGGAAGGTGAGGCCGCCGGGGCGCTGCCCCTGCTCCATCCAGGGCAGCCAGGGGGACATCCGGGTCCACGACATGGTGGCGGGGACGCTCGGGGCGTCGCCGGCGAGGGCGGCGGCGGAGGTGAAGAACTGGAAGAGCTCCAGGGCCCGGTAGGTGTCGTCGGCGGAGTTCAGCGGGTAGTCGGCGACGGGCAGCGGGGAGGGGTAGGCGAGCGGGATCTCCAGGCTGAAGCAGACCTGGTCGCCCAGTTCGGTGCGCGGGACGGGGAAGGGCCGCCACCGCTGGTTGGCCGGATCGTTCCAGACGTGGACCACGGGCTTCCCCTGCCAGGTCTCCAGGATCTCCCGAGTGGCGGGGTCGAGGTAGAAGGCGGCCTCGCGGGAGAGCATCCGGTAGCCGCCGCCCTCCTCGTCGGCCTCCAGCCGGGCGGCGTTGAGGCCCTCGAAGCCGAAGAGGCGGCGGTAGGGCTCGCCGGGGGCCCAGGAGTGGATGTCGCCGGTCCACCAGAAGACCGTGTCCCCGCCGTCGAGGGAGGCTCGGGTGCGGGCGAAGGCGTGCAGGAGCTCTTCCGGTGTCATACGAGAACTCTCGGGGCCGGGCCCTCGGCCGGACAAGCACCGGACGGGCCATCCTGCGGGTGTCCCCGGCCTGTTCGGAGCGTGTGGACGCGGGTGCGCACGCGGCCGCCCCTGGGGCGCGGGCCCGGGGACCGCTGTCCGGGTCCGGGTCCGGGCCCGGGCCGCTGAGCGGGGGCGGGCGGAACACCTCCGAACGCGCGGCGGCGCCATGGTGCGGACGCCCGGTTGACGGTCCGGCGCGGCAGCGGCGACCGTGACCGTCATGGGGAACGGAAACCGCCTGCTGGCACTGCTCGTCTGCCTGGTGCTGGGCGCCGGGCTGGCCGCCGCCGTGCTGGGCGCCTCGCGGGCGGCCGGCCCGCGCCACACCGGCGCCGCCGGCGACCGCGTGGACATCGGCGGCGTGCCGCCCGACCCCGGCCCTCCGCCGGCCGGGCCGGACGCCTCCACGGGCACCGTCACGGTCGACTGCGGGCGCAACGAGGAGGGCCACTGGAACGAGGACAACCTGGTGGTCTCGCCGGGCCTGCGGGCCGGCGCCCACCACACCCACGCGTACGTGGGCAACCTGTCCGCGGACGCCCTGTCCACCGACGCCTCGCTGTCCGCCGCCGCCACGAGCTGCACCGGCGGCGACCGTTCCTCGTACTACTGGCCGGTCCTGCGCCGCACCGACCGGCCGGGCGGCCGCGCCCACGAGGGTGCCGCCGGGCACGGCAACACGGGTGAGATCCTGCCCGAGGCCTCGGTGCGGGTCGAGTTCCGGGGCAGCCCCGTCGGCAAGGTGGTGGCGATGCCCCGCTTCCTGCGCGCGATGACGGGGGACGCCGTGGCGTACACGGCCGGGACGGACGCCGCCGTCCGGGCCCGCTGGGGCTGTTCGGGCTCCCCCGGCCGGTCCACGACGAGCTACCCGCGCTGCCCGGCCGGCGATCTGGTGACCCGTACGCTCGTCTTCCCCTCCTGCTGGAACGGGCTGGACACGGCCGCCGCCGACCACCGCTCCCACCTCGTGTTCCCCTCCGCCCAGGGGGTGTGCCCCCAGGGCACCTTCGCGGTGCCCGAGCTGCGGCTCTCGCTGGCCTACGCGGTGGCGCCGGGGGTGCCGATCGCCCTCGACTCCTTCCCGGAGCAGCGGCACAGCCCGAGGACTGACCACGCCATGTTCGTGGACGTGATGACCGACGGGCGGATGGGCGAACTTGTCGCCTGCCTCAACGAGGGCCGCGCCTGCCGGACGTGATGTGACACGGGTCACATGAACCGGCGGGGTCCCGCGGGCGTGTTCCGACCGCACGACGCGATACGAGGCGGACGGAGAACCTGTATGCCTGGACCACTGTGGCCCCGCAACAGGCGGGGCTCGACCGACGAGGCACTGATCAGGGCGGTGTACGAGGAGCACGGCAACGCCCTGCTCGCCTACGCCACCCGGCTGACCGGGGACCGGGCCGCCGCCGAGGACGTCGTCCAGGAGACGCTGATCCGGGCCTGGCGGCATTCCGAGGTCCTGGTCAACGGGAAGGGCTCGGTGCGCGGCTGGCTGCTCACCGTGACCCGCAACATCATCACCGACCGGTACCGGGCCAAGGCGGCCCGGCCGCCCGAGGTGTCCGGCTCCGCGGCCGCTCCCCCCGTCGAGGGGGACCACGCGGACTCGGTGGTGGACACCATGACGGTGCTCGGCGCCCTGGACCGGCTGTCGCCGGAACACCGGGACGTGCTGACGGAGTTGTACTACCGCCAGCACAGCGTCGCCGAGGCCGCCGACCGGCTCGGCATCCCGGCGGGCACGGTCAAGTCGCGCTCGCACTACGCGCTGAAGGCCCTGCGCGAGGTGTTCGGGGACGGCGCCGGTGACGGCGCGAGGAGGAGAGGAACCGGCCGGCCGCCCCAGCAGCCCGGCGGACTGCGGGAGGTGGTGGCGTGAACCGGCAGCGGCACGAGGAGGAAGTGGAACTGCTCGGCCCGTACGTGCTCGGCGTCCTGGACGAGGAGGAGGTACGGCGCGTCGAGGAGCACCTCGGCGACTGCGTGCGGTGCCGGGAGGAGGTGGCCGCGTTGCGCGAGATGGAGAGGGTGCTCGGGGAGGTGCCCGAGGAGGCCTTCCTCGACGGGCCCCCGCAGGGCGGGGACCTGATGCTCCAGCGGACCCTGCGCCAGGTGCGCGGGGAGCGGGCGTCGGCCGCGCGGTGGCGGGCCGGTGTGGTGGGTCTGGCGGCGGCGGCCTCGCTGGCGGCCGTGTTCTGGGCCGGGGCCCGGGTGGGCGCGGACGCCGGGAGCCCCGGGGCGCTGCCCCCGCCGCCGTCGCCGACCGTTTCGGCGGCGCCCTCGCCGCCGGTGGCGGGGACCCGGGTGGCCTCCGCGACCGACCCGGGTACCGGCGCGCGGATGACCGTGCAGCTGACGCCGGCCGCCAAGTGGGTGCGGCTGCGCGCGGCGGTGACCGGGGTGCCGGCGGGTGAGCGGTGCCGTCTGGTGGTGGTGTCCCGGGACGGTACGCGGTCCACGGCCGGCGGCTGGGTGGTGGGCACGGCGGAGCACGGTGAGGGCAAGGGCGCGGCCCTGGACGGCTCCGCGGCCGTTGACCCCTCGGACGTCAGGGAGGTCCTGGTGGTCAACGAGGCGGGCCGGACGTACGTGTCCGTCCCGGTGTAGCCGCCGGGTGCGGTACGGGGACCCGCGCGGGTCCCCGTACCGGCCCCTCAGGGGTTGTGGAAGCGGACCTCGGGGGTGTCGGCGCGGGGGCCGTCCAGGACCGGTGCGGGCTTCCCCTTCAGGTGCTGGTCGAAGAAGGCGGCGACGTAGGTCCGGGTCAGCTCGACGGCGCGGGAGCCGGACAGCGGTGCCGCGGGGTCGGACAGGCCGAACCGGTCGCGGAGGAAGGGGAAGTCGGTGGGTCCGAAGTGGTCGGTGCCGTCCACGGTGATCCAGCGCTTCCAGCCGTCGAGGTACGGCCACGTCCCCGACCAGTCCCCGTTGTGCTCGCCCCCGGGCGCGCTGGCGGCCGCGCCGAACAGCAGGAAGGGGCGGCCGCCGATCCCGGCGCCCGGGTAGGGGTCGGGCAGGCCGCCGTCCAAGTCGGCGCCCGCGCGGATCCGCCGGTCGGCGGCCATGGCCGACAGTGCGGCGGAGCCGCCCATGGAGTGGCCGCCCATGGCGATGCGCCCGGTGTCGATGAGCCCGGCGTGGCGCCACGCGGGGTGGCGGCCGGTGAGGCGGTCCAGGAGGAAGGAGACGTCCTTGGCCCGGACTCCCGTGACGGCCTGGTGGCCCCCCGGGGCCTCGGCCGGCCCACAGGCCAGGCAGGTGAGGATCCGGCCGCCGGGGAAAGCGGTGCCGGCGCTCTCGTAGGCGTGGTCGACGGCGGCGACGACGTAGCCTCTGGAGGCCAGGTCCTCGGCGAGCGAGGTGAGGGTGGCGCGGGACACGGTGAAGCCGGGCGACAGCACGATCAGCGGGTAGCGGCCCCCGACGGGCCTCGCGCCGGTGCGGGCGTGGGACCGGGTGGCGGCGAGGGCGGCGGGGTCGATGGCCTGGTCCAGCCCCCGGTCCGCGAGGAGCAGCCGGGCCTCCTCGGTGCTCAGGTACGGCGCGGGGACGCGGCCGGTGCCGCCCTGCGCGGGATAGCGCAGGGTGACCATCAGTTCGCGCGGGCCGGTCCCCGCCCAGGGGTCGGTCCTGCTGCGGTCGGTGAGGTGCAGTTCCTCCCGGCCGACCGCGAACCGTCCGGTGGGTGCGGGCAGTTCGGGGGCCGCGGCCGCACGGGTCCCGGCGGCCGCCGACGGGGCGGCGGTGGCGGCGGAGGCCGCCGTCAGCGGGAGCGGGACCAGGAGGGCGAGCAGGGCCGCGGCGGCCGCGGTGCGGGTTCGGATCTTCATGCGTCCCACGCTAGGCGGGCGCCCCCGGCCCCTCGTCGCCTCGCAGGCTGATACGGCGTCACCCGCTGGTCGCAGCCCACTACTCCGCAAGTCGTACGGGCCTTTTCCGTAAGGGAGTTGGCCGGGACCGGGACGCCTCCGCCTCCCGGGCCCCGGTGCGTCCGTCAGACGACCCGGGCGTGCAGCCGCACCGGGAGGTCGTGCAGGTCGTTCTGGGTGAGGACCGGCTTGTTGCGCAGTTCCTCGCGGGTGACGGCCAGGGCGAGGCCGGGGAAGCGGGCGTACAGGGCGGGGAGGGCCACGAGGGCCTCCAGGCGGGAGAGCGCCGCGCCGGGGCAGACGTGCGGGCCGTGGCCGAAGGCGATGTGCCGGTTGGGGCTGCGGGTGACGTCGAACTCCCCGGCGTCCTCTCCGTGCTGGGCCTCGTCGCGGCCGAGCGCGCCGAAGGAGACGATCAGGCCCTCGCCCGCGGGCAGGATCCGGTCGCCGACCTCGATGTCCTCGGTGGCGAAGCGGATCAGGACGTGCGAGGTGGGGGTGGACCAGCGCAGGGTCTCCTCGATGACGTTCTCCCAGGGGACCTCCCCCTTGAGGACGAGGGCGCGCTGCTCGGGGTGGGTCTCCAGGGCGACGACGGCGTTGACGATCAGGCTGATGGTGGTCTCGTGTCCGGCGGCGACCATCAGCTGGAGGGTGTTGGTGATCTCCTCGGTGCTCAGGTGGTCGCCGTCCTCGGAGGCGGCGATCAGCGCGCTGGTGAGGTCGTCGCCGGGGTTGGCCCGCTTGGACTCCACGATCCGGGAGAAGAGCGCGCCCAGGTCCGCCATCATCTGGGGGACCTCCTCGGGGAGGGTCTGCGTGGAGAAGAACTTCTCGAAGAGGGCCTTGAGACGGGGGTGTTCGGCGGCGTCGACGCCCATCAGCTCGCTGATGACGTTCATCGGCAGCGGGTACGCGAAGTGCGCCTTCAGGTCGACGGTCTCCCCCTCCGGGAGGGCGTCGAGCGCGTCGAGCGACCGTGCGGTGAGGGCCTCGATGCCGGCACGCAGCTTCTCGACGCGGCGGGCGGTCAGGGCCTGGGCCACGAGGGTGCGCAGCCGGCGGTGCTCGTCGCCGTCGACGGTCAGCATGGAGCGGCCGGGGTTGGCGAGGCCTATGAGCGGCCAGTCCAGGGGGATCTCGCCGCGCTGCCAGGCGCCCCACACGTTGATGTCCTTGACGACCCGGGGGTCGGTGAGGAGTCTGCGGGCCTCGGCGTGGTGCGTGACGGCGTACACGGCGACGCCGCCGGGGAGGACGACACGGGCCAGCGGGCCGGCGGCGCGCAGTGCGGCGCTCTCGGCGTCGAGGTCGGTGACGAAGGGGTCGAGGGTGAGGGGGGCGGGGCCGGTGTGGTCGATCGGGCAGGTCACGGGGTGGCTCCAAGCGCGGGGGTCGGGGTGTAGGTCACGGGGAGGGCGGTGAGGCCCCGCAGCCAGGGCGAGGGGCGCCGGGTGAGTTCGGCGGCGGTTCCGGCGAGGTCGACGTCGGGGAGCCGGTCGAGGAGGACCTCGATGCCGGTCCGGGCGATGGCCTCGGCGACTTCCTGGGCCGGGAAGGGGCAGCGGTGTTCGCCGTGGCCGAAGGAGAAGAAGGCATTGTTCCCGCCGGTGAGGGCGCTCGCGTCGGTGCGTACGTGCGGGTCCCCGTTGGCGGCGGCCAGGCCCAGCAGGACCAGGTCGCCGCTGCCGATGCGCCGGCCGCCGAGGTTGGTGTCCCGGGTGGTCCAGCGGCCGGCGACGTTCTGGGTCGGGGTGTCCTCCCAGAGCACTTCGTTCATGGCCTCGCCGACGCTGTGCCGGCCGCCCGCGAGGGAGGCGGCGAAGCGGTCGTCGGTGAGCATCAGGCGCAGCGAGTTGCCGATCCAGTCGGCGGTGGGCTGGTGGCCGGCGGCCATCATCACCATCAGGTCCTGGGCGATCTCGTCGACGGTGAACCCGGCGGTGTTGGCCAGCATCCGGGAGGCGACGTCGGGGCCGGGCTCGGCGGCCTTGGCGGCGAGGAGCGCGTACATGGACTCGCCGAGGTGGCGCTGGCCGTCGAGGGCCCCCTCCCGGCCGTTGATCATGTCGTTCATGGCGGTGACGAGGCCCGGGCCCTGCTCGTCGGAGAACCCGTAGATGCGCGCGAGGACGCGCAGCGGCAGGAGCATGGCGTACTCGCCGACGATGTCGCAGGCGCCCTTGCCGCAGAGCCCGTCGATCAGCTCGTCGGCGAAGCGCTCCGCGTGGCCCTTGAGTTCGAACGGGTCGACGGATTCCAGCGCGTCGGAGATGACGGCCGCGCGCTCGCGGTGGCGTTCGCCGACGGTGTAGAGGATGGACGGCTGCTTGCGGCCGATCATCGGGAGCAGCGGCCAGTCGGCCGGGATGCGGTCCCACTGGTTCCACAGGTCGGAGTCGCGGGAGAAGAGCTGGGGGTCACTGGTGACCTGGTGCAGCTCGCGGTAGCCGAGGACCAGCCAGGCGGGCACGTCGCCGTCGAGGACGACCGGGGCGACGGGGCCGTGGTCGCGGCGCATCTCCCGGTACAGCTCGGCGGGGTCGCTCTGGAAGCGGGGGCCGCCGAGGTAGACGGGCTGCGGCTCGGGGGTGGTCACGGGGTGGGCTCCGGGATGGGGTGCGGGACGGCGTCCGGCCGGTGGGGCCGGTGGTCGTGGAGGTGCTGGAGGTGCTCGACGAGCGAGATGAGCACCCGCTTGCTGGATTCGCGGGAGCGGGCGTCGCAGAACAGCAGGGGCACTTCGGAGGGGAGGTCGAGGGCGGTGCGGATCTGCTCGGGGGTGTGGGCGGGGCCGCCGAAGTCGTTGCAGGCGACGACGAAGGGCGTGCCGTGGTGTTCGAGCCGGTCGATGGCGTACCAGGAGTCGGCGAGGCGGCGGGTGTCGACGAGGACGACCGCGCCGAGGGTGCCGGAGAACAGCCGGTCCCACAGGAACCAGAACCGCTCCTGGCCGGGGGCGCCGAACAGGTAGAGCACGTTGTGGGCGTCGAGGGTGATCCGGCCGAAGTCGAAGGCGACGGTGGTGGCGGTCTTGGCGCCGATGCCGTCGGTGTCGTCGACGGCCTCCCCCGCCGTGGTCATCGTCTCCTCGGTGTTCAGCGGGCGGATCTCGCTGACCGAGCGGACCATGGTGGTCTTGCCGACGCCGAAGCCGCCCACGATCACGATCTTGAGGCCGTTGTCGGCGGTGCTGCTGAGGTTCTGCCGGGGCTCGCCCGGGTCAGAGGTTGCGGAGTCCAACGAGCACCTGCTCCAGGATGTCGGGGTCGGGAAGGCGGTACGTCGTCACGCGCGGGTGCCGGGCGCTGATGCGCCCGGCCGCGAGGAGGTCGGCCAGGAGGATCCGTACGATCGAGACGGGCAGGCCCAGTTCGGCCGCGACCTCCACGACGGCGGTCGGGTAGCGGCACATCCGCAGGATCGCCGCGTGCTCGGACTGGATGCCGGGGACCGGGTCGCACTCGGCGACGATCAGGGTCACCAGGTCGAAGGCGTCGCTCCCGGAGCTGCTGCGGCCGCCGGTGAGGGTGTACAGCCGGTCCGGGGAGTCGTCCCGGCCCGGCCTGCCGCGGCTCAACCCCGGGGCCTGGCGATCAGATGCTCGCTCAGCTGCTCGACCAGCTCGGACATGTTGTGGCCGACGAGGCCCGCGTCGGCGTCCTCGGCGGCGACGAGCGCGAGGTGCGCGCCCTCTCCGGCCTCGACGATGAAGAGGATCCCGCCGTAGAACTCGGCCATGGCGGAGCGGACCCCGCCGGTGCCGTCGCCGAACTCGATGGACGCCCCGTGCGACAGGCTCTGGATGCCGGCGGAGATCGCGGCGAGCTGGTCGGCCTGGTCGACGGACAGCTCGGGGGTGCGGCACAGCTTGAGGCCGTCGCGGGAGAGCACGAGGGCGTGCCGGGCGCCGGGGGTGCGCTCCAGGAGTCCTTCCAGGAGCCAGCTGAGCGTCTCGTCGGTGGTGGGGCCGGTCATGGGGTGTCGTTGCCTTCCGGGTGCGGGGGGTTGGTGGGCTGCTGCGGCGCCGGGGCCGCGTTGCCGCGTACGGCTTGGCGGAAGCTGCCGAAGCGCGCGGCGGACCGGGACGCGCCGCCGGGGGCGGCCGGGGTGGGGGCCGCTGCGCCCGCGGCGTCGGGCGCGGGCCCGAACTGGGACTGGGCGGCTGCCAGGGTCCGGCCGCGCCGCCGCTGGGGCAGTCCGCTCTCGCCGATCACCGGGTTCACGCCGGTGGTCTCGGACTGCCCGGAGTCTACGGGGGTGTCGTGGACGGGCTCGGCCTCGGTCCGCCCGGACGGTACGGCCGCCGTCCCGGCGGGGGCCGGGGAGGGCTCGGGGACCGTCAGGAGGGCCGGGGCGGGCACGGGTTCGGCCGGGGCGTGGCTGATCAGCTCTTCCGGGATCATCATCAACGCGCCGGTGCCGCCGCGCGCGGAGGGCCGGAAGGAGACGGTCAGGGCGTGCTTGCGGGCGAGGCGGCCGACGACGGCGAGGCCGAGGCGGGTGCCGGAGAGCCCGGCGAGGTCCAGGGACTCGGCGGTCACGGCCTGTTCGGCGCGGCGGAGCTGGAGCTCGCTCATGACGAGGCCGCTGTCCTCGACGGTGATGACGACCCCGGCCGGCACCTCCTCCACGTAGACGTGGACCTCGGCGGTGGGCGGCGAGAAGTTGGCGGCGTTGTCGAGGAGTTCGGCGAGGGCGTGCATGACGCCCTCGGCGGCGTGCCCGGCGACGGCGGCCTCGCTGGTGGAGTGCAGCCGGACCCGCTGGTAGCCGCCGATGCGGCCCATGGCGCCGCGCAGGATGGACTCCATGACGATGGGCTTGGCCCAGCGGCGGCCGGAGCGCGCTCCGGTGAGGACGGCGATGGAGTCGGCGAGGCGGCCGGCCTGGGCGGTGCGGTGGTCGAGGTGGAGCAGGTCGCCGAGAACCTCCTCGTCGGCGTGCCTGTGCTCCATCTCCCGCAGGTCGGCCAGCATTCCGGTGGCGAGGGCCTGCATCCGGCCGGCGGCGTTGGCGGCGGCGGCCATGGCGGCGGCCCGGCCCGACCGGGCGCGGCGCAGTTCCTCGCCGAGCCGCTCGCGGGTGGCCTGCTGGGCGGCGGTGAGCCGGTCCAGTTCGGCGGCGTGGGCGGTGGTGAGGTGGTGCACTTCGGCGGCGTGGGCCGTCGTCAGGTGCTCCACCTGGGCGGCGTGGTCGGTGGTGAGCCGGGTGTGTTCGGCGGTGCGGGCCGCCGTGTCACGGGCCCCGTCGGCCGTCAGGCGGGCGATGTAGGCGTCGCGGACGGAGAGTTCACCGGCCAGGTGGGAGAGGCGGCCGCGGAGCTCCCGGGCGGTGCGCGCCCACCAGGTGACGGCGCAGGCGGCGACGGCGAGGAGCAGCGAGCCGGAGAAGGAGAACCAGGCGAGGGGGGTTTGGACGGCGGTCGGGGCCGCGGCCACCGCCCCCGTGGACAGGGCACCCGCTGCCGCTGCTGTGACGAGCAGGGCGAGCGCGGAGGGGCGGAGGGGGGAGGGCGACGCCGTCATCGATCAAGGCCTCAAACCGGGCATAAATGGAGGAGAAGGTTCCTGCTGGCAACGGGGCACAACTATAAGAGGATTGGTGATCGTTTAGGAATGCCCTTGATAAACATCACGTTGAGTAGTGCCCACTTAGGCTCCTTCTGGAGCGGTTTCGGGGCTATGCCATGGCATCCTGTGACGTCACCACTCGCCGGACGGAATCGGCGGACGTCCGGGGAAAACGGGGAAGGTCATGAGGCTCTGCTTCCTGGTGGAGGAGCACTACCGCCACGACGGCATGCCCAATGAGGTCGTCCGGCAACTGACCGCCTGGGGCCACCAGGTGGACGTGGTCCGCCCCGGCGGCTCCCTGCTGCGCATGGACGGCCTGGTCCGGGCCGGAGCGCACGACGCCTGGGTGCTCAAGACCGTCTCCGGCGGCCCCGGGCTCACCCTGCTCGAAGCCGCGGCCGCCGCCGGCACGACCACCGTCAACGACGCCCGGTCCATCCGCGGCGTCCGGGACAAGGCCCTGGCCGCCGCGCTCGGCAGCGCCCGGGGGCTGCCGCTGCCGCCCACCTACGCCGTCGCCCGGCCCGAACTCCTGGCGGGCGTACCGGACAGCGCGTACCCGCTCGTGGTCAAGCCCGCCGACGGCAGCTCCGGGCGGGGCGTCCACCTGGTCCCCTCGCCCGGCCGGCTCGCCGCGCTGCTGCCCGAACTCGCCGGGGAGGGCATGCTCATCGCGCAGCCCTACGTCCCGAACTCCGGCACCGACCTCAAGGTGTACGGCGTCGGCGGCGAGCTGTACGCCACCGAGCGCCGCTCCCCCCTGCACCCGGACGCCCCCGTCCGCGAACGCCTCGTGCGGCTGCCGGACGAGGTGGCGCGGATCGCCGCCCGGGTCGGCGAGGTGTACGGGCTGGACCTGTACGGGGTCGACGTGCTGCTGGGTCCCGACGGGCCCGTCGTGGTCGACGTGAACGACTTCCCGAGTTTCCGCCAGGTGCCGGACGCGGCCGCGCGGGTCGCGCGCGCCGTGCTGGACCTGGCCCGCTCGGGCGGCGAGCGCCCGGCCGCCGCGACCCTCCCGCAGGCGCGCCCGTACCCCCGGCCGGTGGCCGTTCCCGCCCAGGCGGCGGCGGGGGACGGCGCGTGAGGGTCGGCCTGATCACCCCGGACGCCGGACACCCGCTGCTGGCGGCCACCGCCGCGCTGCTCGCGCCGGAGCACGACGTACGGGTCCTGGACCCGGGAGCCGGCGCCGCCGCGGCGGCCGGGGCGCGGGCCGACGTGTACCTGCTGAAGGCGCGGACCCCCTCGGCCCTGGCCCTGGCCCGGGAGCTGGAACGGCGCGGGGCGCCCGTACTGAACTCGGCGTCGGCCACCGAGCGCTGCCAGGACCGCACCGGCATGGCCGAACTGGCGCTGCGGGCCGGTCTCCCCTTCGCCGCGACCCGGACCTGCGCCTCGCTCGCCGGGCTGGAGGCGGCCCTGCGGCCCGGCCGGCCGGTGGTGGTCAAGAGCCGGCTCAGCCGCAAGCACGACCTGGTCGCCCGCGTCGACGGCCCCGAGGGGCTGCGCGCACTGGCCGCCGCGGGCTGGGAGCGGGAGCCGGTCGTGGTGCAGCCGTTCGCCCCCAACGACGGCTGGGACCACAAGCTGTGGGTGATCGGCGACCGGGTCTTCGCGGGCCTGCGGCGCTCCGAACTCGCCGCCGGGGAGAAGGAGCCCGCCCGCCCGCTCGGGCAGCTGCCCGACGGCTGGGCCGAACTGGCCCTGCGGGTGGGCGCGGTCTTCGCCCTGGACGTGTACGGCGTGGACGTCATCGCCACGGACGGCGGCGGCCCGCTCATCGTCGACGTCAACGCCTTCCCCGGCATCCGCGGCCAGTCCGGCGCGCCCGAAGCCCTCGCGGCCCTCGCCCTGCGCCGCGCCGGGTAGCCGCCGGGGCGGACGGGACGGTCGGCCGGAGGGCGGCCGTTCCGGGGGTCGATGTGCGTAGACTCGCATCGGCGCGACCCATGACGACGAGGATTCCATGCACCCCGCCGACGAAGACCCGCAGCGGCTGGACCCGGCCAGCCTCCACAACGCGAGGACGACGATCGTCCAGCTCCTCGGCCGGGCGGGGGTTCCCTCCGGCTCCGCCGAGGAGCTGATCAGGCTGGTCGAGGCCGGCGTGCTCGCCGCCGCCCACCGGGAGATCGAGCCGTCCACGACGGCCGCCCCCGGCGGAAGGGACGAGCTCTACGCGTCGGGCTGGCTCGACGGCGCCCGCGCCCTCACCGACGAACTCGGTGACATCGCCGAACGGGCGCTGGGGCGAGCCGTCGGCGCCGGACCGGCGGAGGGCTCTCCCGGTGCCCGGCCGCCCGTCCGCAGGATGGAGGTGGAACGGGCGCAGGTGGCGGTGACCCCCCTCTACCTGTCCTTCAGCAGCGTCTCCGACCTCGACCCGGAGGTCACCGAGCAGGTGCTCGGCGCCGTCCTCGGGACGATGAGCCCCCGGCAGCGGGCCGCCTACGCGGGCCGGCTCACCCGGTTCGCCGACTCCCACCGCCCCCACCTGGCCCGGCTGTACGCGGAGTACGGCCCGGGCAGCACCATCACCCTCCACGGCCGCTACTCCCTGCTGCACTCCCCCACCAGCATCGCCGTACTGGAACGGCTCGCCGCCTCGCCGTCGGCGCTGCGCGAGGAGTGGGACGCCGCCGAACTGCCGCCCTCGTGGCTGGACGGCCTGACGGCGACCTGGGAGCCGTCGGATACGGCCTGACCGGGGGCGCCCTAGCTCAAGAAGGTGGCGACCGCGCCGGTGAAGGCCTCCGGGTCGTCGAGCCAGGGGAAGTGGCCGGCGCCCGGCTGGACGGTCAGGGCGGCGTTCGGGAACAGGGCCGCGTACGCGGCCATCGCGCGCGGCGGTGCCGCGAGGTCGGCCTCGCCCGCGAGCACCAGCACCGGAGCGGCGAGGCCGGCGAGGGCCTCGCGGGTGGCGTCCGGGTCGTCGACGAGCCGGTCGCAACGGTAACCGGCCGGGTCCTCGGGGGTGGCCGAGGAGCCCGTGCCGCGCAGGTCGAGCCGGACCAGGCGGCGGTGCGGGAGGAGCCCGTCGAGGCCCGCGAGGTAGGCGGAGTCCTGCATGGGGCCGCCGGGGAGGCAGACCAGCGGGGCCCCGTCGTCGCCACGGACGTGGCAGGCGAGGCGGGTTCCGTCGTACGCGGGGAAGGTGGTCACGGTCGGGACCTTGTCAGCCGCGTTCCGGCAGGTCAAGCGGTATTCCCCGGCCGCGCGAACGGGCCGGCCCGCGCCGCCGCGTCGCCAGCAGGACGGCCCCGGCCGCCCCGGCCGCCCAGACGCCGCCCACCGTCAGGAGCCAGACCGGGACCCCGCCCGCCATGAGGAGTTCGTCCTGGTAGACGGCCCTCCGGAAGGGGGTGTCCTGGGCGGTGGCGCGCAGTTCGTGGTCCCCGTCGATGCGGGACGGCTCCGGGAAGCGCTGCTCGATCGCGGTCAGGAACACCGGCTTGCCTCCCGTGAGCTCGCCGAGTGCGCCCTCCGGGGTGATCTTCCCGGCGAAGGTCACCTCGGGCGCCGCACCTCCGATCGCGGAGGCGGGCTCCGTCCGGTGGTCGCCGAGGACGTACAGGCCGAGGGACTGCGGGGTCCGGGCCAGCCGGGACAGCCGCATCGGGTAGACGAAGCGGGCGCTGTCGAAGCGGATGCGCAGCGGGTCGAGTTCACCGCGCAGGCTCCGGTCCTTCTCCCGGGGGACCAGGCGGACGGCGACGTACTCCCACTTCTGCTCCACGTACGGCTTCAGCTCGGGGGCGAGCCGCTCGGGCATCTTGAAGCCGTTGGCCTCCAGCCAGGTGCGCAGCGCCTCGGGGTCGGTGGCCGTCAGCCGCGCCACGTCGAAGTCGCCGAGCCGCTCGCGGCCGACCACGCCGACCGGTGCGCCCGCGCCGGGGGCGGCGCCGACCTCGCGGTCCGACCCGGAGGAGAAGGGCCAGTCCCGGTCCCGCGGCCAGAAGTACGTACGGGTCTTGCGTTCGGGCCGGATGAGTTCGGTCAGCTGGGGGAAGAGGGCGGGGTTGCCCAGTTCCACCGTGGCCCGGCCGGGGACCGGCATGATCCAGGCCGCTCGGCGGGCGTCGCCGCCGACGGTGAAGCGCATGACGATCTCCTCGGACCGGCCGTCCCAGCGCACGACGGAGCTCTCCCGGTCGACCCCGATCCGGTAGGCCTCCTCGGGGATCACCGCTCCGCAGCCGCACGCGTACGCGGGGCTGATCAGGGACCCCAACTGGGTCGCGAGCAGGGCGAGCAGCAGGGCAAGGATCCTTCTCTTCATCCACACGGGCTCTCAGACGTGGCCGGATCTCGACCGGTTCCCCCCGCGCTCCCATACTTGGGCCTCATGAGAGGGAAGGAACAGCCGCGCACCAGCCCGCTGGTGCCCGCAGCCGTGCTGGAGACCATCGCGCGGTACGACTGGGAGTCCGTCGTCTGCGGCTGCGGCCGCTCGGCCGGGCACCTGGAGGGCACCCTGTGGGACGCTGCCGAGGGGCACCCGGCGGCCTACCACGCGCTGGAGGGGCACGTCTTCGCCCGGTCGCGGCTGTGGCCCCCGGCCCCGGCGGCCTGCGCGGTGCTGATGGCGGTCTGGTCGGCCGGCCCGCCCCGGCTGGCGACCCGCGAGGCCCTGCTGTGGACGCTGCTGGCGCTGCTGAACTCGGAGGACGACGGGACCCCGTACGAGGCGGGCCTCTACGGGCAGTGCGCCGCCCACGTACGGGCCGGCCTGCCGCTGCTGCGCGGCGGCCGGGCGGGCCGGCCCGGTTCGGTGTCGGCGGCCTACGCCGAGGGCATCGTGGACCTCATCGCCCTGTGCGCGTGAGGCCGCCCAGCAGGGCCGGGGTGACCTCCTCCAGGGAGGCCGCGAAGGTCCGGGCCGGCGAGGACGGCACCCCGAGCAGCGAGGGCACGACCAGGACCGGGCAGCCCGCCGCCTCGGCGGAGGCGGCGCCGTCCGGGGAGTCCTCCACCGCCACGCACTCCCCCGGTGCGAGTCCCAGGCGCTCCGCGGCGGCGCGGTAGGGGTCGGGGTGCGGCTTGGTCCGGGCGGTGTCGTCGGCGGAGAGGGTGAAGGCGAAGGGGACCGCGGCCAGCGCGCCCGTCACGACCTGGTCGACCACCACCCGGGGCGAGGCGCTGACCAGGGCGAAGGGCACCCCCTCGGTCTCCAGGGCGGCCAGCAGCCGCCGGACGCCCGGGCGGACGGGTGCCCCGGCGGCGACCCGGCGGAAGAACCCCTCGGTGAGTTCGGCGGCCACGGCGTCGGCCGCGCCGGCGCCGGCGGTCCGTACGAGGTGCGCGGCGGTGTCCGCGACGGCGCGGCCGACGACCTCGGGGGCGTCCGCCGGTCCGAGCGCGTGGCCGAGCCGGGCGGCGGTCTCCTCGGTGGTCCGCCACCACAGCACCTCGGTGTCGACGAGGGTGCCGTCCATGTCGAAGAGGACGGCGGCCGGCGCCCTCACGCGGTGCCCGCCTCGACGAGCACGGGCCGTTCGGCGGGGCGTACGCGGGCCCGCGCGCCGGGCGCCAGCTCCCCGGCCTCCCGGGACGGCAGGTCGGCCTTGACCCGGGTGCCGTCGGACAGGTCGAGGTGGAGGCGGGTGACGGCGCCGAAGAAGGAGGCCGACACCACGGTGGCCCCGCCCTCCGGATCGGCGGCGACGGTGAGGTTCTCGGGGCGGACCAGCACCCGCACCTCGGACGTGCCGGGGACGGGGGCGGTGCCGTCGAGCGGCAGCCGGACGCCGGCGACCTCGACCTCGCCGGAGCCGGTGAGCCGGCCGGGGAGCCGGTTCATGGTGCCGACGAACCCGGCGACGAAGGGCGTCGCGGGCCGCTCGTACAGCTCGGCGGGGGCGGCGCACTGCTCCAGCTTCCCGGCGTTGAGCACGGCGACCCGGTCGGCCATGGACAGGGCCTCCTCCTGGTCGTGGGTGACGAACACGGTGGTGATGCCGAGGGAGAGCTGGAGCCTGCGGATCTCCTCGCGCAGGTTGGCCCGTACCTTGGCGTCGAGGGCGGAGAGCGGTTCGTCGAGCAGCAGCACGCGCGGGCGCAGGGCCAGGGCGCGGGCGAGCGCGACGCGCTGCTGCTGTCCGCCGGACATCTGGTGCGGGTAGCGCTCGCCGTGCTCGGGGAGGCCCACCAGGTCCAGGAGTTCGGCGGCGCGTTCGCGGCGGCGGGCCGCCGGGACCTTCCGCACGCGCAGGCCGAAGGCCACGTTCTCGCGGGCGTTGAGGTTGGGGAAGAGGCTGTACGACTGGAAGACCATCCCGGCGTCGCGGCGGTTGGCCGGGACCCGGGTGATGTCCTCGCCGTCGACCAGGACCTCGCCGGAGTCGGGCTGTTCGAAGCCGGCGAGCACGCGCAGGGCGGTGGTCTTGCCGCAGCCCGAGGGGCCGAGCAGGGCGAGGAGTTCGCCGGGTTCGACGGTGAGGTCGAGTCCGTCGAGGGCGACGGTGGTGCCGAAGGCCCGGCGCAGACCGCGGAACTCGACGCGGGCGCCCCCGGCGGGGGTTCCGGCCGCGGATCCCGCCGCGGTTCCGGCCGGCTTCCTGGCCGCGGGAAGGGTGGTGGACACGTGGGTCAGCGCTCCTTGCGGGAGTTGGCGGGTGCGGAGGCCGCGGTGGACGGGGTGGTTCCGGCCCGCGAGAGGGCGAGCAGCAGCAGCCAGGTGACGAGGAGGCTGAGAATGGAGACGGCCACCGACATCCG
This sequence comes from Streptomyces sp. NPDC040718, assembly GCF_055593565.1. Lineage (NCBI taxonomy): Bacteria > Bacillati > Actinomycetota > Actinomycetes > Kitasatosporales > Streptomycetaceae > Streptomyces > Streptomyces sp. NPDC040718. The sequence goes on along the minus strand of NZ_JBVIXO010000003.1, from coordinate 577,038 downwards.
GGCCTGGGCTCCGGAGACGGAGACGATCCACACCGCGAAGGGCCTGAAGCCGAGCAGCGAGGCGATGGTGAACTCGCCGAGGACCAGCGCGAGCGTGAGGAAGGCCGCTCCGGCGAGCGAGGCCCGCAGGTTGGGCAGCAGCACCCGCAGGACCACGTGGGGCCAGCTCGCGCCGCAGCTGCGGGCGGCCTCGACCAGGGTGGGGACGTCCACGGCGCGCAGGCCCGCGTCGAGGGAGCGGTGTACGAAGGGCAGCGCCAGCACCGTGTAGGCGAGGACCAGGACGACGGGGAACTTCTCGTTCTGCACGGCGAGGAAGGTCTGGTACAGCGGGGTCCGCGAGAGGTGTTCGGGCCCCCAGCGCAGCACGGTGGTGATGCCGGTGACCAGGGCGATGGGCGGCACCACCAGCGGCAGGGTGCACATCACCTCCACGACGGGCCGCAGCCTCGGCGAGCCGAGCCGTACGGCGATCAGGGCGGGCACGGCGAGGAGCAGGCACAGGGCGATGGTGGCGGCTGCGAGGCCGAGGGAGAGCAGCAGGCTCTCGGTGAAGCCCTCGGCGCCGAGCAGCCGGGTGTACGCCTCGAAGGTGATCCCCTGGCCGGGGACGTGCACGGTGAAGACGAAGGAGGCGGCGAGCGGGAGCAGGAAGTACGCGCCGGCGAGGGCGAGTACGGCTCCGCGCCAGACCCGCGGGCGTGGGCGGCGGCGGGTCCTCGCCCCCCGGGCCGCGTACGTCTGCGGGGCGGTCTCGGTCATCGCAGCCATCGGGCGCTCCGTCGCTGGAGGGGCAGGTAGACCGCCATGACCAGGCCGGCGATCAGGATCATGTCGAGTCCGAGGGCGAGCGCCACGTTCTCCTGGCCGGTGAGCACGTTGCCGGAGAGGGCGTCGGCGATCTTCAGCGTCACCAGGGGTACGGATCCGCCGACGAGGGCGGCGGCGGTGGCGTGGGCGGCGAAGGCGGTGCCGAAGAGCAGGACGAACCCGCCGAGCAGGGAGGGCGCGAGGACGGGCAGGCCGACGTGGCGCCAGAACTGCCAGGTGCTCGCCCCGTTGTTCCGGGCGGCCTCGCGCCACTGCGGGCGCAGTCCGTCCAGTGCGGGGACGGTCACGATGACCATCAGGGGGATGAGGAAGTACAGGTAGACCACGGTGAGGCCGGTGAAGGAGTACAGGTTCCAGCCGAGGCCGGTGAGGTCGGCGAGTTGCGTGACGACCCCGGAGATCCCCGCGGTGGCGATGAAGGCGAAGGCGAGCGGTACTCCGCCGAAGTTGGCGAGGACGCCGGACGCGGTCAGTGCCGCGGAGCGCAGTGCGGTGGAGCGGGAGGTGGCCAGTGCGTGCGCGACCAGGACGCCGAGCACCGCGCCGAGGAGTGCGGTGAGGGCGGAGAGCTGGACGCTGCCGGTGAGGGATCCGAGGTAGGGGCCCTGGAGGGAGCGTGCGAGGTGCTCGCCGGTGACCTGGGTGGCGCCGGTGGCCGGGTCGGTGCGGGTGACCGCGCCGAAGGCGATGGCGCCGAGGGGGATGCCGAAGCACAGGCCGGTGAAGGCGAGGAGGGGGAGGGCGGCGAGCCAGGTGCGCGGGCCGCGCCGCCGGCGGCGGGGGGTGGTGCCGCCGGCGGTTCCCTCCGGGCGAGGGGTGGTGGTGGGGGCGGACATCAGCTGAGGGCCTTGTCCCACTTCTCGGCGAGGGTGGCCTTGGCCTTGTCGAGCTCGGCGGAGGCCGGGAAGGACGGGGTGCCCTGGACCTGGGGGAGCTTGGTCACCGCGTCCTTGTCGGCGGTGCCGTCCTGGGTCATGCCGGGGAGCAGGACCGGGCGGGCGTGCCCCTTGAGCCAGATGTTCTGGCCCTCGGTGCTGTAGAGGAACTCCATCCACAGGCGGGCGGCCGCCGGGTGGGGGGCGTCCTTGTTGATGGCCTGCGAGTAGTACTGGGCGTAGACGCCGTCGGCGGGGACGACGGTCTTCCAGTCGACGCCCTTGCCCCTGAACTGCTCGGCGTAGCCGGCGTTGAGGTAGTCCCAGTCGATGGAGATGGGCGTCTCGCCCTTCTCGACGGTGGCCGGGGTGGACTCGACGGGGATGAAGTTGCCGCTCCTGCGGAGCTGTCCGAAGAAGTCGATGCCGGGCTGGACGTCGGCGAAGGAGCCCTTGTTGGCGAGGGCGGCCGCGTAGACGCCGCCGAATGCGGAGCCGGACTTGGTCGGGTTGCCGTTGAGGGCGACCTTGCCCTTGTACTCGGGCTTGAGCAGGTCGGCGAAGGTCTGCGGGCAGTGGGGGATCCTCGCCGCGTCGCAGCCGATGGAGACGTAGCCGCCGTAGTCGTTGTACCAGCGGCCGTCGGCGTCCTTCTGGGAGGCGGGGATCTTGTCCCAGGCGGTGACCTTGTAGGGGGCGAAGAGGTTCTCGGCGGCTCCGCTGCGGGCGAAGGCGATGCCGAGGTCGAGCACGTCGGGGGCGCGGTCCTGGCCCTTGCGGGTCTTGACGGCGGCGATCTCGTCGGAGCTGGAGGCGTCCGGGTTCTCGCTGGAGATCTTGATCTTCGGGTACTTGGCCTGGAAGGCCTTGACCATCTCTCCGTAGTTCGCCCAGTCCGGGGGCAGCGCGATGACGTTGAGCTTGCCCTCCTTCTCGGCGGCGGCGACGAGGGCCTCCATGCCGCCGAGGTCGGCCACCGAGGCGGCGGTGCCCGGCTGGGCCTTGGCCTTGCCGTCGGCCGTGGTGCCGGCGGCCGGCTGGTCAGGAGCGGCGCCGCACGCGCTGAGCGTGGTGAGGATCGCGGCGCCGAGCAGAACGGCCGCACCGCGACGGGCGGAGGAACTGAACACGGTCTCTCCCGGAGACTAAGGGGGGTTCACTTGCCAGGCATCACTTGTCTGAACAAGTTGGCTCCAGTTCGCCCGGGGCGCCTGTACGGCCGGTGAACGGCGGCTGGACCGCGGAGCACGGCTCGACGAAGACACGAGAATGGCCGGAAGAAGTCGTGACAGAACCTGCTGGAATGATCATGAGTCGATCAGGGGTACACGGCGGGCAGGGGGCGAACGGCATGGGAACGGTCCGGTATCTGGAGATCGCGGAGGCGTTGCGGGCGGCGGTCCTGTCCGGGGAGTACCCGGTGGGCGCCCGGCTGCCGTCGGAGACCGACCTCGCGGCCCGCTGGTCGGTCTCGCGCGGCACGGTCCGCCAGGCCGTCGCCACCCTGGCCGCCGAGGGGCTGATCGGCTCCAGCCAGGGCGCGCGGAGGATCGTCCTGCGCCACGAGCGCCGGCACGGCTTCGGCGAGCTGAACAGCTTCGCGCAGTGGGCCGAGGGAGTCGGGCACGAGGCCCGCAGCCGGTTCCTGTCGCGGACCCGGCGGCCGGCGACGGCGGAGGAGGCGGAGCGTCTCGCGCTGGCACCGGGCACGGAGGTACTGGCCGTGCTGCGGCTGCGGCTGCTCGACGGGGAGCCCACGATGGTGGAGCGGACGGCCTACGCCGACTGGGTCGCGGCGGCCGTGGAGGCGCTGCCCGAGGACTGCCGCTCGGTGATGGACAGCCTTGCGGCGGACTCCGGGATCACCGCCCAGTACGGCGAACACCTCATCGACGCCCTCCCGGCGGGCAGCGAGGACGCCCGCCTGCTGGAGATCCGGCGCGGCAGCCCCCTGCTGCGCCAGCGGCACGTCTCGGCCACCCGCACGGGGCGCCCGATCGAGTGGTCCGACGACCGGTACCGAGCCGGGAGCGTCACCTTCAGTGTGAGCAACTCGGCAGTAGCAACACCTCTGGAGCGCCACCCGGGCGGGGAGCGGTGAGCCGGGCCGTGAACACCGGTCCCGCCCCGGCACCCGTCCGGCACGACCCGCGCCGCGGCCCCGCGGCGCCCTTCGAGAAGGAGCCCGCGCGGTGAACCCCGTCCTCCAGGGCCTGGCCGCCAACCCGGCCCTGCCGCCCGATCTGCTGGCCCGGCTGGTGGCCGTCGCCGTCCGCGACCCCGACGCCGGCGGGGACGACACGCCGCACCTGGACCTGACGGACCGCGAGGACCTGAGCCGTGACCAGGTCCTCGCCCTGGCCGGGCACGACGAGGCCGTCGCCGTCGCACTCGCCTACGCGGGCCGGCTGGACGCCGCCGACGTCGACCCCGCCGCCCGGCCAAGGGTCGCCGTGGCCCTGATCGGCGAGGGCCTCGGCCTGCCCGGATGGCCGCACCTCCTCGCCCGGCACCCGGACCCCGCCCTGCGGGAGAAGCTCGCCGCCTGCCCCGGCCTGCCGTCCGAGGTGATGGCATTGCTGGCCGCCGACCCCGAGCCCGGTGTGGTGGCGGAGCTGGCCTTCTTCACCGTCCCGGACCCCGGGCTGGCGGCGTTCCTCGCCGCGCACCCGCACGCCGAGGTGCGCCGTGCGGCCGCCGCCAACCCGGCCGTGCCCCCGGCCCTGCTCGCCGCCCTGCTCACCGGGGAGGGGACGGCGGCGGCCGTCTCGTGCCTGGTCTGCGACCGTGAGCCGGTCCCGTTCGTCCACGACCCGTACTGCCCCCGCACCGACTGCGACCTGCGCGGCGGCGCCGCCTGCGACGGCTCCCACCAGTCCACCCTGCACGACACGCGCTGGGCGGCCCTCGAGAACCCGGCCACCCCCGCCGGGGCGGCGGCCCGCTTCGCCGCCGACCCCTCGTCGCTGCTGCGCGCAGCCGTGGCCCGGCGCGCCGGCCTGCCGCCCGAGGTGTACACGCGGCTCGCCCGCGACGAGGTCCCCGGCGTCCGCTGGGACGTCGCCGCCAACCCGGCCATCGGTGAGGCCCTGATCCGGGAACTCGCCGCCACCGGGGAGCCGGAGGTGCTGCGCGGCCTGGCCCGGCACCCGCGACTGCCGCTGGACGTGCTCGCCGCCCTGCTCACCGGGGAGGGGACGGCGGCGGCCGTCTCGTGCCTGGTCTGCGACCGTGAGCCGGTCCCGTTCGTCCACGACCCGTACTGCCCCCGCACCGACTGCGACCTGCGCGGCGGCGCCGCCTGCGACGGCTCCCACCAGTCCACCCTGCACGACACGCGCTGGGCGGCCCTCGAGAACCCGGCCACCCCCGCCGGGGCGGCGGCCCGCTTCGCCGCCGACCCCTCGTCGCTGCTGCGCGCAGCCGTGGCCCGGCGCGCCGGCCTGCCGCCCGAGGTGTACACGCGGCTCGCCCGCGACGAGGTCCCCGGCGTCCGCTGGGACGTCGCCGCCAACCCGGCCATCGGTGAGGCCCTGATCCGGGAACTCGCCGCCACCGGGGAGCCGGAGGTGCTGCGCGGCCTGGCCCGGCACCCGCGACTGCCGCTGGACGTGCTCGCCGCCCTGGCCGGCGTCCTGCGGTCCGGACCGGAGCCGCTGCCCCGGATCGCCTCCGCCACGGCCCACGAGGTCGAGGAGCTGGCGGGATCCGTACACCCGGGCGTGCGCATGCTCTTGGCCGGGCGCCGGGATCTGCCGCCCGGGGTGCGCGACGTCCTCGCCGCCGATCCGGACCAGAAGGTCGCGGGCGCCGTCGCCGCCCACCCCGGCCTGGCCCCCGAGCTGCTGCGCGCGATGGCCGCACGGCACGGCGCACGGGTCCTCGCGCAGGTGGCGGCCAATCCCGATGCGCCGCCGGACCTGCTGGAGGACCTCGTACGCCACGGCCGGCCGACGGTACGGGTGTTGCGGGCGGTCGCGGAGCATCCGCGGGCCACGGCAGCCGCGTTGCACGCCTGCCTGGGCGACCGGAGGGCCCGTATCCGCGCCGCCGGCCACCCGGCACTGGCCCTCGCCGACCTGCTCACCCTGCTGGACGACCCCGATCCGCGGGTGGTCGAGGCGGCGGCCGCCCGTCCCGTGCTGCCGGTCCCGGTGATGCGGCAGCTGGTCGAACTCCACGCGCCCGCCGGGCCGGAACCTCTGACAGGGCCCGGTCGCGCGTAGCAGGATGGTCCCGGGCCGGTGGCCGTGGGCAACGGCCGGGCGCCGAAAGGGGGATGGCGTGGTGGAGTACCTCGTCCGTGAGGGGCGCTGGGCGCTGTGGCTGGTCTGCGGCTGCTACCTGGTGGTGGTGTACATCACCAGCCGGGGCCTGATCGCCGCTCCCCGCTACCGACTGCTCCAGGCGCGCATCCACGACTGCCGCGCCCGGATCGACGTGTGCGCGGCCGGGCCGGCCCAGGGGTCGGCCGCGCTCCAGGCGGTCACCGACCGGCTGGACCGGCTGGAGCGGAACGGGCAGGTGGTCTGGCGGCTGCTTCCCCGGCGCTGGGTGGTGGCCATCCCGCTGTCCAAACTCGCCTCCGCCTGGCGGGTGCTGCACGAGGCCGAGAGCCAGCTGCTGCGGCTGGAGGGCCCGGAGGAGATCTCCCTGCGCGTCCACGCCCTGCGGCTGCGCCTCACCTCGGACCACGACCCGGCGCACGGCTCCCTCGCGGCGGAACTCGCCGCGGGCTCCGGCGACCCCGCCGCCGAGCGGGCCCTGCTGATCGCGGTCACCGAGCAGCTGTCCTGGCAGGAGGACGACGCGTTCGAGCGGGAGTACGAGCTCCAGCGGATCGCCCTGTGGCTGGCCCTGACCGGCCTCGGCGCGGTGCTGCTGATCGGGCTGGTGCTCGACCACCGCCTGTCGCTGCTGCTCGGGGGGCTGGGCGGGTTCCTGTCACCGCTGATCGGTGTGATGCGCGCACAGCGGCCCGCCTCCTGGGGCGTCCTCGTGCTGGCGCCGGTCGGCGGCGCGCTCGCCGCGCCCGGCGGGCTGCTGCTGGTGCGGATGCTCGCCGACCCCGAGCTGAACCTCCTGGGCCAGGTGTTCCTGGACAACTCCTGGGGTGCCCCCGCCCGGCCGATCTCGCTGGCGATCGCCCTCCTCTTCGGCTTCTCCGGCACCCTGTTCTCGCGCCTCGCCCTCGCGGCGACCGGCCAGCTGATGCCGGTGGCCGGCCGCGCGGCAGCGCGCGCGGGCGTCCCGGCCCAGGCCCCGGCGCCGCCCGGGCCGATGGGCCAGCGGATGCGGTAGAGAACCCCGAGGGCCGGTGGACGCGGCCGCCGTGGAGGAGGGCAAGCCGTCGCCGGTGCCGTATCTGCAGGCGGCCGCGCGGCTCGGTGCCCGACCGGAGGACTGCCTCGTCATCGAGGACGCCCCTTCCGGGGTGCGGGCCGGGCCGCGTGCCGGGATGACGGTCTGGGGCGTCAACACCTCCACAGCGGTGGACGGCGTGCACCGCCACTTCGGCACCTTGCGCGAAGCGGTCGACGACATCCTCGCCTCCGCCGCGGGCCCTGATCCGAAAGCCACTGCCTGGCCGCCCGGCGTGACCAGGCCCGTTTCGTAAGCGCGGACCACGGCCCGGCCACGGTCGCGGCACGCGCCGCAGCCGGCCGGGCTGCTGCCGGCGGACGTGGCGATCGCCGTGCCCGGCGCACTGGTCGCGGGTCGCGGCCCGGACGGCCGCCCGGACGGAGATGGCGCGCTAGAGCCGGCGCAGGCGGCGCTGGGCGGACGCCGCCGCGAGGCGGGCCGCGCGGGCCGCGCGGTCGGCCTCGCGGTGGCGGGCCTCCGCCTCGGACACCGCCGTGTACGCCATGTCCCGCGCGGCCCGCGCCTGTTCGGCCTCCCCGAGCAGGCGCTCGACGGCGGCGTCGGCGTCGGCCGCGCGGGCCACCGCGTGCTGCCGGGCCTCCTCCGCCACCCGCAGCTCCTCCTCACGGGCGGAGACGGCCCACGCCGCGTCCTCGGCGGCGGCCCGGGCCGCGGCGATGCGGGCCGCGCGGGCGGGGTCGACGGGCTCGGGCGCGGTCGGCCCGGCTTCCGCTCCGGGCTCGGCTTCCGCTTCGGGTTCCGGTTCAGGTTCCGGTTCAGGCTGCGCCGAGGGGCCGGGAGGCGGCAGCGCCACGTCCGGGTCCACCGCGGGGAACTCCGACACCGGCGCGGGGGCCCGTACGAGCCGTCCCGACGCCCACTCCCGGGCGGCGTCGGGGTCGGCGAGGACGGCGTGCAGGATCTGCTCCAGCTCCCGCACCACCGCCTCGGAGACCGGGGTGCCCGCCTCCTCGGCCAGCCGGGCGGCCTCCCGCGCGAGCGCCCCGATCACCACGTGCTGCTGGTGCGAGAGGTCCCGCAGCCGTTCCCCGTCCAGGGAGCGGTGCGCCGCCCACAGGGTCTGGCCGAGTTGCAGGAACTGCTCGGTCTCGTCGGGTTTGGCCCGTACCAGGGTGTTGGACGCCCAGGCCGCGAGCGTCGGCCGCCGCAGCGCCGCGATCCGCTTGGCCGCCGCCGGGTCCCCGGCCCGCTTCACCCGGGCCGCGGCCTCGTCCCGCGCCGCCGTGAACCCGGCCGGGTGCGGCAGGTACAGCGCGTCGACGATCTCGTCCAGATCCAGTTCCGCATCGGCATCCACGTGCCCCACTGTCCGCCATGGCCGCCCGCCCGGGGTGCCCTCGCCCCACGGCCACGCGGGTGAATGGCGCCGGGCCGCCGGTTCCCGCCCCGGGCGCGGCCCGTTGGAGGGACGTGAACGGCCCGCCGCTCCCCCAGATCCGCTCCACGGTCCGCGACGGCGTCCTCTCCGTCGCCCTGGCCGGGGAGTTCGACCACTACAGCTGCGCCCCGCTGCGCGTCCTCCTCGACGGGGCCGCCGCGCTCGGCGCCCACCACCTCGTCCTCGACGCGGCGGAGGTCGGCTTCTGCGATTCGGCCCTGCTCGACGTCCTGGAGCGGTGGTCCGGCGGCGGCCGCCGCTGGGAGCTGGCCGCCGCCTCGCGCTCGGTGCGCCTGCTGCTGGACCTGTGGGCCCGGGTACGGTCTCCGCTGCCGCCGGTCAGCGGTCCGCCCCGGCCGGCTCGACGATCCGGCCGTCGCGCAACTCGACCACCCGGTCGGCGAGTTCCATCAGCTGCGGATCGTGGGTGGCGACCAGGGCCGTGACGCCCTCGCTGCGGACGACCGCGCGCAGCAGCCGCATGACGGAGCGGCCCGTCTCGGAGTCCAGCTGGCCCGTGGGCTCGTCGGCGATGATCAGGACGGGTTCGTTGGCGAGCGCGCGGGCCAGGGCCACGCGCTGCTGCTGACCGCCGGAGAGCTCCCCGGGGCGCTGTTCGGCGTGTTCGGCCAGGCCGACCAGGGCCAGCAGGGTGCGGACGCGTTCCTCGCGCTGCCGGGCCGGGACCTTGCGCATGCGCATGGGGACGCCGACGTTCTCGGCGGCGGTGAGCACCGGGATCAGTCCGAACGACTGGAACACGAAGCCGATCCGGTCGCGGCGCAGCGCGAGCAGGCCGCTCTCGTCGAGGGTGGCGAGGTCGGTGCCGTCGAGTTCGACGGTGCCGCCGCTCGGGGTGTCGAGGCCGCCGACCAGGTTGAGCAGGGTGGTCTTGCCGGAGCCCGACCGGCCCTTGAGCGCCGTGAGTTCGCCCCGCCGCGCCTCGAACGAGACCCCGCGCAGGGCGTGTACGGCGTTGGCCCCGGTGCCGAAGCTCCTGCGCAGGTCGCGCACCGCCATCATGGGCGGTGCGGCATCCGTGCGCCCGGCGGTGCCGGCGCCGTCCGCCGCGGGCTGTCGGTCGGGTTGCTGCGTCATGGTGGGCTCCCCCTCGGCCGGCGCTGTTCGCTACGTTCGCGTCCGAATTTGCTCATCTGTCACATCAATCACGCAAGTCCCTTCCTCTGCCGGACCGGATCTGACAGCATCGTCCGCTATCCGGTGCCCCAGGTCCGGTCCGGGGGGGAAGGAACAGGCACATGATCGGCTTCGTCGTGCGCCGGCTGCGCGGGCGACTGCCGCTCGCCGCCGCCGTGTTGCTGACCGCGCTCATCACCACGACCACGCTGACCGCGCTGCTCGCCTTCACCCGGGGAGTCGGCGACGCCGGCGTGCGGCAGGCCCTGACCGGCCCCGCCGGCCGGTCGAGCACCGCCGTCGTCCTCACGGGCGAGCACGGCCTGAACGCCCGGGCAGGCGACGACGCGGCCGTGCGCGGCTACGCGGACGGCCTGTTCGGGAGCGTGCCCGTCGGCGTCGAAAGCGCGGCGCGCAGCCGCTCGTACGGGCTGCCGGGCCCCCGCACTCCCGGCCGGGAACCGGACCTCACCCTGCTCGCCGCCCTCGGCCGCGACCGCGTACGCCTTCTCGCGGGCCAGTGGCCCGAGGCCGTCGCGGACCGCCCCGCGCGCGTCCCGGTGGCCGCTCCCGAGGCCGCGCTGGCCCGGCTCGGGCTGAGCCCGCAGGCACTGCCGGCCGAGGTCCGGCTGGAGGACCGCTACGGCGGGGCGCCGCTGAGCGTGCTCGTCACCGGCGTCTACCGGGCGGCCGAGCCGGACTCCCCGTACTGGCGGCTCGATCCGCTCGGCGGACGCGGGGTACAGGTCGGCTCCTTCACCAGCTACGGGCCGCTGCTCGTCCACGACTCCGCCTTCACCGGCGGCGCCCTGGTCCAGAACAGCCGCGCCACGCTGCTGAGCCCCGACTTCCGTACCGCCCGCGCCGCCGACATCGACCGGCTCCGCCCCCTGGCACCGGAGACCAACACCAAGGGCCCCGCCGGGCTCACGGTCACCACCGGACTCAGGGACTACACCGCCGCGCTGGAGACGGGCCGGCGGGTGGCCCGCTCCACCTTGCTGGTCGGGGCGCTCCAGATGGCCGTCCTCGCCGGAGCCGCCCTGCTGCTGGTCGCCCACCTGCTGACGGAGCGCCAGGAGCCCGAGCGGGTGCTGCTCACCGCGCGCGGCGCCTCCCGCCGCCGGCTCGGGGTGCTGTCGGCGGCCGAGGCGCTGCTGCTCGCCCTGCCCTCGGCGGTGCTGGCCCCGCTGCTCACCCCGCCGCTGCTGCGCCTCGCGGGCCGCTACGGGCCGTCGGCCGAGGCCCCGGTCGAGACCGGCGGGCCCTGGCTGCTGTGGCCGGCCGCGGCGGGCTGCGCGCTCGCGTGCGTCCTGCTGACCTCCCTGCCCTCCGTGCTCCGCGGGGCCGCGGCGTCCGCGCTGCGCAGGGCCGGGCGCCGTGCGGCCGTGGTGGCGGGGGCGGCGCGTTCCGGCCTGGACCTCGCCGTGGTGGCGCTGGCCGTCCTCGCGTACCGCCAGCTCGACCGCTACAGCGGCGCCCCCGCCGGCACCGGTGACGGACTCGGCGTGGACCCGGTGCTGGTGGCCGCGCCCACCCTGGCTCTGTGCGCGGGCACCCTCCTGGTGCTGCGGCTGCTGCCGTTCGCGGCACTGTTCGGGGGCCGGATCGCCGCCCGGGGCCGCGGCCTCGGCCCGGCGCTCGTGGGCTGGCAGCTCGCCCGGCGCCCGGGACGGGCCACCGGCCCGGTCCTGCTGCTGGTGCTGTCGGTGGCGAGCGGGGTCCTCGCCCTCGGCCAGCACACCGCCTGGTCCGCCTCGCAGCGCGACCAGGCGGAGTTCACCACCGCCGGGGGCCTGCGCGTCACCGGCAGCGAGGTCGCCGCCGCCGGCCGGGCCGGGCGGTACGCGTCCCTGCCGGGCGGCGACCGGGCGATCCCGGTGGTGCGCTCGGCCCACGGGCTGCCGGGCGGGACCGAGGGGGAGCTGCTCGCGCTGGACGCCGCCGGCGTCGCGCGGCGGGTACCGCTGCGGGCCGACCTGCGGGACGGGCGGTCCATGGCGGAGCTGTTCACCCCGCTCGCCGTCGACGCCCCCGGCAGCGCCGGCATCGTGCTGCCGGGCCGGCCGCAGCGGATCGACGTCGACGTGGCGGTACGGTCCTTCGGCGCGAGCGGCGGTGCCCGGCTGGGCGTACTGCTGCGCGACCGGTTCGGGCTGACCTACCGGGTGCCGATGGAGGACCTGCCGGACAACGGCGAGCACACGTTCTCCGTGGACGTCGCGAAGCTCGCCGGGGCCCCGCTCGGAGCGGCCGCCGAACCCCTGTCCATCGCGGGTCTCGCCCTGTCGTACGGGTCAGACACCGCCTGGTTCGAACGGCCGGACGCGAAGCCGGGGGTGGACGCGGAGGTGGCCCTGCGCCGGGTCTCGGTCGCGGACACGGCGGGCGGTCCCGCCGTCCCCGTCCAGGCGCCCGCGCCCGCCTGGAACCTGGTGGCCCCGGCGCTGAACGGGAACACCCCGGCCGCCCGGCTGCTGCCCGGCGACGGGGCGCTGATGCGGCTGCGGTACGCGGGTGCCCCCGTGGGGAGTTACGGCCTCAGCCTCACCACCGCCCCGCCCGCCGCCGAACTGCCCGGCATCGCCACCCGCGCCTATCTGACCGCCGTCGGCGCCGAGGTGGGCGACCGGATCCCGGTGCTGCTCGGCTCGGCCACCGTCCCGGTGCGGATCACCACCGCCGTCGCCGCCCTGCCCGCGTCCGGCGAACGCGCGGTGGCCGTCGACCTCGCCACCACCGGACGGCTGCTCGCGGCCATGGACGGGCGGGCCCTGCCCGCCGCCGAGGAGTGGTGGCTGCCCGCGGCCTCCGCCTCGGACCCGGCGCCCGCGCGGGCCGCCGCCGAACTGCGGGCGGGCGCCGGCTCCCACCGGATGCTGCTGCGCGAGGAGGTGGCCGCCGGCCTGCTGGACGACCCGCTGAGCGCCGGCCCCCGCATCGCGCTGGCCGCCCTCGCCCTGTCCAGCGCCGTGCTGGCCGCCATCGGCTTCGCCGCCTCCTCCGCGGCGGCCGCGCGCCAGCGGGCCCGGGAGTCCGCCGTCCTCCTGGCCCTCGGAGCGCCCCGGCGGGCCCTGGCCCGGGCCGCCGCCGCCGAGGGCGTGGTCCTGGTCGCGCTCGGGACCGCGGTCGGCCTGGCGGTGGGCGCGGCCATCGTGCACCTGACGGTGCCGCTGATGGTCCTCACCCCGGCCGCGCAGCGCCCGGTGCCGGAAGTCCTGGCGGACCTGCCGGTCCTGCGGACCCTGCTGCTGGCCGCCGCCGTCGCCGCGGTGCCGCTGCTGTCGGCGGTGCTCGGCGGCCGCGGCGACCGCACGTCCCGGGGTGCCGCCGCCCGCCTGCGCCACGTGGAGGAGATATGACCGGCCCGACCACCGCCCCCCGTACCACCGCGCCCAAGCGCCGCGGCGGGGCCGGCTGGGTGCGGACGCGGCTGCGCGCCGCTCCCCTGGCCACGCTCCTGTCGGCCGTGCTGGTCTTCGTCTCCGTCCTGCTGGCCACCGCGCTGCCGCGCGCCCTCGACCGGGGCTCCGACCGGGCCCTGCACGCCTACCTGGCCGAGCAGGGACCGGGCCCGACCAGCCTGGTCGCCACCGCCCAGACCGACAAGAGCCGGGTGGGCGGGGACCTCCCGGCCCACCTGGACCGGACCCTTTCCGCCCTGAGCGCCGGCGTCGGACCCGGCTACCGCCTGGCGGACTCCGGGCCCGTGTACGGGGTGCGGGCGAAGGATCCGCGCTCCCTGACGGGCCCCGGGCTCGTCCGCCCGTCGGACATCGCGCCGAACCTGAGCCTGCTGCACCTGCCCCAGATCGCCTCTCACAGCCGGCTGGTCGAGGGGCGCTGGCCGTCCGGCGGCGGCGAGGGAACCGTCCCGGTGGTCCTGGCCAAGAGCACCGCCGACAGCATCGGTGCCAAAGTGGGCTCGGTCCTGGAGGGCTCCTCGGGCATCGCCTCGCCGATGGGCATCGAGGTCGTCGGCCTGTTCGCCCCGTCCGACCCCGGCGAGGCCTACTGGAGCGACTCCGCCTCCGCCTGCCTCATGCAGGCCTGTCTCAAGTGGGACAAGAAGCACGAGAAGTCCTGGTGGGACGCGGCCGCCCTGGTCGGCCCCGAGGGGATCGACCGGCTGGCCGGCTGGGGCACCCGGGCCACGGACTTCTGGCGGCTCCCGGTCGACGTCGGCGCCCTGCGCACCGACCGGCTGCCCGAGGTCACGGAGCAGATCGCCTCGTACGTGGCCGGTCCCACGGCCAACCGACTGGTCGCCGACACCGGCCACACCGACCTCCTGATCACCTCCGAGCTGCCGAAGCTGTTCGCCGCCGCCGAGGCCCGCCGGCAGGCCGCCGCGCCGCTCGCCGCGATCGGGCCGGCCGGGGTCGGGGGCGTCGCCCTCGTGGTGTTCTGTCTGGCCGCCGGGCTCACCGGTGACCGGCGGGAAGCCGAACTGGCCCTGCTGCTCGCCCGGGGCGGCTCCCGCGCCGGCATCCTGCGGCGGCTGCTGGGCGAGGGCGCCGTCACCGTGCTGCCCGCCGCCGTGCTCGCCACGGCCCTGGGAATCCTGCTGCTGCCGGCCCCCCGGCCGGCGCCCGGCCTGCTCGCGGCGGGGGCCGTCGCCCTCGCGTCCCTGCTGGCCTTCCCGGTACGGGCCTTCGTACTGCTGTCCGCCCGGCGCGCGGCCGCGCCCCGGCGCCGGCTGGTGGCGGAGCTGCTGCTCCTCGCCGCCACCGTCGCCGCCGTGGTCGAGGTGCGCCGGCGCGGTGTCGCCCCGGCCGGGGCGGGGCTGGACCCGCTGCTCGTCGCGGCCCCGCTGCTGCTCGCGCTGTCCGGGGGGCTGCTGCTGGCACGGGTCCAGCCCCCGCTGGCGCGGCTGGCGGCCCGGGCGGCGGGACGCGGGCGCGGCCTGACCGGCTTCCTCGGGCTCGCGCGCGCCGCCCGGGGGAACGCGGGGGGCGCGCGTCCCTCCGTACTGCCCCTGATCGCGCTGCTCCTGGCGGTGACCACGGGCGGGTTCGGGTCGGCCGTACTGGCCTCCGTGGACGGGGCCCGCCTGCAGGCCGCGCGGGGCGATGTCGGGGGCGACGCCCATGTGTCGACCCCGCTCGGGGAGACGCTGTCGCCGGAGTTCCTGCGGGCGGCGGGCACGCTGCCCGGCGTACGGAGCTCCCTGGGGGTGTGGACCGACCGGGACGCCCTCCTGACGGCGGACGACCCGACCGGCACCCGTGTCAGGGCGGTGGCCGCCGACCCGGCGGCCTACGCCTCGCTGTCCGATGCCGCCGGCCGGGGGCGGTTCGACCCCGCCCGGCTCGCCCGGGGCGACGGTGCCGACGCCGCCGTCCCGGTGCTGATCAGCAAGAACCTCGTCGGGAAGGACTCCGGGGGCGAGTTCAGGATCCGTGTCGTGGGCGGTGTCGAGCTGCGGGCCCGGCCGGTCGGCCTGGTCGAGGGGACCCCGGCGGAACCGTCCGTGGAGGCGGCGGTCGTGGTGGTGCCGGCCTGGGCCGTCACGGGCCGGGTGCCCCAGGCGGCGCACCCCAACCACTGGTTCGCCCTGGGCGCGGTCGACGAGGACCGGCTGCGCGAGCTGGTCCGCGCCCACGCCCCGGCTCCCGTCGCCGAGCGGACCTTCGTGCACACCAGCGCGCGGGTCTCCGCGAAGCTCGCCGGCGACCCCCTCCAGCACGCGGCGGGGCAGCTGTTCTGGACCTCGCTGGCCGCGGCGGCCGGCTTCGCGCTGCTGGCCGTGCTGCTGACCCTGGTCCGGGCCGCCCCGGAGCGGGCCGCGCTGCTGGCCAGGCTGCGGACCATGGGGCTGCGGCCCCGGCAGGGCGTGGTGCTCGTACTGACGGAGTCGCTGCCGCAGGTGGTGGCGGCTCCGCTGGGCGGGGCCCTGACGGCGGTCGCGGCGATCGCCCTGCTGGGCCCGTCGGTCGACCTGTCGACGCTGGTCGGCGCCACCGTGCCGACCGGGCTGGGGCTCGGCCTGCGGCCGGTGTTCGTGCAGGCGCTGGGCCTGGCGGGGCTGGTGGCCGCGGCCGTGCTCGCGGAGGCGGCGGTGAACGGCCGGCGTCAGATCACCACCGAGTTGAGAGCGGGAGACCGACGTTGAACACCGAAGCGCCCACGTACGAGGAACTGCGGCGCCAGGCCCTGGCTGCCGCCGAACCGCGCCGGCACGCCGCCGGGACGGCCATCGCCTGCGACCGCCTGGTACGCATCTTCAGCAGCGACGGCGTCGAGGTACAGGCCCTGCAGGGGCTGGAGCTGACGGTGGCCCAGGGCGACCTGGTGGCGCTGGTCGGGGCCTCCGGCAGCGGCAAGTCCACCCTGCTGAACATCCTCGCGGGGCTGGACGTGCCCACGGCCGGCACCGCCACCGTCGGCGGCTACGACCTGCTGGAGATGTCCGCGCGGGACCGGCTGCGCTACCGGCGCGAGACCGTGGGGTTCGTCTGGCAGCAGACCGCGCGCAACCTGCTGCCTTTCCTGACGGCAGCTCAGAACATCGCCCTTCCCATGCAGTTGAAGGGCGGCGGGCGCGGCGCGCGGGCACGGCAGGCGGCCCGGGCCGCGGAACTGCTGGAGGCCCTGGAGATCGGCGACCTCGGCGGCCGCCGTCCCGCCGAGCTGTCCGGCGGCCAGCAGCAGCGGGTGGCCATCGCCGTGGCCATGGCCAACGACCCGGCGGTGCTGCTCGCCGACGAGCCGACCGGCGAGCTGGACTCCGAGACCGGCGCGGCCGTCTTCGAGGCCTTCCGCACCGTGAACCGGGAGCTGGGCGCCACCGTGGTCATCGTGACCCACGACCCGATGGTGGCGGGCGAGGTCCGCCGTACGGTGGCGATCCGCGACGGCCGCACCAGCAGCGAGGTGCTGCGCCGCACGGTCACCGACGAACACGGCACGGAGTCGGTCAGCGAGCGCGAGTACGTGATGCTGGACCGCACCGGCCGGGTGCAGCTGCCGCACAAGTTCCTGGAGGCGCTGGGCATGGAGCACCGCGTCGCGGTCGACCTGGCCGCCGACCGCATCGAGGTCCGGCGCGACGACGCCGAAGACCCGGCCGGCACCGGGCCGGAGGACGCGTCCTAGATCTCGTCGCGTTCACCGTCCCGACCGGCGCCGGGGGTTCGGGCGTCACTTCCGCGCCCCGGGTGTCGTTAGGGGCTCGGGGCTGAACCGGGGGGCGAAGGGATGACGTAATGCGGCAGTTTCCTCTGCAGATGCACCACATGGAGCCGGGGCGCCTGGTCGAGTGGCGGTTGCGGGCCGCCACCGGGCCGGCGGGACCGGACCGGGGTGACGAGGAGGGCAAGAAGGCGTCCTTCAACCAGGACAAGCACTTCACCGTCGCCGAGGAGAGCCGCGCGGACGACGACCCCATGGCGTCCTGGGTGGCCGTCACCTTCGAGATCGAGGGACCCCTCGACGAACCGGCCCTGGCCGGGGCCCTGCTGGAGTTCGTACGCCGGCACGAGGTGCTGCGCTGCGAGTTCCGGCGGCTGGCCGGTGAGCTGTCCTGCGAGCCCATCGCGCCCGAGGTGCTCTCCCTGGAGGCCTGCCACGTCGCCGAGTTCGACGACGTGGAGCGGCAGCGCGCGTTCCTCGCGGAGCGGTTCACCCGCAGCATCGACACCCTGTCGTGGCCGCTGTTCACGATGGGCGCGGTACTGCGCCCGGACTCCGCGACCGTGTACCTCGCCTTCGACCACATCGTCTGCGACGGCATGTCGATGCCGGTCGTCGTCCACGACGTGCTGACCTGCTACGAGGCTCTGCGGCGCGGGGAGCGGGCCGTACTGCCTCCCGCGCCCAGCTATCTGGACTTCGCCGACGCTCAGCGCCGCCGCTACCTGTCGATCGGGGCGGACGACGAGCGCCTCGGCTACTGGAAGTCGTTCGCGGCCCGGGGCGGGGAGTTCTTCCCCCGCTTCCCGCTGGACCTGGGCGTGGAGCCGGACCGGATGTACCCGATCGTCAACGAGGCGTCCACGCTGCTGGACGCCGCCGAGACGGAGGTCTTCGAGAAGGTGTGCGGCCAGGCCGGCGGGAAGCCCTTCATGGGGCTGCTGGGTTCGGTGGGCGTGTGTCTGCGCGAGGCGGGCGGGCCCGGGGTGTACCGGGGGTTCATGCCCGTCAGCGAACGCGGGCGCGAGGACTGGAACAACTCGGTGGGCTGGTTCGTCAACACCCTGCCGATCGAGTTCGACGCTTCGCCCGGCAAGGACTTCGCCCAGGTCATGGGCGAGGTCCGGGCGGGGTTCGGCGAGATGATGCGCCATCTCGACGTGCCGTTCGTGCGGGCCTGGCAGCTGCTGGCGCCCGAGGAGTTCGCCGGCCGCTCGTGGCCGTACCCGGTGAACTTCTTCTCGTACATCGACATGCGCCGCTGCCTGGGCGCCGACCGGCACGACGAGTGGCGGCCCGCCACGCACGTGTGGTCGGCGCGGGCCAACGGGACCTGTTCGTGGTTCCAGCGGGACTCGGACGGGCTGCACATGAACTCCCTGTACGTGGACACCCCGGCGGCGCGCCGCACGATGGGCGACTTCCAGGAGGCGCTGCGGCTCACCGTGCAGAGCGTCGCGCGCACCGGCGGCTTCCGCAGGCCCGTGGCGCTCACGGCGCCGCGCCGGCCCGGGCAGCGGGCGGCGGGCGTCAGGGGCTGAGTCCCCGGAGGGCGGCGGCGCGGTCCAGCAGCAGGTTCCGTTCGCGGGCGTTGCGGGTGAGGGCGGCCGCCCTCTCGAACTCGGCGCGGGCCTCGGGGCCGCGTCCGAGCCGCTCCAGCAGGTCCCCGCGTACGCTCGGCAGCAGGTGGTAGGTGCGCAGGGCGGGCTCCCGGGCGAGGGCGTCGACGAGCGGCAGCGCCGCGCCGGGGCCTTCGGCCATGGAGACGGCGACCGCCCGGTTCAGCTCGACCACCGGGGAGGGGAGCTGCTCGGCGAGCCTCCCGTAGAGGGCGGCGATGGTCCGCCAGTCGGTGTCCTCGTAGCGGAGGGCCGCCGCGTGGCATCCGGCGATGGCGGCCTGGAGGGCGTAGGGGCCGCTGCCCGCGCGGTGCAGGGAGGCCACCCCGCGCCGGATGAGCAGCCGGTTCCACCTGGCCCGGTTCTGGTCGGCGAGCAGGACGGGCTCGCCGTCGGGGCCGGTGCGGGCGGCCGTGCGGGAGGCCTGGAACTCCAGCAGTGCGGCGAGTCCGTGGACCTCGGGTTCGTCCGGCATCAGCGCGGCCAGTACGCGGGCCAGGCGCAGGCCGTCCTCGCAGAGGGCGGGGCGCAGCAGGTCGTCGCCGGAGGTGGCCGAGTAGCCCTCGTTGAAGACGAGGTAGATGACCTCCAGCACGGAGGCCAGGCGCTGTTCGCGGTCGGCTCCGCAGGGGACCTCGAAGGGCACCCGGGCCTTGGCGAGGGTCCGCTTGGCCCGGACGACGCGCTGGGCGACGGTGGGCTCGGAGGTGAGGAAGGCGCGGGCGATCTCCTGGGTGGTGAGGCCGGCCACCAGGCGCAGGGTGAGCGCGATGCGGGCGTCGGTCCGGAGCACCGGGTGGCAGGCGGTGAAGACCAGGCGGAGCAGGTCGTCGTCGATGTCGTCCGGTTCCGCGGGTTCGGGCGGCGGGGGGACGTCCTCCAGGGTGCGGCCGACCTCGGCGAGCTTGCGCGCGTAGGTCTCCTCGCGACGGACGAGGTCGACGGCCCGGTGCCTGGCGGTGGTCATGAGCCAGGCACCGGGCCGTTCGGGGACTCCGTCCCGCGGCCACTGTTCCAGGGCGGCGACCAGGGCGTCCTGTGCGATCTCCTCGGCGATCCCGACGTCCCGCACGATACGGGTGACGCCGGCGATGATCCGCGCGGACTCGATCCTGAACACCGCTTCGACCGCCCGGGCCGCGCTCACTGCCGTCACGGCCACCCATCAGAGCAGCCGTGCCGGGGCGGGGCAAACGCGGCGCGTGGGGCGGGCCGCGGCCGGGTCACATCTCCTGGACTTCGCGGACCTCGGCGCCGACGGTCCATTCCGCCGGGTGGGTCTCCAGGAAGCGCTTGGTCCATTCCAGGGCCTCGGCCTTGTCCTTGCACTGGAGGAAGGCGTATCCGCCGACGACTTCCTTGGTCTCGGTGAAGGGGCCGTCGGTGAAGCTGGTCCTCCCGCCCGACCAGGTGACGCGGGTGCCTTCGGAGGTGGGGAGCAGTCCGGCGGTGTCGAGCATCACGCCGGCCTTGGTGATCTCCTCCATCAGGGCGCCCATGCGCTCCTCGAAGTCGGCCGGGAAGGGGGTTTCGGGGGTGAGGCTCTGCTCGTCGATGCGGATCAGCGTCAGGAAGCGCGGCATGGTGACTCCTCGGTCGTGAGGTCAGGGGCCCTTCCCCCGCCTCTCACCTCTGCGTCGAACGGGAGACGCCCGGATCGACAGCTCTCCGGAAAATTCTTCGGAGATTCGACGGAACCGGCCACCGGGCGCGTCCTCGCCGCATCCGGCCGGGCCCCGGCGGCCGAAGAGGGGGCAGAGCCCCCGGTCACACGTCGGCGGTCCGGGGGCTCGCCGCTACCTGCTGTCGCCCGCCCAGTCCCAGCGGCCGGGGTCCGAGGCCCGCCGGCGGTAGTGGGCGCGGCCTCCCGCCCCGTAGCGGCCTATCTCGGTCGGCAGGCGTGCCTCTTCGGCCAGCCGGCCGGTGCTCCAGCCGGTGACGTCGAGGAGGAGGCCGTCGAGGGGGCCGCCCACGAGCTCGCCGTAGTCTCGGCCGGGGCGGGGGCCCGGGTCGGGGTCTTCGTGGTCGGCTCCGTAGACACGGCGGCGCGGCATCCTGTCGTCCATGCGCCCAGCTTCACAGCCGCCACTGACAACGGGCCCCGCGTGATCCGGGGGCACCCCATAGGCTGGCGGCCACGTCGCACGCGAACCGAGGAGCACCACGCATGGCCAGTCGGGTACACCGGCCTCTGGAGGACCAGGAATTCGACTTCGTCACCGGGATGGCGCCGGGGCCGGTCCTGGCCTATTTCACCGGCACCTGGCCCAAGGCCGTCGAGGCCTGCCGGGAGATGGACTCCCTGGTCGCCGAGCTGGCCCGGGACGCGGAGTACGGCGCGCGGTTCACCGCCGTGCGCGCCGACATCACCCGCTGCCCCGGACCGGTGCGGCGCTACGGGGTGGCGGGCGCGCCGACCGTGGTGCTGCTGCGGTCCGGTGAGGCGGTGGCGACGCACGCGGGGCCGATGGGGCGGGCGGAGCTGCGCGCCTTCCTGGACGCGCACCTGTAGCGTCCGCGCACCGCGGACCGGTCCCGGGCGGCCCGGCGGGTGAACTCGGGCAGGCTGGCCGAAAGTGGCATAGGTGGGATAGGTGCCTTAGGCATGTAATGGAGTCCGGCGAGACGGAACCATCGCTTGCGAGGTGTTGCTTTCCATGTCCGATGCCGTTGCCTTCCCCCAGGACCGAACCTGCCCCTACCACCCGCCGGCCGCCTACCGGCCACTCCGGGAGGGGCGGCCGCTCTCCCGGGTCACCCTCTTCGACGGCCGCTCCGTATGGGTGGTCACCGGCCACGCCGAGGCGCGGGCCCTGCTCTCCGACGGGCGGCTGTCGACCGACCGCACCAACGAGGCCTTCCCCGCCCCCACCGCCCGGTTCAAGGGGCTTCAGAACCGGCGGACGGCCCTGCTCGGGGTGGACGACCCCGAGCACAACGTGCAGCGGCGGATGCTGATCCCGAGCTTCTCGGTCAAGCGGACGGCCGCCCTGCGCCCCCGGATCCAGGAGACCGTGGACCGGCTGATCGACGCGATGGAGACCCGGGGACCGGGGGCCGAGCTGGTGGGCGACTTCGCGCTGCCGGTGCCGTCCATGGTGATCTGCGCCCTGCTCGGGGTCCCGTACGAGGACCACGACTTCTTCGAGGAGCAGTCGCGGCGGCTGCTGCGCGGCCCCTCCACCTCCGACGTGGAGGACGCCCGGGACCGGCTGAACGCCTATCTGGAGGCCCTGATCCGGCGCAAGCGCACCGATCCGGGTGACGGGCTGCTGGACGAGCTGGTCTCCACCCGGCTGGCGGCGGGCGAGACCGACGTCGAGGAACTCGTGTCGCTGGCCGGCATCCTGCTGATCGCGGGGCACGAGACCACGGCGAACATGATCTCGCTGGGCACCTTCACCCTGCTGCGGCACCCGGAGCAGCTGGCCGAGCTGCGGTCCGACCCCTCCCTGATGCCGGAGGCGGTGGAGGAGCTGATGCGGTACCTGTCCATCGCGGACGGGATGCTTCGGGTGGCCACGCGGGAGATCGAGGTCGCGGGGGTGACCATCCGGCCGGACGACGGGGTGGTCTTCTCCACCTCGGTCATCAACCGTGACGACGCGGTCTTCACCGACCCCGACGCGCTCGACTGGCACCGGCCGACCCGCCACCACCTGGCCTTCGGTTTCGGCATCCACCAGTGCCTGGGCCAGAACCTGGCCCGCGCCGAGATGGAGATCGCCCTCGGGACCCTGTTCGAGCGGCTGCCGGGCCTGCGCCTGGCGGCCGACCCGGACCGGATCCCGTTCAAGCCCGGCGACACCATCCAGGGCATGATCGAACTGCCCGTGACGTGGTGAGCGGCGTGCGGATCTCCGTGGACCAGGACGTCTGCATCGGCGCCGGCCAGTGCGTGCTGACCGCGCCGCAGGTGTTCACCCAGGACGACGACGGCTTCAGCGAGGTGCTCGCCGGCCGTGAGGACGGCCACGGGAGCCCGCTGGTGCGGGAGGCCGCGCGCGCCTGCCCGGTCTCGGCGATCACCGTGCGGGAGGCCGGGGAGGGTCCGGCGGACTGAGCGGGTCGCCGCGTCGCGCGGGAGCCCCCGCCGGGTGACCGGCGGGGGCTCCGGGCGACGGGAACCGCGGTGCGGCCGGCGCTACTCGGGGACCACGTTTTCCGCCTGGGGTCCCTTGGGGCCCTGGGTGACGTCGTACGCGACCCGGGCGTTCTCCTCCAGGGACTTGAAGCCGGTCCCCTGGATGGCGGAGAAGTGCACGAACACGTCGGGGCCGCCGTCGTCCTGCTGGATGAAGCCGAACCCCTTCTCCGAGTTGAACCACTTCACGGTGCCAGTTGCCATCGGTACTGATCCTTCTCAACGTTCCGCGGGGGCCGCATACGCGCGGCCGTCTCGATACTGCCCACCCGTCCCGCACGCCACACGCCGGACGCGGCCAACCGGGGCGGGTCAGGCTCCGCCGTCCCCGGCGGGCAGCGGGGCCGCGGACCGGCCGCCGACGGCCGGGCGGCCCGCGGACGCCGCAGCGCGGCGCGGGCCGCCCGCGCGGCAGCCCAGGCAGTCGGCGTGCCCCGTCCGGGCGGCGGTGTCCCGGACGCGCCAGTCCCAGTCACCGCGCGGGCGCGGGCCGCTGGGCTTGCCCCAGCCGGCGAGGTGGAGCAGCCAGGTGACGAGCCCCGCCACCACGACCAGGCCGAGTCCCAGCCAGACGCCCGGAGTCCAGGCCGCGCACAGGGCGGCACCCGCTCCGGTGCAGCCCAGCAGGGCCAGGGCGGTTCCGGTCCAGCCGGCCACGGTGTGGCCGAGGTCGACGTCGCCGTGAGCACTCATGGTTCCCCCTCGACGGGCAGGCGGCAGTACGCTCGGAGCAGGATCATTTATCTCACGAGCTAAGTAACTTAGATACTAAGGAGAATGTCGGTGCACGGCAAGCCCCGCCCCGCGGCCACGGCCGGGGAGGCGATCGCGCGCATGGACCAGTACGTGGCCCTCGGCCTCATCGGCCAGCAGGAGGTGGCCCAGCTCCTCGGGATCAACGTCACCGACCTGACCTGCCTCGCCCACATCCTGGCCGCCTGCGACAAGCCCCTCTCGGCCGGCGACCTCGCCGGGCTGGTGAACCTCACCACCGGCGCCGTCACCGGCGTGCTCAACCGGCTGGAGAAGGCCGGGTACGCCCGCCGGCAGCCCGATCCCGCCGACCGCCGCCGGGTGCGGGTGGTGGCCGACCCCGAGGCCGCCGCCCGGGTCATCGCCACCTACCAGCCCTTCTACGACCGGCTCGGCGCCCTGTTCGCCGAGTACACCCCCGACGAGACCGCCGTGATCGCCGACTGGTTCGGCCGGGCGACGGTCGAGATGCGGGCCCACCTCGCCCAGGTACGGTCCGGGGAGCTGGACCCCAGGCCCGGCCGGTGACCGGCTGGTAAAATGGCCGGGAAACTCGAGGCGCGGGGCGCCCCCGCCCGGTGCGGACGCGTACGACGAGCCGGGGACCGTACCGAGGGGTACGGACCCCGGCTCGTCGCCGTTCCCCCACCACGGCCCCCGGCCGCCTCACTCTCCTCACGGAAGGTTCTGCATGAAGAACCCGTCAGCTCACGGGCGTTTCGGCATCAAGGCCGGGGCGAAGGCAGGCTCCAAGCCGGGAGCCAGGGGAGCCGGCAAGGCCCCCCGGACCCTCGGCCCCCAGGGTGAGTTCGCCATGCCGCGGACCACCACCCCGGCACTGCCCCCGGTGGCCTCGTTCGACGAACTCGGACTGCCCGCTGAGCTGGTGAGGACCATGGCCGAGCAGGAGGTGCGGGAGCCCTTCCCGATCCAGGCGGCCACCCTGCCCAACTCCCTCGCGGGACGCGACATCCTCGGCCGCGGCCGCACCGGCTCCGGCAAGACCCTCGCCTTCGGCCTGGCCCTGCTGGCCCGCACGGCCGGCCGGCAGGCCGACCCCAAGCGGCCGCTCGCCCTGGTCCTCGTACCGACGCGCGAGCTGGCGCAGCAGGTGACCGAGGCGCTGACCCCGTACGCGCAGGCCCTGAAGCTGCGCATGGCCACCGTCGTCGGCGGGCTCTCCATCGGCCGCCAGACCAGCGCGCTGCGCACCGGCGCGGAGGTCGTGGTCGCCACCCCCGGCCGGCTCAGCGACCTGGTCGGACGGCGTGACGTGCACCTGGAGCGGGTGCGGATCACGGTGCTGGACGAGGCCGACCAGATGTGCGACATGGGCTTCATGCCGCAGGTCACGGAGATCCTGGACCAGGTGCACCACGACGGGCAGCGGATGCTGTTCTCGGCCACCCTGGACCGCAATGTCGACCAGCTCGTGCGCCGGTACCTGAAGGACCCGGTCTCCCACTCCGTGGACCCGCAGTCGGCGTCGGTCGGCACGATGGACCACCACGTGCTGCACATCCACGCGGCGGACAAGGTCTCGGCGGCGACGGAGATCGCGGCCCGCGAGGGCCGGGTGATCATGTTCCTGGACACCAAGCACGGCGTGGACCAGTTCGTGAAGCACCTGCGGGCCATGGGCGTACGGGCCGAGGGGCTGCACAGCGGGAAGTCCCAGCCGCAGCGGACCAGGACCCTCGGCCAGTTCAAGGACGGCCTGATCACGGTCCTGGTCGCGACGAACGTGGCCGCCCGGGGCATCCACATCGACGACCTCGACCTCGTGGTCAACGTGGACCCGCCGGCGGACAGCAAGGACTACCTGCACCGCGGCGGCCGCACCGCGCGGGCGGGCGAGTCCGGCAAGGTGGTCACCCTGGTCACCCCCAACCAGCGGCGCGACATGGTGCGCCTGATGGCCGACGCCAAGATCCGTCCCAGCATCACGCAGGTGCGCTCCGGCGAGGCGGCACTGAGCCGGATCACCGGCGCGAAGAAGCCCTCCGGGGTCCCGCTGTCCGGGGCCCTGCCGACCGACGCCAAGGGCCGCCCGAGCGGTACGGAGCTCGGTTTCCGGGGCATCGGCACCCGCCCGGGCCGGGGCAAGGAGTCCCGCAAGACCATCGAGGCGCGCCAGGCCGCCGAGGCCCGTCGCGCGGCCCGGGTCCGCAAGGGCCTCTGAAGGCCCGTGACCCGGTGTCCGGGGGTCCCCCGGACACCGGGTCACGGCACGGCTCGGGTCAGGCGCGGGCCCGGCGGCGCCGGGCCACTATCGCGCGGGTGACCACCGGCGGGAGCAGGTCCTTGGCCAGCCTGCGCCAGCGCACGCCCGGCCGCGGCGCGGGCTTCGAGGCGGGGCGGGCCGGGGCGGGTCCGGGGGCCGGCGGGTGCAGCGGCTCGGGCGCGGGCGGCGCCGAGACGCCCTCGTCACCTATGCGCACCAGCGGCTTGCCGTCGATGACGTCCACGCCGTGCCACAGGTCGGTGCGGCCCTCCAGCCAGGTGCGCAGCGCCGCCTGCCAGGGCTCCGGGTCGCCCCAGGTCGCGTACAGCTTCGAGGCGGACACGGCGATCGGGTGCAGCTCGCCGGTGGCCACGGCGGCCCAGACGGCGGCGGCGACGCCGGGGCAGTGGGCGGAACGGTAGTCGTCGAAGACCACCACGGCGTCCGGGGTGGCGACGATCCGCGAGGAGGCCACGTCCTGTACGACGTGCTCGTGGAGGTGGGAGGCGTCGACGTGGACGAAGCGGCAGCTTCCGGGGCGGACCCTTTCGGCCACGACGGAGGTCGGGGCCTGGATGACCGTCGGCAGTGCCTCGTGGAAGGCGAGGTAGTTCGTCTCGAACCCGCGGCGGGTGAGGGTGGGGTACGAGTCCCGCACTTCCTCGACGTTGGAGTCGTCGGGTGCCGGCGAGTCGAAGAGGTCACAGACCGTGAACCGCTCGCCCTCGCGGAGGTATCCGGCGAGGAAGATCGCGCTCTTGCCCATGAAGGCGCCCAGTTCCAGGATGTCGCCCGCCACCGGAGCGGCCTCGTTCTGGCGGCTCAGGAACCAGTCGAAGAGGACCTGGTCATACGCCGAGAACCAGCCCTCCACCTCGCTGTACGCCTTGGGCGCGGGCGGCGCGGGCGGTGCGGGCGGTGCGGGCGGTGCGGGCGGTGCGGGCGACCCGGCGTCGGGGGTGGTGACGGGGGCCTGCGAAACGTGCGACACGGAGAGTCATCCTCCAGCGGAACGGCATCGGTCCAGCTCTGACACCCGGCCGGGTATGCAGACCCTAAACCCCCGAACAGCCTTATGGCGAGAACTCGTTCGCCTGATCGTCCCGAATCAGGAGGTGGCTCGCCGGTCGAGTCTCCGGGCGGCCGCGTTGCGCACGCTCCGGGTCCGCCCGGAGGCGGCCAGCAGGGCCAGCGCCTCGTCCGGGGCCGGCGACCGCGCCGCGGTGCGCTGGCACCAGTCGGAGGCGGCGGCCAGTTCCGCGCGCGACCACTCCCCGCCCGCCTCGACGGCCTTCAGCAGGGTCCATTCGCGCAGCCGCAGAGCCGGGAACGCGTGGCCGTCGAGTACGCGGTGCAGGGCGCGGGCCCAGTCGCGGAACGCGGCGCCGGGCAGCAGCCGTACGGCGCGGCGGTCCAGATGGGTCACCACCGCGCTCTGCGCCATCACCGGGTCCCGGTCGAGCAGCACCTCCGCCACCGCCCCGGCCTCGACCGCCACGCCGGCCGCCCCGGCGGCGGCGAGCAGGTCGAGGTGGCGGGCGTAGCGCCAGCGGTCGGTGGCGACGGCCTGCTCCGGCGGCCGGGCCGTAGTCGTCGGGCCGGCCGCCGGCGCGCGGCGTATCTGGTGTCCTGGGCTCCCCATGGCACACATTCCACACGACCGCCCCGCGCGGGCCCGGGGCGGGGGGTGGGGTCAGTGCGCCGGGGCGGCGCCGGCCTGCTCGAAGTGGAAGGACTTGATGAAGCAGTCGCGGGGCTGCCCGACGGCGAAGAAGACGCAGTCCACCAGGGACTGCGCGGTGAGCGCGTCGTGGGCGGTGCGCGGGGCGTCCTCCCAGGCAGGGGAGAGCGGATCGTGGTTGTCGAAGTCCGGGGGGTAGAGCGAGATCACGCGGACCCCCCGGCCCCGCAGCCGGCGGGAGAGGCTCTCGGTGAATCCGGCCTGGGCGCTCTTGGCGGCGTAGAAGGCGTCGTGCGCGTCGGAGCGGTGGTTCCCGGTCTCGCCGCAGCTGGAGACCATGGTCACGATGTCCGGCTTCTGCGACTTGAGGAGGAGCGGGAGGAAGGCCTTGGTCACCAGGACGGTGCCGGTGGCCCCGGAGGCGAGGGTGTCGACGACGGCCTCGTCGGTGGCGGAGAGCAGGTCCGTCCCGTGCTGGTAGCGGGAGCCGTTGTTGACCAGGACGTCCACGTGGCCCGCGCGGGCGGCGACGGCCTCCGCGAAGTCGCGTACGGAGGCCGGGTCCGTGAGGTCGCAGGCGTAGGCGTGGATCCGGGCGGCGTCGTGGCCCTGGGCGATGATCTCCTCGCGGACCCGCTCGGCGCCCTCCCGGGTGCGGGCGGAGAGGTGTACCTCGGCGCCCCGTGCGGCGAAGCTGAGGGCGAGGGTCCGCCCGAAGTCGCGCCCGGCCGCGGTGATGACGACGCGGTGGTGTTCGAATGCCATGCCTGTCACGCCTCCTGGTGTGTGGTCCATACACGCGAACCCGTCTGTCGATCAAGAAATTCCGATCAGGGAACGCCGGGGCCCGGCATGCGCCGAGGGACACGGCCCAGGGCCACCGGGGACCCGCGGCCGGCATGGCGGGGCCGCCCCCTCAGCCCTATCCTGAAAAGGATCTCCGCGCCCGCCGGCCCGCGTCCCGTTCCCGGGAGGTCCGGCCCCGGCGTCCGAACGCCGATGCCGCGGCCCACCGGCCCCGCGGGTGACCGTCCGCGATCTCCGTCGTGAGGGAGAGCCGGTCCCCATGGATCTCAACACCATCACCGAAGTCGTCCGCCGCCCCTCCGGCCACCCGGGCGCACTCTGGCGCGAGGGCGACGCCTGGCTCGCCGGCGGAACGTGGCTGTACTCGGCGGAGCAGCCGCACCTGCGGCGCCTCATCGACCTGACGGCGCTGCCCTGGGAGCCCCTCGTCCCCGGTGACGCGGGCCTGGAGATCGGCGCGACCTGCACCGTCCGCGACCTGTACGCGTTCCGGCCGCCGTCCGAGTGGACCGCGGGAGCACTCATCCCGACGGCCTGCGAGGCGTTCCTGTCCTCGTTCAAGGTCTGGAACGCCGCCACCGTCGGCGGCAACATCTGCATGTCCCTCCCGGCCGGGCCGATGATCACGCTCACGGTCGCCCTGGAGGCCCGGTACGAGCTGTGGGGCGCCGACGGGTCCGTGCGCACCGTCGACGCCCTCGACTTCGTGACCGGCAACAACCGCAACGTCCTCGGCCCCGGCGAACTGCTGCGCCGGGTCGACGTCCCGGCGCACGCCCTCGGCAAGCGCGCCGCGCACCGCCGCTTCACCCTGACCCGGCTGGGCCGCTCGACGGTGTTCCTGATCGGCACGCACGCCCCCGGGACGGACAACCTGCTGCTCACCGTGACCGCCGGCACCACCCGGCCCGTGCGGTTCGCCTTCGACCACATGCCCGACGCCCTGACCCTGCGGCAGAGCATCGACGCCGTCCCCGCCGACGTCTGGTTCGCCGACCCCAACGGGACCCCCGACCACCGCAGGCACCTGACACGGCACTTCGCCGAAGAGATCCGGCGCGAACTCGTCACCGGGGGCCCGGCATGACCTACCTCGTCAACGGCAGGGACTTCGAGCAGGAGCCCGCTCCCGGCCAGTGCCTGCGCACCTTCCTCCGCTCCCTCGGCCACTTCGGGGTCAAGAAGGGCTGCGACGCCGGGGACTGCGGCGCCTGCACGGTCTGGCTCGACGGCGTCCCCGTCCACAGCTGCATCACCCCCGCCTTCCGCGCGGAGGGCCGTGCGGTGACCACCATCGAGGGGCTCGGATCGCCGGGCGACCTGCACCCGGTCCAGCGGCGGTTCCGCGACGCCCCGGGCTTCCAGTGCGGCTTCTGCACCGCCGGGATGATCATGACCTCGGCCACCTTCACCGAGGCCCAGAAGGCCGACCTGCCCAGGGCCCTGAAGGGCAACCTGTGCCGCTGCACCGGCTACCGCGCCATCGAGGACGCCGTGAAGGGCGTCGCGCACGTGGAGACGGCCGCGCCGGGCAGGGCGGTCGGGACGAGCGTCGGCGCCCCGGCGGCCGAGGACGTGGTGACCGGGCGCGCCGAGTTCACGATGGACACCCGAGTGGAGGGCATGCTGCACCTGAAGGTGCTGCACTCGCCGCACGCCCACGCCCGGATCGTGTCGATCGACAAGGGGCCGGCGCTCGCGGTGCCCGGGGTGCTCCGCGTCTACTCGTGGGAGGACGTCCCGCGCAGGCGCTTCACCACGGCGATCCACACCGACCACCTCGTCGATCCGGACGACACGTACATCCTCGACGACACCGTCCGCTTCGTCGGCCAGCGCGTCGTGGCGGTCCTGGCCGAGACGCCCGGCGCGGCGGAGGAGGGCTGCCGGAAGGTTGCCGTGGAGTACGAGGTGCTGCCGGCGGTGTTCGACCCCGAGGAGGCCATGGCCGACGGGGCACCCCAACTGCACGGCTCGGAGGACCCGTTCGTCCGCGACAGCGTCCACAACCTGCTGCTGGAGATCCACTCGCACATCGGCGACGTCGACGCCGGGTTCGCGGCGGCCGACGTCGTCCACGAGGGCACGTACTCCTCCCCGCGCGTGCAGCACGCCCACCTGGAGACCCACGGGTCGATCGCGTGGATGGAGGACGGCCGGCTGGTCGTCCGCACCAGCTCCCAGTCCCCGTCGATCGCGAAGGTCAAACTGGAGTACCTGTTCGCGCTGCGCCCGGACCGGGTCCGCGTGTTCTGCAAGCGCGTGGGCGGCGGGTTCGGCGGCAAGCAGGAGGTCATCTCGGAGGACCTGGCCGCGCTGGCCGCGATCGACACCGGACGGCCCGTCTGCTACGAGTTCACGCGCGAGGAGGAGTTCACCACCGCCTCGCCGCGGCACCCGATGAAGCTGACGGTCAGGCTCGGCGCGAAGGCGGACGGCACGCTCACCGCCTTCCAGGTACGCAACATGTCCAACACCGGCGCGTACGGCAACCACGGCGGCGAGACCCTGTACGCGGGCGGCGCCGCCGTCATGATGTACCGCTGCCCCAACAAGAAGTACGACGCCTACTCCGTCTACACCAACACCGTTCCCAGCGGGGCGCTGCGCGGCTACGGGATGACCCAGCCGGCCTTCGCCGTGGAGTCGGCGATGGACGAGCTGGCACTGGCCCTGCACATGGATCCGCTGGAGCTGCGCCGCCGCAACATCGTGCGCCCGGGCGACCCGCTGGTCGCGATGCACGACGGCCCCGACGACGTGATGTTCAACGAGGACGGGCTCGGCAAGTGCATCGACCTGGTGGCCGGCGCCCTGGCCCGTACCGCCGACCAGCCCGCCCCCGGCCCCGGATGGCTCGTCGGGACCGGCGTGGCGAGCTCGCTGCACGAGACGGCTCCCCCGACCGAGCACATCTCCGAGGCCTGGATCACCCTCGGCGACGACCTCGTCTACGAACTGGCCGTCGGGACGGTCGAGTTCGGCGAGGGGACCTCCACCGCGCACGTCCAGATCGCGGCCAACCAGCTGGGCACGACGCCCTCGCGGATCCGTCTGGTGCAGTCCGACACCGACCGCACGGGGTTCGACACCGGCGCCTTCGCCAGTGCCGGGCTGTTCGTCGCGGGCAACGCCGTGCTGCGGGCGGCGAACGCGGTGCGCGACCGGATCGTGGAGTTCGCCGCCGCGCACACCGGCGTCCACGTGGTCATGTGCACGATGGAGGACGACCACGTCGTCTGCGGCGACGACCGCGTCCCGCTGTCCGAGCTCGTCGCCCTGGCCCGGGCGCGCGGCATCCGGTTCACGGCGGCCCGCAAGGCGTACGGCTCGCCGCGCAGCGTCACCTCCAATACGCAGGGGTTCCGCATCGCCGTGCACCCGGTGACGGGCGAGATCCGGATCCTCTACAGCGTGCAGGCTGCCGACGCCGGCGTGCTGATCAACCCCGAGCAGGTACGGGGCCAGGTCGACGGCGGCGTCACGCAGGGCATCGGGTTCGCGCTCACCGAGAACTTCATGGTCGACGCGGCCGGCGCCATGGCCAACCCGAACCTGCGCAACTACCGCATCCCCAGCTACGCCGACGCGCCGCGCACCGAGGTGCTCTTCGTGAACTCGGCGGACTCGGTCGGGGCCATGCACTCCAAGGGCATGGCGGAGTGCTGCATCAACCCGGTGGCCCCGGCCCTGGCGAACGCGCTGCGCGACGCCACCGGAGTCCGCTTCCGCGAACTGCCCCTGACCCCGGAGCGGATCTACAGCCGGCTGGGTGAGAGCAGTCCGGCGTCGACGGGTCCGAGACGATGAGCACCGGCGCGCAGGCGGACGCCTCGGCCACGGTGATCATCGGCCGGAAGGTGCTGCCCGGCAGGGAGCGGGAGTACGAGGAGTGGCAGAACGGGGTCAACACCGCCGCGGCGGACTACCCCGGCTACCTCGGCGCCGAGGTCTCCCCGCCGACGCCGCTCCAGCCCGACTGGGTGATCGTCTACCGGTTCGACTCGATCGCCCACCTCCAGGCGTGGATGAACGGGGCGACCCGGCAGCGGCTCCTGGACGTCGGCGAGAAGTACTTCGACGGCCCCGCGACCCAGCAGGTCATCAGCGGCGGCTCGCAGCCGACGGACCCGCTGGTGACCGTCGTGGTCAGCCACCACGTCCACCCGGGCCAGGTCGACGAATTCCTCGCCTGGCAGCGCCGCATGAGCCACGAGGAGAGCAAGTTCGAGGGCTACCGGGGCAGCGAGGTCTTCCGCCCGGTCGAGGGCCTCCAGGAGGACTGGACCACCCTGTACCGCTACGACAACGCCGAGCACCTCGACGCCTGGCTGACCTCGGCCAAGCGGCAGGAGGTGCTCGCCGAGGGCCAGAAGTTCAGCGAGTTCAAGCTGCGCACCATCGACAACTCCTTCGGCAGCTGGTTCGCCTTCGCGGAGAACGGCAGGGAGGCGCCGCCGCCCTCGGAGACGAAGACCTCCGTGGCGGTCTGGGTCGGCCTGTACCCGACCGTGGTGCTGCTGACGCTGGCCCTGTCGCCGCTGAAGATGCCGCTGTGGCTCGGACTGCTGGTGGGCAACCTGCTGTCGAGCTTCCTCATGAGCTTCCTCACGATGCCGCACTACGTGAACCCGCTGCTCAGGCGGTGGCTGCGGCCGGCCGAGAACGAGCCCCCGGCCCGGACCAACCTCATCGGCCTCGGGATCGTCGCGGTGGTGATGGCGTTCTGGGTGCTCGTGTTCTACCTCGTGACGACCCGGATCTGGTCACTTCCCTGAGCCGGGCCTGCCCGGATCGGGCTCGGGCAGCGGTGCGCCGGTCTCCAGGAGCGTCTTGATGCTGGAGACGAGCATCGGCCAGGCGGCGGAGCACATGCCGATGAGGGTGCCGCCCGGAGTGAAGCCCTCGTGGCGGACGGTGAGGCGGGCGAGGGTGTCCCCGACCGGCTCGATCTCGTACGTCACCCTCGTGCGCGGTTCGGCCGCCAGCTCGGCCCGCAGCTCTTCGGCGATCCCGGCGGAGTCCGCCCACTGGGTGCTGAAGGTGTGCCAGGTGTAGGAGAGCCGGCGGTCCGGGACGCATTCGAGCACGACCTGCTCGGGGTCGCTGGTGCGGGTACCGCGCTCGACCCAGTCCATCGTCGAACCCACCGCCCAGTCCGTCTCGAAGGTCAGGTCCCAGTAGCGGCGGGTGTACGCCGGGGCGGTGAGGGCCTGCCAGACCCGGGCGGGGTCGGCCTGGATGTACACGGTGTAGTCGATCGCGCTGTCGCTCATGGCCCCATGCTGCGGGACCGGCCGCCGCGCGCCCGGCATTGGCGGGCCGGGCATCGGCCGGCCGGGCCCCTCACCAGCGCAGCCCCTGCTCGGGGAGTTCCGCGGGCGGGGTGCGCAGCGGGGCGGGCAGGCCGAGGTGGGTGCGGGCCGCGTGCACGGCGGCGAGCTCGTCCCGCCCGGCCGGTCCCCAGTCGCTGAGCTCCCGTACCTGCTCGGGGGTGGCCAGCAGCCGGGCGTACGCCGGGTCCGCGGCCGGGGACAGCGACGTGA
Organism: Streptomyces sp. NPDC040718; assembly: GCF_055593565.1. Taxonomy (NCBI): domain Bacteria; kingdom Bacillati; phylum Actinomycetota; class Actinomycetes; order Kitasatosporales; family Streptomycetaceae; genus Streptomyces; species Streptomyces sp. NPDC040718. The sequence goes on along the minus strand of NZ_JBVIXO010000003.1, from coordinate 543,524 downwards.
GCCGGGCCGCCGTACGGGCCAGGGCGCCCCGGTCGGCGTACCGGTAGCCGAGCGGCAGCGCCCCGACGGCGGGCTCCGCCCGGGGGGCGGGCAGGTGCGCGGCGCCGGTGGCGCGGGCGACCAACAGCAGCACCCGGCCGTCGGGGGCGAAGAGCCAGCCGGTGTGGTCCCGTACGGGCAGGTGGGCGGGGACGGGGCCCGGGTGCCAGGAGCCGTGCTGGGGGGTGCGCCGGCTGCGCAGGACCCCGAGCCGGTCCAGGGCGGTGGGGGCGGTGGGGCGGCCGTCCTCCAGCAGGGCGGGGCCGGCGCCGTTGATCCGGGCGCGGAGGGCGGACAGGGCGCGGCGGGCGTCGCCCGGGTCCATCAGGGCGGGCAGGTCGGCGGGCTCGGCGAAGTCGATGCCGGTGATCTCCTGCGCGGGCAGGCGGACGGACCGGATGCGCTCGGGGGTCCAGGTGCCGCCGTCGTAGACGTGCAGGATCTCGCCGGGGAAGCGCATCTCGGGCGGGATCCCGGGCACGTCGGCGGGGATCCAGTCGACGGCGAGCCCGCGCGGGTAGTGGCCGTCGACGCCGAGCTCCTCGCGCATCTCGCGGGCCGCGGCCGCCGAGGGCGCCTCCCCGGCGTCCACCGCGCCGCCGGGGAGCAGCCGGTCGGGGCGGTAGTCGACGGTCTGGACGAGGACCCGCCCGTCGGGGTCGGTGACGAGGACGGTCGCTCCGGTCCAGAGGGCGGCGCGCGAGGCCCCGTACTCCGCCGGGGTCATCCAGGTGCCCGCGCGTCCGGGGTCGTCGGTCAGCTGCGGCATCGGTACTCCGTTCACCGTGGGTGGACCAGCCGCCTGTGCAACAGCGGGCCGGGCCGCCGGGTTACGGCGGTTCCCCCGGCTCCCGCCGGTTCCCCTTTGCCCGCGCCATACCTGCTTATTGCCGCGTTATGTCGATCTCGCTACGGTCCGTCCTGCGGACCGGTGGTGTGAAAGCGGCTGGTCCGACCACGTACGCTCACCCGTCCGTGTGAGCGGGCGCGACCTGCGGCGTCCCGTTGCGGCAGGGTGGGCGGATGCCGTCGCGCCGGACCCTGCCGCTGCCCCTGTCCCTGTGCCTGCTGCTCGCCGTGCTGGTGGCGGCCACCGGGTGCGTGACCGTCCGGCCGCCGGGGAAGCCGCCCGCGCCGGCGCGGACCGTGTGGGCGCCCCGGGTGCTGGGCGGCCTGCCGCTGGGACAGGTGCCCGAGGCGGCGGCGCCGTCGCCCGCCGCGGCCCCCGCGGAGCCTGACGACCCGCGGCCGGCCGGCGCGCGGCCCGCGCCCGCCGTCCCGCACCGTCCGGGGCCCCGCTCGGACGACCGCCCGCCGCGCCGCGCCGCCCCCGGCCGGCCCGCCCGCCCGGCCCACCGGGCCCCCGCCCCCAAGCCCCGCAAGCGTCAGCCCGCGCGCCCCGCACCCCGTCCCGCGCCGCAGCGCTCGTACGACATGAGCCACCTGTGCGAGGCGGCCCACGGCGTGGTGGACCCGGCCATCGTCGCCATGTGCCGCTGACCGGACGGCGCCCGGACCGGCCGGACCGGGAACCGATCGGGCCCGAGGCCGCCCGCTTCCGGCACGCCGCCCGTCGAGCGGGTCACCGGGGGGGACGACGACCTGACCGGGCGCAAATCGGGTGGATGCTCCGGGTCCGGATACCTAGAGTGACCTGGCACCCCGTCACCCGACCTGGAGCCGGTCATGCGTACGCACTACCCCCGCACGGCGCACCTGCCGTGGTCCCCCGGTGCCACGGCGGACGACGTGCGCGCCGGCGGTACGTCGGCGCTGGCCGGGCGCGAGGTGGTCGTCACCGAGAAGCTCGACGGGGAGAACACCACCCTGTACGCGGACGGGCTGCACGCCCGCTCCCTCGACTCCGCCCACCACCCCTCCCGCGCCTGGGTCAAGGGCCTCCAGGGCCGGATCGGCGCCGCGATACCCGACGGCTGGCGGGTGTGCGGGGAGAACCTGTACGCCCGCCACTCCCTCGCCTACGAGGAACTCGACAGCTGGTTCTACGGGTTCTCGGTGTGGGACGGCGACCACTGCCTCGACTGGGACCGCACGCTGCGCTTCCTCGGCCGCCTCGGCGTTCCCGCGCCGCGCGTCCTGTGGCGCGGGGTCTACGACGAGCGGGTCCTGCGCAGGCTGCGGATCGACACCACCCGCCAGGAGGGCTACGTCGTGCGGACCACGGCCGGCTTCGACCGCGCGGACTTCGGCCGGTACGTCGCCAAGTGGGTGCGGGGCGGGCACGTGCAGACCGGCACCCACTGGATGTACGCGCCCGTCGTGCCCAACGGGCTCGGCCCGGCCGCGCCGCTGTGGGCGGTCCGCTCCGGCTCCGAGCCGGACCCGGCCGGGCTGCTCGCCGCCCTCGGGGTGCCCGAGCCGGCCGACGCGGCCGCGGAGCGGACCGTCGCCGAGGTCACCGCCCGGCTCGACGGCGCGGGCCGCACCGGGGAGGCCCGGCTGGCCGGCGTACTGGCCGCCGCGCTGCACCGCGAGCCGCGGGCCGCCCTCGGGGCGCGGCTCGCGGCGGGCCCGCTCGGGATGCGGACGGCGCGGCGGGTGGCCGACCTGGTCGGGCTGTACCCGGCGCTGCGGCGGCCGTTCCCCGAGGAGGAGCGGCGGGCCGGGCTGGTGCGGATGGCGGCGGCCGCCGACCTCGGGGTGCTGCACGCGCTGGCCTCCGCCCTCCCGGCGACGGCCGGGGAACTGGAGTGCGCCGAGTGGTCGGCGCTGTGCGCCGAGGAGGCCGGCCTGCTCGGCCCGGACCCGCTCGGCGGGCTGCGGGCCGGACTGCGCGAGGCCCTCGCCGGGCTGGACGCCGACGCCGCCGACCGCTGCTGGGCCGAGACCCGCGAGGCGTTCGGACGGGGCTCGCTCTCCACGGCCGAGGAGGCGGTGGCCGCCACCTGGCGCTGGCGGGACGGGTCGGCGTACCCGCGCCTGGTACAGCTGTGCGGGCCCTCGGGCAGCGGGAAGAGCACCTTCGCGCGGAGCCTGCCCGGGGTGGACGCGTACATCGCCCTGGACGACCTGCGCGAGGCCCGGGGGGCGCGCGCCGACCAGCGGGCCAATCCGGAAGTGCTGCGCGAGGGCCTGGAGCGGCTGGACCGGGCCCTGGCCGCCGGGGGCACCGTGGTGTGGGACGCCACCTCCCTCACCGAGCAGCAGCGCGGCCTCGCCGGTGCCGTCGCACGGCGCCGCGACGCGCTGGTCACCCGGGTGGTGGCGCTGGTCGGGGAGGCGGAGCTGGCGCGGCGCAACGCCGTGCGCCCGCACCCGGTGCCGGAGCCCGTACTGACCGCGCAGCTGCGGCGGTTCAGCCCGCCGTACCCGGGCCGGGCGCACCGCACCCGGTACATCGGGGCGGCCGGCACGATCGAGGACACGACGGGCGGCCTCAGGGACGCCGGCGAGGGGGACGACGTCTGATGCGTACCAGTGAGCAGCTCTACCACCAGGTCCGCTGGGACCCCCGGTTCGACCCGGCGCGGTTCACCCTCGGCCTCCTGCAACGGGGGGCCGCGCCCAAGCGGATACCGCTGCCGTCCTTCGTGCCCGGCGGCGACATCCCCTGGCACCGGGTGCTGTTCGTCGAGGCGGACGGCGAACTGGTGTGGGACCGGGCCACCGGGGTCGACCTGATCGACTCGACCCCCGCCGGACGGGTGCGGGAGCAACGGCTGCTGAGCGCCCCGTTCTTCACCGCCCGGACCCCGCACGCCTGGGACCCGGCGGCCGGCGGCTGGCGGCCCGTACAGGCCGGACCGGCCGCGCGGCCTCCGGCGAGCGTGCGGCTGCTGACCTGGAACACCCTGTGGGACCGCTACGACGCCCCGCGCATCGCCACCGCCCGTCGCAGGCCCATGCTGCTGGCGGACCTGGCGGCGGCCGCCGCCGACGTGATCGCCCTCCAGGAGGTCGAACCGGCGCTGCTGGCGCTGCTGCTGGCCGAGCCGTGGGTGCGGGCCGGCTACACCCTGGGCACCGACCCGCGGGGTACGGACGTCGCGGACTACGGGCTGCTGGTGCTGAGCCGGCTGCCGGTGCGGGAGGCGGGGCTGCACGCGCTGCGCCCGCACAAGGCGGTCACCGCAGTCACCGTGGACACCGCGGGCGGCCCGCTGGTCGTCGCCGCGACGCACCTGACCAGCGACCACACCGAGGACGGGGCCGGCCGGCGGGAGGGGGAACTCGCGCGCCTCGCCGAGGGGCTGGGCGGGATCGACGCCGGGGTCGCGCTGCTCGGCGACTTCAACGACGGCCGCTCCGGGGACGGGGGCCCGGCCGTCGCGCTGGGGCTGCGGGACGCGTGGACCGAGGTGCACGGGCCGGGGGACGACACCCCGACCTTCGACCCGGGGGTCAATCCGCTGGCGGCCGTGGGCTCGCTGTCGGGGCGGGCGGCACGGCTGGACCGGATCCTGCTGGGCCCGTCGGGCGGCGCCCGGGTGCGGTCGGCCGGGCTGAGGGGCGACTCCCCGGGGCCGGAGGGGCTGTTCGTCTCCGACCACTTCGGGGTCGAGGCCACCGTGGAGTACGCGACCCCGGACGCGGCATCGGATGCCGTATCGGACGCGGGGGCCGCGCGGTGCCGCGTACCGGCGTCGGCGCGGACGGCCGTGGCGTGGCTGGCACCGCCCGACCCGGCGGTCGGGGAGCTGCGCCGGGCGCACGACCCGCAGGCGGACCGCTGGCCGGCGCACGTGAACCTGCTGTTCGGCTTCGTGCCGGAGTCCTCCTTCGGGGAGGCGCTGCCGCTGCTGGCGGAGGTCGCGGCGGGCACCGGGCCGTTCACCGCCCGGCTGGAGGGGGTGCACTCCTTCGGGCACCGGGAGGGCGCCACGCTCTGGCTGGACCCGGCGGCGGGCCCGGACGGCGACGCGCCGTGGCGGGAGCTGCGCCGCGCCCTGGCCGACCGGTTCCCGGGCTGCCGGGGGCACGCCGAGGGCTGGACCCCGCACCTGACGCTGGGCCGCAGCGCGGATCCGCGGCGGGCGGAGCGGGAGTTCACCGAGCGCCTCGGGCCGGGCGGGCGTGCGGCCCGGGTCGGGGAGCTGGCGGTGCTGTCGCGGCGCGGGGACGGGCCGATGCGGGTGCGGGCGGTGGTGGAGCTGGGCACCGCCACGGTGCGCCTGCCCCGGCCGGAGGCTCCGGCGGTGCCCGACGAGGTGCCGGGTGCCGCCGAGGAGCTCGCGGCGCGGATCGCGGCGGCCCTGCCCGGGGGCCGGGTGCGGACGGCGGGTTCCCGCCGGATGGGCTGCGCGCTGCCGGGGGCCGATCTGGACCTGGTGGCCGTCCTGCCCGGGCCGGCGGACGCCGCCGGGGTGCGGGCACGGGTGGCGGCCGCGCTGCCGGGGGCTCGGCGGCTGCGGGAGGTGACGGGCGCACGGGTGCCGGGGCTGCGGCTGCACGCCTCCGGGCTGGACGTGGACCTGGTGCTGGTCGGCGCCGGGGCGCTGGACCCGGACGAGGCCGTGGCCCGGCGCGCCGAGCTGGGCGAGCCCGCGGCGGTGGCGCTGAGCGCGCTCGACGACGCCGACGCGGTACGGGAGTCCGTGGGCGCGGAGCATGCCGCCTTCGCCGGGCTGGCGCGGGAGGTCAAGGCCTGGGCTCGGGCGCGCGGGCTGGACTCGGCGCCCTTCGGGGGGCTGCCGGGACTGGCCTGGGCGGTCCTCGCGGCGCGTACCGTCCGCGGGGCGGTCCGGGACGGCGGGGACCTCTCCCCCGCCGCGCTGCGGCGGGAGTTCTTCGGGACCTGGGCCGCCTGGGACTGGAGCGGGCCGGTGTCCCTGTTTCCGGCGGAGGGCGCGGGCCGCTCCCCGTCGGGCGACCCGGTGACGGTCCTGACGCCGTGCGCGCCGGTGCGCAGCTGCACCGCGCAGGTGGGGCCCGGGATGCGGGACCTGCTGGTCCGGGAGCTGTACCGGGCGTGGGAGGTGCTGGAGGCGGATCCCGAGGGCCTCGGCCGGCTGATGGCGCCGCCGCCGCTGCACCGGCGGCACGCGGCGTGGGCGGTGGTGACCGTACGGGGCGGTGCGGCCGGGGAGTTCGAGGAGCGGCTGGGCCGGGCGCGGGGCAGGATGCGGGCCCTGCTCGCCGGGCTCCCGGACGGCCATGCCTGGCCCCGGCCGTTCGAGCGGACCGCCACCTTCGCCCGCTACGCGGTGGGCCTGGGCCCGACCCCGCCGGACGCCGCCGCCCTGTCGGCCCTGGCCGCGCCGTGGGCGGCGGCCCTGCCGGGGGTGGAGGTCGCGTGGGCGGCGTCGGGCGAGGTGCCGGACCTGCTCTGAAGGCCGTCCGGCCGGCCGGTCTCACACCTCGATGACGATCTTGCCGGCCGTGTGGCCCTTCTGGTTGAGGGCGAAGGCGGCCGGGAGTTCGACGAGGGGGAAGGTCTCGGCGACCGTGACCTCCAGGCGGCCCTCGTCGGCGAGGCGGCCCAGGGCGGCGAGGTCCGCGGAGTCGGGGCGGACCCACATCCACTGGCCGCCCGCCCCCAGGACCGTGTGGTCGGCGATGGAGGCGTGGCGTCCGCCCTCGGCGAGGACGGCGCGGGTGACGTCGAGGACGCCCCCGACGAAGTCGGCGACGACGGTGACGCCCTCGGGGGCGAGGGCGCGGACGCGGTCGGTCAGGCCGTCCCCGTAGGCGACGGGTTCGCAGCCGAGGCCGCGCAGCCGGTCGTGGTTGCGCGGGGAGGCGGTGCCGATGACCCGGGCGCCGAGGGAGCGGGCGATCTGGACGCCGAGGGAGCCGACGCCGCCGGCGGCCCCGTGGACGAGGACCGTGTCGCCCCCGCCGGTACCGAGGCGGGTGAGCAGCTGGTAGGCGGTGAGGCCGGCCAGCGGCAGGCCGGCCGCCTGCCGCCAGTCGAGCGAGACGGGCTTGGCGGCGAGGCAGCGTACGGGGACGCTGACGAACTCGGCGAAGGTGCCGCCGTGCACCCAGTCCTTGCGGGCGTACCCCATGACCTCGGCGCCCACCGCGAACTCGGGGGCGTCGATGCCGACGCGCTCGACGGTCCCGGACACGTCCCAGCCCGGGATCACGGGGAACACGGCGTCCATGAGGCCGTCCAGCCCGCCCGACATGATCTTCCAGTCGACCGGGTTGACCGCGGCGCAGCGGACCCGGACGAGGACCTCGCCGGGGGCGACCTTGGGCACGGGCAGCCGGGTCTCGGCGAGCACCTCCGTCCCGCCGTACGCCCCGTACGCCATGGCCCGCATGGTGCCTTCGGTGTCCTGCGACATGGATGCGGCCTCTCCGTCTACCCGAACCGGTGGAAATCGCCCCTTCTCCATCCCACCACGGAAGGCCGCCCGCGCCGCTGACCGCAACGCCGCAGGCCCGTCCGCTGCCGGGCCCCGCGGCACGGGGTCACTCGTACTCGGTGCCGCCCTTGCGCGTCAGGTAGGCCGGGCTGACCGCCTTCGCGATGGCCCGCCCGCCGGTCACGGGGCTGTACCGCTCGGTCGCGGGCCGGATGACGACCCCCTCGCGCAGGTGCAGGCCGCGCCCGGAGACCGTCTCCCGGCCGCTCGCCAGCTCCAGTACCGCGGCCAGGGCGTACGGTCCCTCGAAGAGCCGGGGCACCAGCGGGAGTTCGCCGTCCCGGAGCACCTCCTGCGGGTCCAGCCAGCGCACCTGGCCGTCGATCTCGGCGGACACGTCGAAGACGGCGTATCCGGACGGCGCGTCGGCCGTCGCGGCCGGGACCCCGTACGCCAGGTCCTGCACCCCGGTTCCGTACACCTCGCCGAAGACGCCGATCCGGCTCGCGCCCAGCCGCTCGGCCAGCCGGGCCGCGGCCTCGGCCACGCCGTGGCCGCGTACGGCGCGCCAGTAGACGTTGCGCTCGTCCTCCTTGAGGGCCAGCCCCTTGGCACCGACCCCCTTGGAGGAGACCAGGACCCGCCCCTCCCCGGCCACGTAGGTCAGCAGGCAGGCCGTGCCGTGGAGTTTCTCCGTCAGGACGACGGGCTCCCCCTCCTCGAAGATCCCCGGGTAGCGCTGGAGGTTCTCGATGTCCACCCACGGCAGCAGGCCGGGCGCGGCCTCGACTTCTCCGGCCATCGTCGTGGGGACGGGCGGGGACCACTTGACGATGCCCAGCGCCTCCGCGAAGTCGGTGCCCTCCTCTGCGGCGAGGGCGAGGTCCACGCCGGCCAGGGCGCGGGGCCGGCAGACCAGGCCCTGCGAGAGCTCCCCGCGCAGCCGGACAGCCCTGACCCGGTCCTTCGAGCTGCCGGCGAGGCGGCCCGTCAGTCCCAGCTCGTCGATCAAGGCGGCCGGAAGAACGGCCTGTTCGGGTATGTAGAGGGCCAAGTCGCCGGTGCGGTAAGCCCCTTTGGCGACGACGGCGCGGTACAGGCCCACCTGGGCCAGCTCCAGCGCGTCTGCGTCGGGGTGGTCGTGGACGGTCAGCTCTTCGACGGTGACACGGAGGGTGGACATCGGCGCCTCCTGGGACGCGGTGACGGGATCGGAGTTCCCGGCCACTCTCGGCTCCGCCATTTCCGCTGGTCCAGCGGATTTCGGGGTGTTAGCCTGCGCCGCCTGGGACGGCATCCGCCGTTCCCCGCAAGGAGGTTCACATGCCGCGTCGCCCCGTCACCGTCGTCACCGGAGGCAGCCGAGGCATCGGCGGGGCCATCGCCTGGCCGCTGTCCGCGGACGCCTCGTGCACGACGGGAGCGGTGCTGCGGGCCTCCGGCGGGCGGTGACCCGGACCGCCCCGGGCCCCCGCCCCGGGCGGGCGCGGCCTCAGCCGAAGGCCGCCCGGGTGGCCGGGCCGTAGACGCCGCTCGGGTCGCCCTTGATGTCCCGGTCCCGCTGGAGCTGCGCGACGCCGCGCTTGGTCTGCCCGTCGTAGACCCCGGTCACCCGGACGTACGTGAACCCCTGCCCGTACAGCCGCTCCTGGAGGGCGGCCACCTCGGGCCCCTTGTCCCCCGGGCGCAGCGTCCCGGACGAGGCCGGGTGCTTCGCGGGCTTGCCCGGGGTCGGGGAGCCGGTCGCCGGCTTCGCCGAGGACGGGGGCGCGGAGGGGGACCGGGTGGCGGCGGAGGCCGAGGGCTTCACGGTGGCCGTCTGGCCGCGCACCTCGGCGTCCCCGGCGCCGGGGCTGCGGGCGGGCAGCGCGGGCAGGGCCAGGTCGGGGCGGGCCGCGGCCGGCGGGGGCTCCGGTTCGGGCCCGCCCAGCAGGAACACCAGCGCGCCCGCCCCGGCCAGCGCCAGCAGCGCGAGGGCGGCCGGTGCGAGCCGGCTCCCCCGCCGCGCGGGCGGGTGTACGGGCTCCGCGGCGACGGGGCCGGCCGGGGGCGCCGGCGGGACGGGCGGGAGCGGCTGCGTCGACTCCTCCGGCGGCTCCGGCAGCGACGGCCAGTCGGGGTACGCCGAGCCGTACGGGCCGTCGGGGACGGCGACGTAGGGGCGTACGAAGTGGCGGTCGTCGGGCTCGGGCCCGTTCTCATCGGGGTGTGGGGACATGGTTGTCTCCGGGCGCGGACAGGGGGCCGGTGCGGCGGTGCGGAACCGGCCCCCGTCCAGCCGGTCAGGCCCTGCGCCGCCGGGCGGCGGGGGCCGTGCCCGCCCCCGGGGCCGGCACGGTGAACGGGGCGCGGGCGGATATCGGCATGTGGGACTTCTCCGAAGTGCTGCTCATTCGGTGGCTCTTGAGCGGACTCTTTCCGTCCGCGACCACTTCGTCAAGCCGGGTGTCCGTTCCGCCCCATCCATCCGTTCTGCTCCGGCGTCGGGCCGGCGAGGGGGGCGGAGGCGGCCGACGGGTGGTCCGGGACCCCGCCGGCGGGGTCCCGGTCCCGGGACCGGGACCCGCGGGAGGTGACCGCCACCGTCAGGGCGGCCGCCAGCATCAGCGCCGCTCCGGTGAGCGGTGCCGCCGGCACGGAGACGCCGTCCACCGCGAGCCCGCCGGCGAGGGCGCCCGCCGCGATGGCGAAGTTGAACATGGCCACCATCAGGGAGGAGGCGGCCTCGGCGGCCCGCGGCGCGGCCTGGAGCATCCAGCGCTGGAGGCTGACGGAGACCCCGCCGTAGACCAGGCCCCAGACCAGCAGCAGCGCGGTCCCGGCGGCGGCTCCCGGCACGACGGCGATCAGCGCCAGTACGGCGGTGAGGGTGGCGCTGACGGTGAGCAGCGTCCGGCGGGCGTCGCGCGGCCCGGCCAGGAAGTTGCCCGCGACGCCGGCGAGGCCGTAGCCGAGGAGCAGGGTGCTGACCAGGCCGGAGTCGACGCCGGAGACGTCCCGCAGGACGGGCCGCACGAAGGTGTAGGCGGCGAACTGGCCGGTCACCACCAGGAAGGTGACGGTGACGCCGGCCCGGACCCCGCGGTTGCGGCGCAGCAGGGCGGGCAGTTCGCGGAAGGTGACGGGCGCGGACGGGGGCAGTGCGGGCAGCAGCAGGAGCAGGGCCGCCGTGGTGAGGGCGCCGAGGACGCCGACTGCGCCGAAGGCGGTGCGCCAGCCGCCGAGTTCGCCGAGGAGGGTCCCCGCGGGGACGCCGAGGACGGAGGCGGTCGGGACCCCGCCGAAGATCAGGGCCGTGGCCCGGCCGACGTGGCGCCCGGGGACCAGCCGGACGGCGAGCCCGCCCGCGATGGCCCAGAATCCGCCGACGCTGATGCCGACGAGCAGGCGGGCGGCCAGGAGCACCGTGAAGTCGGGGGCGAACGCGGCGGCGAGGTTGGCGGCGGCCATCAGGGCGATCAGCGCGCAGAGGACCTGCCGCCGGTCCGTCCGGGCGGCGCCGACGGTGACGAGGGGCGCGCAGAGGCCCGCGACGAGCCCGGGGACGGTGACCATCAGCCCGGCGGTGCCGTCGGAGACCCCGAGGTCGGCGCCGACGGGGGTGAGCAGCCCGATGGGCAGCAGCTCGGAGGTGATCAGGCAGAAGATCCCGAGGGAGACGGCCGCCACGGCCGCCCATCCCCTGAGGGGGCTCCTGCGGGGGCTCCGCCCCGAGGGGGACGGGTCGGCGGGCGGGGTGGGTCCGGGAACGCTGGACGCGGCTGGTTCGGTCATGCTCGGCACTCCGTACGGCAGGCGGGCGGACGGTTGGGGGTCCCCGCGGACGGAGTCCGGGGGGAGGGGCACGGCGGCACCAGGTCCCGGGGGTCGCGCCTCCCCCGTCGCCCGCACTGCCGTGTCGTGCCCCGAACGCGTTCCCGCCCATTCTGCGACCGCCGGGGCCGTTTCCGGCCGCCTCCCGAAGGATCGATTCGGCAACGCCCGTCCCGGCACCCCGCGTCACCCGGACGCGTGAGGGCCCTGATCCTGGCGGTCCCGGACTACGGCATGGTGGTCGGATGCAGTTACGCCGGGCCGCCCTGCCCCTCTCCCTCCTCGCGCTCCTCGCGAGCGCCGGCTGCGTCTCCGTGGGCGCGGAGTCCGGCGGCCCGGGCCCGGCACGGGGCTCCGTACCGCCCGTGGACGCGCCGGAGGCGCCGGACTCCCCCGGCGCCCCGGACGTCACCGGCGCGCGCCACGCCCACGATCCGCCGCCGGAGCCCCTGCCGCTGGGCGAGCTCCCGGGGCCCGAGGCGGCCCCGGCGCCACCGCCGCGGGTGCCGCCGCCCGTCCGCCGGGCCCGCCCGCCCGCGCAGCGCCCGGCGAAGCCCGCCGCGCCCCGGCGCGCACGGCCCCCCGAACCGCCCGCGGCCCGCGTACCGCGTGCGCCGCGCGGCGAGGAGCTGTGCGAGGCGGCGGAGGGCACGGTCCCGCCGTCGATCGTGGACCTGTGCGTACGCCAGTACGGCCGCTGAGCGGGCCGGCCACCCGGGCCGGGCAGACTTGACCCTCACACCGTGTCAGGCCGTGCACTGGGAGGCGTCATGTTCACCATCGGAGACTTCGCCAAACACGGCCGGGTGTCGGTCCGCATGCTGCGCCACTACGACGCGCTCGGACTGCTGCGCCCGGCGCGTGTCGACCCCGTGACCGGCTACCGCTCGTACGAGGCGGGCCAGCTCGCCCGTCTCAACCGCGTCATCGCGCTCAAGGAGCTCGGCTTCAGCCTGGAACAGGTGGGGGCGGTGCTCGACGAGAAGGTCGGCACGGAGGAACTGCGCGGGATGCTGCGGCTGCGCCGGGCGGAACTGGAGACCGCGGCGGCCGAGGCCGCGGCCCGCCTGGTCCGGGTCGAGACGAGGCTCCGGACCATCGAGAGCGAGGGAACCATGCCCGCGGACGAGATCGTCCTGAAGAGCCTGCCGCCGGTGCGGCTGGCCGAACTCACCGGGGTGGCCGCGAGCTTCGCCCCGCAGGACATCGGGCCGGTCATCGGTCCCCTGTACGAGGACCTGTGCCGCCGTATCGAGACCGCCGGGGTGGTTCCGACCGGCCCGGGTCTGGCCTACTACGAGGACGCTCCGGGCGGTGAGCCCGGGTCCGTGCTGGTGCACGCCGGGCTCCCGGTGGCGCCGGCGGTCCGCGCCGAGCAGCTCGGGGCCGGGGTGCGGATCGTCGAACTGCCCGGGGTCGAGCGGGCGGCGACCGTCGTGCACCGGGGCGCGATGGACGGCGTACTGCCGACGGCGCAGGCCCTGGCCCGGTGGATCGACGCGAACGGCCACCGCTCGGCCGGCCACGCCCGCGAGCTGACCCTGGCCTGCCCGGAGGACCGGACGCAGTGGGTCACCGAGCTCCAGGAGCCGCTGGCCTCCTGAGGGCCCGGCCGCGGTCGCGGACGGCCGCGCAGCGCCGGGCGGTGTGCCGGCGGGCCGTCCGCAGCCGGCGGACCGCGCCGTGCCCGCGCCGGCTCCACTCGGCGCGGGGCAGGCCGGCGCGCTGGCCGCCGCCGGTGATCAGGGCGTTGACGGGGGCGTGCGGGTCGGCGGCGAAGCCCTTGGCGATCAGCACGCCCAGGACGAGCGGGACCAGCGCGACCGCGAGCGCGGAGCCGGCGGCGGTCACGTGCCCGAGGCGCGGGCGGGGGGTTTCGGGTGCCGAGGTGTCCATGCCGTCATTCCAGCAGCGGCTCCGCCGCGGTGGATCAGGGCGGATACTCAGTCCGCCCGGCACGGGTACTCAGACGGTGGAGGACGGCAGTGGAGACGCGACCCCAGGGCTTCGAGCCCGCGACCGGCGACGGCCCGGAGCCGCCCGGCACCGGGCGGGCGGCCGAGGTGCGCACGGCGTACGAGGGGCTGTTGCAGATCCGCCGGCTGCTGGCCGGCGGGGCGGGGGTGCCGGCCCCCTGGGAGCTGCGGCTGATGCCGCGCGCGGTGGCCCTCCTCCTGGAGGCGGCCGGCTTCCCGCCGTCGGCGGTGGACGCCGGGGGCCGTCGCACACGGACCGGCTACCGGGTGATGACGGGCGGCGCGGACCGGGTGGAGGTCGCCTGGGCCGGCCCGCCCGGCGGCGGCGCGGCCGGGGAGGAGCAGGAACGCCTGAAGGCCTGCGCGGCGGAACTGGAGAGGCACGGCTGGGAGTGCCTGCTGTACCGCGGACCGCGGGGGCGGCGCTTCCTGGAGGTGGAGGCCCCCGGTGGGCGGGGGCCGTCGGTGACAATGCCGCCATGAGCCGCCACATCGGTACCGCCATCTCGGCCTTGGGAGTCCTCGCCTGCTCGGTGCTCCTCGTGGGAGCCGTGCACGACTACCGGAGCGGTGCGTCGCCGCTGTGGGTCGCGGCCGGTGCGCTGCTCGTCCTGGGCGCGGTCCTCGCGCTCGTGCGGGACGTCCGGAGCGGCCGCGGAGGGGCCTCCGCCTGACCGGCGGAGGCCCCTCGGTGTGCCGTCAGCTGCCGTCGGCGGGGTCCCGGTGGCGCAGCAGCCGCAGGGCGTTGGCGACGACGACGAGGGTGGAGCCCTCGTGGACCAGGACGGCCGGGCCGATGCCCAGGCCGAGCGCGGTGGCCGGGACGAGGACGGCGACGATGCCCAGGCTCAGCCACAGGTTCTGCCGGATGATCCGGCTCGCGCGGCGGCTGAGGCCGGTGATGAAGGGGAGGCGGCGCAGGTCGTCGGACATCAGCGCGATGTCGGCCGTCTCCAGGGCCGCCGCCGAGCCGGCCGCGCCCATGGCCACTCCCACGGTGGCCCCGGCCATGGCGGGGGCGTCGTTCACCCCGTCGCCGATCATGGCCGTACGGGCGGTGCGGCGCAGCCGGGCCACCTCGGTGACCTTGTCCTGCGGCATCAGGCCGCCGAGGGCCTCGTCCATGCCGACCTCGCGGGCCACGGCGTCGGCCACGCGCTGGTCGTCGCCGGAGAGCATCACGGTGCGGGTCACCCCGAGCGCGCGCAGGGCGGCGACGGTCCCGGCGGCCTCGGAGCGGGGGGCGTCCATCAGGCCGAGGGTGCCGAGCCAGCGGTCACCCCGGCGGACCAGCATCGTGGTGCGGCCGGTCCTCGCCAGCTCCTGCGTGCGCTCGCGCAGCGCGGGCGGTACGGGCGGGCCGGCGAGGGTGTCGGCGTAGGAGAGGCTGCCGATGTGGACGGCCTCGCCGTCGAGTTCGGCGCTGACCCCGCGGCCGATGACGGCGCGGAGGCCGACGGCTTCCGGGTCCGCGGCGGCCGGGCCGGCCGGCATGCCCGCCAGCAGGGCCGGCGCGTCCCGTACGACGGCCTGGGCGAGGGGGTGGTCGCTGAGGCGCTGGGTGGCGAGGGCCGTGCGCAGCAGTTCCCCGCGGCCGGCTCCGTCGGCGGCCTCGACGTCGGTGAGGCGGGGGCGGCCCTCGGTGAGGGTGCCGGTCTTGTCGAAGGCGAGGGTGCTCAGGCGGCCGAACTCCTCCAGCGGCGCCCCGCCCTTGACCAGCACTCCCCCGCGGGCGGCGCGGCCCACGGCGCTGAGGACGGCGGCCGGGGTGGCGATGGCGAGGGCGCACGGGCTGGCGGCGACGAGGACGGCCATGGCGCGGTAGAAGGTGTCGCTGAAGGGCTCGCCGGAGAGGGCGCCGAATCCCAGCAGGGCGGCGACGAGGACGAGGACTCCGGGGACGAAGGCCTTCTGGAAGCGGTCGGTGAAACGCTGGGTGGGCGAGGTGCGCTGCTCGGCCTCCTGGACCATCCGCACCACGCGGGCGAGGGTGTTGTCGGCGGCGAGGCGGGTGACGACGACGTCGAGGGAGCCGGAGCCGTTGACGGTGCCCGCGTAGACGCGGCTGCCCGGGTCGGCACCGGCGGGGTCGGCGAGCGCGGCGGCGCGGTCGGCCACCGGGGTCTTGTCGGCGGGGACGCTCTCGCCGGTGATCGGTGACTGGTCGACGCTGCTGTCGCCGGCGGCGACGAACCCGTCGGCCGGGACCCGGGTGTGCGGGCGGACCAGGACGGTGTCCCCGACGGCGAGCTCCTCGACGGGCACCTCGACGGGCTCCACGGCGCCGCCGCGCCGGACGAGGGCGGTGCGGGGGGCGAGGGCGCCCAGGGCCTCGATGGAGCGCCGGGCGCGGCCCATGGCGTACTCCTCCAGGGCGTGGCCGAGGCTGAAGAGGACCAGGAGGACGGCGCCCTCCTCCCAGCGGCCGATGGCGGCGGCTCCGGCCGCGGCGACGAGCATCAGGAAGTCGACCTGGAAGCGGCCCTCGCGCAGGGTGGCGACGGCCTCGCGGAGGGTGAAGAACCCGCCGAAGGCGTAGGCGGCCACGAAGAGGGCCTGGGCGACGGGGCCGCCGTTGGCGGTCAGCTGGAGGGTCAGCCCGGTGAGGTAGACGGTGAGGGCGAGCAGGGCGCTGACCAGCTCCGCGCGCTCTCCGGCCTTCTTCGCCACGTCACGCATGACGTCGCGCATCACGTCGTTCATGACATCAATATATCAGCACATCGAAATATATAGAGGTGTGCACGTCCTGATCTGCCGTTCTAAGGTGGCCCCCATGGAACCAGGCGTGCAACCCCCGCTCACCGAGCCCGACGCGGCCGCGGTCGCCGAGGTCATGCAGGGCCTCGCCTCGCCCGCCCGGATCCGCATCCTGGCCCGTCTGCTGGACGCGCCCTGCTCGGTCGGGGAGCTGGCCGAGGCCCTCGGCCTCGGCCAGCCCACCGTCTCCAACCACCTGCGCCTGCTGCGCCACCTCGACCTGGTGGCCGGACGGCGCGACGGGCGCAGCGTGGTCTACGAGCTGCACGACGAGCACGTCACCGCCCTGCTCCGGCAGGTGCTGGAGCACGTGCACCACGGCCGCCGGGCGTAGCGCGGCTACGGGGCCCCGAAGGTGAGCCGCAGCTGCGGCGTCCCCTCGTTCGCCGCGGCCTCCGAGGACCACAGCCACAGGGCGTCCGTCCCGGTGCTGGTCAGCGCCAGACCGTACGAGCCGCCCAGGGCGCCCGCGACGGCGGCTGTGCTGAGCCCGGCGGTGTGGACCGCCGAACCGTCCGGGACCCCCGGGAGGCTCCCGAGCGCCGAAGCGCCGGTGCCCGGCCGGTTGTCGTACGTGGTCCCGCCCTCCGACCAGGCGCCGCTGACCGGGACCACCGAGACGGTGTCGGTGGTCCCGGCGCCGGCCATGGTGCTGGTCTTCACGCTCAGCGCGGCCGACTTGAGGACCTTCCCGGCGGGTGCGGCCGGCAGGTCGAAGCGCAGGTAGCTCGTGTACAGCGAGGTGCCGCGCACGGCCAGGGACCCGGAGGTCCCGTAGTTGGCCGCCGGGGCGCCCGCGTTGGCGTACGTGTCCTCGGCCGCGGTGAGCGTCACGACCGAGTCTGCCGGGGCGGAGGCCAGGGTGAAGTGGTCCTTCACCTGCGCCGCGCTCAGGACGCCGGGGTAGACGGCCGTCTCGTCCAGCCGGCCCGCCCAGTGCTCGCTGTTCGGGCGGTCCGGCCAGCCGCCGAGGCCGTCGAAGCCGGTGCGCCAGTAGCCGGCGAAGTCCTCGTGGGTGGTGACGTCCAGGGTGCCCTTCTGGACTCCGTCCACGTACAGGGCCATCCCGCCGGGGCCCTGGGTGGCGACGACGTGGTGCCACTTGTCGTCGTTGTAGGCGGCGGCGGTGGTGACGGTGCGGGTGGCTCCGGTGTAGACGCCGTAGACCAGCCGCCCGTCATTGGTCATGTAGACGTGCTTGTCGTACCGGCTGCTGCCGCCCACCTGCTGGTTGCCGAAGCCGACGAGTTTGCCGCCCTGCGTGGTGCCCGTCCTGAACCAGGTCTCGATGCTGTACGCACTGCCCACGGTCTGCCGGCGGTCGCCGTACACGTGCGCGTCCGTGCCGTTGAAGCCGATCGCCGTCCCGGCGCCGCCCACCGCCCCCGGCGACTGGCGCAGGGCCGGTCCGTTGTGGTGCACCCCCGCCTGCTCGCCGGCGGCCGAGGAATCGGCCGCGTACGGCAGGACCGCGTCGTCGTAGCGCCAGTACAGCTGCGCGCCGTCCGCGCGGACCCGGCTCGGATAGGCCTCCGCCGAGACCGGGACCGTCACGCTCGCCGGGGCGGACGGGGCGCTGGTGTTGCCCGCCGCGTCGGTGGCCGTCACCCGGTAGGTGTACGACTGGCCGGCCTGGGCGGTGGTGTCGGTCCAGGAGGCCTGCGGCCGCTTGAAGAACAGCGAGTCGGCGGTCACCGTCGCGATCGGCGTCGCCGAGCCGTTGCGGTGGATCCGGTAGGTGAGCGCGCTGTCGTCCAGGTCGAGGCTGGTGCGCCAGCGGACCTGGACCTCGCCCGGCCCGAAGCCCGCCGCGCTGGCGACGGGAACCGTGGGCGCGCCCGTGTCGTTGGTGGAGGAGAAGCGCGTCAGGCTCTGCTGCGCCGCCCCGTTGACGGTGGTGAACTCGCCGCCGACCCACAGGTAGGGGACGCCCGCCTTGGCACCGACGGCCATCACGCGCGGGCCGATGCCCTCACCGATGCCGTCGTTGGTGTCGGGGGACCAGCCCAGCTTGCCGGTGCCCGTGGTCGGCTGGGCCAGCAGGTGGTGGCGCCGGCCGTCGGGGAACTCGCCGACGCCCGAGCAGTCGTGCGCGTGCGAGGCGCTGTAGAGCACGTTCCGATAGGGCAGGACGGCCTGGGTGGCGCCGAGGCACGTGTCGCGCCAGCGCTGGCCGAAGCCGGCCAGGTCGAGGGCGATGCGGCCGTCGAAGACCCCGCCGCCGGTGCCCTCGTTGGCGGTGTAGAAGCCGGTCGCGTCGGTCGCGATGTCCTTGACGACGGAGTTGGCCTCGATGAAGCCGGGGTAGGCCTTGGTGAGGGCGCCGCTGGCGGAGTCGACGACGGCCAGCGCGTGCGTGTCCGTCCCGTTCAGCGCGAAGAAGTCGCCGCCGAGCAGGACGTTCTTGCCGTCCGGGGTGACCTCGACGGCGCGTCCCGGTTCGTCGGCGTCGGCCCGGAAGGGGCGCAGCGCGCCGTCGGCGGTGGCGACGGCGGCGAAACTCCGGCGCGGCTGGCCGCCGACGGTGAGGAAGTCGCCGCCCGCGTAGACGGTGTCGCCGGTGACGGCGATGGCCCGCACCGTGGCCGCGAAGGACGGCCGGAAGGACTGCTTGACGGTGCAGGTGGCCACGTCGATGGCGGCGATGCTGGAGACCGGGGTGCCGTTGACGGCGCCGAAGTAGCCGCCCGCGTAGAGGGTCTTCTTGTCCGGCGAGACGGTGAGCGCCCGGACCGTGGCGGTGCCGCTCGCGACGGTGAAGGACAGCTCGCAGGAGGTGGGGGCGCCGGTGGCGGCGTCGAGCGCGGCGAAGTTGACCGCCTGGCGCTCGCTGCCGCCCGCTCCGGCGGGCGGGCGTACGGCGGAGAAGGTACCGCCGGCGAAGACGGTGCCGCCCGCCTCGGCGAGGGCCCAGACGACCCCGTTGGGCTGCCAGGTGGACAGCGGGTCGGCGGTGAAGGCCACGGGCGGGGTGACGGCCGCCGCCTCCGGGACGAGGCCCAGGCCGACGACCGCGCCGGTGCCGGCCAGTGACAGGGCGAGAGCGGCCGCCAGGCCTCTGGATCTACGCATGAACCCCCCAGTTCGTCGTGCGTCGCACTGCCGTACAGACGGCGCACGGATGTTCTTCCGTACCGGCGCACCCTAGGGTGGATCGCCGCGCCGGTCACCACACTTGACCCATCGGTTGCCGAACGTCCCGGGCGTACCGGCCGCGCGACGGAGCCGTCGCCTACCCTTCCTGCATGATCGTTTCAACTGAGCCCGTCCGCCTGGTGATATTCGACTGCGACGGCGTACTCGTCGACAGCGAGCTCCTCGCCGCCCGCGTACAGGTGGCCCTCGGCGCCGAGCTGGGCTGGCCGCTGACCGAAGCCGAAGTCATCGAGCGCTTCATCGGCCGCTCCAGCGCGTACGTGCGGGAGCAGGTCGCCGCCCGGCTGGGGGCCGCGACGGCCCGGGAGTGGGACGAGCGCTTCACCGTCCTGCACGCCGAAGCGGTGGACGCGGGGCTGACGCCGGTCGAGGGGCTCCCCGAGGCCCTCGACCGGATCTCCCTGGCGACCTGCGTCGCGTCCAGCGGTTCCCACGAGAAGATGCGGCACACGCTCGGCCGTACGGGCCTCTACGACCGCTTCGCGGGCCGCATCCACAGTGCCACCGAGGTCCCGCGGGGCAAGCCCGCCCCGGACGTGTTCCTGTACGCGGCCCGGCGGATGGGCGTCGAGCCGGCGGCGTGCGTGGTCGTCGAGGACAGCCTGCCGGGCGTCCGGGCGGCACGTGCGGCGGGGATGCGCTCGCTGGGCTACGCGGGCGGACTGACCCCGGCGGCCTCGCTCGCGGGCCCGGGCACGGTGGTCTTCACCGACATGCGCGAACTCCCCGCCCTGCTGGAGGAGATGGCCTGATCAGCCGGTCGGCCCTCAGGGCAGCGGACGGCACAGCAGGGCCGCCGGCGAGGGGCGTGAGCCGACCCGGGCGGTGAAGGCGATGCCCGCCGCGTACTCGGTGGACGCGCACTGGCCCTTGTAGTGCCCTTGGGCGAAGTCGCCGCCGCCGGCGCCCGCGGGACGGTTGTCGCCCCGGTCGAACCAGAGGGTGCGGCCCGCGCCCGCCGGGAGGGCCGTGCGGGCCGGGGCGCACAGGCCGGCGGAGACCCGCTCGCCGCGCAGGCTGTACCCGATCAGGAACTGCCCGGCCGGGCACTGGAGCTTCGTGTAGCCGGTGGCCCAGTCGCCGCCCGGCGGGACGTACCCCTCGTCGCGGACCACCGTGTGCCCGCCGGTCGGCGCGCGCAGGTCCGAGGTGGTGCACAGGCCGCGCCCGCCGGTGTGGCCCAGTCCCGCCAGCCGGGCGCCGTCCGGGCAGACGGCCTTGCGGGCTCCGCTGTCCCAGTCCCCGGCGGTGCGGGTGCGCAGGGAGGCGTTGTGGTCCCGGTGGTCGGTACTGAGCTGGTACCAGGCCCGGGTCGCGGGGACGGGCCCGGTGCGGCCGGGGGCGGTGGCCAGGGCGGTCCAGGGGGCGGTGCGCCAGTCGGCGGGGTCGAGGACTCCGGTGCGCCGCCCCGCGGAGTCGTAGCGGAGCACCGCCCAGCTGTCGCCGCCCGGGGCGCCCTGGCCGGTGGTGCTCCAGCCGACGAGCGGCCAGTAGGCGAAGTCGGCGTCGGAGCCCGCCAGGTAGGAGGTGAGGTTCTGGAACCAGGCGCGCGGGGCGGTGCCCGTCTCGTCCGCGCCGATGCCGAACTCGCTGATCCAGACGGGGGCGGTGAAGTGGGTGCCGGTCTCGGCGGAGACGAAGAAGGCCTGGTCGTAGAGGGTCTGTTCGAGCTGTGCCCGGCTCATGTCCTGGTAGCGGGGGTCGTGGGTCTCGCCGAGGCCGGTCGCGCCGCTGTGGCGGGGTCCGGTGTACCCGTAGAAGTGGGCGGAGTACACCAGCTTGCCGGAGACGACGAGGGTGTGCGAGAGCGTGCGGACGGGGGTGAGGGTGGGGCGTTCGTGGGGGAGGCCGTCGAGCGGGATGCCGGTCCAGTTGATGCCCTCGACGACGATGAGCAGGTCCGGGTTGGCCTCGGTGAGGATGCGGTCGGCGGCCTCCTGGGAGGCGGCCTGCCAGTCGTGGGCGTCGCCGAGGCCCCAGTTGGGGTCGTCCCAGGTGTCGCGGCGGACCTCGTTGTAGAGGTCGGCTCCGACCACGCGCGGGTTGTCGCGGTAGCGGCGGGCGACGGCCACCCAGTCGTCGGCCCACTGGGCGGTGGAACGGCCGCTGTTCCAGCGTTCGTTGCCGTCGAGTCCGCAGCACCAGCGGGTGGTTCCGGTGTGGTTGTTGAGGATGACGGCGAAGCCGGCGTCGGTCAGGGCGGCGACGACGGAGTCGAAGACCTGGAGCGGGGTGCGGCCCCGCAGGGCCGGGTTGGCGGCGACGGCGGCGTCCGGGACGGGGGTGGTGGTGTGCAGCATCTCGTTGGAGAAGGGCAGCCGGATGCTGTTGAGGCCCAGGGCGCGGAAGTCCGCGAGCAGCGTGGGTACGGGTACCCGGTCGAGGCCGAGGGGGATGCCGTGGGAGTCCTGGCCGCTGTGGTGGGTGGCGGGGTCGGTGCGGTCTCCGGAGCCGTTCCAGGAGCCCTGGGCGCCGTCCCAGTTGCCGGAGCGCAGCCGGAAGCGTTCGCCCCGGGCGTCGACGATGTAGCGGCCCCGGGTCGAGAGCGGGGGCGTCCAGGCGGCGGCTGGGACGGGCGCGGCGGCGGCCGGGGGCGGGGCGGGCGCCGCGGCGGCCGGCAGGGCTCCGCCCGCCAGGAACAGCACGCTCAGCAGCACCCGTACGAGGCTCTTCATGTGGCTCCCGCCCGCTCCGGCCGCCCCCTCCGGGCGGCTGCGGCGGACAAGTTACCGGGCGGTCGCAACGGGCGGAAGGCACGGGACCGGCCCGAGGGGCGCCCGCTGCCGCGGAGGCGTCAATTCCGGCGAGCGAGGGCCATCCCTTCACAGGCGGTCACCCGGCCGAAACCGCCCCGCGCGCCGCCGTGCGCCTCTACCGTGCCCTGAGGGGCAGGGCCGGCAACGGGAGGGCGGGGCTGATGGACGACGACGAGGACATGCGGCTGGCGAGGATCACGCCGGAGATCTCCCGCCGCACCCTGGCGATGCTGCGCGGGCTCGCCGGGCTGGAGCCGCCGGAGCAGGTGCCGGAGGACGCCATGGCGGTCGCCGACGCGATCCTCGACGACCACGGCACGGACGGGCTCCGGGTGCTGGTGATGACGCTGGCCGCCTGGGCGACGGCGCAGATCGAGAACGTCGCGGAGCTGAGCGGGCGCAGCCACGAGGCGGTGCTCGACGCGATGGAACTGGCCTGCCTGGAGGCCAACGCCGAGGAGTAGGGACGGGCAGCCACCGGAGGGGTTTCTTCCGCCGGGGTACGGGCGACGCTCCGGGGCAACCCGGCCCGTCGTCCGCCACCCTCGGTGGACGGCGGACGACCGACCGTGGCCGTACCGCGGCACGCCCCTCATCCGGGCCCGGGTCGGCGACACTGGGGAGACCAGAGGCTTGTGGGGGGTCGTGATCGGAGGCCGTCGTGAGCACACCTTCCCCCATCCGGATCGCCGCCGTCCTGTCGGCCGAGCACCGCGGCCGGCTGATGTCGCACGCCCGTGAGGTCAACTTCCCCGAAGGGGCGCGACTCTTCGACGAGGGCGGCCCGGCGCGGACCTTCTGGATCGTGCGCTCCGGCACGGTGACCCTGGAGATCCCGCTGCCCGGCCGCCGCAACCCCGCACCCGTCGAAAGCCTGGGCCCCGGGGAGCTCGTGGGCTGGTCGTGGCTGTTCCCGCCGTACGTGTGGCAGCTCGGCGCCGAGGCCATGACCCCGGTGCGCGCCTACGAGTTCGACGGGGCGGCCGTCCGGATGCTGATGGACGCCGACCCCGCCTTCGGCTCCGCCATCGGGCACTGGGTCGGGCGGGTCCTCGCCGTCCGGCTCCAGCAGACCCGCACCCGGCTCCTCGACCTCTACTCCCCGCGTTCCGGGGCGAGCCGCTGAGGAGCCGCTCCAAACCTTTCGGGGAGGGGTGTTCGGCCGTTTCACGCAATCCCTCCCCCACAGGTCACGGCAGCGCGGGCCGGAGGAGGGCGGCTGCGGACTGCGCTCATGCGCTCACGATCAGTGACGAGAAATGGCGGTACGAACGGGCGTTCACGCTCCGGATCGGCAAGACTCCCGTCCGTTATCCGAAACGCCGACCCGAGGAGTGTTCGAAATGCGGTCCATCACCAGGAGTCTGGGACTGGCTTCCGGAGCAATGGCCCTCACCGCCGTCACCGCGCTGGCCGGGACCGGAGCCGCCGACGCGGCGCCGACCGGAACGCAGAGCCTCTACTCGCCGTCCGCGCTCGTGGTCAGCGTGACGGCCGGGGAGGACACCGTCAACGGGACGGTACTGCGCGCGGCCACACTGGTGTGCGCGCCGCGGCCGGGCGGCACGCACCCCGACCCGGCGGCGGCCTGCGCCGAACTGCGGGCCACCGGGGCCTCGCTGGACGCCCTCGCCGCTCCCCGGCCGGACACGGCGTGTACCAGGGAGTGGAACCCGGTGACCGTCACCGCCGAGGGCGTCTGGCAGGGCCGCCGGCTGAGCTACACGTACACCTTCGGCAACCCCTGCGGCCTGCGCAGCACCACCGGAGTGCTCTTCGGCATCTGAGGAGCGGGCCCCGGGCCCGGCCGGGCGGCGCCGTGCGACCGCCGTCCGGCCCGGCTGCTCAGCCCAGTTCGAGGCTGGTGACCCCGTACAGCCCGGCCAGCTCGACCTCCGGCGCCGGGCCGGTGTACATGCGGGCCGTCTCGAAAGTCGGGGCCAGCCCCAGGCCGGTGGCCACCGCTGCCGCCGCCGGGTTCGCGTCGGGCACGTCCACGGCCACCTCCCCGCCGGGGGCGTGCCCGGCGAGCCGCCGGACGAGGGCGGCGGCGATCTCCGGGGCGGCGGCGTAGAGCGGGCCGACGCGGGAGGCGCCGCTACAGGGGCGGACCACGCCGAGGCCCTCGATCCGGCCGTCCCGGACGGCCGCGAGCGCGGTCCTGCCGGGCAGCGAGGTCCAGGCGGCGAGGAAGGAGTCCCGCCGCTCGGGGAAGAAGCGGCGGTCGTAGGCGGCGAGCGCCGAGAAGGGCAGCGAGGCCGCGTCGACGATCTCCACTCCCTCGTCCGCGCCGTCCCCGGCGGCCCGGGGCACTCCCTCGTAGCGCATGTTGGTCCAGGCCGGAAGGAACCCGGACTTGCGGTAGTTGTCCTGCTGTTCGACCACACCGTCGAGCCCCACGAGCCGCCCGTGGAGCCGGTCCATCCCGGCCTGCCACAGCCGGATTCCGTACCCCTGGCCGCGTACGTCGGGCCGGGCGATGTAGAAGCCGATGAAGCCGAACCCGGCGCCGTAGCGCACCGCGGAGATGCAGGCCACCGGCTCCCCGTCCCGGCGTCCGACCAGGAAGCCGTCCGGGTCGGCGACCGCGAAGGCGAAGCGGTCTCCGTCCCCCGGGTTCCAGCCCTCCAGGTCCGCCCAGTCGCGCAGCAGTTCCATGTCGGCGGCGCTCGCGCCGGTGATCTCGAATCCCGTCATGGCCGGTGTTGTACCAGACCGCCGGGGCGAGCGCAGGAGCGCTATCCGGCCGTCAGCAGCCCGGCGAGGGCCGCCGGGTCGACCGCCGGGTGCAGGTCGCTGACCTGGCCGTCGCCCACCTCGACCACCCGCCAGACACCGTCCTCCCGCAGCGCGAGGTCGGTGGTGACGAAGCGGCAGCCGAGCGCCCCGACGGCCGCCCGGACCGGTTCGAGGGCCGGCCCGGGGAGAGCGGCGGCGGGCCCGGGGTGGTCCGGGTGGGGGGTCACCAGCCGGGGCTCCCCGTCGCGCCACCAGACACGGACCTCGGGACCGGTGAAGCGCTCGAAGGCGCGCAGGACGATCCCGCCCGCGAGGAACTCGCCCTGGAGTTCCACGAAGCGGCTCACCACGCGGTGCACCGCGGCGCGGTGGGAGAGGTCGGGGAGGTGGCAGGCCTCGTGCCACTCGTGCTTGCGGGACTTCACGTAGTCCTTGACGATGCCCGCCCCGACCGGGAGGGCCGCGGCGAGGGCCGCGAGCCGCTCCTCGTCCGGGGTGCTGCCCGGCGCGGCGGGCAGCCAGCGGCTGGCGGGGGTGAGCGCGGCGAACGTCTCGTACCAGCCGGGGAGTTCGTGGGCCCGCCGGTAGGCCTCGGGGGTGACGGCCAGCCGGGTGCCGCGGCCGCGCAGGGCCGCGTCGAGGGCGGCGTACCGCTCGGCGGGGACCATCCAGCCCCGGTACCACACGGCTCCGGCCCCGGCGGGGACCCGGGCCGCCGCCCGCTCGGCGTCCCCGGCCAGCAGGGCGTCGTGGTCGACGAGCGCGACGTCCCCGCCGGCGGCGCGCAACTGCCGGGCCTCGGCCGCGAAGTGGGCGTCGGCCCGGCGTTCCCGCAGCGGGTCGTGGCAGTAGAGGACGGTGGTGGTCGTGTTCACTCCCCCACGATAGTGATCAGCCCGCGCAGATCACGTCGTCGAGCGCGATCGGCCGGGAGTCGAGGCGGACGTACGCGGTGAAGGTGTCGGTGGCGCCGGAGTCCCAGGTGGTGGTGACGGTGGCCCAGCCGACGCCCGCCGCCTGCGCCACCGTGGCCGGGCCGATGCTGATGTCCCGCGGGACGCCCTGGGCGCAGAGCACGACGTCGGCGTCCGGGCTGTGGGCCTGTTTCTCCTTCAGCTGCTGCGAGATCCGCTGGCCGCGGTCCCGCGCGGAGGGCCCGTGGTCCCCGTAGAAGGCGGTGAGGAAGCCGGTGATCTCCTCGGCGGTGTGGTGGCGGTGACCGTGGTGCTGGTGGAGGGACCAGCGCGGCACCGGGTCGGCGAGGGCGGCTGCCGGGACGGACGACGCGGCCAGGGGGAACAGCGCGGCGGACAGTGCGAGCAGCAGGCCGCCGGGGCGGTACGGGATGAGGGTCATGTCCGGTTTGTAGCCGCCCGTTCCCGCCGACGGTCAGGGGCGCGGCGCGGGCTCACTCCGGTGGACGTGGAGATTCACCGCAGGAACGCCCCTCCCCCTGCGCCGGCCGGCCCCGTGCACGGCACGGGCCGGCCGGGACGGTAATCCGTTCGCCGTGCCGGGGTGGTCCTGCGTAGGGTCGGCCCATGGGGAAGCCGCTCGTCGCAGTGTTCAGTGGGGCCGGGATGTCGACCGATTCCGGGATTCCGGACTATCGGGGTCCGCAGGGGCTGTGGCGGCGTGACCCCGAGGCCGAGAAGCTCGTGACGTACGAGTACTACATGGCCGATCCGGAGGTCCGCCGCCGGTCCTGGCTCATGCGCGGCGAGGTCTGGTCCCTCGCGGCCCGGCCGAACGCGGCGCACCTGGCGGTCGCCGAACTGGAGCGCTCGGGCACTCCGGTGCGGGTGATCACGCAGAACGTGGACGGCCTGCACCAGCTCGCCGGGATGCCGGCGCGGAAGGTGTTCGAGCTGCACGGTACGGCGCGGGAGGTGCTCTGCACCCGCTGCCACGCCCGGTCCGGCATGGCGGAGGCCCTGGCCCGGGTGGCCGCCGGGGAGCCGGATCCCGCCTGCCTGGCCTGCGGCGGGATCCTGAAGACGGCGACGGTGATGTTCGGGGAGAACCTGGACCCCGAGGTTCTCGCGCGGGCCGTGGCCGTGGCCAAGGGGTGCGAGGTGTTCATCGCCGTCGGGAGCACCCTCCAGGTCCAGCCGGCCGCCTCGCTCGCCGGGATGGCCGCCGAGGCGGGGGCGCGCCTGATCATCGTCAACGCGGAGGAGACCCCGTACGACCCGCTGGCGGACGAGCTGATCCGCGAGCCGATCGGTACGGCCCTGCCGGCGCTGCTGGCCCGGTTCGCGTGAAGACGGGCTGACCCCGCCCGGTTCAGAGGGTGTCCAGCTGGGCGGCGAGGCCGTCCAGGAGGAGGCCGAGGCCGAGCTCGAAGCCGCGGTCGTCGAGCGCGGCCAGCCCGGAGCCCGTGGCGGCGGCTCCGGTGAGCGCGTCGGCCAGGGCCGGGTAGTCGGGGCGGTACTCGGCGGGGGCCCGGCTGAATCCCGCCGTGAAGGTCTCCAGCGCCGAGCCGAGGACCAGGTAGTCGACGGCGGCGGCGGCTTCCGCCGCCCGGGCGGGGGTGCAGCCGGCCCGCACGAGCGCGGCGAGCAGCGCGTCGTAGCCGCGCAGCGCCTTGTCGGCCTCCACCTGGCGGCGGGCCGCCGGGGCGATCGCGTTCGGGTGGCGGAGGTAGACCTGCCGGTAGCCCCGGGCGTACGCGGCGATGCCCTCGCGCCACCGCGGATCGCCGAGCGGGCTCAGGTCGATCTCTTCGTTGATCAGCTCCGAGACCGCGTCGAGGACGTCGTCCTTCGAGGCGACGTGGTGGTAGAGCGAGGCCCCGCGCACGCCGAGGCGGTCGGCGAGGGTGCGCATCTTCAGGGCCTGGGGGCCCTCCTCGTCCAGGAGTCCGAGGGCCGCGCGCGCGATGATCCCGCGGTTGAGCAGCGGCTGGTTGGGTCGGCCCACGGTGTTCCCCCTCGTTTTCCGCCGCCAGGTTACCGGGAGGGAGGGGTTCCCAAGAGGTCCGGGCCGGGTTAAGGTCCCCGCATTCCCGATACCTAACAACGTTAGATTTATGTTCCGGAGCACTCCGGGCCCGCCCGGGTGCGGGCGCGGCGCTCCCTCCCTCCCCCAGAGGTGCGCATGCCAGACCTTTCCCCCCTCGCCCCCGGCCCGGACGTCCCGCGGGACACCGACGCCGCCCGCCTGAGCGACCTGGGCTACGAGCAGGAGCTGAACCGCAGCCTCGGCGTCCTCGGGAACATCGCCATGGGCTTCGCCGTGGTCTCGCCCGTGGTCGCCCTCTACGCCGTCTCGATGGTCGGCACGATGATCGCCGGGCCCGCCTGGGTGTGGGCGCTGCCGATCGTCCTGCTCGGGCAGTGCCTGGTGGTCAACGTCTACTCGGAGCTGGCCTCGCAGTGGCCGCTCGCGGGCGGCCCGTACCAGTGGGGCCGACGGCTGCTGGGTCCGTCGTTCGGCTGGATGAGCGGCTGGGTCTGGCAGTTCGCGGTGATGTTCGGCAACACCACCGTGGCGTACCTGGCGGCCCCCTGGGTCTTCGCCCTCATCGGGGTGGTCCCCTCCCCGGGCGCCCTGGTCGCGGTCGCCGCCGGGATCCTGGCGGCCTGCATGCTGGTCAACGCCTACGGGATCCGGATCCTGAGCTGGTTCGTCTCGCTGGGCATCGCCGCCGAGGCCGTCGCCTCCGTGCTCGTCGGCTTCACGCTGCTGCTGTTCTTCCGCGAGCACGGCTTCTCGATGTTCACGCGGACCCTGGGCGCCGAGGAGCTGTCCGGCGGATCGACGACGATGGCCTTCCTGGCCGTCCTCGCCGTCGCCGGCTGGGGCTTCATCGGGTTCGACGCCTGCGTCTCGACCGCCGAGGAGACCAAGGACGCCGGGCGCCAGGTGCCGCGCGCCATGTGGTGGGCCCTGCTCAGCGTCGGCCTCGTCGTCATCCTCAACGCGATGGCGGTCGCCCTGGCCCACCCGGACCCGCGGGCCGTCGTCGCCGGAGAGGACCTCGACCCGGTCACCACCGCCGTGGTCACGGCCTTCGGCTCCTGGTCCGACAAGCCCTTCGTGGCGGTGGTCCTGGTCGGCTTCCTCGCCTGCGCGATGGCCTCCCAGGGCGGCGCCGCCCGCGGGGTGTACTCGCTGGCCCGGGACGGAGTGTTCCCCTTCTCCCGGCAGGTGCGCCGGGTCAACCGGCGCCAGGCGCCCATCGGCGGCCTGATCGCCTCCACCCTGGTCTCCTGTACGGGCCTGCTGCTCGGCCTGAACGCCACGGCCATCGGCAGCCTGATCGCCTTCGGCACCGCGGCCACCTTCCTGCCGTTCTTCCTGGTGACCCTGGCCGCGCTGATCTCCCGGCTGCGCGGTACGTGGGTCCCCGCCGGGTACGTCCGGCTCGGCCGCAAGGGCACCTTCCTCAATCTGCTGGCCGTGCTCTGGACCGCCTTCGAGGTGGCCAACGTCTGCTGGCCGCGCGCGGTCCTGGCCCCGCCGGGAGCTCCCTGGTACCAGATCTGGGCCGGCCTGCTGGGCACCGGAGCGGTGATCACCGCCGGGCTGCTCTACCTCGCCGTCAAGAAGCCGCAGGACACGCTGCGGGCGGCGGCCGCCCGCGAGGAGCCGGCCGGCGCGACCGCCACCGCCACCGCCACCGCCACCGGGACCCCCTGACCCCGTCGGGTGTCCGGCGGACCACCGCCGGACACCCGACGGTCCCGCCCCCTCCCCACCACCAGAAGGAGATATGTCATGCACCTGCCACGCATGAGCCGGCGCGGTTTCGGCGCGGCCGCCCTCACGGCCGCCGCGTACCCCCTCTTCGGCGGCCCGGTGCCCGCCTTCGCCGAGGACGCGCAGACCAAGGGCGGCGAGCGCCACCACGCCCCCGCCGAATGGGAGCCGCACTCCGCCTGTGTCATGGCCTGGCCGTGGGACAGGAACGTCGGCTGGGGCGGACTGCTCGGCGACGTCCAGGACGAGATAGCGGGCATCGCCCGGGCCGTCGCCCGCTTCGAAACGGTCGTGATGGTCGCCGAACCGGGCCAGGCGGCGCAGGCGCGGGCCCGCTGCGGCAGCTCGGTCACCGTCACCGAGTACCCCGTCAACGACTGCTGGGCCCGCGACACGGGCCCCGTCCTCACCGTGAACGACGCGCGGACCCGGTCGGCCGGCCTGGACTTCCGCTTCAACGGCTGGGGCGGGAAGTACCCGTACGACAAGGACGACTTCCTGCCCGTCGGCGTCTGCGCCCACCTGGACGTCCCCCGGCAGCCCGTGGACATGGTCCTGGAGGGCGGGTCCGTCATCACCGACGGGCAGGGCACCCTCATCACCACCGAGGAGTGCCTGCTCCACCCCAACCGCAACCCGGGCATGACCCGTGCGCAGATCGAGGCCGCGCTGCTGGCCTCGTACGGCGCGAGCAAGGTGGTCTGGCTGCCGTACGGCCTGGCCGGCGACGACATCACCAACGGGCACGTCGACCTCGTCGCCGCCTACCTCGGCCCGGCCAGGCTGCTGCTGCACACCCAGCCCGACCCCGCCGACCCCAACCACGACCGGATGGCCGCCAACAAGGCGGTGCTGGACTCCGCGACCGACGCCTGTGGGCGGCCCTTCCAGGTGGTGGAGATGCACCACCAGCCGAAGTTCCGGCACAACGGGCTGATGGTGCGGACGTTCAGCTACACCAACTACTACGAGACCAGCGGCAACGTCGTCGTGCCGACGGCGGGCGAACCGGCCGACGCCCCGGCGCTGGCCCAGTTCGCCACGCTCTTCCCGGGCCGCCAGGTGGTCGGCGCCCCGGCCCGCAACCTCGCCTGGGGCGGCGGGGGCGTCCACTGCGTGACGCAGCACGTCCCGCGCGTGCGCTGACCGCCTAGGGGTGCAGTCCCTGTCCGGGCGATCTTCGCGGGCCCACGGCGCCCGGAACAGGACCTAGCCGGCGTCGGCCGCCCGGCGCATCTCGGCGACGTCCAGCTTCTTCATGCCCAGCATGGCGGCCGTGGCGCGGGCGGCGCGGCCCGGGTCCTCGTCGCTGATCAGGTCGATGGCGCCGGGCGGGATGACCTGCCAGGAGACCCCGAACCTGTCCTTGACCCAGCCGCAGGCGGACTCCTGGCCGCCGCCCCCGGTCAGCGCGTCGTAGTAGTAGTCCGCTTCCTGTTCGTCGGAGCAGTGGATCTGGAAGGAGATGGCCTCGCTGAAGTGGAACTCGGGGCCGCCGTTGAGCCCGACGAACCTCTGCCCGTTGATCTCGAACTCCACGACCAGCACCGACCCGGCCGGGCCCGGGCCCGCCTCGGTGTAGCGGCCGGTCCGCAGGATGCGGCCGTCCTTGAAGACGGACAGGTAGTAGTCGGCGGCGGCTTCCGCTTCGCCGTCGAACCACAGGCACGTGGTGAAACCCTGGGTGGTCATGACTGCCTCCGGGCGGGTGGGTGAGGGGGCTGGAACGCCGTCCCTCACATACAGACCGGTCCCGCGCCCGAAACTCATCGGGGGGCGCGGGACCGGTCCGTACGTTCACCCGCGAGGGCTACATCCCGAGCATGCGGTCGACGACCCGCTCGGTGGCCCGGCCGTCGTCGAGGTCGCAGAACTCCTCGCGGAACGCGGCCCGCGCACCCGCGTACTCGGCGCCCACGGCGTCCGCGTCGCGCACGGCGGCGATCAGGCTCGCCGAGTCCGCCAGCAGCGGGCCGGGGGCCTTCTCCTCCAGGTCGAAGGTGAACCCGCGCAGGGTGTCGCGGTAGTGCTCCAGGTCGTACGTGAACAGCAGGATCGGCCGGTCCGTCAGCGCGAAGTCGAAGAGCGCGGAGGAGTAGTCCGAGACCAGGACGTCGGCGACGAGCAGCAGATCGGTGGTGTCGGGCCAGCGCGAGACGTCCACGACGAAGCCGTCGCGCACGCCGTCGCGGAGCTGTTCGGTCACCCGGTAGTGGCCGCGGACCAGCAGGACGTGGTCCTCGCCCAGCTCGCGGCGGGCCGCGTCCAGGTCGATCCGCAGGTCGAGCTTGTAACCGCCGGAGAAGCCCTCGCGGTTCTCGCGCCAGGTCGGCAGGTAGAGGACGACCTTCTTGCCCTCCGGCAGGCCGAGCCGCCGCCGGACCTCGGCGATCCGCTCGGCGTCCGGGCGCACCAGGGCGTCCGTGCGCGGGCTGCCGGCCTCGATGACCTCGCCCTGGTAGCCGAGGGCGCGCTTGAGGACGGGCGTGGCGTACGAGCTCGGCGAGGCGAGCAGCGTCCACTGGGCGCTGTCGTGCTCCAGGCCCTCCAGCACCTCGGGGCTGGTGTAGTAGTCGTGCGTGTAGTCGTAGCCGATCTGCTTGACCGGGGTCCCGTGCCAGGTCTGTACGACGGTCTGGCCCGGGCGGCGCAGGAAGTGCGACGGCACGCTGTCGTTGACCACGTAGTACCGGGCGCGGGCCAGGACCTCCCAGGCCTCCAGGCTGTCGTACTGGACGGCGCGCGCGGTCGGCGGGACCTCGACCCGGCCGTCGCGGACCAGCCAGACGTGGTCCAGCTTCTCGCCCCGGCGCACGAGCTCCTCGTGGACGGCGCGCGGGGAGTCGCCGGCGCCGTGGCCCTGGAAGGTGTCGTAGACGACCATGTCCTTGACCGGCAGCCGGCGCTGGGCCGGGTAGGTCTCGTCGCGGGCGATGCGCTGGGCGTGGCGGGAGCGGTCGTGCGGGCTGATCAGCGGGTCGCTGACCAGGACCATGCGGTCGCGCAGGCGTGCCTCGACGCGCATCCGGCGGCCCAGGACCGTGACGGCGTACGGGCCGGAGTTCAGGGCGGGCGCGATCAGCTGGACGGGCGCGCCGCGGTCGATGCCGAGGAGGCCCGCGGTGGTGCCGCCCTGGGCGACCGGACGCAGGGTGGGCCACCAGCGGCCCGCCGGGATGGTGGTGCGGCCCGCGTACGGCTCGGGCAGCACGGGCTCGAAGGAGGCCTCGAAGCGGTCGCCGTCACGGGTGACGGGGTAGCAGAACTCCATGCCGTGCTGGTCGTGGAAGACCAGTTCGTACGCTTCGCCGGCGTGGGCGTCCGGGGCGTGGAAGGTGCCGCCCAGGGTCAGGGTGCCGTCGCGCGCGGTGACGGTGTCGACCAGCGGCGGGGAGGGCTGGACGGAGAGGACGAGGTGTCCCGTGGTCCCGCGCTTGGCGAAGACGGCGCGCTCCCCCGCGGTGCCGGGGAGCGGTGCGACGAGGCCGGCGAAGCCGCCGCGCTCGTCGTGGGCCAGGGGGTGGCGGGTGCCGTCGGCGCGGACCACCGAGAGTTCCCACGGCTCGGGGTTCCAGCCGCCCGGCTTCGTCTCGGCGGCCGGCACGGCGGCCAGCTCGGCGAGCGGGACGGCGGCGGTGAAGGCGGTCCGGCCGCCGGCCGCGGCGGCGCCGGTGGTCAGCGGGACGCTGACGGCGGTGCCGGTGCGGGCGTGCTGGGCGTGCAGGGTGGCGCCGGCGCCGACCTCGGCGGCGAGCTCGCCGGCGAGTTCGAGGGTGCCGTCGCCGCGGCGGACGTCCAGGACCCGGGCGCGGACGACCTCGACGTGGACGGTGAGGGAGCCCGCGACGGTCGGCAGGATGCGGACGTCGGGGGTGGCCCAGTGGGCCGGCGGGGCCATCCCGCTGTCGTGCTCGCCGCCCTTGAGGCGGGCGCGGTGGAGTCCTCCGGCGCCGGTGACGGCGATGGAGGTGGTCCATATGCCGTCGTGCCACTTGCCGCCCGACTGGAAGACGGTCGGGTCGACGACGGCGGTGAAGCCGGCCCAGTCGGCGTGCCGCAGGGCGAGGTGCGGGGTGTTCACCGTGGCCATCGGGGAGGCGACGGTACGGGTGCTGACGACGTTGCGGCGGCGCTTGCCCTGCTCGCGGAAGACCAGCATCTTGCGCGAGCCGAGACGGCTCTCGGCGCCCATGTGCCCGGGCAGGGCGTAGCCGCGCAGCAGCAGCTTGCCGTCGCTCCAGACCGCCTGCTCCAGGCGGCTGACGACGCGGCGCTCGCGCGTGCCGAGGGTCAGCAGCTTCTGGGGTACCGGCGCCTTGAGGAAGGGGTAGTCGGCCTGCGGGCGGGCGAGTCCCTTGACCGGCACGCTGTAGCTGAAGTCGCGCTGGTGGCGCGTGAGGGCGATGAACTCCTCGACGCGGCCCTCGCGGGCCAGGTAGGCCTTGAGCCGGTCGGCGACCGTCAGCTCGGACCACGGCTCGGTGCCGATCTCCCGGACGAGGCCGCCGACCTCCTTGACGAAGGCGGCGCGGAAGTCGGGGCCACCCTCGCCGACGTACTTGTAGATGAGGGGCAGCTCTTCGCTGAGCACGTTGTGGTCGTAGTCGCGCAGGTAGCGGGCGTACTTCTCGCCGGACTTGGCGAGCAGGGCCTCGCGGACCAGCCGGACGGAGGTGACGCGGTCGATGACGGAGACCGGGTCGGTGGAGCGCTGGGTGATGGAGCGCTCGCCCGTCTCACGGACGCGCCAGTGGTAGACGACGTCGCTGATGATGTCGACGCTCTTGGCGAAGTAGTGCGCGGGGATGCTGACGGGGGCGTCCTCGTAGAGGATGCCCTCCGGGTACTGGAAGCCGTGCTCCTCCCAGAAGCCGCGGCGGTAGACCTTGTTCCACGCGGTGCGGTCGGTGACCAGCGCCGGGAACTTCGAGATGTGGGTCTTGGGCCGGTCGTTCGCGAATGCGACCCGGTGGCCCCACGACTGCTGCATGCCGACGGACCGGAAACGGGTGACGTTGCCGGCGGCGAAGTCCGAGCCGGTCTCGTCCAGGGAGTCGATCATCCGCTGGTAGGCGTACGTCGGCATGGTGTCGTCGCTGTCGACGAAGGCGATGTACTCGCTGCCCGGGGTCGCGTGCCGGAAGCCCACGTTCCGTGCGGCACCGAGGCCGGCGTTCTCCTGGAGGACCACCCGGAAGCGTTTGTCACGCTCAGCGAAGGCCTTGGCGATCACCGCACTGGTGTCGGTGGACCCGTCGTCGACGATCACGACCTCGAAGTCGGCGAACGTCTGAGCTGCTATGGATTCCAGGCACTCGTCGAGATAGAGCTCGACGTTGTAGACGGGTACGACGATGCTCAGGCGCGGGGGCATGGGTGACGGGTTCTCCAGCGTTTTTGGCTTTGTCGACGGGCTCGAAGATCAGCTGATTACAGCATCTTACTCTGTAACAGGATGATAAAGTCCGCCCATCCCGGACATATGCCCGAGGTCCGCCGGGGCGGACGGCAAAGAATTCCGCCGTCCGCCACCGCGCCGTCACGGCCCCGGGACCGCCGTCAGATGTCCAGATCGGCTTCGATCTTCTTCAGCTGGAGCCGGGCCATCGCGAGGTTCGCCCGGCCGCGGTCGAGCGCGAGGTAGAGGAAGAACCCCTCGCCGCTGCGCCCCTTCAGCAGCCTGATCAGGTGATACTGATTGCCGAGCGTGATCAGGATGTCCTCGATCTCGTCCTTCAGCCCCAGCATCTCCATCGTCCGCACCTTGGCCCGGACCACGTCCGTGTTGCCCGCGGCGGCCACCGACAGGTCCAGGTCCTTGTTCCCGCCGACGGTGCCGAGGGGCATGCCACTGCCGTAGTCGACGAGGGCCGCACCGAGGGTCCCCTCGATCCCGGCGGCTTCCTTGAGAGCGGTCTCGACGTTGATCATGGAATTCTTCCTCATTCCGCAGTGGCCCCTACCGATACGGGCCCGGTGATTTGCTTTCGCGTACTGCTTGTGTGGTGTCGAAGAAGGTCAGGAACGGTCCGGCCCACGGTCCGGCGGCGCCGCAACGGCCGACGGCGCCCCGGGGCCGCGGCGGCCGAGGCTGTGGTCTATGAGCTCGCTGATGTGCAGGGTGGAGCGCCTGGCCTCCAGGTGGAGGCGGCCGACGTTGACGCGCGTCTCCGCGATCAGGGTGAGGACGGCCGCGTCCCCGGCGGCGTAGGTGGCGACGTATCCGTGCTCGCCGCGTACGAGCAGCTCCCGGAAGCCGCCCTGCCCGGTGCAGTCGCTGAGCCGCTGGGCCACGCCGAGGGCGGCCGCGGTGAGGGCCGCGAGGGACTCGGCCTCGGCGGCGGCGCTCTCCTGGGCGAGCACCAGGCCGTCGGCGCTCGCGGCGAGGACCCCGGTGAGCTGGGGCACGCGCGCCCGCAGCCGCCGGAGCTCGGCGAGTATCTCGGCTTCGGCCTCGGCGGGCACCATCGGCGGGCTCATGTCGGCCTTCCTCTCTTCGGGCCGCCTCTCCTCGGGCTGCCTCCGCTCGGAGCGGTCGGCTCGCAGAACCGGTCGCAACGGGAGCCTCACAGGCTTGCCTCCAGTGCGTCGCGTAACCGGCGGAGCAGCGCCACGTCCGGGGGTTGGGCCTGGGTCATCCAGTCGGGCAGGGGCTCGGGGGGCGGAGCGGGGGCCGGGGTGGCCGGGTGCGGGGTCTCGACCAGGCCGGCCGCCGCGAGTCTTCGCACCTCCAGCAGGGTGTGGAAGGCGGGCCGGCCCAGCACCCACGCGAGGTCGGCGGGGGTCCGTACGCCGTCCGCCTGTTCGAGCAGGATCCGCTGGCGGGCGGTGAGGGTCTGGCCGGGCGCGGCCGGGCGCGGCACCACCGGGGATATGTCGAGCAGCGGGTAGGGCCAGACCGCGTCCAGCAGTTCCCGGCGGCGGCAGGTCTCCCGCTCCACGGCGGCCGCGGGGACGGAGCGGACGGAGCCGATCCAGT
Source organism: Streptomyces sp. NPDC040718 (assembly GCF_055593565.1). Classification (NCBI taxonomy): domain Bacteria; kingdom Bacillati; phylum Actinomycetota; class Actinomycetes; order Kitasatosporales; family Streptomycetaceae; genus Streptomyces; species Streptomyces sp. NPDC040718. The sequence continues at coordinate 507,328 of NZ_JBVIXO010000003.1, read as the reverse complement.
GGGTGGCGCCGCGGCGGAACCGCGAGGGGCCGCTGCCGGGGGAGAGCGCGAAGAAGGCCGCGTCGAAGATCGCCGCGAGGTGGCAGATCTCCAGTTCGCCGTCGGCCAGCCTGCCGTTGTCGACGAGGAAGCGGCCGACCTGGCGGCGGGCGCCCGCCTCGTTCACGGCCTCGGTCCAGCGCTCGGGGGCCAGGCCCCCACCGGTGGTGAGCAGGACGTCGAGGCCCGGGGTGGAGGGGCTCTCGGCATGCACGACGCGGCCGTCCTCCAGGAAGAGGGTGCCCCGGTCTCGCAGCAGGGCGCCGGTGGCGCGCTCGGCGGCGAGCCGGGTGAGCAGCGGGGAGACGGCGGTGGCGGCGGTCATCTCAGGACCAGTCCTTCGGCGAGGGCGCGGAGTCGGTGCCGGGCGAGGGCGAGGTTGCCGTCCGTGCGGTCGAGCCACAGGTGCAGGAAGACGCTGCTGTCGAAGCTCGTCTCGACGAAGCGGAGCACGTGGTAGCCGCTGCGCGTGGTGACGATCAGGTCCTCGACGGGCGGGCCGGGGGCGCCCGCGTCGTCCGGGCCGGGCGCGAAGGACTCGTACTCGGCGGCCGCCCGGGCCAGTTCCGCGGTCTCGGCCGCCGTGGTCTCATGGTCGCCGACGGGCGAGTCCCCGGCGGTGCCCAGGGCCAGTCCGCTGCTCCAGTCGACGAGCGCGGCGCCCCGCGCACCGGGCAGGGCCATGGCTTCGAGCAGGCATTCGTCGATCCCAGGCACGCGGGCTCCCCTCCCGGCCGGACGTGCTGGTCGCACGGTCGTACGGCGTGACAGGAGGGAACTTACTCAAGTTCCACACTGTGAAAGGGGGTTCTGGCATTTTCCGCTGGAACATGCGCGGTACCGCGCGACAGCTTGGCCGGAACCCGTTCGTTTTTGATCAAGACTGTGAATCCGACGCCCTCCCCACCCCCGGCGAACACCCGTCCTACGGGCGTTCCGGGAGCAGGCGCTCCACCATCACCCCGAGGAGGTCGTCGACGGGGTGGGATTCGAGCAGGGCGGGGATGGTGAGGTCGTCCACGATCAGGCCCTGCATCGCGAAGTAGACCAGTGCCACGCCCGCCCGGTCCCCGGGCAGGCCCGCGTCCAGGTGCCAGGCGATGTTCTCCTCCAGCTCGGCGGCGAGGAAGGCGGACAGCTCCGCCTGGAGTTCGGGCCTGCGGGTGGCCTCCAGGCGCAGCTCCAGCACGGCGGTGTGGACGCTGCGCTCGCGGCGGATCCGCCCGAGGAGGCGGCCGAGCAGCACCTTGGTGTCGAGGGGGCCCGCCAGTTCCCCGGGCTCGGGAGTGAGGCGTTCGCGGGTGCGGTGCAGTATCTGCACCAGCAGCTGGCTCCGGTTGGCGAAGTAGTTGGAGGCGGTGCCGGTCGGCACCCCCGCCTCCGCGTCCACGGCGCGCAGGGTCAGGCCGCGGGAGCCCTCGCGGGCCAGGACCTCGATGGCGGCGTCGAGGAGCGCGGCTCGGCGCTGCGGATTCTGGCGCATGGGCGTTCCCGGGGTTGCGGCGGCGTGGGCACGTGCCCGTGAGCACTGCACCCACAGTACTCCGCGCGGACCGGCGGACCGGACCACAGGACTCCGAAGCCTCCCCACGGCCCCCTCCGCCGTGTCACCCTGCCCGTCATGGACCGGATCATCGAGGAGATACGCGAGGAACTGAGCCGGCGGATCGCCGTCGCGGCGGACCGGCTCACCGACCGGACACTGACCGAGGATCCCGCCTACGCCGCCCTGACCGGGCGCGCCGAGCTGCGCGAGCGGATCCACCAGGCCCTCGACCAGGCCGTCGAGGGCCTGGTCCGCAGCTCCCGGGGGCTGCCCGTCGAGCTGTCCGGCGCCCGGGCCACCGGCGCCCTGCGCGCCGGCCAGGGGCTGCCGCTCGACTCGCTGCGGCGGACCTACCGGTACGGCGGGCGGCTGCTGTGGCAGAGCCTGACCGAGGCGGTGGCCGCGCACGACCGGGCGGCGCTCCCGCGGCTGCTGCCGGGGGCGGGCGCGCTGTGGGACGTACTGGACCAGATGACGGAGGCCGCCTCGGAGGCGTACCGGCTGGCCGAGGCCGAGCGGGGCGGGCGCGAACGCGAGCGCCGGGCCGCCCTGCTGGACGCGCTGCTCGACGGTTCGGGCCCGGCGGCGGAGGCGGCCGCGCAGCTGGGGCTGCCGGAGCGGGGGCGTTTCGCGGTGGTCGCGCTCGGCCCGGCCGGCCCCGGCGGCCCGTCCCGGCCGGACGGCGGACCGGGCGCGGCGCCGGGCTCCCCCCGGCTGCTCTGGCGGGTCCGGGCCGACGGGGAGACGGGCCTGGCCGACCTGGGCCACCAGCCGCTGGAGTCCCTGCGCGCGCTGTTGGCCCCGCTCGCCGTGCGCGCCGGGGTCAGCCCGGTGGTCGGGACCCCGGCCGAGCTGGCCGGGGCGCGCCGACTGGCGGTGCTCGCCCTGCGCACCGCCCCGCCGTCCGCCGCGCCCGGCGCCGCCCTGCTGGACGAGCGGCTGCCGGCGGCGCTGGTGGCGGCCGATCCCGAACTCGCCGGCCGGCTGCGGCGGGTGGTGCTGGGGCCGGTGCTGGAGCTGCCCGCGGAGGACGCCCGGCTGCTGCTGACCACTCTGGGCACCTGGCTGGCCTGCCAGGGCTCGACCACGCACGCCGCCCAGCGGCTGTACTGCCACCGCAACACCGTCTCGAACCGGCTGCGCCGGCTGGAACGGCTCACCGGGCGCGCGCTCTCGGACCCGGCGCAGGTGGTGGAACTGGCCCTGGCCCACGCGGCGGCGGCCCAGGCCCCCTCCCCCGCCGGGGCCCCCTCCCCCGCCGGGGCCCCCTCCCCCGCCGGGGCTACCGCCCCTGCGGCTCCGCATGCCGGGCCGAATCCAGCAGGTACGGCACGTCGATCACCGCGACCCCCGGCGTGAACAGCAGCCGCGCCTTCAGCCGCAGCGCGTTCTGGTTGTGCAGGGGCTGCTCCCACCAGTGGCCGACCACGTACTCCGGGATGACCACCGAGAGCGCGTCCGTCCCCTCGGCCGCCGCGGCCTCCTCGATGTACTCCAGGACCGGCCCGACGACCTCCCGGTAGGGGGAGTGCAGCACCTTGAGCGGGATGCCCGGGTCGTGTTCCGCCCAGGCCTCGCCCAGCTGCCGGGCGTCCTCCTCGTCGGCGGCCACGGACAGGGCGGTGAGGGTGTCGGGCCGCAGCCCCTGGGCGTAGCCGAGGGCCTTGAGGGTCGGGGCGTGGACGTTGGCGACGAGGACGACGACGTGGTGGCGGGCGGGCATGCGGGGTCTGACCCCGGGGGCCACGGCCACCTGGCGGGCGACCTGGTCGTAGTGGCGGCGCACCCCCTTCATGCCGAGGAAGAGGGCGGGCATCGCGATGACGACCAGCCAGGCCCCGTGCGTGAACTTGGTGATCAGGACGATGACGAGGACCAGGGCGGTCATGACGGCGCCGACGGCGTTGATGGCGAGGCGGCGGTGGATGTGGACGCGCTCGGACCGGGGCGTGGCGGCTGAGGCGAGTTCGCGCCTCCAGTGCCGGACCATGCCGGACTGGGAGAGGGTGAAGGAGACGAAGACGCCGATGATGTAGAGCTGGATGAGGCGGGTGAGCTGGGCGTCGAAGGCGACGATCAGCGCGACGGCGGCGAGCGCGAGCAGGACGACGCCGTTGGAGTAGACGAGCCGGTCGCCGCGGTTGAAGAGCTGGCGGGGCGCGTACCGGTCCTTGGCGAGGATCGAGGCCAGCATCGGGAAGCCGTTGAAGGCGGTGTTCGCCGCGAGGATCAGGACGCCGGCGGTGACGGCCTGGAGCAGGTAGAAGAGGAAGTGCCAGCTCCCGAAGGTGGCGCGGCCGATCTGGGCGAGCGCGGTGGACATGGGGGTGCCGGGGGGCAGGCCCAGTTCGGTGGGGTCGGCGGCGGCGTGCACCTGGTAGGCCATGGCCAGGACGGTGATGCCGGCGAACATGGTGACGGAGAGGGCGCCCATGGCGGCCAGGGTGGTGGCGGCGTTCCTGGCCTTGGGCTTCCGGAAGGCGGGGACGCCGTTGCTGATGGCCTCGACGCCGGTGAGGGCCGTACATCCGGAGGCGAAGGCGCGCATGGCGAGGAGCACCACGGCGAGTCCGGTGTAGGTGCCGGCGGCGGTGATCGGGAGGTGGGCGGACTCGGCCCGGATGGTGTCGCCGGTGGCGAGCCGGACGGCGGCGACGGCGAACATCAGGTAGATGACGAGGACGAACCCGTAGGTGGGGACGGCGAAGACGCGCCCCGACTCCCGTACGCCGCGCAGGTTCATCAGGGTGAGCAGCACCACGAAGCCCACGGACAGGGCGACTTGGTGGTCGCTGAGGGAGGGGATCGCCGAGGTGATGGCGGCGACGCCGGAGACGACGGAGACGGCGACGGTCATCACGTAGTCGACGAGCAGGGCGCTGGCGGCCGTGAGGGCGGCGGTCGGTCCCAGGTTCTCGGCGCTGACGACGTAGGCGCCCCCGCCGCCGGGGTAGGCGTGGCAGGTCTGCCGGTAGGAGGCGACGACGACGACCAGCAGGAAGACGATGGCGGCGGCCGCGTACCAGGTGAGGTGGAGCAGGGCGACTCCGCCGAGGGCGAGGATCAGCAGGATCTCTCGGTGGCGTAGGCCACGGAGGAGAGCGGGTCGCTGCAGAAGATCGGCAGCGCGAGCCGTTTGGGCAGCAGGGTCTCGCCCAGGCGCGCGGTGTCGAGGGGTTCACCGACCAGCACGCGTTTCGCATTGATTCGCCTCATTCCGGCATGATCTTCCATTTCGGCCGGACAACCGGCGCTACCGGGCTGTGTCCCGGGCCGGGGCGTTGGGCCGTACGGCCCAGTGGCGATCTTGCGGGGGCGCTGGGATGGTGATCGGGTCGGCCGCCGCGCGATCTTCCCGAACCCGGCGGCCGGCCCGACGGAAGGAGACGGCCGTGTACGCAGCTGTCGACCTGGCCTACGACTACCCGGTGCTGGGCGCGTTCTGGACCGTGATGTGGATCTTCCTGTGGGTCATGTGGCTGATCCTGCTCTTCCGGATCGTGGTGGACGTCTTCCGCGACCACGGGATGAGCGGCTGGGTCAAGGCCGCCTGGCTGCTCTTCCTGTTCCTGATCCCGTTCCTGGGCGTGCTCGTGTACGTCATCGCGCGGGGCAGGGACATGGGCAGGCGGGAGATCAAGCACGCGCAGGAGCAGCAGGAGGCCTTCAACACCTACATCCGGGAGACCGCCGGCTCGGCCTCCCCCGGCAAGACCACGGCCGACGGCCTGGCCAAGCTCTCCGACATGAGGGCCAAGGGCGAACTGAGCGAGGAGGAGTTCCGGCAGGCGAAGGAGAAGCTCCTCGCCTGAACCGGCACGGCCCCCCCTCCGCCGCGCGCCGCGGCCGTCACATCCTGGCGGCCGCGGCCCGGATGGCCTCGCGGATGCGGAAGTAGGTCCCGCAGCGGCAGATGTTGGCGATCGCGTCGATGTCCTCGTCGGTGGGCTCGGCGGTCCGCTTCAGCAACGCCACGGCGGCCATGATCTGACCGGGCTGGCAGAAGCCGCACTGGGCGACGTCCTGTTCGAGCCAGGCCTCCTGGACGGGGTGCAGCCGGTCGCCGTCGGCCAGCCCCTCGATGGTGGTGACCCGCTTGCCGGCGCAGGCGGACACGGGCACCACGCACGGACGGACGTCCACCCCGTCGAGGTGGCTGGTGCAGGCCTTGCAGACGTCCACCCCGCAGCCGTACTTGGGGCCGGTGACGCCCAGCATGTCGCGGAGCACCCACAGCAGGGGCAGGTCGTCGGGGGCGTCGACGGTGACGCTCCGGCCGTTGACTATGAAGGTGTGCAGAGGCACGGCGGCGTACTCCAGCGGTCAGCGCGGGTAGGGGGTGAAGTCGACGTCGAAGTCGAGGGGGAAGCTGCGGGGCTTGGAACCGGTGGCCCGGGACCAGGCGTTGGCGATGGCGCCCACGGCGGCGGGCACCCCGAGCTCGCCCGCGCCGCCCGGCTCCGTGCCGGTGGCCGGGAGCACGAAGACCCGTACGTCCTGCGGGGTGTCGCGCTGCTGCGCCCAGTGGAACTGGCTGTAACTGCCCTCCAGCGGGAGCCCCTTGTCCAGGTGCAGCCCGGCCCGGAGGGTGGTGGAGATCGCGTCGGTGAGGCCGCCGATCATCTGGGCCTCCAGTCCGCGCGGGTTGACGGGCAGGCCGACGTCGACGGCGATGACCGCCTTGGTGACGCGGACGTGCTCCGGGTCGCGGGCGTCGATCTCCACGAGGCAGGCGGTGCGCGACTTGTACTCCTCGTGGAAGGCGATGCCCTGCGCGCAGCCGGCCGGCATGGTGCGCCCCCACTGCCCTTCCGCGGCGGCCTTGTCGAGGACGGCGCGCTGTGCTCCGGTCTTGAGGAAGGTGCGCCGGAAGCGGTACGGGTCCTTGCCCGTGGCCGCGGCGAGTTCGTCCACCATGATCTCCTCGGCGCCCCGGGTGTTGGCCGAGTACACCGAGCGCCAGGACCCGGTGGGGATGCCCGTCGGCACCTCGGTCAGGGCCTGGGTGGTGAGGCCGAAGTGGTACGGGGACTTGACGGTGGTGAGGAACAGGGTCTGGGCGAGGGTGGCGTTGCCGATGCCGGAGGGCAGGCTCGCGGCGGTGGCGGTGATGATCTCGCCGAGTCCGTGCCGGAAGTCGGTCTCGGCGGCGGCCACCCGGTGCTCGAAGCTGAGGACCTCGCCGAGCAGGTGGGTGGCCCGGATCCGGTGGTGGGTGGCGGGGCGCATCCGGCCGTGCCGGGTGTCGTCCACGCGGGTCCACATGAGCTTCACGGGGCGGCGGCAGGCCTTGGAGACCCGGGCGGCCTCCAGGGCGGCGTCGAAGAACAGCCGCCGGCCGAAGGAGCCGCCGGCCTGGACCACGTGCACCTTCACCTTGTCGAGCGGCAGTCCGAGCTCGGCGGCGATGGTCTGCCGGGCGACGATGGGGGACTTGAGTCCGGACCATATCTCGGCGCGGTCGTCGCGGACGTCGGCGACGGCGGAGTTGGTCTCCATCGGGGCGTGGCTGACGAAGGCGAAGTCGAACTCGGCGTCCACGTACGGGGTGAGCAGCGGCGGCACCAGCAGCGGCGGGGTGGCGGCGCGCAGTTTCGTACGGATCTGCGCGTCCGAGAGCTGGTCGGCCGGGCCCGGGCCCCAGTCGACCGTGAGGGCGCCCTTGGCGGTGAGGGCCTGCCCGAACGTTTCCGCGACGACGGCGACCCCGGTCTTGACGGTGACCACGTCCAGGACGCCCGGCATGGCCCGGACCGCCGCGAGGTTGGTGACGGCGCGGACGGTGCCGCCGAGGGTGGGCGGGCGGCGCACCACGCAGGGCTTGGCGCCCGGTACGTCGAGGTCGAGGGTGTACTTCTGGGCGCCGGTGACCATGGCGCGGGCGTCGATCCGCCGGGTCGGGGTGCCGATGAGGGCGTGCTCGGCGGCCGGCTTCGGGGAAGCGCCCAGGACGATCAGGCCGGGTGAGGCGGCGGCCGCGGAGAGGCTGCCGTAGCCCGCGGTGCGGCCGTCGGGGGCCCGTACGGCGCCGTTCGCGGTGGTCAGCGAGGCGGCGGGCAGGCTCCAGCGCGCGGCGGCCGCGGCGACCAGGCGGGCCCGGGCGGTGGCGGCGCACTGGCGGACCGGCCCGTAGAGCGAGCGGATCGAGTTGGAGGAGCCGGTGAGCTGGTTGAACAGCAGCTCGGGGCGGGCGTCGTCCAGTTCCACCCGGACCGTGTCCAGCGGTGTGTCCAGCTCCTCCGCGACGAGCATGGCCACGGCGGTGGTGAGGCCCTGGCCGACCTCCTCGCGCGGGAGCCGGAAGCGGACGGTGCCGTCCTCCTCCACGGCGAGCGCCAGCAGCGCGGAGGTGGGGGCGCCGGCCAGGATGAACAGCTCGCCCAGGTCGAGGATGTCGGCGATGGCCGGCAGGGTCGGTATCGCGGCGTGCGCCGCCTGCGGGGCGAGCAGGTCGGCCCCGGCCCGGGTGACCAGGGCCAGGGTGGGCGCGGCGACCAGGTGGGTCAGGAAGGAGCGGCGGCTCCGCCCCGTCGGCACTCTGCTCTGTTCGGTCATCCGGTCATTTCCCCAACGATCCCCGGGTCCGCGGAAACGGACCTCCCCCGGCTCATTACCGACACGTAGGGTAGCGATCACCGGGTGAGGTGGGAAGCACGGTGCGGAACGGGGTCCTTCGTTCGAGTGGTGCCCCTGACGGGCCGATGACCGCCGGGGCGGACGGGATTCCCGGCGCGGGCGGCTCGAACCCGTCGACCGTACGATCGACCGTCGCCCGCCGGAGGGCCCTTTTCCGGCCGCGGGCGCACGATGGAGACAGACCCGTACACGGCGCGACACATGAGGAGGTGTTCGCGGTGGCCAAGTACATGGACGTCCACCACGGGATGAAGGGCATCACGGCGGACGAGCTGCTGGCCGCCCACCGGGCGGACCTGGCGATCCAGGCGGACGAGAAGGTGCAGTTCGAGCGTGCCTGGGCGGACCCCGCATCCGGCGAGGTCTACTGCCTCTCCGAGGCTCCTTCGGCGGACGCCATCCGCCGGATCCACGAGCGCGCGGGACACCCCGCCGACGAGATCCACCCGGTGCCGCTGACGGTGTGACGGAACGGCGGACTCCGACCGGGCGCGGAGTGAGAACGGCCCGGAGCGGGCAGGAACGACAACCACGGCTGACCGGAAATGTTCGTACGGACGGGAGGTAACCGGGAGGCCTTCGGCATATGCCCCGAGCAAGACCGTTACGGATGTTGCCAAACGCCTTACAGGCACTCTGCGGCTGTGCCACAGTCGTAGTCGGTCCACAGCCGTCACCGGTCGCCCTCCGGGACCTGGCCGAGCCGCGTCTGTATCGCCGCGCCTGCATCGGAGTCATCATGCCGTCCCACCTGTACGCGGACCGTCCCGCGCAGCCGCCCGAGCCGGGATCGGTGGACGCACTGATCTCGCAGACCCGCCGGCTGCGCGGCGAGGTGGACGCGGTGCGCCGCGACACCGTCGTGGACGACGACGACGCCCAGGGCCGCTGGCAGCGCGCGCTGTGCGACCTCGCCGTGCACCACCTCGACGACCTCGGCCAGCACCTGGGCCAGCTGAAGGAGGGGCTGCCGCCCGCTCCCGAGCCCGCAGAACTCCCCCAGGCGGCCCCGGAGGCCGCCCAGGAGGACCGGCAGACGCGCGTCGGCAGCGCCGAGTGGAACCTGCTCACGGACGAGGTCACCTGGTCCGAGGAGCTGTTCCAGATCTTCGGACGGCCACCCGAGTCGGGCCCGCTGCCGCTCGACGAGCTGGGCTCCACCCTCTTCTCCGAGGACCAGCCCCTGATGACCTCGATGGTCACGGACTGCCTGGTCGACGGCAAGCCGATAGACGGCGAGTTCCGCATCGTCCGCGCCGACGGGCGGGTCCGGACGCTGCACATGAGGGGCGAGCCGGTGCTCGACTCCGACGGCTGCACGGCCTCCATGTGGGCCGTGATGCGGGACGTGAGTGAACTGCGCCGCAGCCAGCGGGCGGTGCGCGAGTCACGGGACTCGCTCCAGCGCCAGCGGGAGATCGCGCAGACCGAACACCGGCTGGCGGTCGAGCTACAGGAAGCCGTGCTCCCCCCGTGGCGCGGCTCCCTGCGGTTCCCGCACGAGAACGCCGGCACGATGGACGTGGCCGCGCACTACCTGCCCTCCGCGACCAGTGCGCTGATCGGCGGCGACTGGTACGACGCCCTCGAACTGCCCGACGGACGCTCCCTGCTGACGGTCGGCGACCTGACCGGGCACGGGGTGAGCGCCACCTCCGGGATGGCGATGATGCTCGGCGCACTGCGCGGGATGGCCATGGCCGGGATCGAGCCCGGCCCGCTGATGGGCTGGCTCAACCAGCTGCTGGAGACCTCCGTACAGCCGGCCCTCGGCTCGGCCGTCTGCTGCCGCTACGACCCCGCGCGCCGGGTGCTCTCCTGGGCCCAGGCCGGACACCCCGCACCCCTGCTCTTCCGGCGGGGCCAGGGCCGGACCCTCCAGCCCCCGGAGGGGGTGCTGCTCGGCGCCACCTCGGGGGCCGTGTACGGGCAGGCCGAGGAACGGCTCGAACTGGGCGACGTACTCGTACTGCACACGGACGGACTGACCCCGCGGAGCATCGAGTTCAGCCGGGCGGACGGCACCGAGAGGCTGCTTGCCCTAGCGCCGAGGTTCTCGGAGGCCCGGTCGGCGCGGGACTGCGTGCGGATGGTCACGGAGGAGTTCGGCGAGAGCGAGCGCGAGGACGACGCCTGCGTCCTGGTCGCCCGCATCGGGGGCTGACGCCGGCGGGGAAGTCCGGGAATTCCAGGGGGCCGCGCCGGCGAGGCGCGGCCCCCTCCTCCGCTGCCGTCCCCGGCCCCCTGACCCGCCCGTCCGGCCCTCGGCGACACGTGACCTATACCTGCGCTCCGCGGGCTACGGGGGCGGGGCTGTTGGGGAGGGCCAGCTTGATCTCCTCGCGCAGGTCCTCGATGCCCGCGTACCCGGCGTACTGGCCGGTGAGCCGGTACATCTCGCGGAGCCGGTCCCACGTCCGGTGCGAAGAGGTCTCGTTCATCGAGACCAGGGCGAGCCGGGCGTAGCGGTCCGCCTGCTCCGGTTCGTCGGCGATGAAGCAAGCCGAGGCCATGGAGATGTAGTCGAAGATCTGCGAGCGCTGGTAGCCGTCTCCGCGCAGCCGCAGCGCCTCCCGCGCGTGCCGTGCCGCGATGGGCGCCGCCGAGGCGTCGTGGTCGGCGAGGGTGCGGTACGCGAGGGCCTGCATGCCGTGCAGGTCGGCCTCGTCGAAGTGCTGCATCCAGGAGGGCGGCGGTACGTCGCCCTTGTCGGACACGAAGAGGTCCTCGGCCTCGCCCAGGGTGCGGCGCATGGCCTGGCCCTTGCCCATGGCGGCCTGGGCCCAGGCCTCGATGGTGTGCAGCATGGCGCGGGTGCGCGGCAGGGTCTGCTCGCCCGAGCCGGACTGCGCCAGCTTCATCAGGTCCAGGGCCTCGTTGGGCTTGCCCAGGTGGACCATCTGGCGGGCGGCGCGGGAGAGGGCCTCGCCGGCGCGGGGCCGGTCGCCGCCCTCGCGGGCCGCGTGCGCGGCGATGACGAAGTACTTCTGCGCGGTCGGTTCGAGGCCCACGTCGTGCGACATCCAGCCCGCCAGCACCGCCAGGTTGGCCGCCACCCCCCACAGCCTGCGCTGGAGGTGGTCCGGATGGTGGTAGGCCAGCATGCCGCCGACCTCGTTCAACTGGCCCACGACGGCCTTGCGCTGGAGTCCTCCGCCTCTGGAGGCGTCCCAGGCGCGGAAGACCTCGACGGAGCGCTCCAGGGCCTCGATCTCCTGGGAGCCGATGGGCGCGGCCTCGTAGCGGTCGTAGCCCGCCGGGTCGGCCTGGTAGGGGTCTCCGAAGGTCTTCGCGTTCTTGGCGCCGGCGGGCTCGGTGTGCAGCCAGTCGTACATGGCGTTGCTGAGGGCTGAGCCGGCGGTGAGCGCGGCTCCCGCGCCCATCAGGCCGCGACGGTTGAGCATGAGGTCCATTCCCGTGAATTCGGTGAGGACCGCGGCTGTGCGTTCGGGCGCCCATGGCACTCCGTCGGGGTTCTCCTGAACCCCCTCCGGCTGCCGTTTGGTGGTGCGCCGCTGCCGTACGAACCCGAGGTCCTCGATGGTCACGACACGACCGAGCCGCTCGGTGAACAGTGCTGCCAGTACCGTGGGCACCGGTTCGCGCGGGGTCTCCCCCATGTCGATCCAGCGCCGCACCCGCGAGGTGTCGGTGGCCAGCTGGTGGTGGCCCATCGCGGCCGCCTGCCGGTTCACCATCCTCGCGAGTTCGCCCTTCGACCAGCCGGCCAGGCCGAACAGGTCGTTCAGACGGGTGTTTGGACCTTTGCTCACGTCAAGCCCCCAGGTTCTCGGCTGAGTTGACAGTAGCTGCCCGTCAGATGCCCAGCGACTATTCGCCAGGGTTCGCCACCCGCCGCCCCGTGGTTCGCCACCTGCGGGCGGGTGTCAGGTAGGAATGCGCCTCCCCGACCCGGTTCACCGGCGGAACTCCCCAGGGTGAAGTACGGGATCCGGCGGGGCGGCGTACGCACTCGTCGGCGCACGAAGGGAACCGTAAACGCCATGTACGCAGCAACGTCCTCCGTGTCCGCCCCGGTCCGCCCGCACCGCACCCTCCAGGCGGGGGGCGGCTCCTACCTCGAACCCGGCCGCCAGCCGGTACCGGCGCAGGGCGCCGTACGGGCGCGGCGGATGCCGGGCAGCGGACCGCAGCCGCTCAGCGGAAGGATCGACCTCTCCGGGCCGCAGGGGGCGCAGCTGCGCACGGCGCTCGCGTCGGTGCAGCGCATCTGTCCGGAGTTCGCGCCGGTCCAGGTACTGCGGCGCAGCGGCCGGTCGGTCCTCCTGGTGGGGACGACCGGACGGATGACCGCGGTCGCGAAGGTTTTACTGGACCACTCGCCGGAGTGGCGCGAGCGCTACCGGCACGAAATAGGGACGTACCGGACCTTCGTCCGGCACCGGCCTCCGGTCCGCGTACCCCGGCTGATCGCCGCGGACCCCGAGAACTGCGTACTGGTGGTGGAGCGGATGGCGGGCCGGGTCGCCGCGCTCCAGCGGCATCCGGTGGAGGCGCCGCCGCGGACCGACGTACGGGCCGCGCTGGGGGCGGTGTGCCGGGTGAACCAGTGGCGGCCGCCGGCCGATCTGTTCGGGCATCCGGTGGACTACGTACGGCGGATCTCGCGTGGCCACGAGCTGGGCCTGCTGACCGACCGGGACTTCGGCGACCTGCAGAAGCTCCTGCACGGGCTGCGGCCGGCGGGCATCCCCTGGCAGTTCAACCACGGGGACGCGCTGCTGTCGAACCTGCTGTTGTCGCCGGCCGGTCCGGTGCTGCTCGACTGGGAGCACGCCGGCTGGTACCTGCCCGGCTACGACCTGGCCACGCTGTGGACGGTACTGGGCGACGCCCCGGCGGCGCGCGGCCAGATCAGCAGGCTGGCGCAGTCGGCCGGCCCGGCGGCGCGGGACGCCTTCCTGGTCAACCTGATGCTGGTGCTGACGCGGGAGATCCGGATGTGCGAGACGGCGGTGCAGCGCTCCATGCTGGCGTCCGCCCCGGACCGGCCGCTGCCCTCGGGCGCCCTTTCCTCCGGGGAGGAGCAGCGCCTTCTGCTGCGCCGGCTGCACGACGACGCGGGGATGGCCCGTAGAGCGGTCCGGGCGGCGGTCGGTACGCGCTGACCGCCCCGCCCCTCCGGCCCTCACCGATCCCGTGTGCCGCACACCCAGTGTGCGGGGCACGGGATTCGGCCTGTCCGGGGGCGGGACGGTTGTGAGCGCGCGTGACTTGACTTCACATGATCCCGCGAACAGTTTCTCTGACCCGGCATCAGAAAAAAACGCCGGAGCCGCCCGTGCCGTCCTCCCACCCCCTGGAGCCCGCCCATGACCGAGCCCGTGCCCCCGACCGAGCGCATACCCGTGGCCCAGGGCCCGGACCGACCGCGTCCCGACGTCCCCTCCCGCCGGGCGGTGCTCGCGGGGGCGGGAGCCGGGGTGCTCGCCGCCGCCGTGCTGCCTGGCGCGGCCGCGCGGGCCGCCGAGAGCCCGCTCGGCGAGTACGACGTCGTCGTGGTCGGCTCGGGAGCGGCGGGGATGACGGCCGCCCTGACCGCCGCCGAGCGGGGGCTGAGCGTGCTGGTGGTGGAGAAGGCCCCGACGTTCGGCGGTTCCGCGGCGCGCTCCGGCGCGGGGATCTGGCTGCCGAACAACTCGGTGGTCCTGGGCGCGGGCGTGCCGGACACCCCGGAGAAGGCGGCCCGGTACCTGGCGGCGGTGGTGGGGCCGGACGTGCCGGCCGACCGGCAGCGGGCGTTCCTGGACAACGGGCCCCGGATGCTGGACTTCGTCATGGCGAACAGCCCGCTGAGGTTCCGTTTCATGGACGGCTACAGCGACTACTACCCGAACCTGCCGGGCGGGCTGCCGAACGGCCGCTCCATCGAGCCGGACCAGATTGACGGCAACGTACTGGGCGACGAACTGGCGCACCTGAACCCGGCGTACATGCCGGTACCCGCCGGGATGGTGGTGTTCAGCCAGGACTACAAGTGGCTGAACCTGGCGGCGGTCAGCGCGAAGGGGCTCGCGGTGTCCGCGGAATGCCTGGCGCGCGGCACGAAGGCCGCGCTGCTCGGGCAGAAGCCGCTGACGATGGGCCAGGCGCTGGCCGCGGGGCTGCGGGCCGGGCTGCTGCGGGCGGGGGTGCCGGTGTGGTTGGGCAGCCCGCTGGTCGACCTGGTCCAGGAGGGCGGGGCGGTCACCGGGGTCGTGGTGGAGAAGGAGGGCGTGCGGGGCGTCGTACGGGCCCGCAGGGGCGTGGTGATCGGCTCGGGCGGCTTCGAGCACAACGCGCAGATGCGGGCCCAGTACCAGCAGCAGCCGATCGGCACGGAGTGGTCGGTGGGCGCGAAGGAGAACACCGGTGACGGGATCCGGGCCGGGCAACGGGCGGGCGCCGCACTGGCGTTGATGGAGGACGCCTGGTGGGGGCCGTCGATCCCGCTGCCCGGGGAGCCGTACTTCTGCCTGGCGGAGCGGACCCTGCCGGGCGGTCTGGTCGTGAACGGGGCGGGTACCCGCTTCGTCAACGAGGCCGCACCGTACAGCGACGTGGTGCACGTGATGTACGAGAAGGACCGGGGCTCGGCGGGTTCGCACATCCCGGCGTGGCTGATCGTGGACCAGAACTACCGCAACAAGTACCTGTTCAAGGACATCCTGCCGACGCTGCCCTTCCCGGACTCCTGGTTCGAGTCGGGGGCGGCGAGGAAGGCGTGGACCTGGGACGCCCTCGCCGGACAGATCGGGGTGCCGGCGGCGGCGCTGCGGGCCACGCTGAACCGCTTCAACGCGCAGGCGTGGAGCGGGAGCGACGCGGACTTCCACCGGGGGGACACGGCCTACGACCACTACTACACGGATCCGAACGTGGTGCCGAACTCGTGTCTGGCGCCGGTGTGGCTGCCGCCGTTCTACGCGTTCAGGATCGTCCCGGGCGACCTGGGCACCAAGGGCGGCATCGTCACGGACGCCCGGGCGCGGGCGCTGCGGGCGGACGGATCGGTGATCCGGGGCCTGTGGGCGGCGGGCAACGCGAGCGCGGCGGTGATGGGCCACAGCTACGCGGGGGCCGGGTCGACGATCGGGCCCGCGATGACGTTCGGCTACGTCGCGGCGAACGACATCGCGGACACCCCCCGGGAGGGCTAGCCCTGCTGGAAGAGCTCGGCGGGAAGCGGCTTCAGCAGCGCGTAGAGGTCGTCGGTGATCGGGCGGTCCCAGCTGGCGATCGTCACGAGGACGTTGTCGCTGCGGTCGAACTGCACGCAGGAGATCCGGCCCTCGGAGAGCTTGATCTTGCGGACGATGAGGAGGTTGTCGCCCTGCATGACGGGGCAGTCCTCGGTCCCGGTGACCTCGACGTCCTCGTCGTTCTCCAGGGCGTCGAGGAGCTGGGCCACCTCGAAGGGGACCTGGCCCTCGGCGAGCTCGCGCGCCGGGGACCCCTCGGGGAGGTTACCGATGATCATCGCGGGGCCGCGGCCGCCGAACAGGTCGTAGCGGAGGAAGACGCCCTGGCAGCTGCCGTCGGGCGCGGGCAGCAGCCCGGCCCCGAGGTTGCCCGGCCAGTCCCCCGGGTCCATGGCCAGGACGTCGAAGTCCGGGCCCGCGGGTGTGGCGGCGCGGTGGCGGCGGAGGAAGGACATGCCGCCATGGTACGTGGCCGCGCGGGTTTTCCGGCGCCGGGGGCTCCGTCCCCGCGCAGCGGGGCGCCGCGTCGGTGGGAGGGGGCCCGGGACGGGCCGGGGGCGGGGGTGTGAGGGGTGCCGGGAGGCCGGGCGGCGGGTGCCCCGGCCTGCCGGACCTGCGGGTATGGGGCGGGGCCGCCGCGTACTCCTTACCGTGGGGCGGGTCGGTGCGTTGAGCTGCGGGCATGCGCCCTTTCCCGCCACAGGCCGCCGCACTGGCTGTATCTTGCTGTGCGTCCCCGCGTCCCGGTCATCGATCGTTTTCGATTCGACAACGATCGGTTCGGTGCTGGGGATCTTGTGGCCCGGGGGGACCTACCGTCGTCCCCGGTGCGCAGACGGATCTGCCCTTCGGACGTAGACGTATGGGAGCACAGACAGATGACTGTCCCCGTTGGCGGTCCGCCGCTTGCCCTCACCACGACGCTCGCCCGGCTCCGGGCGCTCGCCGCGGAGAGACGACTGGACGTGGACGAGATCCTCGACGCGGTGTCCCTCTCCGAGCGGACCGGCGTCCCCGTGGAGGTGACGGCGGCGCTGCTGCGCGGCGAGGAGTTCGCCGACCCCACGCCCGAGGAGGCCGAGGGGACGGTCTGCCGTCGCGCGGCCTTCCTGTACGCCGTCTCGCGCGACACCCGGGGACAGCCGTACGCGGTCGCGGAGATCGCGGCGGCGATCGGCGCGGACCCCCGGTGGGTCGGCGCCCTGGTGTCGGGCGGGAGGCCGCCGCACCTGCGGCACTGCGAGGAGTTCGCGGCCTTCTTCGGCCGTGACATCACCTTCCTGACGGACACGCCGGCCCAGGCGGTGAGCCGGGCCCTGTGGCCCGCGGTCGAATCCCTCAACTACCGATCGGGCGACTTGATGGCCGACCTCACGAACCAGTACGGGCTGGTCTCCATCTCCAGCCGGGGAAGGGCCCTCACCCGTACGCAGGAGACGCTGCTCCTGGGCATGATCACCGGAATCCTTTCCTCCGAGGTGGTCCGGTGAACCTGTCCCGTTCGATGCGCAAGCTGTGCACCGTGCTGACCTCCTCGCTCGACCTGGAGACGCCGGTCGAGCCGCAGACCCTCTTCCGCGCCCTGTGCGACGCCATGAGCCGCACCCGCGGCGGCCGCCCGATCGTGCTGCGCTTCGAGCGCTTCCCGGCCGGGCTGACCACCTCGGGCCTGTGGCTGAACATGGAGGACTACGACATCGTCGTGGTGGAGAAGCACACGACGCCCGACCACCAACTGGTCATCCTCGGGCACGAGCTGTGGCACATGAAGGCCGGCCACTGCACCGGCCACGGGGGCGGGGCGGCGGACGCCGCGCGCGCCCTGCCCGACGCCTCGGACCTGACGTACGCCAGTGTCGCCGCGCGGTCCCACTACGAGGACGCGCAGGAGATCGAGGCCGAGAGCTTCGGGCTGATGCTCGGGGACCGGTGCCGGCCGTGGCTGACGGGCGGCGACGCGGCGGGGGCCGCCCGGCGCAGTGACGTGGCGGGCCGGATAGGCAACGCCCTGGGCTACCGCGGACCGATCGGTTGACGGTGACCTCGGACAAGTACTACATCCCGTACCTCATACCGGCGGCGATCCTCACCCTGGCCTTCGCGATCCGCCTCCCGGTGATGATGAGGTTCTGGCGGATCGACCCCAACGTGCGCTCGGTCGGCGGCCTGCTCCTGCTGGCCTCGGCCGTCTTCTACTTCGGCCGGCCGAAGACCCTCGTACTGCTGAACAGCGCGACGGGCGTCAGCAACTTCGCGGCGCCGCTGGTCTACACGCTGCTCACGATGTTCTGCGCCTCCTGCCTGATCATGATCATCCACTGGCGGGGCGGCGATCCCCGGCGGGTGCGCCGGACCAGCTGGACCATCGGAGTCGTCTACGCGGCCGTGGTGGCCGGCCTGTGGATCACCTTCGCGTTCGCCGACGTACCGGTCGAGCGGCTGCGGGACCTGGACACGTACTACGCCAACACCCCCTGGATGCGCGAGCACATCATGCTCTACCTGGGGGCCCACACCACCGCCTGCGCCATCACCGCCGTCGTCACCTGGTCCTGGCTGCGGGAGGTCGCGGGCTGGCTGCGGGCCGGCCTGGTGCTCCTGGTCATCGGGTTCATCCTGAACCTCTGCTACGACACCGTGAAGCTCACGGCGGTGTTCGCCCGCTGGAACGGCCGCGACCTTGACTGGCTCAGCACGTACGTGGCCCCGCCCATCGCCTCCGTGTGCGCCCTGTTCATCGCCGTGGGCTTCATCCTGCCGCACGCGGGCCAGGCGCTCCAGGGGCTCTGCACCGACTACTACCACTACCGGTGCCTGGCCCCGTTCGTGCGGGAGCTGGCGGACCTGGACACCGCCTCGATGCGGTTGCCCCGCCGCTCCCCCATCAGCCGCCGGCTGGTCCAGCGCAGGACCCAGATCAGCGACGGGCTGCTGCGGCTCCAGCCGTACATGGATCCCGGGATCCGCGGGCGGGCGCTCGCCGAGGCCCGTGCACGGGGCGAGGCGCCGAAGCGGGCGGCGGCGACCGCCGAGGCGGTGGCCGTGGTCGCGGCGGTCACGGCCCTGCGCGGCGGCGCCGAGGCCGCGGCGGCGGACGCCCCGGTACCGGGCACGGCGGCGGCGCCGGACCTGGTCGCCGTGGCCAAGGCGCTGCGCCGGTCCCCCGCCGTCTCCTCCTTCCGCGCCCGGTCCGGGCCGTCAGACCACCCAGAGAGCGTGAGGCCATGAGCAGTTCACCGCGGTCGCCCGGCCGGCACACCTCGGTCGTCATCGGCGGCAGCCTGGCCGGCATGCTGACGGCCGCCGCCCTCGCCGGGGACGGCTCCGGATCCGCGGGCGGCCGGGTCGTCGTCGTCGAGCGGGACGCGCTGCCCGACGGGCCGCTCCCCCGCAAGGGGCTCCCACAGGCCCACCACGCCCACCTGCTGTGGTCGGGCGGGGCCGCGGCCGTCGACTCCCTGCTGCCCGGCACCGTCGCGGCGCTGAGGAAGGACGGGGCCCACCGGATCTCGCTGCCCACGAACATGGTCGGCCTCTCGCCCGAGGGCTGGTTCCGCCGCTGGGCCCGGGAGTCCCACTACGTGCTCATCGCCAGCCGCGACCTGCTCGACTGGCACGTCCGCCGGGCCGTGGCGGCGCTCCCGGACGTCACCGTCGCCGACCGCACGGAGGTGCTGGGCCTGGCGGGCGGCGCCCGGCGCGTCACCGGGGTCCGGGTGCGCGGGGAGGACGGCGTGGAGCGGGTCCTGGACGCGGACCTGGTGGTGGACGCCTCCGGGCGGGCCTCGCGCACGCCGCGGTGGCTGGAGGAGTTCGGCCTGCCCGGGGCCGCCGTGCGGACGGTCGACCCCGGCCTCGTCTACGCCAGCCGGACCTTCCGGGCCCCGAAGGACCTCGGGAGCACCTTCCCGGTCGTCGTGAACGTCCAGGCCGATCCCCGCCAGGCGGGTCCGGGCCGGTCCGCGACCCTGGTCCCGATCGAGGGCGACCGCTGGCTGGTCACCCTGTCGGGGACGCGCGGCGGCGAACCCGGTACGGATCCGGAGGCCTTCGGGGCCTTCGCGCGGGCACTGCGGCACCCGATCGTGAGCGAGCTGATCGCCGGGGCGGAGCCGCTGACGGACGTGGTGCGCACCCGTACGACCGTCAACCGCAGGCACCACTACGAGAAGGCCGCCCTGCCCGCGGGGTTGCTGGTGCTCGGGGACGCGGTCGCCGCCTACAACCCGGTGTACGGGCACGGGATGTCGGTGGCCGCGCAGAGCGCCCTCGCCCTGCGGGCCGCCGTCGCCCGGTACGGCCTGTCCGACGGCCGGCTCGCCGCCCGCGCGCAGAAGGCCGTCGCCGGGCCGGTGGCCGCCGCCTGGGCGCTGTCCACGGGGAACGACGTCTTCTACCCCGGTGCCACCGAGAACGGCCCGACGGCGGCCGAGCGGGCCGCCGCGGCCTACGTGCGGCGGCTGATGCGCACGAGCACCGGCAACGGGCGGGTGGCCCGGGCGGTGACCGACGTGATGACCCTGGAGCGTCCTGCCTCCCGGCTGTTCACGCCGCCGGTGCTGCTGGCGGCCCTACTGGGCCCGGGCCGGTCGCAGCTGACCGGGCCGCCGCTCGCGCCGGCGGAGCTGGCGGCGGTCGCGGCGCTGCGGAGGTAGGTGCCGGCGGTCCCGTTCAGGCGGGCGGGACGAGGGCGAACCAGTGCTCCAGCAGGGCGGCGTCACCGGTGACGTGGAGTGGCTCGGCGGGGGGCGCTGCCAGAGGAACAGCATCAGGTCGGAGGCGGTCCCCGCCGCCTCGACGTGGACGGGGGCGGTGTCGTCCCGTGCGTGGAGCACCCGGTCGCCGCTGAACTCGACGGTCCAGCGCTGGACGCTGCCGAGGTGGCCGGCGAGGTCCGCGACCGACCGTCCGGGGCAGGAGGGCACGGCGGGTGCCTCCCGCCCGCCGTCGGCCGCCCGGCGGACGGCCTTGTCGAAGGCGGCGGCCTCGTGCCGGAGGACGTGGAGCCGGGTGAGGTGATCCATGGGGTCCACCCTGCCCGCTCCCGTCCCCGGGGCTCAGCTTGCGCGCTGGGCGAACGCCGCCAGGTCCTGGGCGGTGCTCGCCTCCAGGGCACCGGCGCCGCATTCCCGGCTGGTGAGGTGGGCGCGGGCGAGCAGGCCGGGGTCCTGGAGTTCGGTGCCCAGCGCGGCCAGGGCCCGGGCCAGTTCGTAGGCGGCCGGGGAGTCCTCCAGCAGGGCCACGGCCTCGCGCAGCAGGGCGGCACGGTCCTGCGGGGCCGCCACCTCCGCCGCGACGCGCAGGGCCTGGCCGATGGCGGAGGGCGCTCCGAAGGCGCGGGCGCGGCGTACCGCCTCGGCCGTCAGGTCGCGGGCCCTGGCGGGGTCCTCGGGGGCGACGGCGCGGGCCAGGAGCAGCCGCCAGGGGCACCAGGCCGGGTTCTGGATGCCGCGGGGGGTCAGCCGCCGCTCGACGGCCTCCAGTTCGGCCGCGGCGGCCTTCCGGTCGCCGCCGGCCAGGAGCAGTTCCGCGTACACGGTCTGCGAGTCGGGGAAGACCACGGCCGCGGGGAAGGGCTCCCCGTACTCGTGCTCCCGGGCGAGGCCCCACGCCTCGTCCACCCGGCCCCGGGCGACGAGGGTGGTGAGGAGGATGGCGATGGCGTACCAGTGCACGGGCGTACGCCGGCCCACGCGCTCGGCGAGGCGCAGTCCGGCCCGGGCCAGTTCCTCGGCCTCGACGAGCCGGCCGCGGCGGTAGCGGATGTAGGCGCGCAGGCTGTACGCGAAGGACAGGTGGGCACCGTGCCAGCCCTGGCGTTCGAACTCGGCGGTGCCCTCCTCGAAGAGCTCCTCGGCGCGGCCGGGCCGGTCGGCGTACATGTGGACCATGGCGGCGAGCACGGGCACCTCGAAGCCGCGGTCCTCGTGGGCCCAGCTGAAGGGTTCCCGCAGGACCCGGTCGGCGTGGTGGAGGGCGACGTCGAGGGGTTCGCCGCGCAGGCAGGCGTCCCAGGCGCGCAGTCCGATGACGTACCGCTCGGTGAGGTCCCGGCCGGGGAGGCGGTCGGCGAGCCGGGCCAGGCGGCGGGAGCGGGCCGGGGAGTCGGGTTCGGCGGCGTTGAAGGCGTCCCACATGAACTGCTCGGACTGCAGGCGCAGCCGGGCGCGGGCGTCGTGGGTGCGCGGTATCTCGCGGCCGAGGAGTTCCGAGGCGGCGGCGAGGTGGTCGCTGTGGGCGAGGACCTGGGCGAGCCGGATGACGATGCCCTGGCGCAGGGCGGGGTCGTCGAAGGGTTCGGCGAGGGCGGCGCGCAGGTGGTTGACGGTGTTGGCGGGTTCGGTGAGGAGGGAGGCGCAGCCCAGTTCGTAGAGGACGGCGGCGCGTTCGTCGAAGTCCGGGGGTTCTTCGAGGGCGCGGGCGAGCTGGCGGCGGGCGGCTTCGGGGGCGCCGGCCCGGAGGTTCTCGGCGGCGGCCTCGCGCAGGGTGCGCACCACCCAGGGGTCGTTCTCGGGCTGGGTCTCCAGCAGGTGGCGGGCGGCCGCGGAGGAGCCGAGCCCGGCGTCGACGACGGCTGCGGCGGCCTTGCCGTGGAGGGCGACGCGCAGGGCGTCGGGGATGGCCCGGTATATGGCGGTGGCGATGAGCGGGTGGACGAACTCCAGCCCGGTGTCCTCGGCTTCGCCGGCCGCGGCGTCCGCCGGCGGGGCGGAGAGGATGCGGGCGTCGCGGAGCCGGACGGTGGCGTCGGCGGCCTCCTCCGCGCCGAGGACGGCGACGCGGGCGGCGATGCGCCGCGGGATGGCGGTGCCGAGGACGGCGCAGGCCCAGGCGAAGCGGACGGTGGAGGGGCCGAGGCTGTGCAGGCGGGCGACGAGCCCGCTGCCGCGCTGGGCGGCGGCGAGGTCGCGCAGCAGCGGGGCGCTGGCCTCGACGGGGTCGAGGCCCTTGGCGCGGACCTTGGCGGTGAGTTCGACGGCCTCGAAGGGGTTGCCGGTGGTCACGGCCCAGGCCTCGCGGCAGAAGGCGTCCTCGGCGTGGGCGCCGACGGTCTCGCGGACCAGGGTGGAGACGGCGTCGGCGCTGAGCGGGGCGAGGCTGAGGGGGCGTTGTCCGGCGCGGCCGGGCAGCGTGCGGAAGGCCTCGGCGTCCGCGGGGAGTTCGTCGGGGCGGTAGGCGGTGACGAGGAGCAGGGGGAGGTGTTCGGCGCGCGGGGCGAAGCCGGCGAGCCAGCCGAGGGACTCCGGGTCGGCCCAGTGGGCGTCGTCCAGGACGAGGACGACGGGGGGCCGCTGGACGGTGAGGTGGGTCAGGACCCAGTCGAGGCCGTCGCGCAGGCCCTGCGGGTCGGGCGGGGCGCCCTGGGCGGGGGCGCACAGGCCGAGGGCGGGGCCGACGATGGCGTACCAGCTGCCGAGCGCGGCGCGGAGTTCGGCCTCGGGGCGGCCGGCCAGCTGGGGCTGGATGAGCTGCCGGGCGACGTGGAAGGGCTGGGTCTGCTCCTGTTCCCCGCCGCGTGCGGCGAGCAGGGTGCAGGAGCGGGCGAGGGCGCGGCGGCGTACTTCGGCGAGCAGGGTGGTCTTGCCGAGTCCGGCCGGGCCCGAGAGGGCGAGGAGGCCGCCGCCGCTGTCGGGGCCGGACGCTGTGAGCCGGTCCAGCGCGTCGTCCACGGCGAGGAGTTCGGCTTCGCGTTCGAAGAGCGTGCGCCGTGTGCGGGTCCGGCGTTCCGTCATGGCTCGTACCCCCCAGGCCGGCTCGGGAGATCAGCGTACGCGCGCACGAGCCGATGGATCCCACTATCGGGAAAGAATCCGATCTTCTGTTCCGGGCGGGCGCTCTACTCGCGCCACCGCCAGGTGAGGGCTCCGCCTTCCGGGACCGCCGCCCAGCGGGCCGAGGCCGCGTCGAGGGCGGTACGGGCACGCTCCAGTTCGGCTTCGCCGAGCGGGGGGCGGCCCACGCCGCGGCCCGTGACGGGCAGTCCGGACCAGGCGCGGTAGGCCCAGTTGACGGCCATCTCCGCCGCCATCACGGCGTCTCCGCCGCGGCGCAGCACCTTGAGGCCGGACCGGCGGTGGCGGCCGGGCCGGGTCATCTCGAAGCCCTGGAAGGTGGCGCCGGCCGCCACCGCGCCCCAGAAGCCGTCGGTGACGCCGAGCGCCTCCTCCACGGCGGCGTGGGCGAGGTCGTGCGGGACGGTCGGGCCGGTGGGCTGCGCGGGGAGCCGTACGTCGGGGCCGCGGCGGCCGGTGACCGTGATCTCGTACCGGTTTCCCGGCAGCTTCCGGAAGGAGATGTCCATCGGGGCGACCGTAGGCCGGTGACCGCGACGGCCGCCACCGGTTTTCGCGGGCGGCGGGGCAGCGCGGATCCGGCCCGGGCGGGTTTGGTGCGGCCGTCCGTGGACAGCCGCAGGGGGAGGCACCCAGACGTGCCGGTCAGCCGGTCGGCCCCGGGCTCCGCGCGGGGCCGCACCCCGACCCGGAGGCGAACGATGAACACGAACCGCGGGCACGACGCCCCGGAGCGGCGCGCCGCGCTGCTCCCGGACGCGGGGGCCATGGTGGACGAGCACGGCCGCGCGCCGGGCGCGGCCTCCCGTACCGGGACGGATGCGGGCCCGGCGGCCGACCCGGCGCGGATGGACGCGCGGCGGGCCGCCGAGGCGGAAGTGAACGTACTGGTCAGTCACTGCGACCGGGCGGGCGCCGACGCCGTCCTCGGCGTCCTGGCGGAGGCGTTCCCCGGCATGACCCCGCCGGTCCCGGAGCGGGCGGGCGGGGCCGGGGCGGCTCCGAGCGTCTGGTCGGCGACGGTGGACGTCCGCCACCGGGCGCCCGGTGCGAGCCCGCGGGCCCGGCCGGCCGGCGCCGTGACCGCCGAGCTGGACGGCGCCGCGGAACCGGTGCGCGCGGTCCGCGCCGTACTGGAGGACGCCTTCGCCGGCGAGCACCTCGGCACCGTGTCCGGGGAGCACGAGCTCCAGGTCGCCCTGCGGCTGACCGCCCGCCCGGCGTGAGCCGGGCGGCGCCGGCTCAGCTCGGGCCGAAGCGTCCGCCCCGCGTCCCGAGGACGAACCTGCGCCACTCGCGCGGCGCGAAGACCAGCGAGGGGCCGTCGGGGCGCTCGCCGTTGCGCATCGCGATGAACCCCTCCACGAAGGCGATCTGGACGTCGCCCACCCCCCGGCTGCCGGCCTGCCAGTCGGCCCCGCTGAGATCGAGTTCGGGCCTGGGCCCGCCCCAGCCGGCAACGGGCTGCGAAATCGTGCTCTCCGCCACGTGCGTGCTCCTCCCGGTACGGTACGTCGTCGTCCGGGGGCCCAGGGTAGCGATCGGGGCGGGCGCCGGACAGGCCGCGGGCGTCACCCGCGGCCCGTCCGGCACACCGCGCCCGCCCCGGCGCCGCCCCGGCCCTGCCCCGGTCAGGAGCTCGGCGGCTGCGCGCCCACGAGCCACATCGCGAAGAACTGCGCGCCGCCGCCGTACGCGTGCCCCAGCGCCCGCCGGGCACCCGGGACCTGGTGTTCGCCGGCCAGGCCGCGGACCTGGAGGGCCGCCTCCGCGAAGCGGATCATGCCGGAGGCGCCGATCGGGTTGGTGGACAGCACCCCGCCGGAGGGGTTCACCGGGAGGTCGCCGTCGAGTTCGGTGACGCCCGCCTCGGTGAGTTTCCAGCCCTCGCCCTCCTGCGCGAAGCCCAGGTTCTCCAGCCACATCGGCTCGTACCAGGAGAACGGCACGTACATCTCGACCGCGTCGATCTCCCGGCGCGGGTCGGTGATCCCGGCCTGCCGGTAGACGTCGGCCGCGCAGTCCTTGCCGGCCTGCGGCGAGACGAAGTCCTTGCCCGCGAAGAGCGTCGGCTCGCTGCGCATCGCCCCGCCGTGCAGCCAGGCCGGCGGTTTCGGCGAACGGGCCGCGCCCGCGCGGTCGGTGAGGACCATCGCGCAGGCGCCGTCCGAGGACGGGCAGGTCTCGGAGTAGCGGATCGGGTCCCAGAGCATCGGGGAGGCCTGGACCTTCTCCAGGGTGATGTCGTGCTCGTGCAGGTGCGCGTACGGGTTCTTCAGCGCGTTGCGCCGGTCCTTGTACGCGACGAGCGAGCCCACGGAGTCGGGGGCGCCGGTGCGCCGCATGTACGCGCGCACGTGGGGGGCGAAGAAGCCGCCCGCGCCCGCCAGCAGCGGCTGCTGGAAGGGGACGGGCAGCGAGAGCCCCCACATGGCGTTGGACTCGGACTGCTTCTCGAAGGCGAGGGTCAGGACGGTGCGGTGGACCCGGGCCGCGACCAGGTTGGCGGCGACGAGGGCGGTGGACCCGCCGACGGACCCGGCCGTGTGGACGCGGAGCATCGGTTTGCCGACCGCGCCGAGGGCGTCGGCCAGGTAGAGCTCCGGCATCATGACGCCCTCGAAGAAGTCCGGGGCCTTGCCGATGACGACCGCGTCGATGTCGGCCCAGGTCAGCTCCGCGTCGGCGAGGGCGCGGGAGGCGGCCTCGCGGACGAGGCCGGCGATGGAGACGTCGTGCCGGGCGGCGACGTGCTTGGTCTGGCCGATCCCGACGACGGCGACGGGTTCCTTGCCCGGTGTGCTCATGCTCGGTCCCCTTCCAGGACGGCGACCAGGTTCTGCTGGAGGCAGGGGCCGGAGGTGGCGTGCGCGACGGCGCGGCGGGACTCGCCGCGGTGGATGCGGGCGGCCGCCTCGCCGATCCGGATCAGGCCGGCGGCCATCATCGGGTTGGCGGCGAGCGCCCCGCCGGAGGGGTTGACGGCCACCGCGTCGCCGAGTCCGAGTGCCTTGCGGAGCACCACCTCCTGGGAGGAGAACGGCGCGTGGAGTTCCGCCGTGTCCACGGGGGCGTCGAAGACCCCGGCGCGTTCGGCGGCGGTCCGGGTGGACGGGGAGTCGGTCAGGTCGCGCAGGCCGAGGCCGTGCGCCTCGATGCGGTGGTCGATGCCGGTGATCCAGGCGGGCCGTTCGCACAGCCGCCGCGCGGTGTCGCCGGCGGCCAGGACGACGGCGGCCGCGCCGTCCCCGACGGGCGGGCAGTCTCCCGTGCGCAGCGGCCGCACCTGGTAGCCGCCCTGCGGGACGGGGCCGCTGAGCTGGGCGTGCGGGTTGCCCTCGGCGGAGGCCCGGCTGCGGGCGCCGATCGCGGCGAGCGCGTGCTCGTCGGTCTCCCCCGCGTCGATCAGCGCCTGCGCCTGGAGCGCGGCCAGCGCCACGGAGTCGGGCCACAGGGGGGCGAGGTAGTACGGGTCGAGCTGCCGGGTGAGGACGTCGCGTACGGAGCCGGGCGAGGACTTCCCGTACGAGTAGACGAGCGCGGTGTCGGCCTCGCCGGTCTGGATCTTGACCCAGGCCTCGTAGAGCGCCCAGGCGCCGTCCATCTCGACGTGCGACTCGGAGATCGGCGGCCAGGCGCCGACCCCGTCGAGGGTCATGGTGAAGGAGAAGGCCCGGCCGGCGAGGTAGTCGCTGGAGCCGGAGCAGGTGAAGCCGATCTCGCCCGCCTTGAGCCCGGTGGCGGCCAGCACCCGGTGCAGGACGGGCATCACCATCTCGACTTCGCTGAGTTCGTCGGTGCGGCGCAGGTGGTCGCTCTGGGCGAAGGCGACGACGGCCACCTCGCGCGCGTATCGGGTCGTCACAGCAGCTCCTTGTACGCGTCGTAGTCCGCGTCCGGCTCGCCGGTGGGGCGGTAGTGGTCGGGGTGGCGGCCGCCGTCGGTCCACACGGGTTCGACGCGCAGGCCCATGCGGACCTGGTCGTACGGGATTCCGCCGATCCGGCCGTGGAGGGCGAGGCCGGCGCCGTCGAGGGCGATGTGGGCGTAGACGTAGGGGACCTCGATGTCGAGGTTGCGCGCCTTGATGTTGACGATGCAGAAGGTGGTGACGGTCCCGGCCGGGCCGACCTCGACCCGGTCGGTGGTGGCCACCCCGCAGGTGGGGCAGGCGCCGCGCGGGGGGACGTACACCTTGTGGCAGGAGGGGCAGCGCTCGCCGACGGTGCGCCGCTCGGAGAGCGCGTTGATGTAGGCGGTCTGGGCGCGGCCGGGGCTGTAGGTGTAGTCGAGGCGGGCCTCGGCGACGATGCCGGTGACGGGGTCGGCGAACACCCCGTCGTGCGCGGCGGCTCCGCTCGCCTCCTGCCCCGCGTACGGCTCGAAGCAGGCGATGTCGGTGATGGCGCCGGTGCGCTCGGCCGCCCAGCGGACGCGTACCCGCATCCCGCTGGACACGGCCTCCGGGCCGGGTGCGTCGAGGGCGTGCAGGATCGCGGTGTCGGCGCCGTCGAGCCGTACGAGCACCCAGGCGAAGGGGGTGCCGAGGGGCTGCTGGGGGCGGGGTTCGCCGTTCCAGGCCCAGGTGGTGACGGTTCCGGTGGGGGCGACCTCGACGAGCTCGCGGATCTCCTCGGCGGTGACGGGGTCGTACTCGGCGGGCGGCACCATGACCCGCCCGTCGGAGGTCCGGACGCCGAGCACGACCCCCTCCCGCAGGCCGGTGAGGAAGGCGCTCTGCACGGGTCCGAGGGAGCGGGTGAAGGGGAACTCGACGACCAGGGGCGCACGCAGCACCTCGGGCGGGGACGCGGCTGTCATGGACGGCTCTCCGATTCTCGGGGGCGGTTCTGGATCGCTACTCGACGTGCCCGGCGGGGCCGGTCCTCCGTCCGGTACGGAGCCCGGCCGGCAGGGCGCCAGAGGCCGGGCGGCGGGCCCGGACCCCGGAACGGGGATCGGGCCCCGCGACCCCGGCACGGGTCCGGGCCCGGCACGGAGGCCCGACGCGAAACCGGCCCAGGGGCCGCGCACAAAGCCGGCCCGCAGCCGCGGGACGGACCCGGGCAACGGGACCGGTCCGAGACCGGACCACAACCCGGCACGGGCCCGGAACGGAGGCCCAGTACGGCGCCGGACCACGGGCTGGAACAGGCCCCGACCACAGGCCCGAGGGGCCCGGCCCACAAGCCCGGCACGGCTCCGGGCCGCAGGCCCAACGGGCCCGGGCCGCGACCCGGGACAGGCCCCGACCGCAGGCCCAACGGGTCCGGCCCCGAGCCCGGGACGGGTCCAGCCCCCAGGCCCAACGGGTGCGGGCGGCAGGCCCGAGCCGTTCGGACCGCAGGCCCGGGGGGGTCTGGGGCGGAGCCCAGGGGTCTGGGGCGGAGCCCAGGGGACCGGGGGCGGGGCCCAGGGGACCGGGGCGGGGCCCAGGGGACCGGGGGCGGGGCCCAGGGGACCGGGGGCGGGGCCCAGGGGACCGGGTACACGCGCGGCCGGCGCCTAGGCTCGGCGGTAGACCGGCGGCCGCTTCTCCGCGAAGGCCCGCGCCCCCTCCTTCGCGTCGGCCGTCTCGAAGACGGGCCAGCCCCGTACCAGTTCGGCGGCCAGCCCCTCCGTCTCCGTCAGCTCGGCGGTCTCGTACACCGAGGCCTTCACCGCCTCGACGGCCAGCGGGCCGCACGCGTTGATCAGCTCCGCCGTCTCCAGCGCGGCGTCCAGCGCCGTCCCTTCCGGCACCACCCGGCCCACGAGCCCGATCCGCGCCGCTTCCTCGGCCGAGTACGGACGCCCCGTCAGCAGCATCTCCAGCGCGTGCGTGCGCGGGACCTGCCGGGGCAGGCGGACCGTGGAGCCGCCGATCGGGAACAGCCCCCGCTTGACCTCGAACAGTCCGAACGTGGCCCCGGCGCCCGCTACCCGGATGTCGGTGCCCTGGAGGATCTCGGTGCCGCCCGCCACGCAGTAGCCCTCGACCGCCGCGATCACCGGCTTGCGCGGCCGGTGGTGGCGGAGCATCGCCTTCCAGTGCAGGTCGGGGTCGGCTTTGAGGCGGTCCCGGTAGTGGTCCCCCGCCATGCCCCCGCCGGCCAGCGCCTTGAGGTCCATGCCGGCGCAGAAGTCGCCGCCCGCGCCCGTCAGGACCACCGAGCGGACGGTGTCGTCCGCGTCCGCCTCCAGCCAGCCGTCGTACAGGCCCACCAGCAGGGGAAGCGAGAGCGCGTTCTTCGCCTCCGGCCTGTTCATGGTGAGCACCAGCGTGGCGCCGCGGCGCTCCACGGTCAGGTGTTCGGTCCCACCCATTGCCGTCCTCCCGTCTCAAGACCTAGAACAGGTTGCAGGAGGGCCGGTGGCAGTTCAATAGTTTTCTGACACTCAGTCAGATCTCTTGGCGTGCGCCCTTCCCAGTTGGACCGGGCGACGCTCTAATGACCGCCGAGCAGCCCAGCCGTGAGCACTTTCGGGTCAGGAGGAACGGTGGAGTACAACCTTGCCGACCTGTTCGAATCGGTCGTGGACGTGGTCCCGGACCGCGAGGCGCTGGTGTACGTCGACCACCCCGGGACCGGCGCCGAGCGCCGCCTGACGTACGCGGAACTGGACGCGGCGGCGAACCGCGTCGGGCACCACCTGCTGGACAGCGGGCTGCGGCCCGGCGAGCACGTGGGGCTGCACCTCTACAACGGGATCGAGTACCTCCAGACCGTACTGGCCTGCCTCAAGGCCCGTCTGGTGCCGGTGAACGTCAACTACCGGTACGTGGAGGAGGAGCTGGTCTACCTCTACAACGACGCCGACCTCGCCGCGCTCGTCTTCGAGGGCGAGTTCACGGAGCGGGTGGCGGCCGCCCTGCCGCAGACGACGAGGCTGCGCCACCTGGTCCGGGTCGGGCGGGCGCCCGCCGGCGCGCCGGAACCGGCGGTCGCACCGGTCGCGTACGAGGACGCCGAGGCGGCCGGGTCACCGGAGCGCGGGTTCCCCGGGCGCAGCCCGGACGACCTGTTCATCATCTACACCGGCGGCACGACCGGGATGCCCAAGGGCGTCATGTGGCGGGCCGAGGACCTGTTCTTCGCGGGGCTGTTCGGCGGGGAGCCCTCGGGCGAGCCGGTGAAGCGGCCCGAGGAGCTCGCGGAGCGGGTCGCGGCGCGCGGCGCCGGGCTCACCTTCTTCCCCGCTCCCCCGCTGATGCACGGGACCTCGACGCTGACCTCGTTCATCGCCTTCAACTACGGCCAGCGGGTGGTGATCCACCGCAAGTACGCGCCCGAGGAGGTGCTGCGCACCATAGCGAAGGAGAAGGTGTCGAGCGTCTCGCTGGTCGGCGACGCGATGCTGCGGCCGCTGATCGACGCGCTGAACGGGCCGCTCAAGGGGACGGACCTGTCCTCGCTGTTCAGCGTCTCCTCCTCCGGGGCGATCATGTCGGAGACCGTCCGCGCCGAGTTCCGGCGGCTGGTACCGAACGTGGTGCTCCTGAACAACTTCGGCTCGTCCGAGTCCGGTTCCAACGGCAGGGCGACGGACGACTCGGGCCCGGAGAAGGGGTTCCGCCTCCAGGTCAACGACCGTACGCAGGTGGTGGACCCGGTGACGCACGAGCCCGTGGCGGTCGGTGTCCCCGGACGCCTCGCGCAGCGCGGACACGTCCCGCTCGGCTACTACAACGACCCGGTGAAGACGGCGGAGACCTTCTTCCGGAAGGGCGCCGAACGCTGGGTGCTGCTGGGCGACATGGCGACGGTCGACGAGGAGGGCATCGTCACCGTGCTGGGGCGCGGCTCGCAGTGCATCAACACCGGCGGGGAGAAGGTCTACCCGGAGGAGGTCGAGCAGGCCCTGAAGTCGCATCCGGACGTGTACGACGCCCTGGTGGCGGGGGTCCCGGACCCGACGTGGGGCAACCACGTGGCCGCGGTGGTGCAGGTACGGGAGGGCGCCGCGGAGCCGACGCTGGAGGAGATCCAGCGCCACTGCCGCACGAGGCTGGCCGGCTACAAGATCCCGCGCCAGCTGGTGATCACACCGGCGGTGCAGCGCTCCCCGAGCGGCAAGGCGGACTACCGCTGGGCCAAGGCCGTGGCGACGGAGGCGGACGCGGGGGCGGGTGCGGCCGGTTAGCGGCCGTCCGGCGGATCACGGCCCGGAACCTCGCGCCGGCGCCGCCTTCACATGGCCTCGGCTTCCAGCGCCTGTCGGGCCAGGCCGATGAAGGTGGCGTACGCGTCCCGGAAGTCCGTGAACGCGGCGTCGTAGGCATGCCTCGGCTCAGGAGTGGTGGCGCCGACCAGATCCCTGAGCCGAGGCTGCACACGACGGGCCGTCTGCCGTACGTGTTCCGACGCGTCAGACACTTCGGCGGGACCATCGAGGCGGACTTCGTGGTTGGCCCGGTTCATGTTCCCGAGGGCCGGGGCCATGTGCTCGTACATCTGCCTCAGCAGACGGTCCTTGGACTCCCGGTCCCGCGCGGCGTCGACGGCATCGATCTGCCAGGTGACCTCGAAGAAGACGTGCGCGCAGCCCATCATCTCCCGGTAGGTCGACCGGCGGCGCTCGCGCTGTTCCCGGAGCGCGTCCGCCCTCGCGGCGGTCCGGGCTTGCGCCAGTGCCGCCCGCGAGGTCGCGCGTGCCGTGATGTAGCTGGCCCCGAGCGCGGTCAGCGCGGTCAGGACGCCGACCCACAGTTCGCTGTGTCCCATGATCCGGGAGTCTGCCAGCACGGAGCGCCGTCGCGGCGGGCGTTCGCCGCAGTCCCCCGCCGGGGTCAGGCGCCGGTGGACAGGAAGCGTTCCACGCGGGCCGCGAACCACTCGGCGTCGTCCAGCCACGGGAAGTGCGCGGCGTCCCGCTGGACGTCGGCGGTTCCGTGGGGCAGGAGCCCGGCGAGTCCGGCGGCGACGGCGACGGTGGGGTAGCCGTCCAGTTCCCCCGCCAGGACCAGCGCCTCGCCGTCGAACCGGCGCAGGGCCGCGCGCGTGGCGGGCGGGTCGAACGCCCCGGGGCCGGCGAAGGCGGCGGCCGCGGCCTGGTTGCGCTCCCGGTCGCTCGCGGCGACGTGGGCGCGCGCCTGCTCGTCCCAGCGGCCGTAGGCGAGGACCATCGCCCGGCGCCGGTCCTCCGGAGAGGGGTCACCGCCGGCCGCCCACAACCGCTCGTAGGCGGCGATGGCCGTGTCGTAGGGCTCCCGGCCCGCCCGGGTCCGGACCGCTTCCAGGCTCTCCTCGGGGGTCGGCCCGAGGTCCACGGCCCAGGCGGTCGGGGTCACGAGGGCCAGGCGGCGCACGCGCCCGGGGTGCGCGGCGGCGTACAGCAGGGCGAGGTTGCCGGCGGCCGAGTGGGCCAGGACGTCCATGCGGTCCAGGCCCAGGTGGACGCGGAGCGCCTCGACGTCTTCGACCTGGTGGTCGACGCGGTACGTGGACTCGTCGGCCGGCACCGCCGAGTCGCCGGTGCCGCGCAGGTCGAGGAGGATGAGCCGGCGGCCGGCGGAGAGCCCGCCGAGGTCGCCCAGGTAGCGGGAGGCCCGCATGGCGCCACCGGGGAGGCAGACCAGCGGTTCGCCCTCGCCCCTGACGTGGTAGGCGAGTTCGGTTCCGTCATAGGTGGTGAATACAGGCATGAGGGCCATCAGATCAGACGATCACTCGTTCGAGTCATTGCTTTACCCGGCGGGGTCCGGCAATCTACCGAATGAACGTTCGGTTGGCCTTTGGCGGTATGACTCTCGACGACGATGACGATGGCGATGAGGTGGCGGCGATGACGGCGCGTACGGGTCTCGAAGACCTCGGTGGATTCCAGGACGAAGGCGAGCGGCTGAGCCCCGACGAGCTGGCGGCGCTCCAGCTGAAGCGGCTGCGGGCGACCTTGCGCCGGGCCTACGACCGGGTGGCCTTCTACCGGCAGGCCTTCGACAAGGCGGGGGTCCATCCCGACGACTGCCGCTCGCTGGCGGACCTCTCCCTCTTCCCGCTCACCACCAAGGCGGACCTGCGGGACCAGTACCCCTTCGGGATGTTCGCCGTACCGCGCGCGGACGTGCGCCGCATCCACGCCTCCAGCGGCACCACGGGCCGCCCCACGGTGGTGGGCTACACCGACGGGGACCTGGCCACCTGGGCCGATGTCGTGGCCCGGTCGCTGCGCGCGGCGGGCGCCCGGCCGGGGCACATCGTGCACGTGGCGTACGGGTACGGCCTGTTCACCGGGGGCCTGGGCGCCCACTACGGGGCGGAGCGGCTGGGGTGCACGGTGGTCCCCGCCTCCGGCGGCATGACGGACCGCCAGGTCAGACTGATCCAGGACTTCCGCCCCGAGGTCATCATGGTGACCCCCTCCTACATGCTCACCCTGCTGGACGAGATGGAGCGCCAGGGCATCGACCCGCGCAGCACCTCGCTGCGCACCGGGATCTTCGGCGCCGAGCCCTGGACCGAGGAGATGCGCCGGGAGATCGAGGACCGGCTCGGCATCGACGCCGTGGACATATACGGCCTGTCCGAGGTGATCGGACCGGGCGTCGCGCAGGAGTTCGCCTCGCACAAGGACGGCCTGCACATCTGGGAGGACCACTTCTACCCCGAGGTCGTCGATCCGCTCACCGGGGCGGTACTGCCGGACGGGGAGCCCGGGGAGCTGGTGTTCACCTCCCTCACCAAGGAGGCCATGCCGGTGATCCGCTACCGGACCCGGGATCTGACGCGGCTTCTGCCGGGGACGGCCCGGCCGGCCTTCCGCCGGATGGAGAAGGTGACCGGCCGCAGCGACGACATGATCATCCTGCGCGGGGTGAACCTCTACCCGACCCAGATCGAGGAGATACTCCTGCGCATCGCGGGCCTCGCCCCGCACTTCCAGCTGCGGCTGACCCGGGAAGGCCGCCTCGACGCCCTCACCGTGCGGGTGGAGGCGCGCCGGGAGGCCGATGCCGACAGGCGGCGGGCGGCGGCCGCGGAGCTGGTGCGGGCGGTCAAGGAGTCCGTCGGGGTGTCCGTCGCCGTCGAGGTGGTGGAACCGGAGAGCCTGGAGCGCTCGGTCGGCAAGATCAAGCGGGTGAGGGACCTCCGGGAGCCGCACTCCTCCTGAGCGGGCCGGTCCACGCCTACGGGCGGTTGAAACCACCCGTTCGGGCCCATTCCGGCGCCGCTTCCGGGAGCGGCCGGGCCCGTCCGGGTAGGGGATCAGGTGTGACCTCGACCCTCCGGCGCCTCCACGACCGGCTCTTGGGCTCCCCGGCCGGGCTGGCCTGGAGCCGTGGCCGGGAGATCGAGCTGATGCACCGGGCGATGGGCTTCGCCGCCCTGGGCTTCCTCACCCTGGTGCCGTTGCTGGTGGTCGTCGCGGCGGCCGCGCCGGGCAGCGGTTCCAACTTCGGCCGCTGGCTGGGCCAGGCCCTCGGGGTGACGGCGTCCTCGCGGGCCCGGGTCGAGATGCTGTTCGGGGCGGCGGACCTGGCTCTGGAGCGGACCACCGCCTTCGGCCTGGCGGCCCTCGCGGTGTTCGGGCTGACCTTCGGCTCCGCCGTGCAGACCGGCTACGAGAAGGTGTGGGACCTGCCGACGGCCCGCTGGCACACCATGTGGCGGCACGTGGTGTGGCTGGCGCTGTTGGTCTGCTACCTCGGGCTGCTGGTGGGGATCCCCGCCCCGTCCGACAGCGTGGCGGGCACCGTGGTGGGCACCGTCAGCGACACCGTCGGCACCTGCCTGTTCTTCTGGAGCTCCGGGCGGCTCCTGCTGGGCGGCCGGGTCCGCTGGCGGGCGCTGCTGCCCGGGGCGGTGGCGACGAGCCTCGGGCTGCTGGGCCTCCGGGTCTTCTCGCAGCTGGTGTTCTCCCCGCTGATCGCCTCGAACGCCGTCACGTACGGCCCCTTCGGGACGCTGCTGGTCGTGCAGTCCTGGCTCGTCGGCGTCGGGGTCGTGGTCTACGGCGGGGCGATGGTGGGCCGGCTCGTCCACGAGCACCTGACCCTGCGCCGGCTGCGCGCCAACGGGCTCCTGCCGCCGGCGCACCCGCACGGTCACGCCGACGCGCCGGCCCCGGAGTGACGGGCCGGGGAGTGACGGCCGGGGAGTGACGGCCGGGGAGTGACCGCCGGGGAGTGCCGGCCGGGGATGCCTCAGGCGGTGCCGAAGCGGTCGCGGAGTTCCCGCTTGAGGATCTTGCCGCTGGCGTTGCGCGGGAGGGCGTCCACGAACAGCACCCGCTTGGGCGCCTTGAAGTGCGCGAGCCGCTCCCGGGCGTAGGCCGTCAGCTCGGCCTCGGTGACCTCCCCACGGGGCACGACCACCGCCGTGACGGCCTCGATCCACCGCTCGTCGGGCAGCCCGACCACCGCCGTCTCGGCCACCCCGGGGTGGGTGTAGAGCACGTCCTCCACCTGCCGGGACGCCACGAGCACCCCGCCCGAGTTGATGACGTCCTTCACCCGGTCGACCACGGTGAAGTACCCGTCGGCGTCCCGTACCGCGAGGTCGCCGGAGCGGAACCAGCCGTCCCGGAAGGCCTTCGCGGTGGCCTCGGGGTCGTTCCAGTAGCCCAGGCAGAGCTGCGGGGACCGGTAGACGACCTCCCCTGCCGTGCCGTCGGGGACGTCCGCACCGTCCTCGTCGACGACCCTGGCCTCCACGTGCCGCACGGGGCGCCCGCACGACTCCATCCGCCCCTCGTGCTCCCCGGGCCCCAGGACGGTGGCCAGCGGCCCGATCTCGCTCTGCCCGAAGCAGTTGTAGAAGCCCAGCCCCGGCAGCCGGGCCCGCAGCCGTTCCAGGACCGGGACCGGCATGATCGAGGCCCCGTAGTAGGCCTTGCGCAGTGCGCCGAGCTCCCGCTGCCCGAACTGCGGGTGGTTGGCCAGCGCGATCCACACCGTGGGCGGCGCGAACAGGCTGTCGGCCCGGCCGGCCTCCACGAGGTCGAAGACCTCCTCGGCGACCGGCGCGTCCAGGATCGTGTTGTGCGCGCCGACCGCCAGGTAGGGCAGCAGGAAGACGTGCATCTGTGCCGAGTGGTAGAGGGGCAGCGAGTGGACGGGCCGGTCGGCCTCCCCCAGGTCCAGGGCCTCGATCGCGCTCTCGTACTCGTGCGCCAGCGCCCGGTGGGTCATCATCGCGCCCTTGGGCAGGGCCGTGGTGCCCGAGGTGTACAGGAGCTGCACCACGGCGTCCGGATCCCCGGCGGACTCGTACGCCGACGGCACGGCCAGCTCGGACAGGAAGGAGCCGGGCGCTTCGCGCAGCGCCCGTACGGTGTGCCCGTCGGGGACGCGGTCCGCCAGGTCGGGGTCCGCGAGGACCAGGGCGCTCGCGCAGTCGCCGAGGATGTGCGCGAGGTCCTCGCCGGTGAGGTTCTGGTTGACCGGGACGTGGGTGAGCCCGGCCCGGGCGCAGGCGAGGAAGGCGATCAGGTACGCGTCGGAGTTGTGGGCGAAGGCCGCGACCCGGTCCCCCGCGGCCAGCCCGTACCGCTGCCGCAGCACGGCGGCGCCGGTGGAGACGGCCGCGTCGAGTTCCCCGTACGTCCAGCTCCGCTCCCGGTAGCGGATGGCGACCCGGTCGGGGACGCGCCGCGCGCTGTCCCGTACGAGCCCGTCGACCGTCTGGTGCCGCACTGCCGTCATGGGCGTGATCCTCGCCCCGCCCCGGCCCTGGGTCAATATCGGTGCGCCGGCCGGGGTGCACCTCCTACGGGCTGACGGCGAGGAAGAGGTAGGCGGCCAGCAGTACGAGGTGGACGCCGCCCTGGAGCAGGGTGGCGCGGCCCGGAACGATCGTCAGGGCGCCGACCACCACCGTCAGGGCGAGCAGCACCATGTGGAGCGGTGCCAGGCCCAGCAGCAGCGGCCCGGTCAGCCAGATGGAGGCCAGGGCGATGGCCGGGATGGTCAGGCCGATGCTGGCGATGGCGGAGCCGTAGGCCAGGTTGAGGCTGGTCTGGACGCGGTCGCGGCGGGCGGCCCGGACGGCGGCGAGGGTCTCGGGGAGCAGGACGAGCAGGGCGATGATCACGCCGACGACGGCGTGGGGCAGTCCGGCGTCGGAGACGCCCTTCTCGATGGTCGGGGAGACCGCCTTGGCGTTGCCGACGACCGCGACGAGGGCGGCGAAGAGGAGGCCGAGGCTGATGAGGGCGGCGCGGGCGGTGGGCGGTTCGGCGTGGTCGCCGTCGCCGTCGGCGGAGCCCGGGGCGGTGCTCCCGGTGTCCACGGGCAGGAAGTAGTCGCGGTGGCGGACCGTCTGGACGGCGATGAACAGCCCGTAGAGGGCGAGGGAGGTGACGGCGGCGAAGGTCAGCTGGGCGGAGGAGAACTCCGGGCCGGGCTTGCTGGTGGTGAAGGTCGGCAGCACCAGGCTCAGCACGGCGAGGGTCGCGACGGTGGCCAGGGCGGCTCCGGAGCCTTCGGCGTTGAAGACGGCGACCCGGTTGCGCAGGGCGCCCACGAGCAGGGACAGGCCGACGATGCCGTTGCAGGTGATCATGACGGCGGCGAAGACGGTGTCCCGGGCGAGGGAGGCGGTCTTGTCGCCGCCATCGGCCATCAGGGTGACGATGAGGGCCACTTCGATGACGGTGACGGCGACGGCGAGGACCAGTGAGCCGAAGGGTTCGCCGACCCGGTGGGCGACGACCTCGGCGTGGTGCACGGCCGCGAGGACCGCCCCCGCGAGGCAGAGGGCGACCAGGGCCACGGCGAGGCCGGACAGGTCGCGCCCCCAGCTGAGGACGAGCGCGACCAGCGCCACCACGGGAACGAGGAGGGTCCAGTCGGTCAGGGGGGATCTGCGCGTTGCCGTACTCATGCCAGCCAAGTTGCCAGAACCGGCGCCGGGGTGCGCCACGAGGCGCCCATCCGGAGCCCCGGAGTGGCACTTCTCACGAAATATCAGCGTGTTGCGGACATCTGAGCCCGGCCCCGGCTGCCGGCGGAGCCGGGGCCGACTGCGTCACACGGCGCGGTCGCGGCCCTCCCAGTAGGGGTCGCGCAGGCGGCGCTTGTAGAGCTTGCCGTTGGGGTCGCGGGGCATCGTCTCGATGAAGTCGACGGACTTCGGCCGCTTGTAGCCGGCGAGCCGGCGTTCGCAGTGGTGGAGGATCTCGGCGGCCAGCGCGTCGCCCGCCTCGAAACCCTCGGCGGGTTCGATGACGGCCTTGACCTCCTCGCCCCAGGATTCGTGGGGGATGCCGAAGGCGGCGGCGTCGGCCACGGCCGGGTGGGTGAGCAGGGCGGACTCGATCTCGGCGGGGTAGATGTTCACCCCGCCCGAGATGATCATGTCGATCTTGCGGTCGCGGAGGAAGAGGTACCCCTCCTCGTCGAGCAGGCCGAGGTCGCCGACGGTGAAGAAGGCCCCGATGCGGTTCTTGCGGGTCTTGCCCTCGTCCTTGTGGTAGCTGAAGCCGCCGGTGTTCATCTTGATGTAGACGGTGCCGAGCTCCCCGGCGGGGAGCCGGTTGCCGTCGTCGTCGAAGACCGCGAGCTCGCTGATCGGCCAGGCCTTGCCGACCGTGCCCGGCTTCTTCAGCCAGTCCTCGGCGGTGGCGAAGGCCCCGCCGCCCTCGCTGGCCGCGTAGTACTCCTCCACGCAGCGGCCCCACCAGTCGATCATCGCCCGTTTGACGTGGTCGGGGCAGGGGGCCGCGCCGTGGATCGCGTGCCGCATCGAGGAGACGTCGTAGGCGTCCTTCGTCTCCTGCGGGAGCGCGAGGAGGCGGTGGAACTGGGTGGGGACCATGTGGGTGTGGGTGCAGGCGTGGCGGTCGATCAGGCGCAGCATCTCCTCCGGGCTCCACTTGTCCATCAGCACCAGCGGGTGCCCGATGTGCAGGGACGCGCCGGCGAACTGGAGCACGGCGGTGTGGTACAGCGGCGAGCAGACCAGGTGGACGTTGCCGTCGGAGGGGCGGATGCCGAAGATGCCGAGGAAGCCGCCGAGGTACGTCTCCTCCGGGAGTTTGCCGGGCAGCGGGCGGCGGATGCCGCGGGGACGGCCGGTGGTGCCGGAGGTGTAGTTCATGACCCAGCCTAGGGTGCGGCCGACGGGCGGTTCGCCGCTCTGGCCGTCGAGGAGTTCGGCGTACGCCCGGAAGCCGGGGACCGTTCCGACGGCGTAGCGGTGTCCGGGGGCGAGCCCGGCCTCTTCGGCGGCGGCGGTGGCGGCGTCGGCGAAGCGTTCGTGGGCGATGAGGACCTTGGCGCCGGAGTCGGAGACGATCCAGGCGATCTCGGGGCCGACGAGGTGGTGGTTGACGGGGACCAGGTAGAAGCCCGCCTGGGAGGCTGCCAGGTACGCGGTGAAGAACTCGACGCCGTTGGGCAGGACGACGGCGAAGGCGTCCCCCTCCTCCAGTCCGGCGGCGCGCAGGCCGTGAACGAGGCGGTTGACGTCGGCGTGCAGCCGGCCGGCGGACCACTCCTCGCCCTCGGGGGTGACCAGGACGGTGCGGGCGGGGTCTGCGGTCGCCTGCGCCCAAAAGCCGTTGGGCTGCTGCGTGTCGGTCATGCTGATCCTCACTCCTCACTCCTCAGGACCGGCCGGCGATCCGGTTGATGCGGTCGATGGCGCGCTCGAAGCCGCTGGTGAGCTCGTCGAACACGGCCCGGACGCTGCGCTCGCTGTTCATCCGGCCGACGATCTGGCCCACGGGGGTGCCGAGCAGCGGCTGGACCTCGTACTTCTGGATCCTGGAGACGGCCTCGGCGACGAGCAGCCCCTGGAGCGGCATGGGGAGGGCGCCGGGTCCCTCCGGGTCGTCCCAGGCATCGGTCCACTCGGTGCGCAGCTGGCGGGCCGGTTTGCCGGTGAGGGCGCGGGAGCGGACGGTGTCGCCGGAGCCGGCGGCGAGGAGCTTCTCGGTGAGGGCGCGGGAGTGCAGGTCGGCCTCGGTGGTGGTGAGCCAGAGGGAGCCGAGCCAGACGCCCTGGGCGCCGAGGGCGAGTCCGGCGGCGATCTGCTCACCGCTGCCGATGCCTCCGGCGGCGAGGACGGGGAGCGGGGCGACGGCCTCGGCGATCTCGGGGACCAGGACCATGGTGGCGATGTCGCCGGTGTGGCCGCCGGCCTCGTAGCCCTGGGCGACCACGATGTCGATGCCCGCTTCGGCGTGGCGGCGGGCGTGTTTGGCGCTGCCGGCGAGGGCGGCGACCAGGACGCCGTGTTCGTGAGCGCGGGCGATGACGTCGGCGGGCGGGGAACCGAGGGCGTTCGCCAGGAGTTTGACGGGGTAGTCGAAGGCGACGTCGAGCTGGTTGCGGGCGACCTGCTCCATCCAGCCGGTGATCCGCCAGCCGGAGGCCTCACCCTCGGCGAGTTCGGGGACGTGGTGCTTGGCGAGGGTGTCGCGGACGAAGGCCCGGTGGCCGGCGGGGATCATCGCCTCGATGTCGGCCTCGCTGACGCCGTCGACGGCCTTCTTGGCGGGCATGACGACGTCGAGGCCGTAGGGCTTGCCGCCGGTGTGCTCCTGCATCCAGTCGAGGTCGCGTCTGAGGTCGTCGGGAGCCGTGTAGCGGACGGCGCCGAGCACGCCGAAACCGCCCGCGCGGGTGATGGCCGCGGCGACCGCCGGGAAGGGCGTGAAGCCGAAGATGGCGTGCTCGACTCCCAGTTTCTTGCTCAGCTCCGTCTCCATGGGCGTGAGGATGCCGCAGGGCGGCGGCCGAGGGAAGAGATTTTCTGATGCAGTGTCAGATTCTTGCGGGCGGCCCGGTGCGGAGGGTCCCCGGCGGGCGGGCAGATACCCAGTAGCGTGCGGAACGCCTGCGGCGGGCCCGGATGGACACGGGCGCTCCCCTGCGGGTTGCCTGCGGCGGGCCGGGTTCCGTGCGGGTGCTCCCGTGACGGGTGCCCGCGGGCGGGCCCGGGCCCGTGCGGGGCGCCGGCCGCGGGCCGGGCCGGTGCGGGTGCTCCCGTGCGGGTGCTCGCGGTGTGCGGGTGGCGGAGGAGAGTTCGGCGGACAGGAGGGCCGGTCATGGCGGGAGTCACGGGGGCGGAGACGGAGGCCGCCGGGGGTGGCGGGCCGAGCCGTCGGCGGCTCGGGGCACGGCTGCTGGCGCTGGGCGGGGTACTCGTCCTGCACGCGGCGCTCCCGGGGCCGCCCGCCGGCGCGGCCGAGCGGCGGGCCCTCCAGGGGCTGCGGCTGCGGTACGGATCGGCGCGGCAGGCCGGGCTGCTGGAGCGGCACCTGGAGGGGGTCGCGGAGGAGGCCCGGCGCTTCCTCGGGCCCTCCCCCGAGCACCCGTACTACGCGGGGGCCGTCGTGCTGGCGGGGCGCGGCCGGACCGTCGCCCTGCACCGGGCGATGGGGTACGCGGTGCGGTACGCGGACTACGACGGCCGCACGGACCGGCCGGCGGAGTTCCCGGCGGCCGAGCGGATCGCGATGGCCGAGGACACCGTCTTCGACCTGGCCTCCCTCAGCAAGCTGTTCACCTCGATCCTGGCGGTGCAGCAGATGGAGCGGGGCCGGCTGGAGCTGGAGGCGCCGGTGGACCGGTACCTCCCGGAGTTCACCGGGGGCGGCAAGGAGGCCGTGACGGTCCGCCAGCTGCTCACGCACACCTCGGGGCTGCGCTCGTGGGCGCCGTTCTACCAGGAGTCCACCCGCGAGGGGCAGTTGCGGCTGCTGTGGTCGGTGCGACCTCAGGACACCCCCGGGACGGTGTACCGCTACTCGGACCTCAACCTCATCGCGCTCCAGCTGCTCCTGGAACGGATCACCGGCCGCACTCTGGACGTCCTGCTCCGCGACGAGATCACCGCTCCGCTCGGGATGCACCGCACTCGGTACAACCCGCCCCTCTCCTGGCGCCGGATCACCGCCGCCACCGAGGTGCAGCGCCCGCCCTGGTCGGGCCTGGACCGGGGGCTGGTGTGGGGCGCGGTCCACGACGAGAACGCGTACGCCCTCGGCGGCGCCGCGGGCCACGCGGGCGTGTTCGGCACCGCCTGGGACCTCGCGGTCCTCTCCCGCGCCCTGCTCGACGGCGGGGTCTACGCGGGCAGGCGCATCCTGCGCCCCGCCTCCGTCGAGCTGCTCTTCACCGACTACAACACCGCCTTCCCCGGCGACGACCACGGCCTCGGCTTCGAGCTCTACCAGCACTGGTACATGGGCGCCCTGGCCACCCCGCACTCCGCCGGGCACACCGGCTTCACCGGTACCTCCCTGGTGCTGGACCCCTCCACCGACTCCTTCCTCGTCCTGCTCGGCAACTCCGTCCACCCCGTGCGGACCTGGCGGGCCGGCAGCGCCCCCCGGGTCGCCACCGGCAACCGCTTCGCCCGGGCCGTTCCGGTCCGTACGAAGCACGGCGGCGCGGCCTGGTTCTCCGGCATGGAGACCGGCGGCTCGGGCACCCTCACCCTGCCCCCGCTGACCCCCGCGACGGCGCGCGCCCGGCTGCGCTGCGCGGTGTGGTGGGACACGGTGCCCGGCGCGGGCGCCTTCCACCTGGAGGCCTCCGCGGACGGGACCGCCTGGGAGGCCGTCCCGTTCACCACGGTGCGCAGCACCGGCGGTACCCCCGAGGAGTGGCCGGCGGGGTCGGCGGGCGGCTGGTCGGGCCGTATCTGGCACCGCCTCGAAGCCCCGCTGCCCGCGTGGTCGGCCGGCCGCGAGGTCCGGCTCCGCTTCCGTCACGCGTCGACCGGCCGCTACGTGGGGCGCGGGGTGTACGTGGACGTCCTGCGGGTCGCCGAACCGGCCCGGCTCCTGTTCTCGGAGGACCGCCCGGCGGACGCGTCCCGCATCGAGGCCGCGGGCTGGACCCGCTCGGCGGACTGACCGGTTACGCCGCTCCCTCCAGCCGCTCCCGCAGCTCCTCCAGGTCGGTGAGGAACCAGGTCTGGCGGCCGCGGTTGCACTCGCGGACGAAGTCCCGCAGGGCCTCGCTGCCGTCCGTGTGGCGGGAGATGTCGCCGAGGACGACGAGGCCGACGCGGTAGGTGACGAACTTCTGGACGATGTCCCCGGCGATCCGGGTGCGCAGCCGGAAGAACTCCTCGTCGAACCGCGCGGCCGGCAGGACCACCCACCGGGCGCCCTGCCAGGCGGCGTTGCCCACCAGGTCCATGACGTCCCGTTCACCCCCGATCGTCTCGCCCTCGGGGTCGCACATCAGAACGGGCACGTCGTGGATGGTCTGCAGGATGCTCATGAGGACCGACGCTAGGCCCTGCCGGGCCCCGGGTCGACCCGATTTCGGGCGCCCCGGCCCCTAGGCCCCGGAGCGGCGGTCCCGGTAGAGGTCGCGGAGCAGGGCGATCTCGGCGCCGTGGTGCAGGACCTCCTGGTTGACCCACCAGGCGATGTCGACGAACGGCTCCTCCGCGTCGCCTCCGTGCGGGTAGGTGCAGTACCCGACGGTGTCGAGCGCGGCCTCGTCGACGCTCAGGAGCGCCTCGTGCCAGGCGTCGGCGGCCTTCGCGAACGCGGCCACCGCTCCGGCGGCGTCGCCGGTGACGGGGTGGTCGTCGCGGGTGAGGGTGCGGGTGCCGGCGGTGTGGTCGGCGCGCAGGGTCAGCATCTCCGTGAGGTGGCTCAGC
Source organism: Streptomyces sp. NPDC040718 (assembly GCF_055593565.1). NCBI lineage: Bacteria > Bacillati > Actinomycetota > Actinomycetes > Kitasatosporales > Streptomycetaceae > Streptomyces > Streptomyces sp. NPDC040718. Next base: position 463,563 of record NZ_JBVIXO010000003.1, on the reverse strand, counting down.
CGCCAGGCGAGGGTGGTGAAGGGCGGCGGCCAGGGGTGCGGGTACGAGGCGGCGTCGCGGCCCCACTCGCCGGTGCGGGCGCCCGCCAGGAGCGTCGCGCGCGCGCCCGGTCCCCGCGTGCGGAGCCGGACCGACCAGCAGTCCGCCACCGGCTCCCAGAGGTACTCCTCGTCGGTCAGGGGCACCACCCGGGTGTCCGTACCGTCCCCGCTGTCCATCACGGGACCCGCCAGCCGGCCGGACAGCCGGGTGGACGCGAACTCGAACTGTCGCACGAGCGGGACGAGTCGGGGTACGCCGTTCACCGCGCCTCCCGGATCAGGCAGAACGGGTGGCCCGCCGGGTCCGCGTAGACGCGCCAGCCCTCGGCGTCTCGGCTGTCGTCCAGGAGCGCGGCGCCGAGGGCGAGCACCCGCTCTTGGGCGCGGCCGAGGTCGGCGACGGCGAGGTCCAGGTGGGCCTGCTGGGGGTGGGCGGGGTCCGGCCACTTCGGCGGGCGGTGGTCGGTGACCTGCTGGAAGCAGAGGACGGCCCCGGACGGGGTGTGGAGCGTGGCCCAGTGCTCGTCAAGGGTCCAGCGCCGGTCGGGCCGGTTGACCTCGCCGCCGAGCAACTCCCCGTAGAACTGCGCCAGCTTGAGCGGTTCCGGACAGTCGAGTACCAGGCACTGCAGTTCGGCGATCATGCCGGGATCCTAGGCGGGAGCGAGCACGGCGTCGAGCATCCGGCGGGCGGCGGCGGTCAGTTCGGCCGGGTCCGGGGCGGGGCGGGAGCGGGCGAGGGCGCCGGCCAGCCGGTCGTAGAGCAGGCCGTCGGCCCAGGCGGCCAGGAGTTCGGCGGACTCCTCGGGCCGGGGTGCGCCGAGGGCGGCGAGGACCGCGGCCCCGCGGGCGCGCGCGGCGAGGCCCGCCTGCCGCAGCGCCGGTTCCAGCTCCGGGCTGCGGGCGGCCTCCAGGCTCAGTTCGAAGCGGGCCAGCTGCCGTTCGCGCCCCCGGGTCAGCCACTCGTGCAGCAGCGTCCCGAGCATCCGCGCGGCGGCGTCCCGGTCGGCCGGGGCGGCCGGGGAGCCGTCGCCGTCGAGGTCGGCGAGGTCCAGCTCGGCCAGCCGCCGGTAGCAGGCGCCGATGAGCGCGGTCCGGGTGCGGAAGTAGTACGAGGTGCTGCCCGCCGGAAGCGCGGCGGCCCCGTCGACGGCGCGGTGCGTCAGGCCCCGCAGGCCGCCGGCGGCGACGAGGGCGATGGCCGTGTCCGCGATCAGCGTCCGGCGGTCGGCGGCGGGGGGCGGGGTTTCCGGGGTGGACATGCACCCACTCTACAGCTGTAGAGTGCCAGCACGCCCTCTACGGATGTAGAGGATCCTTGAACGGCAGGAGGCCGTGCCATGCCCGAAACCCAGCGCCACGCCGTCGTCGCCGGTGCCGGGATCGGCGGTCTGACCGCCGCCCTGGCCCTGCACCGCCAGGGGTGGCGGGTCACCGTGTGCGAACGGGCGGCCGCCCCGACCGCCGTCGGCGCGGGCATCGTCCTCGCCCCCAACGCCCTGCGCGCCTTCGACGCCATCGGCTTCGACGCCGCCCGCGCGGCGGGCCGCGCCGTCCCGGCCTCGATGGGCGTCCGCCGCCCCGGCGGCACGCGGCTCGCCCGCGCCGACACCGCCGCGCTCGCCGCCCGCTACGGCCGGCCCCCGCTCGCCGTCCACCGCGCGGACCTCACCGCCGCGCTGGCCGCGGCACTGCCCGCGGGAGCCCTGGCGTACGGGGCCGAGGTCGCCTCCGTGGACGGGGACGGCGGCCGCGCGGTGGTGCGCACCGCTTCCGGGGACCTCGCCGCCGACGTCGTCGTCGCCGCCGACGGCATCCACAGTCCGCTGCGCCGCCGCCGCTTCCCGGACCACCCGGGCCTGCACTACAGCGGGGAGACCGCCTGGCGGACCGTGCTGCCGTCCGGGCCGGGGGCCGAAGCGGCCGAGACCTGGGGCCGGGGCGAGCGCTTCGGGACGGTCCCGCTCGCCGACGGGCGGGTCTACCTGTACGCCACCGCCGTCGTCCCCGAGGGGTACCGGCCCGCGGACGTCCGCGCCGAGCTGCTGCGGCGGTTCGGCACCTGGCACGACCCGATCCCCGCCCTGCTGGACCGGATCGACCCGGAGCGGGTGCTCCAGCACGACCTGTACGACCTGGCCGCGCCGCTCCCCCGGCTGCACGACGGACGCACCGCCTGGATCGGGGACGCCGCGCACGCCATGACGCCCAACCTCGGCCAGGGCGGCTGCCAGGCCGTCGAGGACGCCGTCGTACTGGCCCACCTGCTCCGCGGGCCGGACGTGCCGGCCGCCCTGGGCTCCTACACCCGGGCCAGGCTCGCCCGTACCGACGCCATCCGGGTCCGGGCCCGCCGGATGGGCCGGGTGGCCGCCCTGACCCACCCGCTGGCCGTGGCCGCGCGCGACCTCGCCTTCCGGGCCACCCCCGCGAGCGCCACGCGGCGCGCGCTGGACGACCTCTTCGACGGATTCACCCTTCCGGGCGGGCCGGCCGGGAATGCGGGCCGCGGCCCGGGGCGTTGAGGCCGGTCACCGAGGCGTACGGGCCGGTGACGGCGGGGAACTGGCCCGCGTACGACGAGTACCAGGCCGAGCCGGAACCCGAGGTCCCGGCCGTGGTCGTCGAGCCCGCCTGACGGGGGGCTCAGCGCCGCTCCAGGACCGCCATCGCCGCGTTGTGCCCCGGGATCCCGCTCACCCCGCCGCCGCGGACCGCGCCCGCACCGCACAGCAGGACGTTGCGGTGGGCGGTCTCCACGCCCCAGCGCCCCGCCTCCCGCCCGTCCGCCCCCTGTTCGTCCGCGTACGGCCAGGACAGGTCCCGGTGGAAGATGTGCCCGCCGGGCAGCCGCAGTTCGCGCTCCAGGTCCGTCGGGGTCTTGGCCTCGATGCAGGGGCGGCCGTCCCCGTCGAAGGCCAGGCAGTCGGTGAGCGGCTCGGCCAGGTGGGCGTCCAGCTGGGCCAGGGTGGCGGTCAGCAGCACCTCGCGGGCCTGCCGGTTGTCCTTCTCGAAGAGCCGGGCGGGGGTGTGCAGCCCGAAGAGGGTGAGCGTCTGGTAGCCCTGCCCGGCGAGTTCGGTCCCGAGGATCGAGGGGTCGGCCAGCGAGTGGCAGTAGATCTCCGAGGGCGGCACGGACGGCAGTTCCCCGGCGGCCGCCTCGCCGTGGGCGCGCCTGAGCTGTTCGTAGCCCTCGGCGATGTGCAAGGTGCCGCCGAAGGCCTCGCGGGGGTCGACGGAGGTGTCGCGCAGCCGGGGCAGCCTGCTCAGCAGCATGTTGACCTTGAACTGGGCCCCCTCGGGGGCCGGGCCGCCGTCGCCGGGGTCCTCGCCGAGGAGTTCGGCCAGGGCCCGCGGGGAGGCGTTGACCAGGACGTCGCGCCCGACGACGGCGCCCTCGCCCGTCGCCGTGCGGAACGTGACCTCGGCGGGGGCGGTGCCGTCCGTGTGGATGCGCAGCACCTCGTGGCCGGTGGCGATCTCCGCGCCGGCCGCGCGGGCTGCTTCGGCGAGCGCGTCGGTGAGGGCTCCCATGCCGCCGACGGGGACGTCCCAGTCGCCGGTTCCGCCGCCGATCACGTGGTAGAGGAAGCAGCGGTTCTGTACGAGTGAGGGGTCGTCGGCGTCGGCGAAGGTGCCGATCAGGCCGTCGGTGAGGACCACGCCCCGGACCAGGTCGTCGGCGAAGCGCTGCTCCACCGCCCGGCCGAGCGGCTCCTCGAACAGCATCCGCCAGGCCTCCTCGTCGTCGATCCGGGCCCGCAGCCCGGCGCGGGTGGGCAGCGGTTCGGTGAGGGTGGGGAAGACCTTGCGGGCGAGCCGGCCGGTGGTCCCGTAGAAGGCCCGCCAGGCCTCGTACTCCCGGTCGGAGCCGGTCAGTTCCGCGAAGGACTCCCGGGTGCGCTCCTCGCCGCCGCCGACGAGGAGTCCGCCTGGGCGGCCGTCGCGCTCGAAGGGGGTGTACGAGGAGACCGTGCGCCGCCGTACCGCGAACCGCAGCCCCAGGTCGTCGACGATCTTCGCGGGGAGCAGTGAGACGAGGTAGGAGTAGCGGGAGAGGCGGGCGTCGACGCCGGCGAAGGGCCGGGTGGAGACGGCGGCCCCGCCGGTGTGGCCGAGCCGTTCGAGGACCAGCACCGATCTGCCGGCGCGGGCCAGGTAGGCGGCGGCGACGAGGCCGTTGTGGCCGCCCCCCACGATCACCGCGTCGTACACGTCCTGCGCGAAGCCCCGGGAGCCTGAGTTGGCGGTCATGGCTCTTGGTAGCACACCTGGCCGAGCCGCTCCAGACAGTGCGCCTCGTCGGCGTGGGCGAGGACCGTGTCGGGGTGCTCGTCGCCGAGGGAGCGCTCGCGGATGCCGGACAGGTCCCGGTATATGGGCAGCGCCTCGTCCCAGCGGCCGAGCCGGCCCAGGCCGACGGCGAGTTCCCGGCGGCTGACCAGGGTGTCGGGGTGTTCGGCGCCGAGGGCCTTGGCGCGGAGCCGGCCGACCTCGCGGGCCTCGGCGACGGCCTCCTCCCAGCGTTCGAGGCGGCCCAGGTTGACCCCGAGGACGTGCCGGGCGCGCAGGGTCTCCGGGTCGGCGGCGCCGTAGGCCCGGGTGCGGTCGCGGGCCAGGGACCGGAACAGGTCGAGGGCCTCGGCGGGGCGGCCGGTGCGGCCCAGGGCGATGCCGGTCTCGTAGCGGGCGGCGAGCGCGTCGGGGTGGTCTCGGCCGAGTACCCGGTCCCGGACGGCGGCGACCTGGCGGAAGCCGGTCAGCGCCTCCTGCCAGCGGCCGAGCCGGCCCAGGGAGTACGCGGCCTCGTAGCGGCTCCGCAGGGTGTCCGCGTGCTCGGCCCCGAGGACGGTGGCGCGGTCCGCGGCCACCTCGGCGGCGGTGGCGTGGGCCTCGGCGTGCCGGCCGAGGGCGCTCAGCGCGCAGGCGAGGCCGTGGCGGCAGCGCAGGGTGTCGGGGTGGAGCGGGCCGGCGGTGCGGACGCGGGCGGCGAGGACCGCTCGGTACATCTCGTACGCCTCTCCGTGCCGGCCGAGGCGTCCGAGTTCGTACGCCTCCTCCTGGCGGGCGGCGAGGGTCTCGGCGTGGTCCGGGCCGAGCACCCGGGCCCGTCCCTGGGCGACGGCCACGTACACGGCGAGGGCCTCCTCGGGCCGGCCGGCGCGGCTGAGGGCGAACGCGCGGGTGTGCCCGGCGGCGAGCTCGTCGGGCTCCCCGGCGGCCGGGGTGTGCGGCGCCAGTCCGTAGGCGGCGGTGAGCCGGGGGTCCTCGGCGGGGGCGGGACGGGTGATGCGGTGTTCGCCGGAACCGGAACCGGCGACGGAGCCGGAGGCGGCGACGGAACCGGAGGCGGCGACGGAACCCGGGCCCGCGACGGGCAGGCCGGCGGCCGGAGCCGGACGGGCCGCCGTCCAGGAGCCGGTGAGCAGGGTCCACTCCCCGCTGGCGGGCCGGGCGTCCACGCCGGCCTTGCGCCCGGCGGTCATCCCCTCGGCCCAGGCGGGCAGCGGGGGCTGCGCGGCGGGCCGCCCGCCGGGGCCGAACCGGGCCTCGACCAGGCGCCGGTGCAGGTGGCGGGCGTCGCCGGGCCGGTCCTCGGGCCGCTTGGCCAGCAGGTCCAGTACGAGCTGCTCGAAGTAGCCGGGGAGCTCGGGCCGGTGGTCGCGCAGCGGTACGGGCGCGGTGTCGCGGTGGCCGACCAGCACGGACCAGGAGTCGCCGAGGTCGAACGGCGGGGCTCCGGTGGCGATCTCGTAGAGGACGCAGCCGAGCGAGTAGAGGTCGCTGCGGTGGTCGACCTCGCCGCCCGCGATCTGTTCGGGCGACATGTAGTGCGGGGTGCCCATGGCCATGCCGCCGCCGGTCAGCTTGGCGGTGAAGCCGATGTCGTGGGCCAGGCGGGCGATGCCGAAGTCGCAGATCTTCACCGTTCCGTCGGTGAGCCGCATGATGTTGGCGGGCTTGAGGTCCCGGTGGACGACGCCCTGGTCGTGGGTGTAGCCGAGGGCGGCGGCCATCTGCTCGGCGATGTCGAGGACCACGTCGACGGGGAGCGGGCGCGCCTCGTTCTCCTCCATGAGCTGGCTGAGGTTGCGGCCTTCGAGGAGTTCCATGACCAGGTAGAGGGGGCCGCCGGCGGCGCTGTCGTCGCCGAAGTCGTGCACGACGGTGACGCCCCGGTGCTGGAGCGAGGCGGCGACCCGCGCCTCACGGCGGAAGCGCTCGCGCAGCACCTGGGTGAAATGGGCGTCCTGTTCGACGCCGACCGGCTTGAGGCACTTCACCGCGACCTGCCGGCCCAGCGACTCGTCGCGGGCGCGCCACACCTCGCCCATGCCGCCGCGCCCGATCAGATCGAGTGACCGGTACCGGCCCTGGATCAGTCTGGACTCCGCCATGTCTTAAAGCCGCCCCCGTTGTCGTGCCGCGCCCTCCCCGGCCGGTCCAGTATGGCCGCTGATTTTCGCAGTGTGTACGCGGAAGGGCGGCTGCCGGGGCCCAGTCGGCGCATCGCTTTCAAGATGTGACCTGGAGGCAGCTGCCAGCGTAGACCTGCGGGAATGGTGCGCAGCACGCGACCCGTGAGACGCAGGCGGCGGGTGACCGCGTGCGGGGGCGGTGCGGGGCGTCCGTACAGCTGGTGCGCCCAGCCGGGCAGGGATCCGTAGGCAAGCCCGACGAGCGGTCTCCACAGCAGGTTTCGGCCAGGGACGAGGTACGGGGGCACGGGCGGGGCCCGCAGGAAGTCCTCGACGGCGCGGGCGTCGGGTCCGGCGGCGAGGCGGGGGCGGACCTGGTCGAAGTAGGCGGCGAGGGCCCCGGCGGTGGCGGGCACGGCGGCCGGGTCGAGGCCGACGAGGCGGGCGTTGGTCCGGTTCTCGTCCACGTAGCGGTCGGCCTGGGCGGGGGTGAGGGGGACGCCGGATCGGCGCAGTACGTGCAGGAAACTGTCGATCTGGGCGCAGTGCACCCACAGCAGCAGTTCGGGGTCGTCGACGGGGAAGGGCTCGCCGGTGTCCGGGTCGGCGGCGGACAGCCTCCGGTGGATGGCGCGGACCCGGGCCCCGGCCCGTTCGGCGGCCTCGGCCGTGCCGTAGGTGAGGGTGCCGACGAAGTCGGCGGTGCGCAGCAGGCGGCCCCACGCTTCGCCGCGGCCCCCCTCGCGCTCGAAAGCGGTGGAGTTCGCCATGACGGCCCGGACGGCGCGCGGGTGCAGGGCCTGGAGGTAGAGCGCGCGGATTCCGGCGATCCACATGACCGGGTCGCCGTGGCACTGCCAGGTGACGGACCCGGGGCCGTAGAGCCCCGGGTCGGCGTCCTCGTAGCTCATCGGTGCCTCCCGCCGGGTTCCTACCCCGGTGGGACTCAGCTCAGCCGTGAGACGTGGTACTGGCGGATCCGCCAGCCGGCTCCGGTGTGCTGGGCGATGAGCGAGAGGCGGACGGGGAGGGGGGTCCCGGCGGGGTCTTCGGGGGTGGGTGTCCGGAAGGTGACGGTGGCGAAGCCGGCGAGGGCCTCGGCGGCGAGGGGGCGCGAGTGCAGGACCTCCACGGCGGCGGTGGTGCCGGGCGGGACGTTCTCGTAGTAGGTCCGTATCTCCGCGCGGCCGTTCAGCAGCCGGGGGGACAGGCCCTGGAAGAGGGCGTCCTCGGCGAAGAGGGCCACGACCTCGTCCACGCGGCCCTCGCCGAAGGCCGCACGCCACTCCTCCAGGATGTCCGCCAGTACCCCGTATCCGTTCGACATACGCCCGTTACCTCCGGTTCCATGGTCAATACCTTGTTAAGACACCATGTTGGCAGCCTACGTACCGATACCGGCTACTTTTCCAAGTGCATAATTAGGCCATGCAGGATCATGCAAGGCAGTACCCGGGGGAATGTTGTGAACGTGACGACTCTGCAGACAAGGGGGGCGGCGTATGCGGTGAGGGCCTGACCGTCTACCGCCAGGCCGTGGTGAAGGGGTGTACGCCCAGGGAGGGCGCACCCGCCTGTCTCCTGCGGATGGGGCTGCTCGTCGCTCCGCCGGACGACCCGACCGTCCTCGTGCCCGTGGCACCGGACGTGGCCAAGGCCGAACTGGTGCGGCCCATCGAGCAGTCGCTGGAGAGGCAGCGGCTGGACGCGCACGCCATCGCCGGCAGCTTCGTACCCGTGGCCGCGATCTACACCGCCGCCAAGCGCGAACACACCGGCTGGGCCACCGCCATCGACGGGGAGAAGGTCGTCCACTCCACGCTGGCGCACGCGGTCCGCGAGTGCCGGGAGGAGCTGATGACGGTGCAGCCGGGGGGCTCGCGCGTCTCCTACGACCTGGACGAGCTCGACCACGTCCGCGGTCCCGCACGGCACCGCACCCTCTACCCGCACGCGGCCCGGACCCACGCGGCCACGCTGCGCCACATCGAGCGGCTCACCGAGGCCGGCTGCGAGGTCCGCACCCTCGACCACGTCTTCGACCGCCTCATCGTCATCGACCGGGCCGTCGCCTACGTCCCGGGCCCCGGCGAGGCCCGGACCTCGGTCCTGGAGATCAGACAGCCCTCCATCGTCTCCTTCCTCGTGCAGGTCTTCGAGGAGGCATGGGAGCGGGGGTCGACCATCGACCCCGGCGCCTCCCGCACGGTGGAGCCCGACATCGCCGACGAGATCCAGCGGGCCGTGATGCGCCTTCTGGTGGCCGGCTACACGGACGAGGCCATCGCCCGCCGGCTCGGCACCAGCCGGCGGACCGTGGCCGCCCACGTCAGCAGGATCGCCGCCACCCTGCAGAGCCGCAGCCGGGCCCAGCTCGGCTACCTCATCGCCACCAGCGGACTGCTGCCCATGGACGAGCACACCGAGACGGACTGCGGCCCCCTGTCGGCCTGACCACCGCCCCTACGAGCACCTGAGAGCCCGGCCGGGAACCTCCCCGGCCGGGCCGGCCGCGCATCAGCCCGGGCTCCGGCGGGCGCGCAGCGCCCGTACCCCGGCGGCCGCCAGCAGCACCAGGACCAGCAGCGTCGACCAGCCCAACTGGCCGCGCGCCTCCGGGTCGAAGGCCATCAGCACCAGCACGGCCGCGATCCCCGCCGCAGCCAGCCAGGACAGGTACGGGAAACCGCGCATCCGCACCACCAGCAGGTGCGGGGACTCCCGCTCCAGCCGGCGGCGCAGCACCAGATGGGCGGCCGCGACGGTCAGCCACATGTACAGCATCGAGCCGCCCATGGCCTTCGCCAGGAACGGCAGGATCCGCTCCGGCCAGCGGTGGTCGAGGGCGATCGCGACGAAGCCGAAGGCCGCCGACGCCGCGACCGCGAGCCGCGGCGCCCCCCGGGCGGAGGTGCGCAGCAGGAGCGCGGGGGCGTCGCCGCGCGCGGCGAGCGAGTGGGCCATGCGGGAGGCGCCGTACAGGTTGGCGTTCATCGCGGACAGCAGGGCGATGAGCACGACGACCTCGATCAGCCGCCCGGCGCCCGGGATTCCCAGCCGGTCGAGCACGGCCACGTAGGGGCTGCGGCCGGGCGTGGCCGCGTCCCAGGGCAGCAAGGTGACGATCACGGCCATGGAGCCGAGGTAGAAGAGGCTGATCCGCCAGATCGCGCTGCTCACCGCCTTGGTGACGGAGCGGGCGGGGTCGCCGGACTCGGCGGCGGCCATGGTGACGACCTCCATGCCGCCGAAGGCGAAGACCACCGTCAGCAGGCCGGCGACGACGCTGTCCCAGCCTTGCGGGAGGAAGCCGCCGCGGCCGGTCAGGTTGTCCAGGCCGGGCGGCTCGACCCCGGGCACGGCCCCGCACAGGGCGGCGACGCCGAGGGCGAGGAAGGCGATGATGGCGGCGACCTTGATGCCCGCGAACCAGAACTCGGCCTCCCCGAACGAGGAGACCGAGAGCATGTTGGACTGGGTGAAGACGGCCAGCGCCACGAGGGCGATCGCCCACTGCGGTACGGCCGGCATCCACTGGTGCAGGATCGTCGCGGCGGCGATCAGCTCGATGGCGACCGCGATGACGGTCACCGCCCAGTACAGCCAGCCCGCGGTGAAGCCGGCCCAGCGGCCGAGGGCCTTGTCGGCGTAGACGGAGAACGAGCCGCTGGCCGGCATGGCGGCGGCCATCTCCCCGAGCATCCGCATGACCAGCAGGGCCAGGGCGGCGGCGAGTGCGTACGACAGGATGATGGCCGGGCCCGCGATCCGCAGGCCGGTCCCGGAGCCGACGAACAGCCCGGCTCCGATGACCCCGCCGAGGGCCAGCATGGTCAGGTGCCGGGGGCGCAGGGCGCCGGCGAGTTCCCCGTCGGCCGGGGCGGGCGCGGCGGGCGCCGCGGGCGGTCGTGGTGTCTGGGTGAGTGGAGCGGGCATGGGCGGTTCCCCCCGTGGACAGAGGTGGGCGGGGCCGGCGTCCGTGGCGCCGGCCCCGCGTCACCGTGCAGGTCAAGAAGAGACGCGCTGGAGCGTCGCGGTGTGCAGTTCGCCGGCGCGGCCGCCGTCGGGGGTGCCGTACGTCCAGTAGACGCTGACGGTGCCGTGGCCGAGGTCCATGACGTGGCTGACGGTCATGCCGGAGGCCTCGACCCAGTTGACGAAGTAGAGGCCCTCGCCCACCTCGCGGACGGAGAGCCGCTCCTGGCCGCTGCGGCCGGCCATCGGGCCTTCCAGGGCGGTCCAGTCGAGGGTGGTGCCGTCGGCGGAGTAGGAGTTGCGCAGGACGGCGCCGTTGTCGAGCGTGAGGACGTACGTGTGGCCCGCGAAGGCGGGGACGGAGGAGGGGGCGGGGGCGGCCGCGGAGGTGGCGGCCGGGGCGGCCGGGGCCGCCGCCTGGGCGGAGGGGGCGGCGGCGAGGGCGATCAGGGCTGCGGCGGCGAGGGCCGGGACGGTGGTGCGCAGGCGCATGGCGGTTCCTTCTCTGTGGTGGTGACGGGGTGTGGGCAGCGGGCGCGCGGGGCGCGTCACTGCGCGTACTGGTAGAAGCGGGTGTGGTCGAGCAGCTCCGAGGGCCGCACCTGCCACGGGGACATCGGCTCGTCGAGGCTGATGACGCGGCCGTGCTGGGGGTCGGAGGCGGGCAGGGGCCGGCGCGGCTCGTAGACCGAGCCGGGGTGCTTGCGCTGCCAGCGGGCCCAGATGAGGTCGATGAAGGTGTGGTGGAGCCAGAAGACCGGGTCGTTGGGTGAGGTCCCGCCGGTCATCTGGCCGCCGACCCACAGGTGGACCCGGTTGTGGTTGTGCCAGCCCTCCTTCTCCCCGACGGTCCAGCCCTCGACCTTGTTGCGGAAGCCCGCGGTGGTGGAGGTGGAGTCCCAGGGGGCGGAGTCGTACACCGGGTCGTCGATCGCCCAGGCCAGTTCGGCGGGCGTGGGGAGGGCGACCGGGTCGGCGGGGCGGCCGAAGTCGCGCATGAGGTACTTCTCCTCGGTCACGCCGACGTTCACCGGCCAGTCGCCCCGGTCGAAGGCGAACGGGCCGGTCATGACCCGGTGGTCGCCGGGGCGGCCGTTGCCGCCGAGGAAGTCGTCGGTCCACGGGCCGGCGGTGGGCGACTGGTCGGTGGTCCAGTCCCAGTAGGGCAGGGTCACCTTCGGGTCGACCTGCTGGAGGGCGCGTTCGAACTCCAGCAGGTACTGGCGGTGCCAGGGGAAGAAGGAGGGGGACATGTGCCCCACCCGCTGCCCGCCCTCGCCGTCGGAGACGAAGTACTGGCCGTGCAGCCGGACGAACTCGTCGTAGACGCCGCGTCGTTTGACCTCCAGGAGGGCCGTCACGAACCTGGCGCGCTCGCCGGCGTCCAGGTCCTTCTGGTTCTTGCGCGTGTACACGTGTGCTTGTTCCTCGCCTTGTCTGAGCGTTGTCGAAGCCCTGTCGGACGTCAGTGGTGGTGCAGCCGGGCCGTCGAGAGCTGGGCGGTGCCGATCTCGTCGACGGCCGCCCGTGCCACCTCCAGCGGCGTGGGGAAGGACTGGTAGTGGTTGACCAGGCTCAGGTAGCTGCCGTCGGCGCGGCGCATGACGTGCAGGGGGCGGCCGTCGATGCTGATCTCGATGCCGGGCCCGGAGGCCGGGGCGGAGGCGCCCCGGGCGGAGGCGTAGCGCACGGCCACGGGTCCGCCCTGGATGCGCCGGCCCCGGTAGACCTCGTCGAAGCCGCCGGGGAGCGCGGCCTGCCCGGCGGCGGTGCCGGTACCGGCGGGGGCGTCGGGGGCCGCGGGGTCGGCCAGGACGATCGGCGCGACGGCGGCGCTGGTGCCGACGACGACGGCCGTGGTCAGGGCGGCCCTCATCATGTCCCTGCGGGTGATCGTGTTCATGCGGGCTGCTCCTGGGGTGCGGTGGCCGGGGCGGTGATGTCCTGGACGACCGCCCGGACTATGTCGTCGGCCCGTTCGAGGACGGAGGGCATGCCGGAGGTGAAGAAGAGCGTCCCGGCGCCCATGTCGCCGATCGCGTGCATCCGGCGGTGGGCCCGGCCCCCGCCCACGGCCCGGCTGGTGGAGGGTTCGATGTGCAGGCCGCCGTAGGGGTGGTACTCGCCGATGCCGTCCTCGACGAGGGAGTCGACGAACGGGCGGGCCTGGGCGGGGACCCGGTGGGAGGGCGCGCTGACGGCGTTGACGACGACGTCGCTCTCGTACTCCCCGCCGTCGGCGGCGACGTGGAACCCGGAGCCGGCCAGGGGCTTGACGTTCCACAGGCCGCGCAGGACGCGCAGGCCGCCCGCTTCGTGCAGCTCCAGCAGCTTGCGGGCGTTGGCCGGGGGCATCGGGCAGCACAGGCTCATCACGGCCCGGTAGTGGTGGTCCCGGATGAAGTCCTGGTCGGCGGCGCGCATCAGGGTCCAGGCGTCGGGGCCGCTCTCGGGGACGGCGTGCTGCATGACGCGCATGCCGGTGTCGGCCTCGTCGATGCGGTCGTACTGGCGGCGCAGCCGCTCCAGGGGGGATTCGCCGCCGAGGGAGGTCAGTTCGGCGACCACCGCCGAGGGGTCGGCGCCGTGTTCGGCCAACTCCCGCTCCAGCAGCTCCAGTACGTCGTCCAGCGCGAGCCGGCCGTCGTGGCCCGCGGCGGCGCGGGCGTGCAGGGCGGCGGGGGTGAAGTGCCTGATCTCGGGGAAGACGGGCCGCTGCCGGACGGCCGGGAGGGCGCCGTTGCGGGAGGCCATGGTGATCCGGCCGCGGTGGCCGCGGGCGGCGAGTGAGACGACGGTGTCCACCGCCGCGAGCCCGGTGCCGAGGACGGTGACGTCCGCGTCCTCGGGGATCGAGGCGACCGTGTCGCGCAGCGGGTAGGGGTCGCCGAAGTAGCCCGCGAGACCGGTGAGTTCGTAGTGGTCCGCGGGCCGGCCGGCGCCGACCGCGCAGATCACGTAGTCGAAGGTGTGCGTACGGCCGTCGCGGGTGGTCAGCACCACCTCGTCCCCCGCCTCTCGGGCGGCGACGACCGCGTCGCGGACGACGTCGACGGGCCAGCCGCCGAGGGAGAGTTCGCCGACGGCGTTCTCGGCGGTGCGCTCCAGGTAGCTGCCGAACACCCAGCGGGGCGGGAAGTAGCCGTCGGCGGCGTAGTCGCCCTGTCCGTAGGGGAGTCCGGAGGCGCGCAGCCAGTCGAGGAAGTCGTCGGGGGCTCCGGTGCGGGCGCTCATCTCCGCCGGGATGATGTTGGCGAGGACGGCGTCGGCGTCGTGCTGGTAGGCGCGGCCGCGCCACAGGTTGCCGGAGGGCTCGAAGACGGTGATCGAGCCCCGGCCGCGGCCCTGGGTGCGGGAGAGCCGGTCCAGCAGGCAGACGGCCGCGGCCCCTCCGCCGACCAGGCCGATGCGCGTCGGCGGGCGGTCGTTCGTGTCGATGGTCATGGTCGGCCTTTCGTGAGGAGGAGTCGGCGGGAGGGGCCGGCCCCGTCAGTTCGCGGCGGCGGGCTGCGGCTCGGCGGCGGCCGTGGGGGCGGGGGCGGGACGGCGGCGGGAGCTCGCGTAGAGCAGGCCGAGGCCGATCAGCGCCCAGACGACGAGCACCAGGACCGGGCCGGCCGCGCCGGCGCCGTCGAAGGGGCCGGACGTGCGCAGCAGGGTCGCGGCGGCGCCGGCCGGGAGGAACTGGCCGATGGCGCCCAGCGGCTGGGGCAGCATCTCGGGGGCCGAGGCCAGTCCGGAGAGGGGGTTGCCGACGACGAACATCAGGACGGCGCCGACGGCTATGCCGGGCGGGCCGATCAGCGAGCCGAGCCCGGTGATCACGGAGACCATGGCCAGCTCCAGCAGGGCCACGATCCCGGCGTTGACGAAGTAGTTGCCGGGTGCCACCCCGCTGAGGTGCGTCAGCATCAGGGAGCTGAGGAGTCCGGAGGCGACGGCGAATCCGATGACGCCGAGGAACCTGGCGCCGGCGGCGCGCACCTTGAGGACGAAGAGCAGGGCGGCGATCACGGCGGTGATCAGCAGGGGCAGGAAGCCCATGGACAGGCCCGCGCCGTGCGGGTCGTCGGCGTCGGCGGGCACCACGTCGGTGACGAGCACCGGCCCGCCGGCGAGTTCCTGCGCCTGCCCGGTCAGCGTCTGGGCGACGGTGGGCGAGGCGGCGGAGGCCAGGCGCAGTTCGAGTCCGCCGGCGGTGGGCAGGAGGGCCCCGTACGCCTTGCGGTCGCGCAGGGCGGCGTCGGCCTCCTCCACGCCGGCGGCGGTCTCGATCGCGTAGGCGCCGGGGGCGGCCTCGCGCAGCCGGTCGGCGAGCTGTTCGGCGCTCCGGGGGGCGCCGGGGGCGGAGACGACGAGGACGGGCAGGTCCCGCGGCGCGGCGTGGGACGCCGACCAGGAGAACCAGCCGCCGATCACGAACTGCACGATCGCGACGATGACGAGGATGGTGCGCGCTTCCGCGCGCGGTGAGGCGGTTGAGCTCATGATTGCTTCCTGGGATCCGGTGCGGCCGGGGGCATGGGGGCGCGGCGGCCCTACTCGTCGAGCAGGTCCGGCTGTTCGGCCGTGATCTCGTCCCACATGATCTGGAAGCTGTAGCGGCCGAGCTGTTCGTCGCCGAAGCCGTCGCGGGCCAGCAGGGCCTGCTCGTGGGACATCGGGACGGGCCGCCCGGCGGAGAGGGCCAGCAGCTGGACCTGGGCGCAGCTCTCGTAGGTGAAGAACCAGTGGACGGCCTCCTCCAGGGAGCCGCCCACGGTGATCAGGCCGTGGTGGCGCAGCAGCATGGCGCGCTTGGCGCCGAGGCGGTCGGCGATGTCCTGGCCGTGCTCGATCTTGATGGCCGGCCCGTCGTAGTCCCCGTAGAGCACCTGGTCCTGGTAGAAGGCGGCGGATTCCTGGTCGTAGGGCTCCAGGAGCCGTTCCAGGGCGCCGAGGGCGCGGGCGTGGACGGTGTGGCCGTGCGCGATGGCGTTGGCCTCGGGGCGCTCGTGGATCTTGGAGTGGATGGTGAAGGCGCTCGGGTTGACCTTGCCGGTGCCGTCGACGACGCGGCCGGCGGCGTCGACGCGGATCAGGTCGGCGACGCGGACGCGGTTGAAGGAGACGCCGAACGGGTTGACCCAGAAGGTGTCCAGGTCCTCGGGGTCGCGGACCGAGATGTGGCCGGAGATCCCCTCGGCGTAGCCCGCCTTGCCGAACAGCCGCATGGCGGCGGCCAGTCGCTGCTTGCGGTGGCGGCGCTCGTCGTCGGCGGAGGCGAACACCGGGTCCGCGGGGATCGGAAGGCCGGTGTGGGTG
Organism: Streptomyces sp. NPDC040718; assembly: GCF_055593565.1. Classification (NCBI taxonomy): domain Bacteria; kingdom Bacillati; phylum Actinomycetota; class Actinomycetes; order Kitasatosporales; family Streptomycetaceae; genus Streptomyces; species Streptomyces sp. NPDC040718. The sequence goes on along the minus strand of NZ_JBVIXO010000003.1, from coordinate 447,824 downwards.
TCGGCGAGGAAGGCTTCGGGTGCGGTGGTGGACACGTCGGGTCTCCTGGAAGGTCGGATTCGGGCCCGCCCGTCCCCTTCTCCCCACCCGCGCCAGGGCAGCGCGAAGCCCGCTGCGGGTAGGGGGAATTGAGCCGAAACCCCTGGTCAGTCGGGGTTCTGCGGCTGGGAGGGCGTCAGCTCCTGCACCTGAATCCTGTCCCACGGAGGGGTGGCTTTTCGGCCTCCAGCGGCTCCGCGAGGCTTCATAACCGTGCGTTTCACCTTTGCGCAGCGGGCCGGATTACGGGCATAGCGGCACAGACCACCCCGCGGTGGCTGCGGCGGGCCCAAAGCGGGGGTCAGGCCTGCCCGTCGGGGCCGGTCCGCTGGACTCGACCCGGCCGGGCACGGCGGCCCGCCACCTGCCGAGGTCCTCGTCGGCCTCGACGGCATGGTGCGCCTCCAGGGGGCGCGGCTGCACGAGACCCCTCCGGCTCGGCACGGAACCGGCGGGCCGGCGGGCCCGGACTCCGCATCCCCGACCACCGCCGGCTCGCGGGTACGCGACGGCCACCGGGCGGAGGCCGACAGCACGGTCTCCGCCCGGCTGGGCGCTGCGGGCGCGGTGCTGGTGGGCCAGACGCGCACCCACGAGTTCGCCTACGGCCTGACCACGCCCCGGACGAGGAACGCCTGGGACGCGGAGCGGATCGCGGGCGGGTCCAGCGGCGGCTCGGCCGTGGCCGTGGCGGCCGGAGCGGCGACGTTCGCACTGGGAACGGACACGGGCGGGTCGATCCGGGTGCCGGCGGCCCTGAACGGGGTGGTCGGCCTCAAACCCACCTACGGCCTGGTCCCCCGGCACGGAGTGACGGCCCTGTCCTGGTCGCTGGACCACGTGGGCCCCCTCACCCGGACCGTGGAGGACGCGGCGCACGTGCTGACGGCCCTCGCCGGGTACGACCGCCGCGACCCCGCGAGCCTGTCCGTGCCCGCCACCGACTACCGCCCGGGACCGGCCGAAGGCCTCGCCGGACTGCGCGTCGGCGTGCCGGTCAACCACTACTTCGACCACGTCGACCCCGAGGTCGAATCCGCGGTCCGGCGGGCCGTCGACCGCCTGGAGTCCCTGGGCGCGGAGCTCGTCGACGTCGAGATCCCGATGGCCCGCTACGTCCAGGCGACCCACTGGGGCCTGATGGTGCCCGAGGCGACCGCCTACCACGAGCGGACCCTGCGGACCTCGCCCGAGCTCTACGGGCCGGACGTGCGCGTCCTCCTGGAGGCCGGCGAGCTCCTGTCCGCGGGCGACCACCTGCGGGCCCAGCGGGCCCGCACCCTGATGCGGCGGGCGTGGCTGGACCTGCTGGACACCGTCGACGCGATCGCCGCCCCCACCGTGCCGATGACCGCCGTACGGGCGGCCCAGACCTCCGTCACCTGGGCCGACGACACGGTGGAGACCGTCTCCGACGCCTACGTGCGCCTGTCGTCACCGGCGAACATCACCGGGGTGCCGTCGCTACCGTGCCGGTCGGCCACGACCGGGCCGGGCTGCCGATCGGCATGCAGCTCATGGGGCGGCCGCTGGGCGAGGCGGTGCTCCTGCGCACCGGGCACGCCTACGAACGCGCCGAACCCCCGCGAGGCCTCGCACCAGCGGCCTGAGGACCCCGCGCCCCGGCTTCGCACTAGGTGACGATCATGCTCAGACCCATGGTGCGCCCCGGCGGGCGCAGTGCCCGAGTCCAGCGGGCGGTGCACGCCGCCGTACCGCGTCCTCTTCCGGCCGGGCGCCCTGGACGGGGCGTACGCGCGCCGCCTGGTGGCCGACTGCCTGGGCTGACGGGGAGGTATTCGCTCGTCCTTCCGGCCGGCGCGACCCCCTCAGCTAACATGTTCGAGCCAACAGTGACCGGTTGAAATATGAACATCGGCTGAGAATTGATATCTGAGGAACCACGAGCGCTCACGCGCACGAGCAGCGCCACCGCGTCCGGGAACCGGAGCCGGCCACTCGTCCTCCTGTGGGCCGCGGTGGGCGTGACGGGCCTCGGGTTCCTCGTCGCCCTGGAGATCGCCGCGCGCCACTACGGCGTGGCGGGCCCGATCGTCAGCCAGGCGCGAGAGGTCGTCTTCGCCCCCCGGTCGGGGACGGTGCTGTACGCGAGCATGGCGCTGATGATGGTCGTGCTCACCTGGCGGCAGCGGTTCATCGCACTCGGTGCCGCGATCGGCATCGACCTGCTCCTCTGGCTCGTACGGTCGGCGGCCGGCGCCGAGAACATGTTCGGCAGCGGCGCCCTGTGGGTGACGCTGGGCTGTGCCGTCTTCGCCGTCGTGCGCCGCAAGGGAGCGGAGCGCGCCCTGCTGCTGAAGGGCGTCGGCCTGGCCCTGCTGCTGGTCGCCGGCCGCAAGACCGGCTACACCTGGCTGCTGATCACGTCGAAGACCCGTCCGATGGTGCTCGACCAGTACGTGGCGGCCGCCGACCGCGCGCTCGGCAACCCCTCGTGGGTGGCCGGCCGGATCGTGGAGGCCACCGGCCCGATCGGCCACCACGTCCTCGAATGGGTCTACATCCAGCTCGCGGTGGGCGCGGTACTCGTCGCCCTGTACCAGCTGCGCAACGTGGCGTCCGAGCGCCGCTTCCCGGCCCACCACCTGGTGCGCACCTTCCTGGTCGTCGGCCTGCTCGGACCGGGCATCTACATGGTCTTCCCGGTGGTGGGCCCGATCCTCGCCTACGGCGCCGACGGCGGGCAGTGGGCGCTGGCCGACCTGTGGCCGCACACCGCCCCGCCCCTCGGCATCCCGCAGCCGATGCCGTTCGACGAGTTCACCCCGCGCAACTGCATGCCCAGCCTGCACACGGCCTGGGCCACCGCGATCTTCATCCACTCCCGCAAGGGCCCCTGGCCCCTGCGCTTCCTCGGCGCGTTCTGGCTCGTCGCCACCCTCGGCGCGACCCTCGGCTTCGGCTACCACTACGGGGCGGACATCGTCTCCGGCGTGGTGTTCACCCTCACGATCGAGGCGGCGCTGCGGGCGCTCGCCCGGGGCTGGGACCGGCGGGCGACCCTGCTCGTCGGCCACGGCGCCGCGGTCTTCACCGCGATGCTGGTGTCGTACCGCTACCTGTCGACGGAGATGGCCGGTCACCCGTGGGTGTTCGGGCCCCTGGTCCTCCTGGCGACGGCCTCGGTCGTCTACGCCTACGTACGGACCACCAGGCAGTGGGACCGGCAGCCCGGGCCGGCCCGCGTGCCCGCCCAGCGGCGCGCACCGGAGCCCGAGCTGGTCTGAGCCGGGGCTACCGGCTGCCGTGCTCGTTGTGCATGGCCAGGCAGAGGGCCCGGACCTCGGAGAAGGTGTTCGGTGAGAGCGATCCGCCGGCGTGGATCTCGGCCGTCCAGTGCGTGGGGGCCGAGCTGCCGCTGCGGACGGGGTGCCGTCGGCGGCACCGGGGAAGCTGCCGTTGAGGTGGGTTCCGCCCGAGCCGGCCTTGGTGAAGCCGGCCGTGGTCGTGCCGCCCGTGGTGGGGCCGGCGACCTCGCGGTGGTGGACATGAACTCACCTCGCATCTGCCGTGAACCGCGCGGGAGCCGCCTGCGGTCGGCGCGGCCCGGCCTACCCGAAAAACACGGCTCGGTGGACTTGATCAGCGCGACGACGGAGCTGCCGGCGGCACCGACTACCCGGTCAGGGGCCCGCTCAGAGGGTTGGATCGCGGCCTGTGGCGCGTTGCCAGTCCTGGTAGGCGGCAACGGCCGTCGGGAGCGTGGGGAAGATGCGCTCCGGGCCGATCTTCGCTGTCAGGCCGTAGGCGTCGAGGGGGTGGCGCAGGTCCTGCTTGACGCGGGCGAGGGCGAACACGATGTCCTGTCGGGCGAGTTCGGCGCGGAGGGCTTCGACGGCGTCGAGGGCGGTGATGTCGACCTCGACGTTGGCCTCGGTGTTAAGGACGAACCAGTGCACCGGTTCCGCCTTGGCCGCGACCGAGGCCAGCGCCCGGCGGCGGAAGTCCTCGGCGTTGGCGAAGAACAACGGGGAGTCGTAGCGGTAGATGAGGAGACCGGGAATGGTGCGCGCGGTCGGGTAGTCGTCGATGTCGTGCATGCCGGCCAGCCCGGGCACCATGCCCTCGACGGCGTCGTGCGGACGGGCGACCCTCGTGAGCAGTTCGGCGACGGACAGTGCCACGGCGAGGAGCACGCCGTACAGGATGCCGAGGGCGAGGACCCCGAGACCGCAGCCGAGGGCGAGCAGGAACTCGCGGCGACGGAAGGCTGCCAGCCTGCGGAACTCGCCCACCTCGATCAGGCGTACGGCGGCGTAGACGACGATCGCGCCGAGGGCGGCGGAGGGGGTGTGGGCCAGCAGCGGGCCCAGGAAGAGCAGGACGGCGGCCACACAGACGGCACCGACGATGGAGTACGCCTGGGTGCGGGCGCCGGCGGAGTCGGCGAGGGCGGTACGGCTGGCGCTGCTGCTGACGGGAAAACCGTGCAGGACACCGGCACCGATGCTGGACACGCCGAGCGCCAGCAGCTCGCGGTTTGCTGCCAAGGGCTGCGGATCGTCGTGGCGGGCGAAGGCGCGCGCGGTGAGGACGACATCCGAGTATCCGACGAGGAGAACTCCTACGGCCGGCAGGACCAGGCCGGCGTAGTCCGACGGATCGGGCAGGGCGAAGCCCGGCAGGCCGGTCGGGACGGCTCCGATGACGTTGATGCCGTGGTTGTCGTCGAGGGCGAAGCCCCCCACCACGGCGGTGGCGAGCGCCAGGACGACGAGCGGTCCGGGCAGCGGGCGCCACAGCAGGGGCAGGAGGAACAGAAGGGCGAGGCATCCGGCGGCGAGCACGGCCGTGGGCCAGTGCACGTCACCGAGATGATGGAGGAAGGAGAACAGCTGGGGGAAGAAGCCCGATCCGCTTCCCCTGGCCCCGGTCAGGCGGGGAAGCTGGTCCACAATCATGATCAGGGCGACACCGGCGAGGTAGCCGACGAGGACCGGCCTGGAGAGGAGATCCGCGAGGAAGCCCAGCCTGACGGCCCACGCGGCGAGGCACAACAGACCAGCCACGACGGCCAGGGCCGCCGAGAGCGCCGCGTACCGCGCGGGGTCGCCGGCCGCCAGCGGGCCCACGGCCACGGCAGTCATGAGGGCGGTGGTCGATTCAGGGCCTACGGACAGCAGGCGGGAGGACCCGCTGAAGGCGTAGAGGACCATGGCCGGGAGGGCGGCCCACAGGCCGACGACCGGTGGCAGGCCGGCAACGCCGGCGTAGGCCATGACTTGCGGCACGAGATAGGCGGCGACCGTGATGCCGGCCGGCACGTCACCCCGGAGCCAGGCGGCGCGGTAGCCGTGGAGAGCAGGCGGGACCACCACGGTCCATCCGCGCTTCGGCATGGCACCTCCGGAACTCCTGCGGGCGTGTGCCGCACCATCGTTACGTGCCGAGGGCCGCGTGGAGGTGAAGCGCGCGAACGGGCGCCGCTAAGGACCACCCTCGCGCAAGCGGAAGCCGGTGACCAGGTCGGGTCTGATCCGGATCGCGCAGGATGCGCTGCCCGCGGCCCAGGGCCGCAGGAGGCGCACGTACCGCTCGATCTCGTCGGGGTCGGTGACAGCGGTGGCGTAGCCGGTGGCGACCACGCTCCATCCCAGGTGTTCACCGGTGTCGATGTCGTCGGCCTCGTAGGCGACGACCACGCCTGCGCCGTCCTGGGCCGCGAGCAGCGCCGCCAGCGTCGATCCGTCCTGGACGCGGATGATGATGTCGCCGGCATCGAGAACGTGGTTGACCGGGCGCACGGCGGGCAGTGCGTGACGGGTGAAGACGATCCGGCCCAATTCGGCGGTGCCGAGTAGCCGCAGCGCCTCGTCAGCGCTGAGCTCTTCCATCAGCCGTCCCGGCACACTGGCGGCAGGCGAACTGACGGTCACACCTGCCGGGTGGCTTTTCATCATGGACGTCCTTCGTCGAGCGGGCAGGCCGCGACCCGGACGGTCGGCGTGGCGAGGGAGGCGAATGCCTCCGGTCTCCATGCCATGACCGTTCCCGTACGTCACACGCCTGACGCTCGGACAGGGTCGGAGGCCGTGAACGGGCCATCTGCTGCCAGCATGTCCGCGTGCGCCGATCTCGGACATGGGCCGATCGGCCCTTGGACGGGACCACAGGGCCCATGCCCGGAACGGACGGAACGCCAAGACTGGAGACGGACTCGAACAGGAGGCCGTCCATGAGTACCCCTTCACCCACCCGTATCTCCGAGGCGCTGCCCGCCGACTGCCGTTCCCGTCTGATGGAACTGGCCCAAGAGGTCAACTTCGACGAAGGGACCCATCTCTTTCGCGAAGGTGGCCACGCCGACCGGTTCTGGATCGTCCTGTCCGGCACCGTGACCTTGGACGTTCATGTGCCCGGGCGGCGCGCCGCCGTCATCGAGAGCCTCGGCGCCGGCCAGCTGGTCGGCTGCTCGTGGCTCTTCAAGCCGTACTGCTGGCGTCTGGGCGCCGAAGCGATGACGCCCGTCCGCGCGTACGAGTTCGACGCGGAGCGCGTACGGACGCTGATGGACGCCGACTCCGCTTTCGGCTCTGCCCTGGGCCGCTGGGTCGGGCAGGTCCTCGCCAACCGGCTGCAGGCCGCCCGCGTGCGCCTTCTCGACCTGTACGCGCCCTACGGCAGCGGCAGCTTCCTCTGATCGTCCCCACGGCGAAGGAGCCGGTCATGCCCGCGTCCCGCTACACCGTCAGTGACGTCATGACGCACACGGCCGTCGCCATCGGCCGCGAGGCGTCGTACAAGGAGATCGTCGAGCTGATGCACCAGTGGAAGGTGAGCGCGGTCCCCGTCCTGGAAGGCGGGGGGCGCGTCGTCGGCGTGGTCTCCGAGGCGGACCTGCTGCCGAAGGAGGAGTTCCGGCGTACGGACCCCACCCTGCCCGATCAGCTGGAGGAAGCGTCGAAGGCCGGCGCGGTGCTGGCCGAGGAGCTCATGTCGAGCCCGGCGATCACCGTGCCTCCCGACGCGCCCGTCGCCGAAGCCGCGCGGATCATGGCGCACAAGCACGTCAAGCGCCTGCCCGTGGTGAACGCGCTCGGCATGCTGGAGGGCGTGGTCAGCCGCAGCGACCTCCTGAAGGTGTTCCTTCGGCCCGACGAGGAGCTCGATGAGGAGATCCGCCAGAGCGTACTCACCGGGCTGATACCCGGCGTGCACGTGGACTTCGCCGTACAGGACGGCGTCGTCACTCTGCGCGGCCCGCTGCGGGACCGGGCCCTGGTCCCCCTGCTCGCCCGGGCGATCCGCGCGGTCGAGGGTGTGGTGGACGTCCGGATGGAGCTGAACGGCGCCGTCGCTGCCTAGTGCCTTCGCACGGCCACGGGGTGCGGTGCGCACCTTCCTGAGACAATTCGGATGAAAAGCATCATGGGGTCGAGCCAGGGGCGATCATGTCCGATGATCCGAAGGAATCCGCCGAGGCGCCGATCAAGGTGTTCCTCCTCGACGACCACGAAGTGGTCCGGCGCGGGCTGCGAGACCTCCTGGACGCCGAACCGGACATCAGCGTCGTGGGCGAGGCGGGCACGGCCGAGCAGGCGCTTGCCCGCGGGCCGGCGCTGCGCCCGGACGTGGCCGTGCTCGACGTGCGGCTTCCCGACGGCGACGGCATCACCGTCTGCCGCGAGCTGCGCTCTCGCATGTCCGGCCTGGCCTGCCTCATGCTGACGTCCTTCGATGACGAGGACGCGCTGCTGGACGCGATCATGGCGGGCGCCGCCGGGTACGTGCTGAAGCAGATCAAGGGCTCCGACCTGGTCTCCGCCGTACGGACGGTGGCCACCGGGCAGTCCATGCTGGACCCGGCCACCACCGCCCGCCTGATGCACTCCCTGCGGGACCCCGAGAGCCCCAGGGAACCGGAAGACGCCCGCCTGGCAGCTCTGTCAGAACGCGAGCGGGCAGTGCTGGACCTCATCGGCGAGGGCCTCACCAACCGGCAGATCGCGAAGCGGCTCTACCTGTCCGAAAAGACCGTCAAGAACCACATCTCACGGCTGCTGGGAAAGCTCGGCGTGGAGCGGCGGGTCCAGGCGGCCGTGATCGCCGCCCAGGTGCACGGGCACGACGCCGGGACTGCGAAGCATTAGGGACGCCGGCGACGGTCACCGCGAGGGCGGCGGGACCAGGGGTACCTGCCACTCCAGGCGGGTGCCCGGCGCACCGTCGCCCCGCGCTGCGACGTCCATCCGGCCGCTCAGCCTTTCGGCACGCTCGGCCAGGTTCCGCAGTCCGCTGCGCCGACCGCCCGCGGGCAGGCCGACGCCGTTGTCCGTCACGGTGAGGGTCAGGATCCCGTCGGCCGCAACGATCGAGACCTCGACGCGCGTGGCCTCGGCATGGCGGGCGACGTTGGCGAGGGCTTCCCCCACCACGGCGAGGGCCTCGTCCGCGACGGCCGACGGTACCTCGGTGTCGATCAGCCCCTCCATCCTGAGGGCCGGGGCGAAGCCGAGGGCTGCAGCGGCCTCGTCCATGGCCTGGACCAGGCGGGAGCGCAGTTTGGACACCTGACCGGGGGCTTCGTGGTCGCGGAGTCCGAAGATGGTCGATCGGATGATCTTGATGGTGGCGTCGAGGTCGTCCACGGCACGCGCGAGGCGCTCGGACGCCTGGGGGTGGTCGACGAAGCGCTGGGCGCTCTGGAGGGTCATGCCGGTGGCGAAGAGGCGCTGGATGGCCAGGTCGTGCAGGTCCCGGGCGATGCGGTCGTGGTCCTCCAGCAGGCTCATCTGCTCGGTGTCGCGGCGCCGGTCGGCGAGCTCCAACGCGAGGGCGGCCTGGCCCGCGAACCCCGGAAGCGCGGCTACCTCCGTGGTGGCGAAGACGGGACGACCGTGCCGCCGGGCGAGCATCAGGACGCCGCTCAGCTTTTCCTTGGTGCCAACGGTGACGGCCACGGCCGGGCCGAAGCCGCTCCACCGCTCGGGTTGCACGGTGACGCGCTCGTCGGTCGCCACGTCGGGAACAGTGATGAGGCCGTTGCGGGCCAGGGCGGCCTCGGCGAGAGTGCCCTGGGTGCTGGGCAGGACGATCCCGCGGTGCGCCTCGGCTCCCTCCCCGAGTGCGAGGGAGCCACGCAGTTCACCGGCGGAGCCGAGCAGGTAGAAGACGCCCATGTCGGCGCTGGTGATGTCCTTGGCCCGTTCCAGCATGCCTTCGAGGACTTCCTCCTCGGGCGCTCCGGAGAGCAGGGCGCTGGTGATGTCGGAGCTGGCCTCCAGCCAGCGCTCGCGCAGCCGGACTTCCTCGAAGAGCCGGGCGTTCTCGATGGCGATGCCGGCCGCGACGGCGAGGGTGGACAGGACCGCCTCGTCCTCGGCGTCGAATTCTGCTCCGCCGCGCTTCTCGGTCAGGTAGAGGTTGCCGAAGACGTCCTCGCGGACCCGGATCGGGACACCGAGGAAGGAGTGCATCGGCGGGTGGTGGTCCGGGAACCCGTACGAGGCAGGGTGCTCGGACAGCTCCGACAGTCGCAGCGGTTCGGGATGGCGGATCAGTTCGCCGAGGATGCCGTGGCCGGAGGGCAAGTCTCCGATCCGTGCGCGGAGGCTGTCGCTGATGCCGACGGGAAGGAACTCGGCCAGTTTCTTGTCGTTCCCGATGACTCCGAGGGCCCCGTATTCGGCGTCCACGAGCACCACGGCGGCCTCGACGATGCCTTGTAGGACCTGCGGCAGGTCCAGTTCCCGGCCCACGGACATGACGGCTTCGAGCAGGCCGTTCAGCCGGTCCCGCGTGCCCCTGACCTCGTCGATCCGTACCTGGAGCTCGTCCAGCAGTTCATCGAGCCGCAGTCGGGGAACACCGCTCCCGGTGGGCTGTTCCCCTGCGCTCATGCCCGCCTCCGGCCGGAAGTGATGGCGAGATGGCCATCGCTTCCACGGTATCCCCGGCCGGAGGGCCCGGCCTTCCCACTCAGTGGGAGGCCGTTGCATCGTTCGGCCCCTCCTCGTTCCGTGGCGTGCCGTCGTCGTGCAGGTGCCGGACGTGGGCGTCCGGGCCGGGGAAGAAGACGGTGGTGCGGCCGGTGTCGGACCAGCGCACGTCGTACGGCGGGGTTCCGTCGTCATGGTGCAGGGCGATGACTTCGCCGTCACGGCCGGGCTTTCCGATGGTGGGGCCGCCGACGACGATCTGGTCGCCCACCATGGCGTGGATCCCATGGCCGTCGGCAGGTGAATAGGCGTTCATGGTCATGCCTTTCTGTGGAATGCGCTGCGCAGGATCCGGGCAGTGACGAATGCTGCGAGGGCTGCCGCCGTGGCGAGCCCCGCGCCGGCCCAGCCGACCGGCTGGGTGTCCAGCAGCGACTGCAGCGCGGGAACGTGCAGGGCAGCCATCGCCAGGAGGCCGGAAACCGCCACGGAGGCGGGGAGGAAGAGGTTCTGGGTGGTAAGCAGCCGGGCCCGCAGACCCAGGGCCACGCCCAGCTGGGCCCCGAGCAGAGACAGGAAGAGCACGCTCTGCCAGGGCAGGCCCATGCCACGCGCGCCGATGCCGGCGATCAGGCTGAACGCCGTCACGGCCGCGGCCAGGATGAGGAGGCGTTGCCACACGCCGGCGGCCAGGATGTGCTGTCCCGGCGGCCGGGGCGGGCGCCGCATCGCCTCGGGTGCGGCCGGCTCGGCGCCCATGGCCACGCCGGTCAGGCCGTGGGTGAGGAGGTTGATCCACAGGATCTGCCCCGCCCGCAGCGGCAGGGCCAGGCCGAGCAGGGGACCTGCCAGCATCACGAGGATCTCGGCGGCTCCGCCGGCCATGGCGTAGACGAGGAAGCGCCGGATGTTGTCGTAGACGCGGCGGCCTTCCTCGACGGCCGTGACCACGGTGGAGAGCTCGTCGTCCGTGAGGACGAGGTCGGCGGCCTGGCGGGCCACCTCCGTGCCGCGGGCGCCCATGGCGACGCCGATGTCGGCCTGGCGTAGGGCGGGGCCGTCGTTGACGCCGTCCCCGGTCATGGCGGTCACGGCGCCACGGGCCCGCCAGGCGTGGACGATGTCGAGCTTCTGCTGTGGATCGGTCCGGGCGAAGACGCGGATCGCGGTCAGGTCGGTGTCCGGTGCTGCGGCCAGCTCGGGGCCGGTGACCACCGCATCGGCCGGCCCGTCCTCTACGAGGCCGATGCGTACGGCGATGGCGTGGGCCGTCGCGGGGTGGTCGCCGGTGATCATGACCGGGGTGATGCCCGCGGCGCGGCAGGCTGCCAAGGTGGCCGCTGCCGCCGCTTTCGGCGGATCGCTGATGGCGATCAGGCCGAGAAGGCCCAGTCCGCGTTCCGCCTCGGTGGCGGGCGGACTCCACTGGAGCCGTTCGGTGCCTGCCACAGCCAGGACCCTGAACCCGTGCGAGGCCAGCTCTGCTGCCCGTCGGCGGGCCTGGTCCAGGACCTCGGGCGGCTCGGCGAGCACCGTGGGAGCGAGGACGGCCTCGGGCGCCCCTTTGAGGCAGACCAGAACGTTGCCGTCCGGCAGGTGGTGGAGGGTGGTCATCCGTTTGCGCAGGCTGTCAAAGGGGGCTTCTCCGATCCGGGGGCAGTCCCGGTGCAGCTCGGCAGGGTCGGGGCAGCCGGCCTTGGCAGCGGCTGCCAGCAGTGCGGCCTCCATGGGATCGCCCACGGCCGTCCACATGTCGGATCCGCTCTGGGGCGGTTTCAGGCTTGCGTCGTTGCACAGTGCCGCCGTGGTGAGGAGCTCCTGTAGCGGGCGGAGCTGCTCGGGTGTCAGGGAGCGTCCGGAACGGGTCAGGGCTCCGTGGGGTTCGTATCCGCTGCCGGACACATCGGCGGCTCCGGACGGCGTCCACACGTGCTGGACGACCATGCGGCCCTCGGTGAGGGTGCCGGTCTTGTCCGTGGCCAGCACGCTCACCGAGCCGAGTGTCTCGACCGCCGGCAGGCGTCGTACCAGGGCTCCCCGGGCCGCCATGCGGCGGGCCCCGAGGGCGAGGGCCAGGGTGACCACGGCGGGCAGGGATTCGGGTACCGCGGCGACGGCCAGGCTGATGGCGGTGACCGCCATCGTGCTCACGCCGAGGCCGCGTACGAGGCCCAGGGCGAAGAACAGCACGCACAGGGCGAGGGTGACGGCAGCCAGAACGCGGCCGAGGGAAGCGAGGCGGCGCTGGAGCGGGGTCGGCTCGTGTTCCCCGCCAAGGAGCGCCGCGATCCGGCCGAGGGCACTGGAGGATCCGGTGGCCGTGGCGGTCGCGGTACCCCGACCGCGCACCACGACGGTGCCGGCGCCGACCGTGTCACCGGCAGTTCTGGCGACGGGTTCCGATTCGCCGGTGAGCATGGACTCGTCCAGCAGGATCGCCGACGCCTCGGTGAGGTCTGCATCCGCGGCGACGATGTCTCCCTCGCCCAGGAGCAGGCTGTCACCGGGCACCACCAGCGCTGCCGGCACCTCGTGGGCGGCACCGTCGCGCCGCACTCGGGCGTGCGGGGCCGAGAGCGCGGAGAGGGCGGCGACCGCGTGGTCCGCCCGGACCTCCTGGGCCACTCCCACGGTCGTGTTGAAGAGGACCACCAGGCCGATGACGACGGCATCCGGGTGGTCACCGATCGCGATGGTCAGCAGGGCGGCACCGAGCAGCACCATGATCAGCGGATCGCGCAACTGCGCCAGCACCCGACGGTGCAGGGGTGTCGGCCGCGGCGGGGCCACCTCGTTGCGCCCGTACCGGGCGAGTCGGCTTTCGGCCTCGGACTGCGTCAGCCCCGCCGGCTCCGAGGAGCCGACGGACGGCATGTCGATCGCGCGGCTGGTCATGGCGGGTCAGCCGGTGGGGACGGTGATCACCGGGCAGTGCGCACGGTGCAGCAGGCCGTGGACCACGGATCCGATCCTCATGCCGGTGTATCCGCCGCGGCCGCGGCGGCCCACGACGACGGCCAGCGCGTGCTCGGCGGCGCGGGCCAGTTCCTCGACCGGGTGGCCGGTGAGGACCTCATGCGTCACATGGACGTCCGGGTACTTCTCCGACAGGCCGGCGGTGGCTTCGGAAAGCAAGGTGCGCTGGGCCTGCAGCGCCACCTCCTCGTCGTCGAGCATGATGAGCGGCGGCTGCCACACGCAGGCGACCCGCAGAGCTGCCCCCCGAAGGTCGGCCTCGTCGAAGGCGAAGGCCAGCGCGGCAGTGGCGGACGCGCTGCCGTCGATACCCGCGACGACGTAGGGCGGCTGCTGGCTGATGTGCTCGGCGTCGCCCACGACGACGACCGGGCAATGGGCCTGAGCCGTGATGGGGACCACGAGCGAGCCTGCACTGAAGAACTCGGCGGTGCGGCTCAGGTGCCGGGAGCCGAGGACGACCATGCGGGCTTCTCTCGCTGCGCCGCCCAGGACCGGGACGGGGAAGCCGCCGAGCAGATCGCCGGTGACGCTCACTTCCGGGTGGCGGTCACGCACCCAGTTGCACGCCTGTTCGAGCCTGTCGGAGCCGGCCTGCCCCAGGGCCGTCTGGCCGGGGGTGCCATCGACGTGATGGGTGTCGTGCTGGGGCGGTACCGCGAGCACCAGGCGCAGCGGGAGCCGGCGCCGTTGTGCCTCGTCGGCGGCCCAGGCCAGGGCAAGGTGCCAGTCCCTGACCGGGTCGATGCCCACGACGATGTCATGGCTTCCTGCGGGGTGGATGGTCATGACTGGCTCCCGAAGTCGCTGCCGGTCCGGGGAATGAGGAGGACGGGGCAGTGGGCGTGGTGCAGCATGCCGTGCGTGGCCTTGCCCAGGTTGGGGGCGAGTCCGAGGGGCCCTGGGACCCGGCGCCCGCCCATGACGAGCAGGTCGGCGTGCCGGGACGCCTCGACCAGGACACCGGCCACGGAGATGCTCTTCTCCGCATCGGCCTGAACCTCCAGGTCGGGGAACTCGCCGCGGACCACGTCCGCGACGGCCCGCAGGGTCTCTGCGTGCCCGCCTGCGATCTCGTCCACGCCGTCGAGCATGCTGACCACCTCACCGACGGACTGGAGCACGTTCCACACGTGCAGCAGCCGCAAGGAGGCCTTGTGCAGCTCGGCTTCCTTGGCGGCGTACCGGGCGATCAGGAGGTCGTGCTCATCGCGGATCGCCGCGAGGACCGTGCCGGTCTCATCGGCCCCGTCGATGCCGCGGACGACGATGACGGGCGTCATGGCGATGGCCGCGGTGCCCAGCCCGACCGACCCGAGCATGAGGGAGTTGAAACCGCCCAGGCCGCGGTTGCCCACCACGACCGTGCCGTGGAGCCCGCCGGCCCGGTGCAGGGTGTCTACGGCGCCAGCGCGGCTGAATTCGGTGGTCACGGTCAGCCCGGGGTACTCGGCCGACACAGCCTTCGCCGTATCGTCCAGGAGTGCCCGTCCGTTGACGCGGACCCGTTCGATGGTCTCCGCCGACAGGTACAAGGCCCTGCCGTCGGTGTCGGCGCCGTAGACGATGTGCAGGGGACGGTCACGGCGGACGGCTTCCTTGGCCGCCCACAGGGCGGCGACGCGCGCCGATTCCGAGCCGTCCACGCCGACCGTGACCGAGCTGGTGTCCGGGGTGCGGAACGTACTTTCCACGATTCCTCCCAACCGAGAAGCCGATGAGGGACACCCCTCACGCTGGCAGCGTCGACGCTCTGGGAAGAGGGCCGCCCGGGGCCGCAGATGGGACCAAAGGTCCCCAACGTCGCGACCCGGCACCCCGGACCCCTGCGGGCCCCTGAACGGGGCCGTTCGGCCCTCGCTCACCAGCGGTCACCGGTGGATGGTGGGGGCACACCCCACACCGGACATCAGCCTGGCGTGACACGGCGGAGCAGGAGGGCCTCATGAAGCATCTCAAGGTGGCGGACCTGATGACCGACGAGGTCGTCTCCGTGGCCCCGGGTACCGCCTTCAAGGACGTCGCGAAGCTCCTCGCCCAGTACGACGTCTCCGGAGTCCCTGTCCTGGACGACGAGGATCGTGTGGTGGGCGTCGTCTCGCAGACCGACCTACTCGCCCACACGGTGTCGGGCTCCCATCCCCCCGGGCAGAGCAGCACGGCAGCTGGGCCGCCGTCCGCGGGCGGGGTCATGTCCGCGCCCGCGGTCACCGTCCATGCCGAAGAGACAGCGGCTGACGCCGCGCGGCTGATGACCCGCCGGAGCATCGAACGCCTCCCCGTCGTGGACGTGGAGGACCGGCTCGTCGGCATCGTCACCCGCAGGGACCTGCTGCGCGTGTTCCTGCGCCCGGACTCCGAGATACGCCGGCGTGTCACCGACGACGTCCTCACGGACGTGCTCGGTGTGCCGGCCGGTGACGTCGACGTCCACGTGGTGGACGGCATCGTCGCCCTGGACGGCCAGGTCGAGCGCCGCAGTCAGCTCCCTGCACTTCTCAGCCTCGTCGAACGGCTCGACGGGGTCGTCGCGGTGGCATCTCGTGTCACCGCCCGCACCGACGACACGGCAACCCACGCGGACCATGCCCGGCACGCAAAGCCGTGGTGATGAGCGCCGGACCGCACGAAGGGAGTCAGAGCCATGAGGAACCACGTGACCGTCGGAGTCGACGGCTCCGAGGAGAGCCGGGCAGCAGCACGCTGGGCCGCGCGGGAAGCCGTCCTGAGGCAGGTGCCCCTGCGTCTCGTGCACGCCGTTGACTGGCCCCTGGACCCGGTGTTCCCCGGCGTGGGCCGCCAGGACGTAGATCGCTGGGCGGATCAGGCCCTGACCGAAGCCGCTCAGGAGCTGCACGGGCGCCACCCGCAGCTGGAGATCACGACACGCTGCCTGACAGCACGGCCGGCCGCCGCCCTCGCGGCCGAGGCCGCCGACGCCGGGCTGCTGGTTCTGGGATCGCGCGGCCTGGGCGGCCTGGTCGGATTCATCGTCGGCTCGGTGGCGATGTCCACAGTGGTCGGGACCGACACGCCGGTCGTGCTGGTTCGCGTCGCCGACGACCCGGACGGCCCGGGCACCGGGTTCGCAGCCGAGGTCGTCGTGGGGGTCGACATTCACGAGGCCTGCGACCGGGTACTCGCGTTCGCCTTCGAAGAGGCGGCCCGGCGCGACTGCCCGCTGCGGGCTGTCCACGGCTGGAAGATGCCGGCCGCCTACGGCTACGTCCCCTTCTTCGACCCGGACAACGAACGGGACATCGGCACGAGCGTCACACACATGGTGGACGACATGCTGCTGCCCTGGCAGCACAAGTTCCCCGACGTGAACGTCAGCCACGACGTCTTCATGGGATCGGCGGGCGGACATCTCGTCGGGGCCTCGCAGGGCGCGGGACTCGTCGTCGTGGGACGCCATGTGCGCCGCTCTCCCCTCGGCGCACACCTGGGCTCGGCCGCCCACGCCGTCCTGCACCACGCAGCAGCCCCCGTGGCCGTCGTCGCCCACGAGTGAAGGACCGGAAACCGGTGAACGGCCGTGCGAGGCACACAGCAAGGGCGGAAAGAGTCCGCCCGCTTCTCGCGGATCCCGATTGTGCGGTGCACGCTCGGCCGCTTCTCCGCATCCTCGCAAGGACCCTTTCCGCACTTCCATGGAACCGTCCCTGGGCGGGGCCCACCAGGGCCGGCCCGACCGCCTCGTGCCCCGGACGGCCCTGTCCACGGGAAGGTCGCCCTGCACACCATCGCGAGTACCGGCAGTCCCATCGAGGAGGAAGACCATGAAGCATCTGCGCAACGTCGAGGACGTCATGACGCACGCCGTGATCTCTGTCGACCGGGGAACCGCGTTCAAGGACATCGTGGAAGAGCTGCGGATGTGGAACATCAGCGCCCTCCCGGTCCTGGACCATCACGGACAGGTGGTCGGCGTCGTCTCCGAAGCCGACCTGCTGCTCAAGCCCCAGGGCACCGAAACGGCCCACGACACCACGGCCGAGCAGCTGATGACCCGCCCGGCCGTGACCGTGACGAAGGACGCCACCATCCCCACCGCGGCGCGTCTGATGGCCCGCCGGCACCTCAAGCGCCTTCCCGTGGTCGACGGCGACGGCCGCCTCGTCGGCGTCGTCAGCCGCGGCGACCTGCTCAAGGTCTTCCTGCGCCCGGACGAGGACATCGGCGCCGAGATCCGCGAACTGATCATGTACCAGCTGCTCCCGCAGATTCCCGCAGAAGCGCACGTCCACGCGCACGGTCCCGTCGAGGTACACGTCCACGTCGCCGACGGCATCGCCTACCTCAACGGTTCGCTGCCGGACCCCGCGATGGAAGACATCGTCGTACGCGCCGCCAGTACCGTACCGGGCGTCGTCGACGTCAAGACGGACTTCACCGCCCCCGTCTCCGCATGAAGGCACCACCCCCATGAGGCATCGCAGTGTCGTGGACCTGATGACGCCCAGCGCCGTCACCGTCCGGCGCGCGACCGCGTTCAAGGAGATCGCCCGGCTCCTGAAGGAGTTCGACATCACCGCCATGCCGGTGATCGACGAAGCCGGCCACCCGGTCGGTGTCGTCTCCGAAGCCGACCTTCTCGGCTGGCGGCCCGCCGGTGGTGCGGCAACCGCCGAGGAGCTGATGACGAGCCCGGCCGTCACGGCACGGCCCGAGTGGAGCGTGGTGCGCGCGGCCCGCGTCATGCAGCGGCACCGGGTCAAGCGGCTGCCGGTCGTCGACGAGGAAGGCCGCCTGGTCGGCATCCTCAGTCGCAGCGATCTGATCCAGCTCTTCCTCCGCCGCGATCACGCGATACAGGAAGAGATCCTCGAGGACGTTCTCACCCGAACACTCCACCTCGCGCCTTCGGCCATCACCGTCGAAGTCGACGACGGCTTGGTGACGCTCAGTGGCACCGTGCCGCAGCCGGGACTGCTGCCCGTGGTGGTCCGCCTCTGCCAGAGCGTCGACGGGGTCGTCGACGTCGACAGCAGACTCACCTGCGCTGAGGCCGAACAGAGCTGAGAGGGCGAGGAGGGCCGAACGGTCCCAGGTTGGGCCGCTCGGACCTTCCCAGGGGCAGGGCAAGCGGAAGAGCCTGAAAGAAGCCGACCATTCGCCCCTGGGGGAACGCCATGTCGAACCTGATCACGGTAGGTCTGGACGGATCGAGCGCCGGCAGCGCTGCAGCCGACCGGCCCGCCGACGAGGCCGAACTACGGGGCGCGGCTCTGGAACTCGTCCACGCGGAGGACTGGGCCCAGTACGGTCCCTTCGCCGCTGCTCCACTCCCCGAACCGCGTCCGCAGTGGGCCGAGGACCTCCTTTCGCTCACGCGGGACCGGCTGCTGCGCGTACACCCCACGCTCGGCATCAGCACCCGCGGCACGAAAGGCCTCGCGGCCGCCAAGGTCCTCGCCTCCGCCGCAGCCGAGGCGGACCTGCTGGTCCTCGGCTCACGAGCTCTCGGCACCGTCGCCGGGTTCGTCGTGGGCTCGACCGGCTCGGCGACCATCCCCGAGACCGACTCGCCCGTCGTCCTCGTGCGCTCCGTCGACGGCCAAGACCGTCCCCCCAGGCACGCGGACGATGCCGGACCGGTGGTGCTCGGTATGGACCTGCGCAGCAGCTGCGACCGGCTCCTCGCCTTCGCCCGCGAGGAAGCGGACCGGCGGTCCTGCCCCCTCGTCGTCGTACACGGCTGGTCGCTCCCGCCGGTCTTCTCCTACGCTCCCGCCTTCGATCCCGGTGTCGAGCAGGAGATGGCCGACGGAATCGAGGCCACGCTCCGCGGGCTGCTGAGCCCCTGGGAGCAGAAGTACCCACAACTCGCCGTCGACGCACGCATCGTCATCGGCCAGCCCGCCGTCCAGATCCTGGACGCCTCGTCCGGCGCGGCACTCGTCGTGGTCGGCCGGCGCATCCGCCGACCGGCAGTCGGTGCCCGCATCGGTCCCATCACCCACGCGGTGATGCACCACGCCACCTCACCGGTCGCCGTCGTGGCGCACGACTGAGGCCGCACAGACAGGAACAGTCCCGTGACCGCAACACACTTCGACCCCGACACCGTCATCCGGCTCGTCGGCGACGCCGTCACAGCCCCGTCCATGCACAACGCCCAGCCGTGGAAGTTCGTCTTCCATGTCGGCACCGGTGCACTTTCCCTGTACGGCGATCCGGAACGCGCCATGACCCGAACCGACCCGGTTCACCGCAGCCTCCACCTCGGTTGCGCCGCGGCACTGTTCAACCTTCGCGTGTCCGCAGCCTGGATCGGTCTCCCCGTCCGCGTGCAGCTCTTGCCCGACGACGCTGAACCGTGGCTGCTCGCCACGGTGACCATCGACGAAACCGCAGGGGCGGACCGCGAGCTGGCCTCCCTGCACGACGCCGTCCGGCGTCGGCACACCAGCCGGTACCCCTTCAGCGAGGAGCCGGTGCCGACCGCGCTCCTGGACGGTCTGTGGGCCGCGGCCCACTTGGAAGGCTGCCGCCTCACCGTCCCGGACACCTGGCACATCGACACCGTGCTCGGGCTGGTACGGGACGCGGAACACCGCGAGGAGATCGATCCGCTCGCCCGGGAGGAGACCATGGCTTGGACCTCCCCCTCGCAGAACGCTCCGGGCTCACGCCGCGACGGCATTCCGGCCGCCGCGTTCGGGCCGAAGGCCTCCGGCGGCCCCGCCGCCGTGCGCGACTTCGGTTGGGCCAATCCCATACCGGATCGCGGCTGGGCCGTGTTCGAGAAGAGGCCTCAGCTGGCTCTGCTGAGCACCTCAGAGGACACGAGGGCCGACTGGCTGCGCGCCGGCCAGGCGATGGAGCGCGTCCTCCTGCAGGCCACCGCCGACGGACTAGCCACGTCGATGACGTCCCATCCCCTGGAATGGCCGGAGCTGCGGTGGACGGTGCGCGACCCGGTCGCGGCCATGGGACACGTGCAGATGGTCTTCCGCCTCGGCTACGGTCCCCCAGGGCCCGACACGCCCCGCCGTCCGCTGACCGAGGTACTGGAAACCCGAGAGTAGAAACCGTTCTTGAGAGACGTGTAGCCGCTCAATGGCTACTCCGCTCAGTGCGCGAGGTCTCGGCGTTGGAGCAGCAGGTGAGCCGGCAGGATGCCCAGCACTCCCGCTCCGACAAGGATCCCGAGCTGGGGCCAGAGCACGGCGCCTTTGGCCCAGGCGTCGCCCGGGGCGTAGTAGTGGAACGGGCTCAGGAACCTCAGCGGGGCCGCCGGGGCCCATGCCAGAGCGATGAAGTTGACGGCGAATCCCACGGCTCCGATCGCGATGGTCGCGCCGACCACCTGGGCCCGCCGTCGTCCCGCCGCCGATACGGCCATCGCCGGCCCGATCAGGCACAGGGCGAAGCCGAGGCCCATGACCCCGGCGGCGAACACTCCTCCGATCGGCACCGCCCGGTGGATGTCCGGCGACAGCGCCACCCCCACCGCGACCGTGACGGTCGCTGCCAGGTTCAGGGCCACGGCCGCGAGTACGAGTGCGGCCGTTCGTTCGTGTGCGACATGGTGTGCCTCCGGTTGGATCAGGAGTAGCGGTGGTGTCGAGGTCGGACCCAGCGCCGGAGCGTCGTTCACGCCGTCGCCGGTCATGGCCACGATCTGCCCGTGCGCGCGCAGGGCATCGGCCACCTTCAGCTTGGTCTCGGGCGAGGAGCGGGCGAAGACGATCTCCGTGGCGTCCTGGCGGAGGAGGTGGTCGAGCTCGTGGTCATCGATCGCCTCGGACTGAGCGACCACCCGGAGGTTCGGTGTACCGATGCCAACGGCGCGGGCCACGGCTGCGGCGGTGGCTCCGTTGTCGCCGGTGACGATGTGGACGGTAAGGCCCGCATCGTGGCAACGCTGGACTGCGGCGGCGACCTCAGGGCGCGGCAGGTCGTACAGGCCGACCAGTCCGAGCAGGTGCAGGTCCCTCTCGACGTCCTGCCGCTGCGGCGGTGCTGCTGTGCCGGGCGGCAGTTCGCGCACCGCGACGGCCAGCACGCGCATACCGTCCGCAGCCAGGGTGTCGGCGGCATCCTGGGCCCGGCCGGTCGGCTCTCCTTGGGCCAAGAGCGCCAGGACGGCTTCCGGTGCTCCCTTGACTATCACGCGGTGGCTGCCGTTCTCTCCAGCCTGGATCACCGACATGCGGCGCAGGCGCGGGTCGAAGCGGAAGCAGGCTCGTCGGTGGGCATCCCGGTCGGCCGGGTCGACCAGCGTGGCGTGTTGCGCTGCTCCCTCGACCAATGCGGTCTCGGTCGGGTCACCGTGCAGCCGGCCATCGCTTTCGCGGGGGACGGTGGTGCACTGGGCCGCGGCACGGACCAGTTCGGCGGTCTCCGAACCGCTTGCGGACTCGTGCGGCGGGGTCCACGTGGAATGGAGGCGCATCTGGTTGCGGGTGAGGGTGCGGTCTTGTCCGTACAGATGACGTAGGTGGATCCGAGGGTCTCCACTGCGCTCAGCCGCTTGATCACGGCGCCTTGGCGGGCGAGGACCCGTACGCCGACGGCGAGCGCCAGGGTGATGGTGGGCAGCCGATTTCGTGGTGCGGGGCTGATGCCACTGTCACGCGGCCGACGGCTGCTCCGCTTGGTCCGGACGGATCCCCACAGGGGCCATTCGGTCCTCCCCGTAGCGCTCGTCCTCGGCAGCGGCGACGTGCTGCTTGACGGCCGCGAAGCTGTCGGGGGCGACGGAGATCGAGTCGATTCCGGCGCGGACGAGGAAGGCGGCGTACGCCGGGTCGTCGCTGGGCCGCTGTCCGCACAGGCCCACGGGACGTCCCAAGGTCTGGACCCGTGGGAGCAGGATCCGGATGAGGTCGGTGACGGCCGGGTCGTTCTCGTCGAAGACGTGGGCGAGGGCTTCGGAGTCGCGGTCGACTCCGAGGGTGAGCTGGGTGAGGTCGTTGCTGCCGATGGAGAAGCCGTCGAAGCGCTCGGCGAAGTCCTGGGCGAGGAGGGGGCCGGCGCAGGGTCGTGGTGCGTCGGCGGGACCGCACGGTGGGGATCAGTACGGCAGGGGGCGGCCGGACGGCGTGCGCAGATCCAGCGGCGCGGGCCTGTGGGGCTGCTTGGGCCGGGTCTGGATCCGAATGCGCTGCATCGTGGTCACCCTCTTCGGAAGGGGGCGCCGGATTGGCGTCTGGGTTCCACGATCACGCAGGAGGCCAGGAAGACCGCAGTGCCGAGGGGGCCATTCACGCGGGGCCGATCGGCCCAGCTTCCGGTACTGAGTGGCTGCCTGGCCTGCGGCAGGACTGTGTCCGTCCTGCTCAGGACCATGCCGGAAACACCGTTCACCGCGCGCCAGGACGCCGGTGACCACCGCGAGGAGAGACGGAACCGTCAGCAGACCTTCCCGGGTCGGACAGCCGTCGCTTTGAGGAGGTCCCGCAGCAGGTCGAAGTCGATGCTCGCCGGCCTGCGGAACCGCAGGCAGCCCTTGCCCACGTCCTGCTCGGCCAGCCGTTCCTCGAACGCTTCGCGAACGTCACTGCGCATGAGATAGAAGGAGATGTACTGCTTCTGGCTGGCAAACGCGATCTCGCAGGCGCCGTCGCGCTCGTATGCAGGCATCCCGTAAGCCATGACTTCGTCGAAGCCGACCAGCTCTTCACGGCACAGCTGCCGCACCTTGGTCAGCGCACCCCTGCGCTCCTCGGGAACCTCGGTCAGGTAGCCGTCGACGTCGCCTGCCTCGCTCTGCACCATTCCGAGAGGTTATGCGCCCGCCCGAGGTGGGGCTATTCGACGGGGGTGCCCGCCCGGACGATGGTGATCGGGCACGGTGCGTGGAGCGCCGTCTGATGGCTCACCGAACCGAGCAGGGCCCGGCGGAAGCCGCCGCGACCACGGCTGCCCACGACCAGCATGTCCGCTCCGTCTGCCGCATCCACCAGGACGTCTACCGGATTGCCGCGTACCAGGCGCTGGTGCACGGAGGAAGCGCCGTCCTCACCGAGAACCGTGCGCACCTCCTCGACCAGACGCCGCTCGGCCTCCTCCTCGTCGAACGTGGTGTCCACCGCTGGAGCCGACCACGAGGCGGCACCGGGCACGTCCCATGCCGCGACCGCCTCCACTCGCCCGCTCACCAGCCCTGCGTACCGGACCGCCCAGCGCAGCGCGGCCTGGGACGAGGGCGATCCGTCCACGCCCACCACGATCCGCGGAGCCTCTTGCTGCCTGTCCATTCCGCTCATCCTTCCGACGGCTGATACATCCACAGTGTGCGCTTTACGAACGCAGCGCCACGCGAGCATCGGCGACTGCCGGTCAGCCCTTGGGAAGCCGGAACCACCGTTCCTGGCCTGCGGAAATGCTTTCGTGACGGTCTCCGGGCAGGACCAGGGGCACCGGGCCCAGAGGGGACGAAGGGACGCTGATGCCGAGCCGGCCGGGCCGGAACCGGATGCGGATGTCCCGGTGCCCCAGGTAGGAGATCGAGAACGAGGAACCGGGCACTTCGGAGAGGGGTACCGGGTCGATGTGCAGGCCGTCGCCGTGGGGCTCGAGTCCGACGATGCCGCGCTCGACGAGGTCCAGGGTGCCGCCCATGGCGCCGAGGTGGATCCCTTCGCCGGTGGTGCCGCCCTGGACGTCGGTGATGTCATTGAGCAGGGCTTCCTGGCAGTAGCGCCAGGCGTCCGGGCCCTGCTCCCGGGCGAGGACCCAGCCGTGGACGAGGCTGCTGAGCGTGGAGCCGTGGCAGGTGCGCCGCAGGTAGTGGTCCACCGTCCTGCGCCAGAGGCCGTCGTCAAGGCGGTGTCCGAGCCGAAGGAAGAGTTGCTCGAGCTCTGCGGGGCGGAAGAGGTAGCCGAGCATGAGGGTGTCGGCCTGCTTGGACGCCTGGTAGCGGTTGGGCGTGTCGCCTTCGGCTTCCAGGATGCGGTCCAGGCGCCGGATGTCGTGGTAGCGGGCGCGGTAGCCGTCCCAGTCGAGCTCGGCGAGGTCCCCGTAGCCGTGGAACTGGCTGATCACGTCGTGGTGGAACGGCACGTACAGGCGGTGGGAGACATCCTCCCAGAGGGTGAGGTCATCGGGGGCGATGCCGAGTTGCGTGAGGAGTTCGGCGCGTCGGGCTGTCGGGAGTTCCCCGTACAGGTCGAGTGCGCGGGCCAGTACCCACGCGGCGGTGACGTTGGTGTAGGCGTTGTCGTCGATTCCGGGGGCGGCGGCGTCCGGGTAGGCGTCGTGGTATTCGTCCGGTCCGACGACGCCGCGGATCCGGTAGCGGCGAAGGCCGGTGTCCCATGTCGCCGTGTCCGCCCAGAAATGGGCTGTGTGCAGGAGGAGTTCGGCGCCCGGGCCGTGCATGAAACCGGCGTCGCCGGTGGCCAGCCCGTACTGCCACACGTTCCAGGCGATGGCCGACCCCACGTGGTGCTGGAGGTGGGAGTGGTCCGGAAGCCAGCGGCCGGAGCGCGGATTGAGGTGCAGTCGCTGGGTCTCCTCGCTGCCGGAACCGCCGCTCTGCCAGGGGAACATGGCTCCCTTCACCCCGGCTCGGCGAGCGGCCTCGCGAGCCGCGGGGAGCCGTCGGTGCCGGTACATCAGCAGGGCGCGAGCGGTCTCGGGGAGGTGGAGGGCCAGGTAGGGCAGGACGAACAGCTCGTCCCAGAAGACGTGGCCCCGGTACGCCTCGCCGTGCAGGCCGCGGGCGGGGACGCCGGCGTCGAGCTCCGCGGTGTGCGGCGAGAGGGTCTGTAGGACGTGGAAGGCGTGCAGCCGCAGGACCTTGCCCGTCTCTCCGGGTACCTTCAACTCTCCTTCGCTCCAGAGACGTCGCCAGGACGCCCGGTGAGAGTTCAGCAAGGAAGGGAAGGCCGGGGCGTGTGTGGCGCTGTCGATGCTACGCCGTAGCGGATCGGCCGGGGGACGGTCGAGCGAGGTGCACAGGGCGGCGGTCTTCTCAACGACGACCGGGGCCGTCCTCTTGATCGGCAGGACGAACGTCTGCGTGGCGGTGGCGGCTGTGCATGCCCGGCCCACCGGTGCCAGAGGACGTGCCGCTGTCCGGACCGCGAGCCCCATCCGTATCCGGGAGGTGGCCGTGGTGCATGCGATCCAGGCGGCGCCCTCCGCCTCCACTCCGGCCCGGTGCTCGACGAGATGCCGCCCGGCCAAGGCGCGGTAGCGGTCGACTCCCGCGTTGGTGACGCCGCCGTCGAGTACGGACTCGATCTCGATCCGGCCGCTCCAGCCGTACGCTCTGAACACCGTGTTCTGCGCGGCCAGGTTCGGATCTCCCATGTGGACGAGGCGGGTGTGGGTGACGCTCAGGCGGCGGCCGTCGGCGTCGTGGAAGAGCATGCGGCGGGTGAGCGTCCCGGCACGCAGGTCCAGCGACACGTGGCTGTGGCGCAGGGTCGGGTGGTCGGGCGTGAGCCAGTCGCCCGGCGGTGCGCCCTCGGGCAGGCAGCGGTACCGCAGCGCGGTCCAGTCCGGCAGCCGGACCATGTCCTCGTTGGAGACCGTGCGTCCGCCGACGGCGGAGTCGAGCCGGTCGTAGCAGCCGGCGAGGTACGTGCCCGGGTAGTGGACGTCGTCGGCGACGCTTTCGGGGGCCGAACCGCGCGTGGCGAAACGGCCGTTGCCCAGTGTGCAGAGGGACTCGACCAGCCGCTCGGCTTTGGGGTCGTAGCGGTGGTACTCCCAGCGCCAAGCCGTGGTCACGGGCGGTCGCCTGCGAGTGCGGCGGGCAGCCCGCCGAGGTCTGGGAGGACGAGCTGGGCGCCGTGCGCGCGCAGGGTGTCCCTCATGTGCGGGTCGTCTTCGCGGTCGAGTCCCACCACTAGGCGAAATCCGCCTCGGTGTCCCGCTTCAACGCCGGCGAGTGCGTCCTCCACCACGGCGGTGTGAGCGGGGGTCGCGCCGAGACGGCCGGCGGCTTCGAGGAAGAGGGCAGGGTCAGGCTTGCCTGGAAGGTCAAGGGCGGCGGCGTCCCGGCCATCCACCAGGGCGTCGAAGTAGCCGATGAGGTCTGCGACTTCCAGGAGGGAGCGGGCGTGCCGCGAGGCCGAGACGGCGGCGCACCGCACCTCCATCTCCCGCAGTCGCTGGAGCACGGGCCGTACGTCGTCGAATGTGCGGACGCCGACGGTCCGCAGCATCGCGGAGAAGACCTCCTCCTTGCGGGCGGCGACCGCGCGAACGCTGGTGCACCCGGGCGGATCTTCAGGCGTTCCGGACGGGAGGTCGATGTGACGGGCGCCGAGGAAGGCCCGTACGCCGTCGAGGCGGGACCTGCCGTCGACCAGGTCCCGGTATTCGCGGACGGCGTCGAACGGGCGTGGTCGTGCGCCGGGGGGCGACGGCTGCCATTCGGTGAGGCAGCCGTCGAAGGTCTCCTTCCATGCGGCCGCGTGGCGGTCCGCCGTGGCGAGGAGCACTCCGTCGGTGTCGAAGACTACCGCGCGCAGGTCGTTCATGAGTCGTGCACCACGCGGCGGCCGGTGATCCGATCCGGAGTGAGCTCCATCCAGTGGCTGCGCGGACCACCGGCCCAGGGCTGGGAGCGGGCCGTGGTGTTGAGGTGGCGAATCTCGTCCGGGTCTGTGACGGCTGCCAGTTCACCCACCGCCAGGACGCTCCAACCGGTGGCGGTCACGTCGTCGATGTTGTCGATCTCGAAGGCGACCTCGGTTCCCGCAGCTCTGGCAGTGACCGCTTCCGCGGAGGTACGGAAGGCGATGTCGGCTCCTGCGACCAGGTAGTTGACAGGGAGGACGGCCGGGCCTTCCGGCGTGAAGATGGCGATGCGGCCCACGCCGTGCGTGCTCAGCAGCCGTCGGCATTCGGTCTCGTCCAGCGGTACGAGCGCACTGTCGCGCCGGGCGGTGGCCCGGCCCGCGACGCGGTGGGCACTGGCACCGGTCAGGTCGTCGACGGTGAGGCCGAGGGCGTCGGCCACCCGGACGAGCGTGCCGATGGCAGGACTGGCGGCGTGCTCCTCGAGGTAGGCGATGTACGTTTCGTCGGCGCCGCACCGCCGGCCCAGTTCGTCGCGACTCAGGCCGAGGGCTTCACGGCGGGCCGCCAGACGGCGGCCCAGGTCGGTGTGTCCGGCCATCTCGCCGGTTTGCTGCGGGTGGGTGCTCGGTGTGCTCTTCACGGCACTCACTGCTCCTGGGGCGGTACTGCGACCATGTCGTGCTGCGGTCCGCCGAGCACGACCTTGAGGGCGCCGGTTTCGCCGGCGCGCGAGAAGACGTCGTACGCCTCTTCCATCTGGTCCAGCTCGAAACGGTGGGTGACCAGCGCGGTGCCGGGGAGGCGTCCGGCGGCCATCATGCGCAGCAGCATGGGGGTGGAGTGGGTGTCGACGAGGCCGGTGGTGATGGTGACGTCCTTGATCCACAGGTCTTCGAGGTGGAGGACGGCGGGCTTGCCGTGGACGCCGATGTTGGCGACCCGTCCGCCGGGGCGGACCATGCGGGTGCACATCTCGAACGCCTCGGGCACGCCGACGGCCTCGATGACCACGTCCGCCCCCAGCCCGTCCGTGAGGTCCTCCACCAAGCGCTCGGGCTCTTCGTCCGCGCTCACGGTGGCATCGGCGCCGAGGTCGCGCGCGGCAGCGAGCCGGGGCGCGGCGAGGTCGACGGCGATGATCCGTCCGGGGCTGTAGAGCTGTGCCGTGGCGATTGCTGCCAGGCCGATGGGGCCGGTGCCGACCACGACGACGGTGTCGCCGGGGCGTACGTTTCCGTTGAGCACGCCGACCTCGTAGGAGGTCGGGAAGATGTCGGCGAGCAGGACGGCGTCGTGGCTGGCCAGGGCACTGGGCAGCGGGTGGACGGAGAGGTCGGCGAAGGGGACGCGCACGTATTCGGCCTGGGTGCCGTCGATGGTGTGGCCCAGGACCCAGCCGCCGCCTCCGCGGCACTGGCCGTAGTGCCCTTCGCGGCAGAAGCGGCATCGGCCGCAGGCGGTGATGCAGGAGATCAGCACACGGTCGCCGGGACGTACGGTGCGGACGTCGCCACCCATCTCGACCACGGTGCCGACGGCCTCGTGGCCCAGGATGCGGCCAGGTGTCACTTCGGGGACGTCGCCCTTGATGATGTGCAGGTCGGTACCGCAGATGGTGACGGCGTCGACCCGGACGATCGCGTCGGCGGCGTCCTTGATCGCGGGGTCCGGGACGTCCTGCCAGGACGTCTGCCCGGGCCCGTGGAAGACGAGTGCCTTCATGGCGCGGCCTGCTCTCTGTGTGCTGTGCGGAAGGGTTCACCGTCAGGCTGTGCCTGTGTCCCTCCGTCCCGCTTGGGCCGGTCGGCCCCTACCAGGGGCCGGTAGGTCCCCAGCGGGCAGCTCGTTCCGGTGCGACGGTGGAGACCGGTATCCGTTCCGTCCGCTGCTTCCGCCCGCCCGGCGCTGCTGAGGTTCCTCGGCGGAGTGCGGACGGTCACCGGCAGCAAGTTCCTCGTCGAGAGCGACCACGCCCGGATCCTCGTCGACTGCGGACTCTTCCAGGGTGTCGCGGACCTGCGCCGCCGCAACTGGGACAAGCTGCCCTGCGACGCCTCCGACATCCACGCCGTCGTGGTCACCCACGCCCACCTGGACCACTGCGGCTACCTGCCGCGACTGGTCCGGCACGGATTCCGCGGACCGATCCTGACCAGCGCCCACACCGCCCGGCTCGCCGAGATCGTGCTCCGCGACAGCGCCCGCCTCCAGATGGAGGCCGCCGAGCACGCCAACCAGCACGGCTGGTCCAAGCACCGCCCCGCCAAGCCGCTCTACGACGATGACCCGCTCCCGCGACCTCGTGGACGGCGCCCGCACGCTCAAGATGTTCGGCGAGTACGTCCCCGTACGAGCCGAGGTCGCCGACGTCCCGCACTTCTCCGCGCACGCCGACGCCGACCAGATCATCGACTGGCTGCGCAACGCCCCGGCCCCGCACACCACCTACCTAGTCCACGGCGAGGAAACCGCCGCCGAAACCCTGCGGGACCGCATCGACCACGAGCTGAAATGGACGGCCGTCGTACCCAAGTCCGGGGAGGCCGTCCTGGTCCGCTGACCGGGGCCGGACGGTCCCCGCGGTGTGCACCGCGCGGCCCTCCCGGACACTGCGGCCCACCGAGCACGGTGGATGCGAAGGGTTGGAGGCACTCCATGAGCACCATGCACACCATCCTCGAAGCAATGGCACCGGAAGCCCGCGAGGCCCCGCTCGCCCACTCCCACCAGGTGACCTTCCCGGCCGGCACCCGCATCTTCAACGAACCCCGGCGGGCCGAGAAGTTCTGGATCATCCAGTGCGGCACCGTGGACCTCGACACCCATGCCCCCGGCCGCAAGAACGTGGTCGTCGACACCCTCGGCTACGGCGAGCTCCTCGGCTGGTCCTGGATGGTCCCTCCGTACAGCTGGCACCTCGGCGCCACCGCCACCCGCGAGGTGCGCGCCCTGGAATTCGACGCAGCGGCCGTACGCCGGCTGTGCAACGAGGACTCGGCCGTCGGTCGCTCCGTCGCCGTCGCCGTGGGCGCGGTCATCGCCGACCGGCTCGACTCCGCCCGCACCCGCCTCCTCGACCTGTTCGCCCCTCACGGCAGCGGCACCCCGCTCGCCTACGCACGCTGAGGACCCCGCCATGACCTCCACCCCGTACACCGTCGCCGACGTCATGACCCCCGAGGTCATCGCCGTCACCCCCTCGACCGGCTTCAAGGACATCGCCACCGCGATGGAACGGTGGAAGATCACCGCCCTCCCCGTCATCGAGGGCGAGGGCCACGTGGTCGGTGTGGTCTCCGAGGCCGATCTCCTCCCCAAGGAGGAGTTCCACGAGCACCGCCCCGGCTTGATCGAGCAGATGCGCCGCCTGGGCGACACCGCCAAGGCCGGCTCCACCCGGGCCGAGAACATGATGACCACCCCGGCCGTCACGATCCGCCCCGACGCCACCCTTCCCCAAGCCGCTCGCCTCATGGCCGACCGGCACATCAAGCGCCTCCCGGTCGTCGACGCCGACGGCACCCTCCAGGGCATCGTCAGCCGCGCCGACCTCCTCAAGGTCTTCCTCCGCACCGACGAGGAACTCGCCACCGAGATCCGCCGCACCGTCGTCGACCGCCTCTTCCCCCTCTCCCACGAGGCGGTCAAGGTCACCGTGGCCCAAGGGATCGCCACCCTGACCGGCGAGGTCCGCGACGGCAACCTGATCCCCCTGGCCGAACGCCTCACCCACTCCGTCGAGGGCATCGTCGACGTCCACTGCCGACTGGATGCACCGGACGAGGCGTGAAGTCCGACCGGGGAGCCGTGCCGGGACGATGCTGCAGTCCCTCGATGCCTTCACGGGTGAAGTTCCGGACCTCATAGTCGGCGCCGTCAAGGGTACCTGTCACGCACGAACTCGCTCAGCTCCACGGCATGCCGTTCGGCCCTCAACCGGTGGAGCGTGGACTTACGGGTGGCGGGTCGGGTTCTGCGGGTATCGCCCGAGGTGGCCTCCACGCACGTACAACGCAGGACCTAGCAAGAATGCAGACAGGAGGAGTCCCCGCCACTGAACTGACCACCCGAGTCTCGGGCGGATGCCAGCCGAGAGAGGGTGCCAGCAAGGGCGGACGGGGGGCATCTGAGTCCGCCGAGCGTTCGCACGCATGTCCGGTGACGACAACGGCTGTTATGTGCCAACCATCGTTGTGAGTCACAGGCCATCAACGGCGGACCCTCGGCATGCCCAGGCCGATCCAGGAGATGATCTCGCGCTGGATCTCGTTGTTGCCGCCGCCGAAGGTGAAGATCACGGCGCTGCGGTAGCCGCGCTCCAGCTCGCCGTGCAGGACCGCGCCCGCCGAGCCGTCCTTGAGGGAGCCGGCCGCGCCGGCCACCTCCATCAGCCAGGCGTACGCGTCCCTGCGCGCCTCCGAGCCGTACACCTTGACGGCGGAGGCGTCCTGCGGGGTCAGGGTGCCCGACTGGACGGCGTTCACCATCTGCCAGTTGAGCAGTTTCATCGCGTCGAGGCGGGCGTGGGTGCGGGCGAGGCGGCCGCGCACCCAGGGCAGGTCGATGACGCGGCGCCCGTCCGCGAGCTTGGTCGCGGCGGCCCAGCGCTGCACGTCGTGCAGGGCGCGGATGGCCATGGTGCCGTGGGCCGCGAGGGTGACGCGCTCGTGGTTGAGCTGGTTGGTGATCAGGCGCCAGCCCTTGTTCTCCTGCCCGACGCGCCGGCTCGCGGGGACGCGGATGTCCTCGTAGTAGCTGGCGGTGGTGTCGTGCGAGGCGAGGGTGTTGATCAGGGTGCAGGAGTAGCCGGGGTCGGAGGTCGGCACGAGCAGCATGGTGATGCCCTTGTGCGCGGGGGCGTCCGGGTCGGTGCGCACGGCGAGCCAGACCCAGTCGGCGGTGTCGCCGTTGGTGGTCCAGATCTTCTGGCCGTTGACCACGTAGGTGCCGGTCTCCTCGTCGCCCTCGCGGACGGCCTTGCACTTGAGGGCGGCGAGGTCGGTGCCGGCGTCGGGCTCGCTGTAGCCGATGGCGAAGTCGATCTCCCCGGAGAGGATCCGGGGGAGGAAGTACGCCTTCTGCTCGTCGGTGCCGAACCGCATGATGGTCGGGCCGACCGTGTTCAGCGCCATCAGCGGCAGGGGGACGACGGCCTGTGCGGCCTCGTCGAAGAAGATGAACTGGTCCATGGCCGACATGCCGCGGCCGCCGTACTCCTTCGGCCAGCCCACGCCGAGCCAGCCGTCCGCGCCGAGGCGGCGGATGGTCTCCCGGTAGAAGCGTTTCTGCGCGGCGGGGTCCTCGTAGCGGGCGTAGACGTCCTCGGGCACGAGCTCGGCGAAGTAGGCCCGCAGCTCGGCGCGCAACTGCTGCTGCTCAGGCGTGTATTCGAGGTGCACGGGCCCTCCGGAGGTCTGGCGGCACTGCCGGTCGCTGTGGTGGCGGCGGTCAGAGTAGAACCCGTTACAGGAATTGGGAAGGGCCGGGAGTTCCGTGGGGAACTCCCGGCCCTTCGGATGCCGTCGGGTCAGGTCCGTCGGCACTGTCCGGTGCGGGGGCCGGTGCCGGTGGTGCCCGCCACGAGGGGTTCGGGGGCGTTGCCCTCGCAGCGCAGCGGGCCGTCGACGGTGTTGGCGGAGACCTCGACGCCGCCGGTGTTGGCGCCCAGCGTCACCGGGCCCCGGACCGTGTTGCCGGGGCAGGACGCCTCGGCGCGGCCGGAGCCGAGGAGCAGCGGGCCGGAGCTCCGCTCGACGGTGAGCGGGCCGGTGAGGGAGGACCGGCAGACGGTGAGGGCGAGGGCGCCGTCGGCGGAGACCGGGCCGGTGAGGGTGGCGTCCGTGACGGCCAGGGCCCCGCCGGGCCGGACGGTGACCGGGCCGGTCTGACTGCCGCCGGCGGCGATGCACCGGGCCTCGCCGGAGGCCACCGTGAGGGGGCCGGTTGGCCAGCGAGAGGACGCCCGCACCGTGCCGTCCGGCGAGGAGGGCGCCGGTCGGGTACGGCTGCGGCATGTGCGGTGCCCCTTCGGACGGCGCGGACGGCGAGCCTTCGCCGTCCGACCCAACACCGCCCGCTCCGCGCCTTCAACCGCGGCGGCGCCGTCCTCCCGCTCAGTGGGATTTCCGCCCGCTCCGCTGTCAGGGCCGGGCCAGGACCCCGATCATCGCCTCGGCCGTCGCGGCCATCGCCGTACGGGCGGCGGTGAGGTAGGGGCGGGGGTCGGCCGGGGTGAGGTGGGTGCGGATGGCGTCGGTCATGGCCAGGTTGAGGGCGGTGCCGATGTTGACCTTGCGGATCCCGCCGGCCACGGCGGCCGCGAGTTCCCCGTCGGGCAGGCCGGAGGAGCCGTGCAGGACCAGGGGCACGTCCAGGGTCTTCGCGAGCCGGGCCAGCAGGGCGTGGTCGAGGGAGGCGGTCCGGGTGGTCATGGCGTGGCTGCTGCCGACGGCCACGGCCAGGGCGTCGACCCCGGAGTCGGCGACGAACCGCCGGGCCTCGTCCGGGTCGGTACGGGCACCCGGCGCGTGCGGGTCGAGCGGCGCGGCCCCGTTCTTGCCGCCGACCTCGCCCAGTTCCGCTTCGATCCACAGGCCGTTGGCGTGGGCCCAGTCGGCGGCGGACCGGGTGGACTCCAGGTTCTCGGCGTAGGGCAGGTGGGCGGCGTCGTACATCACGGATCCGAAGCCGGCGTCCGCGGCCTGCCGCAGCAGGTCGGGGCTCTTGACGTGGTCGAGGTGGAGGCCGACGGGCACCCGGGCGGCCTCCGCGCAGGCGGCGGCCGCGCGGGCGATGGGCAGCAGGGCTCCGCGGCGGAACTTCACGGCGTTCTCGCTGAGTTGCAGGATGACGGGCAGGGCGGCCCGTTCGGCGCCCTCGACCACGGCCTCGGCGTGTTCCAGGGTGATGATGTTGAAGGCGGCGACGGCGCCGCCGGCCGCGGCCGCCTCCGCGACGAGGGTCCCGGCGGGGGCGAGGCTCATCGGACCGCCTCCTCGCCCGCGGCGAGGATCACCGAGCGGGTGAGGTTGCGGGGCGCGTCCGGGTCCAGCCCCCGGTGCGTGGCGACGGCGACGGCGAGCCGCTGCACCCGGACCAGTTCGGCGAGCGGGTCGAGTTCCCCGTCCACCCATTCGGCGCCGGTCCGCAGGACCTGCTCGGCGATCCCGTCGGGGGTGCCGCCCAGCGACCAGGTGACGGAGCCGGGGCCGGTGACGCTGACGGGGCCGTGCCGGTACTCCATCGCGGGGTAGGCCTCGGCCCACGACAGGGAGGCCTCGCGCATCTTCAGGGCGGCCTCGTGGGCCAGGCCGACGCTCCAGCCCCGCCCGAGGAAGGTGAACTGGCCGCGCGACTCCAGCCCGCCCGGCAGCGGCATCTCGAGGGCGGTGCGGGCGTCGGCGACGACGGAGGGGGTGTGGGCGCCGATGTGGGCCCGCAGCAGGGTCAGGGCGGTGGTGGCGAAGCGGGTCTGGACGACGGACCGCTCGTCGGCGAAGTCGAGTACGACGAGGTCGTCGGCGAGGGTCATCACCGGGGTGTCCGGGTCCCCGATGACGGCGGTGGTCGGGATCCCGGCCTCCCGCAGCCCGGCCAGGAGGTCCAGCACCTCGGTGGTGGTCCCGGACCGGGTCAGGGCGACGACCCGGTCGTAGCGGCGGTGGCGGGGGAACTCCGAGGCGGGGAAGGCGTCGGTCTCCCCGTGCCCGGCCTCCTCGCGCAGGGCGGCGGCGGCCTGTGCCATGTAGTACGAGGTCCCGCAGCCGATCACCGCGGTGCGCTCGCCGGGCCCCGGCAGCACCGCCCGGTGGCCCGGGGCCAGTTCGGCCGCCCGTTCCCAGCTGTCGGGCTGCGTGGCCAACTCGTACGCGACGTGACTCATGCGGGCTCCTTGCGCGTTGGATGCGTACGTCGGCTGCGAACCGACCGGACTTCCCTGCGTGTTCCTGCAAGGTAGCGGGCTGTTTCGCGCAACTTCAAGCATCTACGGCGGTGATCCGCTGGGCTAATCTCGACGGCGGGGCCCGGCCGGACGCCGGGGGACGACAGGGAGGGGCGCCATGACCCGCAAGGAACGCTGGCAGAGACTGCTGGACCTGCTGGTGGAGCGGGACGGGCTGGAGGTGGAGTCCGCCGCCGAGGCTCTCGGCGTGTCCGCCGCGACCATCCGCCGCGACCTCGACCAGCTCGCCGAGCAGCAGCTGCTGGTCCGCACGCGCGGCGGGGCGGTGCCGCACGGGGTCTCGTACGAACTCCCCCTGCGCTACCGCACCTCCCGCCGGGCCGCCGAGAAGCGCCGGATCAGCGAGGCGGTCGCGGCCCTGATCTCCCCGGGCGAGGTGATCGGCCTGACGGGCGGCACCACCACGACGGAGGTCGCCCGCGCCCTCGCGGCCCGCCCCGACCTCGCCGGGCCGGCGGGCGGCTCCCCCGCGCTCACCGTGGTCACCAACGCCCTCAACATCGCGGGCGAGCTGGTGATCCGGCCACAGTTCAAGATCGTCCTGACGGGCGGGGTGGCGCGCCCCCAGTCGTACGAACTGACCGGCCCGCTGGCGCAGCAGACGCTCGGTCAGCTCTCGATGGACACCGCCGTGCTCGGCGTGGACGCCTTCGACGCGGCCGACGGCGCGGCGACCCGCCACGAGGACGAGGCCGCCGTCAACGCCCTGCTCTGCGAGCGGGCCCGCCGCCTGGTCGTCGCGGCGGACTCCTCGAAGCTGGGCGTCCGCGCCTTCGCCCGCATCTGCGCCACTTCCGCCGTGGACGTCCTGGTGACGGACACCGCCCTGACGGAAGCCGCCGCCCGGCCCTTCCGGGACGCGGGCGTGGAGGTCATGAGGGTCTGACGCGGCCCCTTCCCGGCTCCCCGTTCAGCCCTTCTTCTCGAACCCCGCCAGCTGTCCGCGCGGGTCGAAGGTGACCCGGATCCGGGCGATCCGCCCGTCCTCCACGTGCATCCAGTTGGCCGTGGGCGCCGGCGCCGCGATGGTGGTGTACATGTCGAACCAGGTGATGACCTCGTCGCCTTCGGCCACCCGCGCCTTCACGTCGATCCGCTCCAGTACCCGGCCCATCCCCCTCAGTCCGGCCAGCGCCTCCTCCGCTCCC
Source organism: Streptomyces sp. NPDC040718 (assembly GCF_055593565.1). Taxonomy (NCBI): domain Bacteria; kingdom Bacillati; phylum Actinomycetota; class Actinomycetes; order Kitasatosporales; family Streptomycetaceae; genus Streptomyces; species Streptomyces sp. NPDC040718. The sequence goes on along the minus strand of NZ_JBVIXO010000003.1, from coordinate 412,308 downwards.
GACGCCGTCGCCAGCGTCCCGACGAAGTCGACGTCCTCGGCCAGCAGCCCCCGCAAGGTCTCGAAGTCGCCCGCCTCCCAGGCGGTGAAGTAGGTCTCGGCAAGCTCTCGCGCGGTCTTCGTCGTCGTCATACCCCCATGCTCCCGCCGGGCTCGTCCATCAGTCCAACAGATGGATGTGATGGCATCTATCATCATGGATTATGGAGATGCACCAGCTGCGCTACTTCGCCGCCGTCGCGGACGAGGGCACCTTCACCGGAGCCGCCCGCCGCCTGCACGTCAGCCAGTCCGGCATCAGCACCCAAGTGGCCAAACTGGAGCGCGAGTTGGGGCAGCAGCTCCTCGAACGCGGCGGACGCCGGGTCGGTCTCACCCCGGCCGGCGAGGCCGTCCTCCCCCTCGCGGAGAACGCCCTCGCCACCCTCGACGCCATCCGGCACGCCGCCGCCGAGTTCGCCGACGCCGTCCGCGGCCGGGTCCGGCTCGGCATGATCACGGGCTGCTCGATCCCGCCCTTCCTGGACACCGTCGCCGACCTCGGCCGCACCCACCCCGGCATCGAACTCAGCCTGCACGAGGGCCACTCCGACGCCCTCCAGGCCCTGGTCCTCGCCGGCTCCCTCGACCTGGCCCTGATCGGCTACGCGGGCGAGGCCGCCCCGGGCCTGGAGGCGGACGTCGTCATCGACGAGCCGATCGCCGCCGTCGTGCCGGCCGGGCACCCGCTCGACCGGGCGGAACTGCGGCTCGCCGCCCTCCGGGACGAGAAGGTCCTCTGCCTCTCCCGGGGCACCGGCATCCGCGCCGCCTACGAGGACTCCTGCCGCCGGCTCGGCCTCGACCCCCGCGTGGACCTCGACGCCAGCTCCCCGGCCGCCCTGCTCCGGCTCGCCGGGCGCGGCGCGGGCGTCGCCGTCCTCAGCGCCTCCTCCGCGCAGGGCTCCGGCCTGCGGGCGGTCCCGCTCGCCGACGCCGCCACGCACTCCCGGCTCGGCCTCGTCGCCCGCGGCGACCAGCACTCCCCGGCCGTCCGGCTCCTGCGGACCAGGCTCCTCACGGCGCTGCGGAGCGGCTAGGCCCAGTCTTTTGGATCAGGCCGGGCCGGCGACGAGCAGAACGCGCGCGCCCCCTGCCACGGGGGTCGGCTCGCCCCGGCACGCCTCAGCCGAGCGGCGGCCAGGGACCCGCCAGCAGCCGCTCGGCCTCCGCGACGACCGCCCCCGCCCGCTGCTCGCGCGTGCCGCTCCGAACCGCCTCCCAGCCGTTGTACGCGTCGGCTTCGTCGACGAGCCGCTTGAGCGCCCGCGGCCGGTCCGACGCGCCCCAGCCTTCGTAGGCGATGACGTCGCCACCGGCCCCGGGAGCCATGCTCCCGCTCACGACCAGCCGCAGCCACCAGCGCACGAGTTCCCAGCGGGCCGCCTCCCAGGGGATGCCGGTGTCATCCACGGGAAGACCATCCGACAGACCCGACTCGCGCAGCACCCGGTCGAAAAGCGGTTCGGCACTGTCGTACTCGGCGCGCGACAGGCCGGCGAGCAGCGGAAGCGACTCCGTCTCGACGTCGAGCACCAGGGCCGCGAGTCCTGCCTCGACCAGTTGGTGCGGGTGGTGCCTTCGGCCGATCAGGCGCTCCAGCGCCAGCATCCGCAGGTACTCGACAGCCTCCTGCGCACTGGCCGCGTAGGGGCTGTGCGGGCCATGCCCCCCCTAGCGGAGGCGGGCGGCGATCGTGCGGGCGCAGGCCAGGGATTCGGTGTGCGTCGTGTCCACCTCCAGGTCGTAGGAGACGCCCTCGTGGACCACGGCCGCCTGGGACGCGGCCATGCCCGGGGTGCGGTCGCCGCGGGCGATCTCCCGGCCCGCGGCGGCCTCCGGGTCGCACCGGACGGCGACCCACAGCACGTCCAGGCCCTCCAGGGCCCGCAGCCAGCGCTTCTGGGACTCGGCGCCGCCCAGGAAGACGTCGTCGACGACGATCCTGGCACCGGCCCGGGCCATCGCCGCGATGCCCTCCATCCAGGCCGCCTCCAGCGCCCGGAAGTCCGCCCCGACGCTCACCCGGCCGTCCTCGGCGAACACGATCCCCCCGTCCGCATCCCGCATCCTCGCGGGCAGGGAGTCGACGAAGGAGTCGCAGCCGTACGCCAGCCACGGCTCGGGCAGTTCGGCTTGGAGGCAGCGTACGATCCCGGACTTCCCCGAGCTGGACGCGCCGTTGAGGACGATCATGCGAACGGTCATCACGCCACCGTAGGGCGGCCGCTCCCCCGGCGGTAGCGGGTTTCGGGTCCGGCGCCGCTCAGTGCGCCGGCACCCGCTGGGCCTCGCGGGTCAGGGCCGCCAGGACCGGGGCGATCAGCGGGTGGGTCTCGGCGCCGCGGCGGGTGGCGGCGAAGACCCGGCGGGTGGCGGCCGGGCCCGCGACCGGGCGGACCCGGACCTCCTTGAGGTCCATGCCGCGCAGTGCCGAACGCGGCACCAGAGCCACCCCCGCGCCCGCGCCGACCAGGGCGGTCACCGCCCGGAAGTCGTCGGAGGAGTGCACGAAGCGCGGCTGGAAGCCGGCCAGTTCGCACGCCAGCAGGGTCACGTCGTAGCAGGGGTTGCCCGGGTACTGGCCGACCCAGTCCGCGTCGGAGAGGTCCGCCAGCGCCACGGCGGGCAGGTCGGCGAGCGGGTGCCCGGCCGGCAGCACCGCGTCGAAGGGCTCCGCGTACAGCGGGAGGACCGACAGCCGGCCGTCGTCGGCGCCCGGAGCGCCCCGGTACTCCACCGCGAGGGCCAGGTCGGCCTCCCCGTCGAGCAGCAGCGGCAGGCTCTGGTCGCCCTCCGCGTCCCGGACCCGCAGCCGGATGCCCGGGTGCTCCAGGGCGAGGCGGGCGATGGCGGGGGCCAGCACCTCGGCGATGCCGGTGGCGAAGGCCGCGACCGTGACCTCGCCGGCGGAGCCGCCCGCGTAGGCGGCGAGTTCCGCCTCGGCGCGCTCCAGCTGGGCCAGCACCTCGTGGGCGTGGCCCAGCAGGATCTCCCCGGCCGCGGTGAGGCGTACGCCCCGGCCGCTGCGGGTCAGCAGCGCGTGGCCGGTCTCCTGTTCGAGCGCGGCGAGCTGCTGGGAGACGGCGGAGGGGGTGAGGTACAGCGCTGCGGCCGCGGCGGTCACCGTACGGTGGTCCGCCACGGCCCGCAGGACGCGCAGCCGGCGGGGGTCGATCACACCCCCATGATGTCAGCCCTGAGCAGCGGAAAGTGCCGCGCGGGCGTCCACGAAGGCGGCCACCGCGCGCTCCACGTCGGCCGTGGAGTGGGCCGCCGAGAGCTGGACGCGGATACGGGCCGCGCCGAGCGGGACGACCGGGTACGAGAAGCCGATCACGTACACGCCGCGCTCCAGCAGCAGCTCCGCCATCCGGCCCGCTTCGGCGGCGTCGCCGATCATGACGGGGGCGATGGCGTGGTCGCCGGGCAGGATCTCGAAGCCGGCCTCGGTCATCTTCGTGCGGAACAGCTTGGTGTTGTCCGCGAGCCGCTCGCGCAGGTCGCCGGCGGACTCCAGCAGGTCGAGGACCTTCAGGGAGGCGGCGGCGATGACCGGGGCGAGGGAGTTGGAGAAGAGGTACGGGCGCGAGCGCTGGCGCAGCAGCTCGACGATCTCGGCGCGGGCGGCGACGTAGCCGCCCGAGGCTCCGCCGAGGGCCTTGCCGAGGGTGCCGGTGATGATGTCGACCCGGTCCATGACCCCGTGCAGCTCGGGGGTGCCGCGGCCGCCGGGGCCGACGAAGCCGACGGCGTGCGAGTCGTCGACCATGACCATGGCGTCGTAGCGGTCGGCGAGGTCGCAGATCTCCTGGAGGGGGGCGACGTAGCCGTCCATGGAGAAGACGCCGTCGGTGACGATGAGCTTGCGGCGGGCGCCGCCCTCGGAGGCCTCCTTGAGGCGCGCCTCCAGCTCGGCCATGTCGCGGTTGGCGTAGCGGAAGCGGCGGGCCTTGGACAGGCGGATGCCGTCGATGATCGAGGCGTGGTTGAGGGCGTCGGAGATCACCGCGTCCTCGGCGCCGAGCAGGGTCTCGAAGACTCCGCCGTTGGCGTCGAAGCAGGAGGAGTAGAGGATCGTGTCCTCCTGGCCGAGGAAGGCCGACAGCCGGGCCTCCAGCTCCTTGTGCACCTCCTGGGTGCCGCAGATGAAGCGGACCGAGGCCATGCCGTAGCCCCAGCGGTCGAGGGCGTCCTTGGCGGCGGCGACCACCTCGGGGTGGTCGGCCAGCCCGAGGTAGTTGTTGGCGCAGAAGTTCAGCACCTCGCCGGGGGCACCGCCGGCGGTGACGGCGACGGCGGCGTTCTGCGGGGTGCCGATGACGCGCTCGGGCTTGTGCAGGCCCGCTGCGCGGATCTCTTCGAGGGTGGAGCGGAGGTCTTCGCGTACGGACTCGAACATGGGCTTCGGTTTCTCCTTGTGCGGATCGCCGTCCGGCGGACGGGGAGGAGGGGCCGGGTGCCGCCCGGCGGGGCGGACGGGTCTGAGGGTGGGGCCGGGCCCCGCGGAGGGGGGAGGGTGTGCGGGGCCCGGCCCGGAGGGAGATGGTCTTGTGGTTGCGGCGGCCGGCGGCCGCCGGGGACGACGGTAGCGGCTGCCGGTGCCTCCGGCGGCCGGTCGGGCCGTGGGTGGCCGACACGTTCCGTCGGCCCGACCCGGCCCGGTCCGCTCCGCAAGCGCGGTGTAGGCCGTCCCCTTTCGGACGGCCGCGCCGGCCTGCGGAACCCGTCCCGGCGTCAGACGGCCGGAGCCGGGTCCCGAGCCGGAGCTCGGAGCCTGAGTCCCCGTCCGGGGCCCGAACCAGGCTCTGGAGCCAGGGTTCGGAGCCCGGGGGGGGCCGCCCGGCCTCCGAACCGGAGCCCGGAGCCGGGGTCCATGTCCGGATCCCGGAGCAGGCTCTGGAGCCGGGATCCGGCCCGGGGGCCGGAGCCGGGGTCCCGAACAGGAGCCTGGAGCAGGGTCCCGTCCGCGTTCGCGAGCGGGAGCCCGGAGCAGGGTCCCGGACCGGGTCGGCGTCCCGCCCGGTGCCCGGACCACGGTCCCGGCCAGGCCGGCCGGATCCGGGGTTCGGTCGGGGCCCGGGCGCGGATCCTGGACCCGGCTCACGGGTCGGAGGCCTGTCGGGGTGCCGCCGGATGCCTACGCGGTCCAGTCGAGGATGATCTTGCCGCTGCGGGCGGTGGCGGCCTCGTCGAAGGCGGCCTGGAAGTCGCGGTGCGAGTAGCGGCCGGTGATGACCGGCGACAGGTCGAGGCCGCCCTCCAGCAGCACCGTCATCGCGTACCAGGTCTCGAACATCTCGCGCCCGTAGATCCCCTTGATGGTGATCATCGACGTGACGACCTTCGCCCAGTCCACCGGGAACTCCTGGGCCGGCAGGCCGAGCATCGCGATCTTGCCGCCGTGCGTCATGTTGTCGATCATGTCGCGCATCGCCTCCGCGCGGCCCGACATCTCCAGGCCGACGTCGAAGCCCTCGCGCAGCCCCAGCCGCGTCTGCGCCTCGGCGATGGAGGACTCGGCGACGTTCACCGCGAGCGTGGCGCCGGCCTTGCGGGCGATCTCCAGCCGCTCGGGGCTGACGTCGGTGATGACCACGTTGCGCGCGCCGGCGTGCTTGGCGACGGCCGCCGCCATGATGCCGATCGGGCCCGCGCCCGTGATCAGCACGTCCTCGCCGACCATCGGGAAGGACAGCGCGGTGTGCACCGCGTTGCCGAAGGGGTCGAAGATGGCCGCCACGTCGAGGTCCACGGCGGTCCGGTGCACCCACACGTTCTGCGCGGGGAGGACGACGTACTCGGCGAAGGCGCCGTCGCGGCCGACCCCGAGCCCGATCGTGGAGCGGCACAGGTGGCGGCGGCCGGCCAGGCAGTTGCGGCACTTCCCGCACACCAGGTGGCCCTCGCCGCTGACCAGGGCGCCGGTCTCGATGTCGCGGACGTCCGCGCCGACCGCCGCGACCTCGCCGACGAACTCGTGACCGAGCACCAGCGGGGTCTTGACGGCGCCCTGCGCCCATCCGTCCCAGGCGCGGATGTGCAGGTCGGTCCCGCAGATGCCGGTCCGCAGCACCTTGATCAGCACGTCGCCGGGGCCGTACTCGGGCTCCGGGACGTCCATGAGCCACAGCCCGGGCTCGGCCTTGTGCTTGACGAGTGCCTTCATGGCGGTGGCTCCAGGCGTGCGAAGGGGTGTTGCCGCTCCCGCCGGTACGCGGGTGGCGTTGGTGACGGGCACCAATCTGCCGATCGTCGCGGTGATCAGTCCATCGAGACTTTCTTAAGCGGGTCGACAGCGCAGCTTCACGCCTATGCTCCTCCCTGGACGGGGATGGGGCCCGGGGGCGGAAGCCGCGCTATGGTCCCTCACCGGGGAAAAGGGGAGGTGAGGGGCGTGCCGAGTCTGCGCAGCAGGGCGTTTTCGGCCGCACTGGTGGCGACGGGGCGGCGAAGACGTTTCGCGACCGCCGAAGCGGTCCGGGCGGCGGTGGCGCAGGCGGCCCGCAGGCCCGCTTCGCATCTGCCGCCGCGCTCGCTGGGCCGGGTCGCGGAACTGTCGCGGACCTTCGTCGGGGCCTGGCCGGTGTACGACGCCTCGCCGCGCGGGCGGGAGCCCGTGGCGCGGGTGCTGTACGTGCACGGCGGCGCGTACATCGACGAGCTGGTCCGGCCGCACTGGTCGCTGATCCGCACCCTGGTGACCCGGGCCCGGGCCCGGGTGGTCGTCCCGGCGTACGTGCTCGCCCCGCGCGGGACCGCCGACCGGAACGTCCCCGTGGCCGCCGATCTGCTGAGCGGCCTGATCGAGAGCGGCGGCGCCGGCGGGACGGTGCTGATCGGGGACTCCGCGGGCGCCGGACTGGCGCTGGCCGCCGCGCAGCGGCTGCGGGAGCGGACCGGGGCGCAGCCGTCGCGGATCGTGCTGATCTCCCCCTGGCTCGACCTGAGCATGAGCCACCCGGGCCAGGCCGCGCTGGAGGCGGCCGATCCGGTGCTGGCCCGGGCGGGGCTGGCCGAGGCGGGGCGGCTGTACGCGGGGACCCTCGCGGCGGACGACCCCCGGGTGAGCCCGCTGCACGGCTCCTTCGAGGGGCTGGCGCCGCTGACGGTGTTCACCGGAACCCGGGACGTGCTGGCCACCGACAGCCACGAGCTGCGGCGGCGGGCCGGCGCGGCCGGGGCGCGGGTGGAGTGGCACGAGGAGCCGGGGATGCCGCACGCGTACCCGCTGCTGCCGGTCCCGGAGGGACGGGCGGCCCGGGACAGGATCGTCGAGCTCATCGGGGAGACCGCCGACCAGGAGTGAACCGGGGCCGTGTCTAGGCGGTGCACGTCATCAGCGAGCTGACCGGCCAGGCGCGGTACGCCGTCCAGTACGCCTCGTCGCGCGCGGCGTCGGCGGGCGGGGTGCGGGAGGGCTGCCAGCCGACGGTGCTGAAGCCGGCGTCGACGGCGGCTTCGGCGAAGTCGGCGTGCGCCCATTCGCGGTACTCGAAGTGCTGCGGCGGCTCGGTCAGGAACTGCGCCTTCAGCAGCGGGGCGTCGCCCTCCGGCAGCCGGTCGAGGATGCGCATCCCGTACGGGGACCAGTCCACGCGCGGGTACGCCCCGGGGTTGCGGACGAGCGAGAGCAGCCGCCCGCCGGGGCGCAGGTTGGCGCGGATGCCGCGGAACATGGCGTGCAGGGCGGCCCGGTCGGGGGCGTGGCTGAACAGGTAGACGGCGGTGGCCAGGTCGAAGGGGCCGAGCTGCGGCATGTCGACGGCGTCCGCGACCACGTACTCGACGGAGGCGGAGGGGGGCGCGGACGCCCGGGCACGGCGGACCCGGTCCGGACAGCTGTCGACGCCGACGGTGCGCCGGGCGCCGCCGCTCGCCAGGAGTGCGGCGGTGCCGCCGTGTCCGCAGGCCACGTCGAGGGTGTCGAGGTCGCGGACCCCGCCGAGGGCGTCGAGGGCGGTGCGGAGGGTGAAGGCGTCGGCCGCCGTGAAGGCCGCGCGGGGGGCCGGGTGCGTGTCGTCGTCCTGGTGTCGCATGCGGGATGCCTCCCCGGCGGGGGCGCGGACGACGGCGTGCCCGGTGGCCCGTTCCCCCCTTCGGGGGAGGCGTTCGGCGCATCGCCGCCCACCGGGCCGTGTCAGCCGGGCAGCAGCTCGCGGGCGCAGGCGCGCAGCCAGACGTGCGCCGGGTCGGCGTCGTGGCGGGGGTGCCAGGCGAGCCCGATCGGCAGCGGCGGCAGCTCCAGGGGGACCTCGAAGGTGACGAGGCCGAGCGCGTCGGTCTGCGGGACGGTCCGGGAGGCGGCCAGGCCGATCAGGTCGGTCTCCCGCAGCACGATGAGGGACGCCGAGAACGAGGCCATGCTGCCCACCACCCTGCGGGACAGGCCCCGTTCCGCGAGGGCGTCGTCCACCGGCCCCTCCAGCCGGCCGCGCCGGGACACGGTCAGGTGCTCCCCGGCGGCGAACCGGCGCGCGGTGATCCGGCCGCGCAGCAGCGGGTGGCCGCTGCGCACGACGCCGAGCACCCTGTCGTCGAAGAGGTGCTCAGTGCGCACTTCCGGCGAACGGGCGTCGATGACGCCGAACTCCAGATCGGCGACCCCCTCGCGCAGCATCGGGAGGTCGACGTGGCTCTCGGAGAGGAACCGCAGCCGCACCCCGGGCGCTTCGCGGGCCGTGCGGCGGAAGAGGGCGGCGCCGAACGCGGCGGCGAAGGAGTCGTGGGCCAGGACGGTGAAGGTGCGGGTCAGGGTCTCCAGGTCCACCCTGCCGCCGGTGAGGAACAGGGCGCGGGCGCGTTCCACCACGGCCCGGACCTCGCCCTGGACGGAGAGCGCGTGGGGGGTGGGGACCATCGTGCGTCCGGCGCGGACGAGTACGGGGTCGCCGAGGGCCTTGCGGATCCGGCCCAGGGTCCGGCTCATGGCGGGCTCGGAGAGGTGCAGGCGGGAGGCGGCCCGGGACACGCTCGACTCCTCCAGGAGGACGTCGAGGGCGACGAGCAGGTTGAGGTCCACCCCGGGCAGGCCCGATGCGGATTGCGTCACACGCATTCATCCCTTGCGGAACTTGCACTGGAAAGCAGGTCACGCCAACCCTACGGTGGTTTCCGGGGCGATCGGGCCGGACCGGCCTTCTCCCGCCCCCCTTCCACCACCCTTCACCGACTCCGAGGAGGAGCCGTGATCCGCCATGCCCGCACACCGTCCCCGGCCGGTGCCGCCACGCCCGGCCCGTCCGGCCCCGCCCCGTCCGGCCCCGCCCCGTCCGGCCCCGCCCCGTCCGGCCCCGGCCCGTCCGGGCTCCCCGGCCCCGGGCTGTCCCGCCCCGCCCTGCTGGTCCTGTGCGCCTGCGTGCTCGTCGCGCAGGGCATGGTCGCCGCCGTGAACCTGCTGATCCCCGAGCTCGCCGCCTCCACCCTGCACCCCGCCCCGGGCCAGCTGCTGTGGGCGGTCGACGCGTACGTGATCGTCTTCGCCGCGCTGCTGATCCCGGCCGGGGCGCTCGGTGACCGGTACGGCCGCAAGGGCGCCCTGCTGGCCGGGCTCGGCCTGTTCGCCGCGGGGGCGGCGCTCAGCGCCCTCGCCGCCGGCCCGGCCGTACTGATCGCCGGACGCGGGCTGTCCGGGGCCGGGGCGGCGCTGGTCATGCCCGCCACCATGTCCGTTCTTGTCCGCCTGACCCCGCCCGAGCGGCGCGGGCAGGCGCTGGCCACCTGGACCCTGTCCGCCGGCCTCGGGGGCCTGGCGGGCAACGTGTTCGGGGGCCTGGCCGGGGAGTTCCTGACCTGGCGCGCCCTGTTCTGGGGGGCCGTCCCGCTGGCCGCGCTGCTCGCCCTCGCCGTGGCCGTCGCGGTGCCGCGCACCCCTTCGCGCGCCGACGCCGCCGTCGACCCGCTCGGGGCCCTGGTCCTGGCCGGAGCGCTGTTCGCGGTGGTCCACGGGATCATCGAGGGGCCCTCGTACGGCTGGTCCTCGGTCCGCGTCCTGGGCTCCTTCGGGGCCGGGGCGGTGCTGCTGGCCGCCTTCACCGCGTACGCGCTGCGCGCCGCCCGCCCGCTGCTGGACCCGCGGGTCTTCGCCTCGCGCGGGCTGCGCGCGGGGACGCTGGGCATCGGCGCCGCCTTCTTCGGGCTGTTCTCCCTGTTCTTCGTCAACGCCCAGTACCTCCAGTACGCCAAGGGCTTCTCGCCGGCCCTGGCGGGGCTGGCGATCGTCCCGCTCACCGTCGGCATGGCGGTGGTGCCCAGGCTGGGCGCGCGGCTCGCCCAGCGGACCGGGCCCCGGCTGCCGGTCGGGGCCGGGCTGCTGCTGATCGCCGCCGGGCTGCTGCTGGTGTCCACCGCCGACGCGGGCACCCCGTACGCCGTCTACGGCGGCTACCTGCTGGTGCTGTCGGTCGGGACCGGGCTGTGCGCGCCCTCCCTGACCCTGACGGTGGTCTCGGAGCTGCCTCCGCACCAGGCGGGGCTGGGCTCGGGGCTGAACACCGCCGCCCGCGAGATCGGCGCGGCGCTCGGCGTGGCGGTGGTCGGCACGGTGCTGGCCTCCCGCTTCCACGGGAACCCGGCGGATCCCGCGCAGGCGGCCGCCTTCACCGACGCCATGGGGGTGGCGCTGCGCACGGTGGCGGTCGCCCTGCTCGTCGCCTCGGCGGCGGTGGTCCGCGGCTACCGCGGGGGCGGTCCGGGGCGAACGGGTGCAGCCGCCGGGCCGGAGGGCGCATCCTGACTGTGTGACGGCGAGAGCGGGCAGCGTCGGCCCGGCCCCCGTCGCCGGGGACCGGGCGCTCGCGCGGGCGGCGGTGGGTGCCGTGGAAGCCGTCGGCGGGTACGCGGGCGGGGTCTACCTGCGCTCGGGCACGGCCGGGCTGCTGCGGATGGCGGTGGTCACGGGCCTGCCGGAGCGGCTGTTCCGGCCCTGGTGGCGGATGCAGGTGAACCGGCCCTACCCGGTCGCCGAGGCGTACCGCACCGGGCAGTCGGTGCACCTGCCGGACGGGGAGGCCGCGATGCGGCGCTTCCCCCAGCTGATGGCCGGGCTGCCGTTCCCCTTCGGGTCGTTCTACGAGCCGGTCCACGCCGGGGCGGAGCGCTACGGGGTGCTGCTGGCGCTGCGGCCGGCGACGCCCGGGGCGGTGCTGGGGGCCGGTGAGCGGGCGCGGCTGCGGGAGGCCGCCGCCACGCTGGCCGGGGAGCTGGCCGCGCTGCACGCCGCCGGGGAACCGGTCCTGTGGGACGGCGACCCGCTGTGCGTGCCCTGGCCCGCGGCCGCCGGGCAGGAGGCCCGGGAGGCCGTGGACCGGCTGGGGGCGGCGGTGCTGTCCGTGGACCGGCAGGGTGCCGTCACCTTCGCCAACGCCGCCGCCGAGGAGCTGCTCGGGCCGGGTGCTCCGCCGCTGCGCGGACGCGTGCTGTGGGAGGCGCTGCCCTGGCTCGGACACTCCGCGTACGAGGACCACTTCCGCGGGGTGTTCATCTCGGGCGAGCCCGTGCGCTTCGCGGCCCGGCGCGGCCCTCCCCCGGAGGCCGGTCCCGGGAGCGGGGCCGGTCCCGGTGCGGCCGCCGAGTGGCTGTCGGTCGGCCTGTATCCGGGCCCGTCGGGGGTGACGGTGACCCTGGAGACCGCCGAGCCGCCCGCCTACGCGCCGGGGTCGGTGGCCCGGCCGGGCGCCGGCCTCGGTTCGCCGGCGGACCGGGCCTCCTCCCTGTACCGGCCGGTGGCCCTGGCGATCGCGCTCACCGAGGCGGTCACCGCGCGCCAGGTGTCGGCCGTGGTCACCGAGGAGCTGCTGCCCGCGTTCGGCGGCCGGCAGTTGGCCATCTACATGCTGGACGAACGGCACCTGTACCTCGCCTGGGAGACCGGTTTCCCCAAGGGGTTCCTGAGCCGCTTCGACGGGGTCTCGCTCCACGAGCGGCTGCCGGGGGTGGAGACCCTGACCTCGGGCCGGCCGCTGTTCTTCGAGTCGATGGAGCACCTGGCCGCGGCCTATCCGGGGATCCCGCTGGACGCCGAGGTCGGGGCCCGCGCCTTCCTGCCGCTGATCGCCTCCGGCCGCCCGGTCGGCTCCTGCATCCTCGGCTTCGACGAGCGGCGCGGCTTCAGCCCGGAGGAGCGTACGGTCCTCACGGCGCTGGCCGGCCTGATCGCGCAGGCCCTGGAACGGGCCCGGCGCTACGACAGCGAGGCGGCGCTGGCCCGGGGGCTCCAGGCCGCCCTGCTGCCGCACCGGCTGCCGGTGCGCGGGGAGGTGGCCACGGTGGGCCGCTACCTGCCCGGGACGGACGGCATGGAGGTCGGCGGCGACTGGTACGACGTCATCGAGACGGACGCGGGCCGGCTGGCGCTGGTCATCGGGGACGTCCAGGGACACGGGGTGGCGGCCGCCGCGACCATGGGCCAACTGCGCAGTGCTGTACGGGCCTTCGCGCTCAGCGGCAATGCCCCGGACCAGGTGGTGCGGGGCACGAACCAGCTGCTGATCGACCTGGACCCGGGCCAGTTCGCCAGCTGCTGCTACGTGCTGCTGGACCCGGCCTCCGGCCGCGCCCTGGCCGCCCGCGCCGGGCACCCGCAGCCGCTGCTGCGGCACGCCGACGGCCGGGCCGAGGTGCTGGACCTGGCGGGCGGAGTGGTGCTCGGCATCGACCCCGGGGCGCGGTACCCGGTGACGGAGCTGGCACTGGCGCCCGGCGAGGTGCTGGCCCTGTACACGGACGGGCTGGTGGAGACGCCGGGGGCGGACATCGACGAGGGCGTGGAGCGGCTGCGGGCGGCGCTGGCCACGGCCCGGCCGTCCCCGCTGACGGAGACGGCCGACCGGCTGGTCGCCGAGGCGGCCCGCACGCCGGACCGCCCGGACGACATCGCCCTGCTGCTGGCCTCCCGAACCGCTAACGGAGCGCCCGGGCGGCGTTCCTGAGGAGGCGCGGGTCCTGCGGCTCGGGAACCGGCACGGGGGCGGGGGTGCGGGCACCTGCGGCCGACGGGCACAGGGCCTGCTCCTGGAGTGCGCCGAGAGCCGTGTCGACGGGGTGCGGGAGGGGGCGGCCGTCGGCGTCCAGGCGCTGGTATTTCTGGAGGTTGAAGCCGACCGCGTACTGCCGTCGGCCGTCGTCACTGGTCAGGGCCATCGTGCCCGCGCCGAAGACGGTCCCGCCGTGGCCCCAGACGGGCCCGCAGGGGGTGTCCGTGGCGTGGATCCCCAGGCCCCAGCGGACGGGCCGGCCGGTGCCGTCGTCCTCGGCCGGCACCGTCGTGCGCATCTGGCGCAGCTGCTCGTCGGGCAGCAGCCCGCCCTGGAACAGGGCCCGGAAGAAGGTGGTGAGGTCGGCGGTGGTGGAGACCAGCGCGCCGGCCGTACCGGCGAAGGTCATGTTGTAGTCGCTGTAGTCGCGCGGCGGGTCGATCAGCCCGAACCAGGACTCGTACATCCGGGGATGGGGGCCCTTGATCCGCGGGTCGGCACCGGGGAAGTAGGTGTCGCGCAGTCCGGCCCGGTGGATCACGTCCCGGGTGATGAACTCCTCCGGGTCCCGTCCGGTGACCTTGCGCAGCACCTCGCCCAGCAGCAGGTAGTTGGTGTTCGAGTACGACCAGCCGGCGCCCGGTTCGAAGAGCGCGGGCCTGGCCGTGGCGAGCCCGATGAGCCGGCCCGGGGTGACGGTGCGGTGGCGGAAGTCGTCGAGGCTGCGCGTGGAGCCCTCCTTGAGGGAGGGGAAGGCCTCGGCGACGTAGTCGGCGATGCCGCTGGTGTGGTTGAGCAGCATCCGTACGGTGACCTTCCGGCCGCGCTCCCCCGGGAGGAGCTCGGGGACGTAGTCCGAGACGGGCCGGTCGAGTGCGATGCGTCCCTCGGCGTTCTGCCGGAGCACGGCGACGGCGGTGAAGGTCTTGGTGACGCTGCCGACCCGGTGCCGCATGCCGGGGGTGGCGGGCCGGCCGGTGGCCGTGTCGGCGAGGCCGGTGGCCCCGTCCCAGCGGGCGCGGCCGTCGCGGACCGTGCCGTACGCCCCGTACATGCCGGCCGCCCGGACGGCGTCCAGGCGCTGGGCGAGGGCGGTTCCGTCGACGCCTGCGGCGGCCCGCGGGTCCGGGGCGGCCTGCGCCGGGGGCGTCCCGGCCAGGAGGGCCAGCCCGACGGCGACGGCCGCCGCCGCGCCGCGTAACCGGCCGTGCCCGTGCTGCTGTACGCGTTCCACGTGGATCTCCCCTGGTCCGTGCGGCGGCCCGCCGAGAGCCGGCGAGCGATCTTGTGCCTGGAATTCTCTCGGCCCGACACCGGCCGCCCATCGGGCCAGGGGACGATCCCGGCGCATGCGGCATAGGCCCCCAGGCCCATCCACACCTCCCACCCCGCTCCCACCCGGCGCCCCGGGAGGTCTTCCGGCTCCGGGCAAAGCGGAGGGAAATTCATTGGATCTCGCTGCGGTTCCCGCACCCCCCGCCCGGTCAATATTTACGCGGCCTTAACACCGGGATCGGCCGCCCGGAGGCGTGATCCACGATGGATTCCGCAGGTGAACAGCTATTGACCTGCGGATCTCGTGGAGCTTGCATAGCGGCCCGGGAGCCACGCGAACGAAGTGCCCACCACCGCCCCGGAGGCGATACCGCTCCCGCACTCCTTCACCGCTCTGCCGATCGGAACCTCGCACCGATGACTGACACGATCAGCGCACCTCAGGCCCTCGCCCCGGCCACCGGCCCCACCCCGCAGAAGCTCAAGCGTTCCATCGGCGTCGTCGGCGGGACACTGCTCACGCTGTCGTGCGTGACGCCCGCCTCGACCCTCTTCGTCGTCGTGCCCGACCTCTTCTCCGGTCTCGGCACCTGGACCGCGCTCACCATCGCCATCGGCTCGCTGCTCTGCGTCGGCGTGGCCTTCTGCTACTCGGAACTGGGCACGCTCATCCCCAGCGCCGGCGGCGAGTACGCCATGGTCTCCACCCTCGCGGGCCGGCTCGCCGGCTGGCTCGTCTTCGTGCTGTCCCTGCTCGTGGTGATGATCGTGCCGCCCGTGATCGCCATGGGGACGGCCGACTACCTCTCCCCGGTGATCGACGTACCGGCTCCGGTGGCCGGCGCCGGCGTGATGCTGCTCGCCACCCTGGCCGGTCTGCTGGACCTGCGGGCCAACGCCTGGATCACGGGCGTCTTCCTCGTGCTGGAGGTGGTCGCCGCCGCACTGGTCGCCGTGCTCGGCTTCGCCCACAGCGAGCGGGGCGCCGACGCCCTGGTGCACGGCTCGGTGGCCGCCGAGGGCGGCGGGGTCTCCTCGGTGACGGCCATGATGGTGGTCTCCGGGCTGGCGATCGCGCTCTTCGTCACCCAGGGCTTCTCCACCGCCGTCTACCTCTCCGAGGAGCTGGAGCAGCCGCGCCGCGACGTCCCGCGGACCGTGCTCGCCACCCTCGCCATCTCCTCCGCCGTCATCCTCGTGCCGGTCATCGCGATCACCATGGGCGCCCCGGACCTGGAGGCCCTGACCTCCGGCGACCTCGGCGCGATGGTGACGGCCTGGTCGAACTCGGCCGTCGGCACCTTCGTCAGCCTCTGCGTGGCCCTGGCCATCGTCAACGCCGGCATCGTGATGGTCATCCAGAACTCCCGGGTGCTCTTCGCCTCGGCCCGCGACAAGGCCTGGCCCGAGCCGGTCAACCGCGGTCTGTCCCGGCTGGGCCGGTTCGGCTCCCCCTGGGTGGCCACGCTGCTGGTCGGCCTGCCGGGCGCGGCCATGTGCTTCGTCAACCTCGACACCCTGTACGGGGTGACCGGCGTGTCGGTGACCGGCATGTACCTGCTGGTCGCGGTGGCCGCGCTGTTCAGCCGGCGCGGGGCGCACGGGGAGAAGGCCGCCTGGCGGATGCCGCTGTGGCCGGCCGTGCCGGTCGTGCTGATCCTCGTCTTCGCGTACATCCTGACCCAGCAGGAGACCCAGTACCTGCTGTGGACCGGCGGCATCACCGCCGCCGCCACCCTCTACTGGGCGCTGTACCTGCGGCCGCGCAAGGACTCGCGCTGGCTGGTCAGCATCCCGGACACGGAGGACGAGCCGGCGGTCTGACCGCACGGGTGAGGGGGGCCGTCGCGGGTTCGCGGCGGCCCCTCGCCGTGTGCGCGGGGGTCAGCCGGCCGCTTCGGTGCCGGACAGGGCGATCGCGGTGTTGACCAGGCCGACGTGGCTGAACGCCTGCGGGAAGTTGCCGAGCTGGCGGCCGGCGCGGGTGTCGTACTCCTCGGCGAGCAGGCCCACGTCGTTGCGCACGGCGAGCAGCTTCTCGAAGAGTTCGCGGGCCTCCTTGGTCCGGCCGGTCATGTGCAGGGCGTCGGCCATCCAGAACGAGCAGGCCAGGAAGGTGCCCTCGTCCCCGGGGAGTCCGTCGACGGAGGGTCCTTCGGTGCTGTAGCGGCGGACCAGGCCGCTGCTGCCCAGTTCCGCCCGGACGGCGTCGACCGTGCCGATCACGCGGGGGTCGTCGGGCGGGAGGAAGCCGACGCGGGGGATGAGGAGGGTGGCGGCGTCCAGCTCGCGGGAGCCGTAGTACTGGGTGAAGGTGCCCCGCTCGGGGTCGTAGCCCTTGTCGCAGACGTCGCGGTGCACCTCGTCCCGCATGGCCCGCCAGCGCCCGATGTCGCCGGGCAGGTGCGGGGCGTTCTCCAGGGTCCGCACGGCCCGGTCTGCGGCGACCCAGGCCATCACCTTGGAGTGGGTGAAGTGGCGGCGCGGGCCGCGCACCTCCCACAGCCCCTCGTCCGGGCGGTGCCAGTTGCGCTCCAGGAAGTCGAGGAGGGCGAGCTGGATCTTCCAGGCGTGCCGTTCCGAGGCCAGCCCGGAGGCCCGAGCCAGGTGGAGGGCGTCGAGGACCTCTCCGTACACGTCGAGCTGGAGCTGGTCCACGGCGGCGTTGCCGACCCGGACCGGGGCGGAGCGTGCGTAGCCGCGCAGCCAGGGCAGTTCCGCCTCGGGGATGCGGCGCTCGCCGGCGATGCCGTACATGATCTGGAGGTCGGCCGGGTCGCCGGCGACGGCGCGCAGCAGCCAGCCCCGCCAGGCCCGCGCCTCGTCGAGGAAGCCGGTGGACAGGAGGGCGCCCAGGGTCAGGGTGGCGTCGCGGAGCCAGCAGTAGCGGTAGTCCCAGTTTCGGACCCCGCCGATCTCCTCGGGCAGGGAGGTCGTGGCGGCGGCCGCGATGCCGCCGGTGGGGGCGAACGTGAGGGCCTTGAGGGTGATCAGCGAGCGGGTCACGGCTTCCTTGTACGGGCCCTCGTAGCGGCACTGGCCGGCCCATTCGCGCCAGTCGTCGAGGCTCTGCTCCAGCGCCTCGTACGGGTCGGCGGGCTCGGGGCGCGGCTCGTGCGAGGGGTGCCAGGTCAGCACGAAGGCGACCTTCTCGCCGGGGCCGACGGTGAACTCCGAGCGGGTGCTGCGGTCCTCGCCCCAGGTGTGTACGGGCGGCTCGCTGCGGAACCAGGCCGAGTCGGGTCCGGCGACCGCGACCCGGTCGCCCTCGCTGCGCCGGACCCAGGGGACGACGTGGCCGTAGTCGAAGCGCAGCCGCAGGGTGCTGCGGACGGTGACCCGGCCGGAGACCCCCTCGACGATCCGCATCACGTCGGGCGCGTTGTCGCGCTGCGGCATGAAGTCGACGACCCTGACGGTGCCCTCGTCGGTCTCCCAGTAGGACTCCAGGACCAGCGAGTCGTCCAGGTAGGCCCGCCGCGTGCACCGTTCGCCGTTCTCGGCGGCGGCCGGGGCGATGCGCCAGTGGCCGTTCTCCTTGTTGCCGAGGAGGGCGGCGAAGCAGGCGGCGGAGTCGAAGTGCGGCAGGCACAGCCAGTCGACGGACCCGTCACGGCCGACCAGTGCGCTGGTCATCAGGTCGCCGATGAGTGCGTAGTCTTCGATGGGTTGTGTCATTCATCCGCTTTTCCCCCGAACGCCGGGGGTCAATCAGCCCGCCTGGGGGTGGGCGGCGGCGCGGGCGGCCTCGACGTTGGCGGTCATCCTGCGCAGCACCTTGAGCGCGGCGACGTACTCCGCGTCGTCGATGCCCTCGTGGACGACGGCTCGCTGCTCGGTCACGAGGGCGCGCAGCCGGAGCCTGGCGGCCTCCCCCTCGTCGGTCAGGCCGAGCCGGCCGTCCTGGTCGCCGCGGAGCCAGCCGCGGTGGAGCAGCTGGTCGACGACGCGGGCGATCTCGTGCGGCCCGTCCGCGAGGGGGGTCAGCTGGGCGACCACCTCCTCGCGGGCGGGCGCGGCGGGCCCGCCGTTCACCCGGTTGAGCACCCAGTACTGCGGCTGCGTGACGTCGATCCGGGCCATGGCGTCGCGCAGGTGCCGGGTCACGGCCTCGTGGGCGAGGCCGCTCCAGTAGCCGATGGGCTGGTTGGCGAGCGCGTCGTCGGCGGCGGCCGGGTCGGCGGGCGCCTGGTCGGTGGTGTTGCCGGTGGGCGGTTTCATGATCACGACGCTACCGGCAGCCGGGGCTTCGGCCTAGCCGCGGATGAAGAGGGTCACGACGGCGAGGACCACGCCGAGGGCGAGGGCCTGGGCGCCGAGGGCGAGGCGGTGGGTGCGCAGGGCGGGGACGGACAGGAACCGGTCGACGGCGTGGCGGCCCGGTCCGGCCAGGGTCAGGGCGGCGGCGGCCACGGCGAGCAGGAGCTCGTACTCCATGCCCTCGGGGGCGAAGAAGGCGCCGGTGCCGTGGACGGCCACGGCGTTGATCATCGTGCCGGTGACGGCCGCACCGGCGAGCGGGGTGAGCAGGCCGAGGGCGAGGCCGAGGCCGCCGAGGGTCTCGGTCAGGCCGGCGAGGGCGGCCATGGCGTCGCCGGCCGGGTAGCCGCTGGCGGTGAAGAACTGGCCGGTGCCGCCGATCCCGCCGCCGCCGAACCAGCCGAAGAGCTTCTGGGTGCCGTGGGCGGCGA
The DNA here is from genome assembly GCF_055593565.1 of Streptomyces sp. NPDC040718. NCBI lineage: Bacteria > Bacillati > Actinomycetota > Actinomycetes > Kitasatosporales > Streptomycetaceae > Streptomyces > Streptomyces sp. NPDC040718. The sequence continues at coordinate 393,330 of NZ_JBVIXO010000003.1, read as the reverse complement.
CGGTGAGGCCGAGGACCACGCGCAGCAGGAGCAGCCCGGCGTCGTAGGAGGAGGTGTCGGCGACGGGTGCGGCGGCCTGCGCGGCGGCCGGGGTCTTCGTCGCGGTGGCGGTGGCGCTGCTCATGGGGGGGTCCTTCCGGTCGGGCGGCCCGAGGGGATTGGTTCAAATTCGAACCTGCTTGAGCCCGACCATAGCCAGTGATTCAAATTCGAACAACTCGTGTACCCTGGCGCCATGGCTGAACCGAGATGGCTGGACGACCGCGAGATGCGGGCCTGGAGGGGCTTCCTGGCCGCCTCCGCCCTGGTGAACCGGCACCTCGACCAGCAGCTGAAGGACGACTCCGGACTCTCCCACCCCCAGTACGAGATCCTCGTGCGGCTCGCCGCGGCGCCCGGCCAGGAACTCCGCATGACGGAGCTCGCCAACGGGCTGATCAACTCCAAGAGCGGCCTGACCTACCAGGTCGGCCAGATGGAGAAGGCCGGCCTGGTCCGCCGCCGCAGCTGCCCCTCGGACGTCCGGGGCGTCTTCGCCGTCCTCACGGACGCGGGCCGCACCCGCCTGGAGGAGGCCGCCCCCGGCCACGTCACGGCGGTCCGCGCGGCCCTCGTGGACGTACTCACCCCCGAACAGCTGGACGCCCTCGCCGACGGCCTCGGCGAGGTCAGCCGCCGCCTGCGCGAACAGGGGGCCTAGGCACGGGGGAACCCGGGGCGGGACCAGGGGGCCGCGGGCGCGGCGCGGGCAGCACGCCCAGCGCGGTCACGGTTCCTCCCGCGGAGCCCTCGCAGGCGGAACGGACCCCGCCGACGCGCGTACGCCGATGGCGCCGCGTCCACGTTCGGCCACCTCGGCGGGTCTCTCTGCCATACCGTCGGCAGCAGGTCGCAGGGCACGACTCCACCGCACCGGGAGGTTTCCGTGAAGATGCTCATCAATTCGCCCGACACCGTGGTCTCCGACGCGCTGCGCGGCATGGCGGCCGCGCACCCCGAGCTCGACGTCGACGTGGAGCGGCAGGTCGTCGTACGGCGGGACGCGCGGGCCGGCGGACGGGTCGGGCTGGTGTCCGGGGGCGGGTCCGGGCACGAGCCGCTGCACGCCGGGTTCGTGGGCCCCGGGATGCTCTCGGCCGCCTGCGCCGGCGCCGTGTTCACCTCGCCGGTACCCGACCAGATGCTGCACGCGGCCGGCGCCGTCGACGCCGGTCAGGGGGTGCTGTTCGTCGTCAAGAACTACACCGGGGACGTGCTGAACTTCCAGATGGCCGCCGAGCTGGCGGAGGAGGACGGCCTGCGGGTGGAGCGGGTGCTCGTCAACGACGACGTCGCCGTGACCGACAGCCTCTACACGGCCGGCCGGCGCGGCACCGGAGCCACCCTCTTCGTCGAGAAGATCGCCGGGGCGGCCTCCGAGGAGGGGGCGCCGCTGGAGCGGGTCGCCGCCCTCGCCCGGCGGGTCAACGACTCCTCCCGCAGTTTCGGCGTGGCGCTCAGCGCGTGCACCACGCCCGCGAAGGGCAGCCCGACCTTCGACCTCCCGGACGGGGAGCTGGAGTTGGGCGTGGGGATCCACGGCGAACCGGGCCGGGAGCGGCGCGCGATGATGACCTCGCGGGAGATCGCGGAGGTGGCGGTGGCGGCCGTACTGGACGATCTCGCGGAGACGGGGCCGCCGGCCGGTCCGGTGCTGCTGCTGGTCAACGGAATGGGCGCGACCCCGCTGCTGGAGCTGTACGGGTTCCACGCGGAGGTGGCCGCGGTCCTGGCCGCGCGGGGCGTGCCGGTGGCGAGGGCGCTCGTCGGAAACTACGTCACCTCCCTGGACATGGCAGGCTGTTCGGTGACCGTGTGCCGGGCGGACGACGAACTGCTGCGGCTGTGGGACGCGCCGGTGCGGACGGCCGCCCTGCGCTGGGGCTGCTGAGCGCGTGGCGGACGTACGGGAAGGCGGAGGAGACGGGATGCGGGACGCGGAGTTCTTCCGGCGCTGGATGGAGGCCGCCGCGGCGGCGGTGGAACGGGAGGCGGACCGGCTGACCGAGCTCGACTCCCCCATCGGCGACGCCGACCACGGGGCGAACCTGCTGCGGGGATTCACGGCCGTGCGTTCGGCGCTCGCCGGGGCCGACCCGGGGGCCGCGCCGGGGGCGCTGCTCCAGCTGGCCGGCCGCACCCTGATCTCCACGGTGGGCGGCGCGTCCGGACCGCTGTACGGGACGCTGCTGCGGCGCGCCGGCAAGGAGCTCGGGGAAGCCGCCGAGGTCTCCGACGGGGAGCTGCGCGGGGCCCTGGACGCCGGGGTGGACGCGGTGGCCCGGCTGGGCGGGGCGGCCCCGGGCGACAAGACGATGCTGGACGCGCTGGTCCCGGGGGTCGCGGCGCTGGGTACGTCCTACCGTGCCGCCGGGAACGCGGCGGAGGGCGGGGCGCTGGCGACGGTTCCGATACTGGCCCGCAAGGGCCGCGCCAGCTACCTCGGGGAGCGCAGCGTCGGGCACCAGGACCCGGGAGCCACCTCGGCCGCCCTGCTGCTGGGCGCGCTGGCCGACGCGGCGGAGGGGGCCGCGTGAGCGGCGGGGCGCTGGTCGGGATCGTGCTGGTGTCGCACAGCGCCGGGGTCGCGGAGTCGGTGGCGGAGCTGGCGCGGGGCATCGCGGCGGGCGGGGCGGTGGCGCCGGTGGCCCCGGCGGGAGGCACCGCCGACGGCGGGCTCGGCACGAGCGCGGACCTGATCACGGCGGCCGCGTCGGCGGTGGACCGGGGGGCCGGGGTCGCGCTGCTGGTGGACCTGGGCAGCTCGGTGCTGACCGTGAAGGCGCTCCTGGAGGACGAGGAACTCCCGCCCCGATCCCGTCTGGTGGACGCCCCGTTCCTGGAGGGCGCGGTGGCGGCGGTGGTGGCCGCGTCGGCGGGGGCTCCGCTGGAAGCCGTCGCGGCGGCGGCCGAGGAGGCGTACGCCTACCGGAAGGCGTGACCCGCCGGGGGCTGCGCGTGCGCCCGGGGGCTGCGCGTGTGCCCGGAGGCTGCGCGTGTGCCCGGAGGCTGCGCGTGTGCCCGGGGGCTGCGCGTCTGCCCGGAGGCTGCGCGTCTGCCCGGAGGCTGCGCGTCTGCCGCTGCGCGGGGCGTGTCCCCTCCCCGCGCAGCGGCCGGGCGGCCGCGCCGCCGGAGGCTAGCGGCCGCGGAGGGTCTCCATCTCCCGGCGGTCCCGCTTCGTCGGCCGGCCCGTGCCCCGGTCGCGGATGCCGACCACCGCGGCCTCCACCGGGGTCGGCAGCGGCGGGCTGTTGTCCACGTAGCACTCGGCGGCGACCGGAGGCCCGACCCGCTTCGTCACGGGCCGCCGGACCACGACGATCCGCTCGCGGCCCGCGTGGAAGAGCCGTACCTCGTCGCCCGCGCGCACCTGCTGCGCGGGCTTCGCCCGTTCGCCGTTGACCTTCACGTGGCCCGCCCGGCAGGCCGTCGCCGCGACGGAGCGGGTCTTGGTGAGCCGGACCGACCAGATCCAGGCGTCCACCCGCGCGGTCCCCGTCTCCAGCGGGGCCGCCCCCGTTTGCGTGGTCCTCGTACCGTCAGTCATGCCCCGACTCTAGCGATCCGGCGGCCCCGAAGCGGAACGGATTTTGGCAGATACCACAAGGGACATGGCATATGCGATAGAGATCAAGCCAAACGAATTGCACATGCAGGTTCGTTCCCCCTACCTTGTCGCACATGCAGACCTACACCATCGGACAGGCGGCGCGTCTGCTGGGCGTCAGCCCGGACACCGCGCGCCGCTGGGCCGACGCCGGCCGGGTCGCGACCCATCGCGACGAGGGCGGCCGCCGCCTGATCGACGGCCGCGACCTGGCGGCCTTCTCCGTCGAGGTGGGGCAGGGCGCCCACACCGAGGACGGCGAGTCCTACACCTCGGTGCGCAACGCCTTCCCCGGCATCGTCACGGCCGTCAGGCTCGGCGACGTCGCCGCCCAGGTCGAGATCCAGGCCGGTCCCCACCGGCTGGTCTCCCTCCTCACCCGCGAGGCCGTCGAGGAGCTCGGGCTGGAGGTCGGCATGCGGGCCACCGCCCGCGTGAAGTCGACCAGCGTGCACGTCGACCGCGTCTGAGCCGGACCCGACGGCCAGACCCAGGCCGAGACCCCGGCCGAGACCCAGGCCCTGAGACGGACCCAGACCCAGGCCCGGACCAGGCCGGGCCACCCGGAGACGGACCCAGACCACCCGCTCGTCCCCCATCCGCTCGTCCCACCCGCTCCGCCCGTCACCGGCGCGGGTCACCACCGCGCGGTTCCGGCACCCGGCCGGCCGCCGACCCGACCGAGGAGCACCCGCTCATGTCCGCCACCCCGAACACCCGCCGCATCGCCGCCGCCGCGCTCACCGCCGCCCTGCTCGTACCGCTGTCCGCCTGCGGCAGCAGCGGCGACGAGAAGAAGGCCGACGACGCCGCCTCCCCCTCGGCACCCGCCTCCGCCGGGGCCAAGGCCGCGAACCTCACCGTGCTCGCCGCGTCCTCCCTCACCGACGTGTTCAACACGGCGAAGGCCGCCTACGAGAAGTCCCACCCCGGCACCAGGGTGACCGTCTCCTTCGCCGGCTCCCAGGAACTCGCCGCCCAGGTCAAGCAGGGCGCCCCGGCCGACGCCCTGGTCACCGCCGACACCAAGACCATGGACGGCCTGAAGGCCGAGACCAACGACGCCACGGTCATCGCGAAGAACCGCCTGGTCATCGCCACGGGCAAGGGCAACCCCTTCAAGATCGACGAGCTGAAGGACCTCGCCGACACCAAGACCAAGGTCGTCCTCGCGGCGCCCGAGGTCCCGGTCGGCCGCTACAGCAAACAGATCCTCGACGCCCAGAAGATCGAGGTGAAGCCGGTCTCCCAGGAGCCCAACGTCCGCGCCGTCCTGAGCAAGGTCGAGCTGGGCGAGGCCGACGCCGGCCTCGTCTACAAGACCGACACCATCAAGTCCGGTGACAAGGTCGTCGCCGTCGACATCCCGGACGAGCAGAACGCCGTCGCCTCCTACCCGGCCGCCACCCTGAAGCAGTCCAAGAACGCCGAGGCCGCCGCCGCGTTCGTGGCCTGGCTGAGCAGCCCCGAGGCGCAGAAGATCCTCCAGGACGCCGGCTTCCAGAAGGCCTAGCCGACACGGCCTGAGGGGCTGCCCGGTCCGGGGGGACGGGCAGCCCCTTTCGGCGTGTCCGGCGCCCGCGCCGCGCCCGTACGCTCCGTAGGATCCCTCCCCGGCCCCGACCAGGAACCGCCATCACCCCATGAGCAGACTCCGCACCCGCACCCGGCCCCCCGTGACGCTGGCGCTCCCCGCGCTGCTCGCCGTCGCGTTCCTGCTGCTGCCGCTCGTCGGCATCCTCACCCGTACGCAGTGGGGCGAACTCGGCGCCCACCTCACCAGCCCCGGTGTGGTCACGGCCCTGAAGCTCTCGCTGCTGGTGTCCCTGTGGGCGCTCGGACTCTCACTGCTGCTCGGCGTGCCGCTCGCCTGGCTGCTGGCCCGGGTCGAGTTCAGGGGCAAGTCCTTCGTCCGCTCACTGGTGCTGCTGCCGATGGTGCTGCCGCCGACCGTCGGCGGTGTCGCGCTGCTGCTCGGCTTCGGACGGCGCGGGCTGCTCGGGCCGTGGCTGGAGGACGTCTTCGGCGTCACGCTGCCGTTCCACACCTCCGGCGCGGTCGTCGCGGCGACCTTCGTCGCCATGCCCTTCCTGGTGATCAGCCTGGAGGGAGCACTCGGCGGGCTGAAGCAGAGCTACGAGGAGACCGCCGCGTCCCTCGGCGCCTCGCCGGTCCGGGTGTTCTTCACGGTGACCATGCCCATGGTGGCCCCCGGCCTGATCGCGGGCGCCGCCCTCACCTGGGCCCGCGCGCTCGGCGAGTTCGGCGCGACCATCACCTTCGCCGGCAACCTGCCGGGCACCACCCAGACCCTGCCCCTCCAGGTCTACCTGCTGCTCCAGGACCAGCCGGAGGCGGCCACCTCGGTCTCCCTGCTGCTGCTCGCCATCGCCATGGGCGTGCTCATCGCCCTGCGCGGCCGCTGGACCGGCACGCCCGTGACCCCCAAGGCCCCCGGGGCCGGGCCGGAGGCACCCGCCCCCGCCGCCCCCGAGGAGACCCCCGGCCCCGTCCCTGCCCGGGCCGACGGCGGCCGCTGGCCCCTGCACGCCGAGGTCACCGGCTTCAACGAGCTCACCCTCGACGCCGGACCCGGCACCACCATCGCCGTCGTGGGCGAGAACGGCGCCGGCAAGACCACCCTGCTGCGCGCCCTGCTCGGCCTGACCCCGCGCGCCCGCGCCGAGCTGCGGCTCGGGGACACCGACGTCACCGCGCTGCCCCCGCACCGGCGGCAGGTGGCCTGGGTCCCGCAGGACGGGGCGCTGTTCCCGCACCTGAGCGCCCTGGCCAACACCGCGTACGGGTTGCGCGCCCGCCGGGTCGGGCGCGCCGAGGCCCGCCGCGAGGCGCAGCTGTGGCTGGACCGGCTCGGGGTGGGCCACCTCGCCCAGCGGCGGCCGACGCAGCTGTCGGGCGGGCAGGCGCAGCGGGTGGCCCTCGCCCGGGCGCTGGCCGCCCGGCCCCGGCTGCTGCTGCTCGACGAGCCCCTCGCCGCCCTCGACCAGACGACCCGGGCGCACGTGCGGCACACCCTGCGCAGGCACCTGGCGGGCTTCGGCGGGGTCTGCCTGATCGTCACGCACGACCCCGTCGAGGCGGTGTCACTGGCCGACCGGGTGCTCGTACTGGCCGACGGGCGCACCCTCCAGGACGCGCCGCCCGCCGAGGTGACCCGGCATCCGCGCTCGCCGTGGGTGGCCCGGATGCTGGGCCGCAACGCCTGGCCCGGCACCGCCTCCGCCGAAGGGCTCGCGCTCGCCGGAGGCGGCCGGCTGGTGGTGGCGGAGACCCTGCCGGAGGGGGCGCAGGCCCTGGCGATCATCGCCCCGGAAGCCGTGTCGCTGCACCGGGACCGCCCGGGCGGCAGCCCCCGCAACGTCTGGCCGGGCACCGTACGGGAGGTCACGTCGGCCGGCAGCCGGCTGCGCGTGCTCGTCGCCTCGGACGAGGCGCCCGACCTGGTCGCGGAGATCACCCCGGAGGCGGCCGCCGAGCTCGGCGTGGCCGACGGCGCGCCGGTGTGGACGAGCGTGAAGGCCACCGAGGTCACGCTGGTGCCGCTGTAGCTTTCGGCCAGGAACGGCCCGGGGCGGCCGGGGGCGGTAAACGGTTTGGACGCCGGACGCGGCACTGACATATGTTCAGCGCTGCCCGGACCGGCGTTCGACCGGCCGGTATCCCTTTCTTCACCGCACTTTCGCACGTCCCGTGGGGGGTCCTTCACCATGTCCTTCAGCGCGCCCGGATCGCCGCCGCCACCGCAGGGCCCCGGCGCGCAGCCGCCGTACGGGGCGACCCCCTACCCGGCCGGCCCTCCGCTGCCCGGAACCCCCTACCCCGCCCAGTCCTTCCCGTACGCACCGCCGCCGCCCGTGCAGCAGCTGCGCTCCCCGCTGGGCCTCGCGACGGCGCTGACGGTGCTGCTCTGCGGGGCGGCCGTGGTCGACCTCTTCTCCGCCGCCGCCAACCTGTTCACGTGGTCGCTGATGCGGGGCGTCGCGTCCGACCCCTCCTCGGTCCCGCCCGGCACGCTCGACCTGGCCGACGTGCTGACCGGCTTCGCCGGGTCCCTGCACTTGCTGGTCCTGGTCGTCACGGCCGTGGTCTTCGTCATCTGGTTCCACCGGGTGCGCGCCAACGGCCAGGTCTTCCGCCCCGACGGCTTCACCCTGGCGGGCGGCTGGGCCATCGGCTCCTGGTTCGTCCCCCTCGGCAACCTCTTCCTTCCGTACTGGGTGGCGAAGCAGACCTGGGAGGCCAGCGTCCAGCTCGCGCCGGACGGCTCGTACCGCCGCGTCTCGACGGCTCCGGTGACGTCCTGGTGGCTCGTGTGGGTCCTGGCGGTGCTCCTCGACCGGGTCCTCGGTGTGGCGTACGTCCGCGCCGAGTCCCCCGAGGGCCTGCGCGACGTCTCGGTGCTCGGTGTCGTCACCGACCTGACGACGGTCGCGGCGGCCGTCCTCGCGGTGCTGTTCGTCCGCAAGCTGACGGCCCTGCAGGACGTGAAGGCCGTTCAGGGCCCGTACGCCGCCGTCTGACTCCTCTGCGTACCCGCACCCGCCCGGGGGGCGGCGGGGACGGGTACGGCGAACTCGCACCACACGCACTTGCCGGCGCCCCGGGGCTCCACGCCCCACGCGTCCGCGAGCCGTTCGACCAGCAGCAGGCCCCGGCCCGACACCGCCCAGTCGTCGGCCTCCCGGCGGCGGGGCAGGGCACTGCTCCGGTCCTCGACCTCGATCCGGATCCGGCCCGCTCCGGTCAGCCGGAGGGCGACCTGCCCGCCGCCGTCGGTGTGGACGAGGGCGTTGGTCATCAGCTCGTCCGCGGCCAGCTCGATCTCGTCGGCCCGCTCCCGGGCACCCCAGGCGGCCACCGCCGCCCGGATCAGGTGCCGGGCCATCGCCGGGCCGTCCGCGTCGCCCGGTACCAGGCGCTGGCGCAGCGGCCCCCCGCCGCGCGGGGCGGGGGTGCCGCGCCGGCGCAGCAGGAGCAGGGCCATGTCGTCCCCGCCGCCCGCGTCCCCGACGAGGTCGCACAGCACGTCGGCGAGTTCCTCGACGTCGGCCGGGCCGTGCTCGGCGGCCGCCATGAACTCCCGCATCCCGGTGTCGGTGTCGCCGCCGGGCCGTTCGACGAGGCCGTCGGTGCACAGCAACAGGGTGTCCCCGGGGTGCAGTTCGAGGGTGGTGACGGGGTAGCCGGAGCCGCTGCCCGGCTGCTCGCGCGGGGGCAGGCCGAGGGGGAGCCCGCCCACCACCTGGATCCGGTGGCAGCTGCCGTCCCCGCGCCGCACGACCGGGTCGAGGTGGCCGGCCCGCACGATGTGCAGCATCCCGGTGTTCAGGTCCAGTTCGGCGTAGGTGCAGGTGGCGAAGCGCTCCGTCGCCAGGTCACGGAGGAAGGCGGAGGCCCGCGCCAGCGCCGTGCCGGGGGTGTGGCCCTCCAGGACGTAGGCGCGGAGCACGATCCGCAGCTGCCCCATGACGGCCGCCGCGTCCGTGTCGTGGCCCTCGACGTCGCCGATCGTCACCCCGACCCGGCCTTCGCCGAGGGGGACCACGTCGTACCAGTCGCCGCCGATGTCCCGCCCGACCCGGGCGGCCCGGTACCGTACGGCGATCAGCGCGCCCGGCACCTCCGGGATGGCCCGGGGCAGCATGGCCCGCTGGAGGCCCTCGGCGAGGTCGTGCTCCTGCTCGAAGAGCATGGCCCGTTGCAGGCCCTGCGCGATCCCGCTGCCGAGCGCCACCAGCAGGTTGCGCTCCTCCCCGTCGAAGTCCCCGTCGCGGCTGTACAGCAGTCCGAGGGCGCCGACGGGCCGGCCCTGCGCGATCAGCGGCAGGTAGACCCCGCTGCGCACGGCCAGCGGCTCGACGTACGGCCACAGCAGCGGGTAGCGGCGCCGGAACTCCTCGCGCGACGTGAGGAAGACCGGCTGCATGGTCCGTACGGCCTCGCTCATCGGGAACTCCGCGTCGATGCGGGTGTACTCGATCTCCGGCACGTACGAGCCCAGCTGCCCTTCCGCGACGAGGTGGATCCGGCCGCCGTCTACGACGCCGAGCATGACGCTGACGGCGCCGAGGTGGCCGAGCGCCTCGGGGTCCTTGAGCACGTCGGTCACGTCGTTGACCGTGCGGGCGTGCGCGAGGATCGCGGTGGTCCGCTCGACGACCCCGGTCATCCGGCGCCGGCCTTCGTCCCGCTCGCCCGCGGCGCCGGGCTCCCCGGGGTCCTGGTCGGCGTCGCGGAGGATGCCGATGACCCGGTACGCGCGGCCGTGCGGGTCCCGCAGGACGTGCCCCTGGAGGTGGGTCCAGCCCGGTGTCCCGTCCTCGCGCAGGGTGCGGAAGTACGCGCCGTAGTGGCTGCGGCCGTCCTTCAGTGCCCGGTCCACCCGGCCGTCCAGCCGGGCCCTGTCGCCGGGCACGACACGGCGGCGCAGTCCGGCGGGGGTCCCGTCGAACTGCTCCGGGCGCAGGTCGAGGACCTCGAGGGCGGTGGTGTCCAGGTACAGGCGCCCGCTGTCGAGGTCCCAGTCGAAGGTGCCCATCCGGTTGAGCGCGAGGCTCAGGTCGGGCCGCGCGGGCCACTCCACCTCCGGGGTCCGTCCCCGCTGGTCCATGCAGCCAGGGTCTCACTGTTCCCCCTGGCTCGGCATGTGCTCCGGGCCGGTCCGACGGTCCGCCGGGGGCGTGGCCGGCGGCGGGCTGGTCACGGTGGCCGGGGCGGTCGTCCGGTCGCCGGTCAGGCCCGGCGGGGGTGCGGTCCGCGTGGCCGTGGGCGTGGCCTTGTCCGGCGGAGGAGCGGTGTCCGTCGGGGTCCCCGCGCCGGTCGGCGTTTCGGCCGGGGTCGGGGTCGGGGTCGGGGGCCGTGTGGCGGCAGGCGGCGGGGTGGTCCCGGTCAGGGTGGGTGTCGGCTGCCGGGGCGGCTCCGACGGCGTGACGACGAGCGGCGGAGGGAGGACCGCCGGCGGCGAGACCGTCGGGGACGCGGGCGGCGGGGACACGACCGGGGGCGAGACCACCGGCGGGGAGACGACGGGCGGGCCGACCGGCGGCCTGACGGGCCGGTCGGGCTCGGGAGCGGCGCCGCGGTCGCGTTCCAGCCAGCGGCGGTCGTGGTGGTCGTAGATGACGAACTTGTTCACGACCGTCACCGACGGTGCGACGACCACCACCTGGGCCGGCCGGTACGAGGACCAGGGCCGGCCGAAGCGCTTCGGATCGGCCTTCAGCGCCACCGGCGGTCCCAGCGGGTTCCCGCAGGCGCAGCGCACCCTCGGCATCCCGCGGTCGTCCACGAGCACGGCCGTCCCGGCCTGGAGCACCGCCTGGTAGGGGGTGGCCCGGCCGTCGCGGTAGCCGTGGTTGGTGACCCGGGTGTCGATCCGCAGCTGCACGGGGGTGAGCGAGCGCAGGTGGCCGGGGACGGCCTCCGGCCGGATGCCGAGGGCCGAGGCGAAGGCGGCGTTCTTGGCGGGCTGCGAGGTCAGGGCGGTGATCTGCTTCTCCACGTCGCAGCTGGCGATGTCCTTCGTGCCGCCGTAGAGCCCGGGCGAGGAGCCGCTGATGCTGCGGGTACCCGTGGCGGCGCCGGGCGCGGCGGTGCCCTGCGGCGGGCTTTCGGGCGGCGGGGTGGCCTGCGCCGCGGCGCTGGACTCGGTGAAGGGGTCCCGCCCGGACTCGGCGGCCGGCTGGAGGAACACCTCGGCCGCGGCCCGCTGCGGGGTGCCGCCCCCGCCGCCGGGCCGGGTCAGCACCACCACCAGGGTGACCACCGCGGCGAGCGCCACGGCCACCGTCGCCAGCCCGGGCACCGAACGCCACCAGGGCCCCCGGGGCGGCTCCCCGCCGCCGGGTCCGCCGGGTCCGCCGGGTCCGCCGGGTCCGCCGGGGGGCGGCGGGGGTTCTCCGCCCCCGCCCGAGAGCGGGCCGGACGGCGGACCGGTCGGCCGTCCGGTCGACGGCTGTGACGGCTGTGACGGCTTCGACGGGCGTGGCGGCTTCGACGGCTGTGGCGGCCGCTCGCCGGAGGGTTGCGTGGTCACGGACTCCTCTTCCCAGGCGGACGCATCCGGGGAAATGGCGTGAATCCCTGGAATACCGGTGATTTCCGGCACTCTTGCCGACCATTGTGTGCGCCGTCCAGGTGGTGACCGCAAGCCGGGGATGCCACCGTGGCAAGGTGAGCCGTACCTCCGCCGGGGCTTGGCGGGACGCCCTCGTCGCCGTCGTGGCGGGCTTCGCGGTGATGACCGCGGTGGCCGCCGCCGGGCTGGCCTGCGCCGGCGCCGGCGATCTGCCGGGCGGGGCGTTCCCCCGGGTGGTCGCCGCGGTGGTCGTGATGGCCGCCGGAGGTTCGGTCGAGGTCTCCGGCGACGCCGGGTTCCTGGCGGGCGCCGACGCGAGCCTGTCCGTACTCCCGCTCTCGGTGAGCCTGGCCGGCGCGCTCACCGCCGGGTGCCTGTTCCTGCGCCCGCTGCGCCACCGCGCGGTGGCCGGGACCCGTGAACTGCTCGCCCGGGCAGGCCGGGCGGCGGTGCTGTGGCTGGCCCTGCTCACCCTGTTCGCGTTCCTGGCCCGCCAGACCTTCGGCCTGTCCACCGGCGACTCCCCGCTCGGGGAGATCGGCGAGCTGCTCGACGCCGCCCCGACGGTGGGCTTCCGTGCCGCGCTCGCGCCCACCCTGCTGTACGGACTGCTCTGGTTCCTGGGCCTGTTGCTGATCTCCCTGCTGGTCTCCCGCCGCACCCCGCTCCCGCCCGGGCTGCTCCGCTTCCACACGGCGGTGCGGCCGGCCGCCCACGCCACGGCCGTGCTGCTCCTCGCGTACGTGGTCCTCGGCGCCGGCGTCGGCCTGGTCGCGGCCGGCACCCAGGGGCACCCGGCCCGCACCCTGGCGGTGCTGCTGCTCGGGCTGCCCAACCTGGCCTGGCTCGCCCTGACCACGGGCTTCGGCGGCGCCTGGCGGGGCCTGGTGGAAGGGCCGTTCGGCCTGCCGGTGCCGCCGCTGCTGGACCAGGTCCTGCGCGGGCCCGTACCCTCCACGGTCGACGTGGCCTCCCTCGCGCAGCGGGACTCCCGGGCGTGGTGGCTGGTCGTGGTGGCCGCCGTCGCGCTGCTCGGCACGGGCGTGCTGGCCGCCGTGCGCTCCCCCGCGCGGGTCCGGCCCTGGCAGCACGCGGTGCACCTGGCGGTGGCGCTGGGCCTCGCCACCCTGACGGTGTGCCTGCTGGCCGGGGTCCAGGCCCGGTTCGGGCTGTCGCTGCTGGGGCTCGGGGACGTCTCCGGGCTCGGCGGCCGCGTCCAGCTCACCCCGTACCTGTGGCGCACCACCGGCCTCGCGCTGCTGTGGGGCGCGGTGGCCGGCTTCCTCGGCGCCCTCCTGGCCCGCCCCCTGCACCACCCGGGCCGGGCCGCGGACACCTCCTAGTGCTGTGGCCGGAACACCGGCAGCGCCCACCGCGGCGGCGGGGGCGGGGGACCCTGCTCCGGCGGGCCCGGCTCCGGCGACGCCGCGCCCGCCCGGCGGAGCGCGCCGGTGAACTCCAGGCAGGTGTCCCACCGTTCCTCGGGCTGCTTCGCCAGGGCCTTGGCCAGGGCCTCGTCCACCGCCTCCGGGAGCTCGGGGCGGCGTTCGCTCGGCGGGGGCGGGGGGTCGTACTGGTGGGCCCAGAGCAGGGCCATGTCGTCCTCGCGCCGGAACGGCGGGCTGCCGGTGAGCATCTCGTGGACGACGCAGCCGAGGCTGTAGACGTCGCAGCGCCCGTCGACCGGTTTCCCGGCGATCTGCTCGGGAGCGACGTAGTCGAGCGTCCCGACGAACTGTCCGACGCTGGTGAACCCGGTGAGCGAGAGGGACTTCTTCGTCAGGCCGAAGTCCGTCAGGTAGACGTGCTCGGGGTGCTCGCTGTCGGTGCCCTCGGCCACGAGGATGTTGCCGGGCTTCACGTCCCGGTGGACCAGGTCGTGGGCGTGGGCGGCGTCGAGTGCCGAGGCGACCTGGCCGGCGATCCTGGCCGCCGTCCGCACGGGCAGCGGGCCCGTGCGGTCGAGCAGGGCCCGCAGGTCCTGCCCGGCGACGTAGCGCATGGCGATGTAGAGGATGCCGTCCGTCTCGCCGGCTTCGAAGACGGGCACGATGTGCGGGTGGTCGATGGCGGCCGCGACCCTCGACTCGTGGGTGAAGCGCTGCCGGAAGGTGTCGTTGCGGGCGAGCTGGGGGGCCAGCAGCTTCAGCGCGACGGTCCGGTCCAGGCGCAGGTCCCGGGCTCGGTAGACGACGGCCATCCCGCCGCGTCCGATCTCGTCCCCGACGAGGTAGCCGGCGAAGCGCGTGCCGGTCAGTTCCGAGGCCCGCCCGACGGGTGGTCCGGGGTCCGTCATCGGCTCGCTCCCCCGTCGGGGCGGTCCGCGACGCGCGTGGGCTCGTGCGGTGCATCCCGTACGCCGGCCACGGCCCCGGTGCCGGTCTCCCCCGGCTCCGGCTCCGGCGCGGGCGGGGCTCCCGGTTCCGAGACGACCGCGTAGGTGGTCAGGCGGCTCCCGTCGGCGTACATCCACCGTCCCGCCGCCTCCTCGTACAGCCACACGGACTCGCCGTCGATCACGATCCCGGCGCGCAGGCCCCGTACGGCCTGCCGGAAGCCGTCGCCGGCGGCTCCGGGGACGGTCTCGCGCAGGGCCCGCCGGTAGCGGTCGAGGGCGTCGGCCGTCCGGGTGAGGAGCGGCTCGGGGTCCTCGGTCCGGTCGAGGGGCCGGCCCGCGGTCGGCGGGGGCTGGGGCACCGCGACGAGCAGTCGTCCGTCGACCCAGGCGGACCAGCCGTTGGCGCACAGGACCTCCCCCCATTCGCCGCGCCGGGACAGCAGCCGGACGGGGAGGAAGGGGTCGAGGGCGGCGGTGGGCCGGGAGACGTCGGGGGCCTCCCAGGCGGGCAGGCCGTCCTGCGGGACCACGTGGGTGGGGCGGAAGCCGGCGCCGGGCTCCGGGGAGTCGGTCATCGCCGGGCCTACTTCCGCATCACGGCGGGCTCGTGGCGCCGCAGCAGCCGGGCGACGAGCACCCCGAAGAGCACGGCCAGGGCCACGAGCATGCCCATGTCCAGCAGCCACACCCCGGCGGAGTGGGCGAAGAGCGGGTCGTCGGCGAGGGTGCCGGGCACGATCCGGCCGAGGTCGACGGTGCCCGCCATGGCGCCGAGGGCCCAGCGGGAGGGCACCAGCCAGGCCAGCTGCCCGATGACGGGTACGCCGTCGAGCTGGAGGAGGGCCCCGCAGAAGACCACCTGGACGATGGCGAGGAGGACCAGCAGGGGCATGGTGACCTCCTCCTTCCTGACCAGGGCGGAGACCAGCAGGCCGAGCATCATGGCGGTGAAGGACAGCAGGGCGACGGCCAGGGTGATCTCGGCGAGCCGCGGCAGGAAGACCCCGGTGGAGCCCGGCGGTCCGAGCCGCACCCCGAAGAGGCCGACGAGGGTCAGTACGACGGCCTGGGCCACGGTGATGGCGCCGAGGACCGCCACCTTGGACATCAGGTAGGCGGGCCTGGACAGTCCGACGGCGCGTTCGCGCTGGTAGATGACCCGTTCCTTGACGAGTTCGCGGACCGCGTTGGCGGCTCCGGTGAGTACCCCGCCGACGCACAGGATGAGCAGGGCGTTGATCGCGGTCTCCTGGGTGAGGGCGCTGCCGGCCAGGGCGCGGGCCATGGCGCCCATCACGAACGGCAGCGCGACCATGATGGCGAGGAAGGTGCGGTCGGCGCTGAGGGCGGTGGCGTAGCGGCGGATCAGGGTGGAGAGCTGGGAGCGCCCGCTCTGCGCCCGCGGGGGCGGCTCGGCGAAGCCGGCCGGGCCGGGCGGTGCGGCGTCGGGGGCTCGGGGGCGGCGGCCGGGGCCCGCCACGTACGTACGGTGCTGCGGCGAGGCCTCGTACTGGCCCGCCCAGTCGCGGTCGCGCTGGTTCTCGAAGGCTTCGAAGGCCTCGGGCCACTGGTCGAAGCCGAAGAAGCCGAGGGTCTCCCCGGGCGGCCCGTACCAGGCGACGCGGCCTCCGGGGGCGAGGACGAGGAGGCGGTCGCAGACGTCGAGGCTGAGGACGCTGTGGGTGACGACGATGACGGTGCGGCCGTCGTCGGCGAGGTCGCGCAGCATGTGCATGACGGAGCGGTCCATGCCGGGGTCGAGTCCGGAGGTGGGTTCGTCGAGGAACAGCAGGGAGGGCTTCGTCAGGAGTTCCAGGGCGACGGAGACCCGTTTGCGCTGGCCGCCGGAGAGGCTGTGGATGGGCTGGTCGGCGCGCTGGTCCAGGCCGAGTTCGCCGATGACCTCGTCGACCCGGGCGAGCCTCTCGGCCCTGCCGGTGTCCTGCGGGAAACGCAGTTCGGCGGCGTAGGCGAGGGCGCGGCGGACGGTGAGCTGGGCGTGCAGGATGTCGTCCTGGGGGACGAGCCCGATGCGGGAGCGCAGTTCGGCGTAGTCGCGGTAGAGGTCGCGGCCGTCGTAGAGGACGGTGCCGTGGTCGGCGGGGCGCAGTCCGGTGAGGGCGCCGAGGAGGGTGGACTTCCCGGCGCCGCTGGGGCCGACGACGGCGAGCAGGCACCTGCCGCCGACGGGGAAGGAGACGTGGTCGAGGAGGGTCTTGCGGCCGTGGTCGACGGCGACGGCGAGGTCCTGGACGTCGAGGGAGACCTCGCCGGTGTCGGTGTACTCCTGGAGCTGGTCGCCGACGAGGCAGAAGGCGCTGTGGCCGATGCCGACGATGTCGCCCTCGGCGACGGGGGCGGCGTCGACGGGGGCTCCGTTGAGGTAGGTGCCGTTGTGGCTGCCGAGGTCGGCGATCTCGTAGCCGCCGTCGGCGAGGGCGCGCAGTTCGGCGTGCCTGCGGGAGACGACGAGGTCGTCGATGACGAGGTCGTTGCCCGGGTCGCGGCCGATGCGCAGGGTGGTCCGGGCGGGCAGCGGCCGGATGCTGGTGGGGCTGCGGAAGGTTCCGGTCATGGCCGGGTCGGCGACCCGGGAGGGGCGGGAGGCGGCGGCGCGGGGCGGCGTACGGCTGCTGAGGAGGGCGCGCGGGCCGTCCTGGGCGCTGCCGAAGCGCAGTTCGCTGCCGGGTCCGACGGCCCATTCGTGGACGCGGTGGCCGTCGGCCCAGGTGCCGTTGGTACTGCCCTCGTCCTCCAGGGTCCAGTGGTCGCCTTCGGGACGCAGGACGGCGTGGTGCCAGGAGACGCGGTCGTCGTCGAGGCAGATCTCGCAGAGGGGGTCGCGGCCGACGCGGTAGCTCCGGCCCGGGCTCATCTCGGTGGAGCCCATGGCGGTTTCCAGGACGAGTTCGGGCGCGGTCGCCGCACCGGGCCGCTGGACCATGGACAGATTTTCCCATGAACCGCCGCAACCGGCAGGAGCAGCATCGCCGCAGGTCAGAGCATTCTTATGGGGAATGACAACGGTCCCCGTTGCAGCCTTTGCCGATCTCGTCGCGGTGCGCTTCACTTCACGCGTCGGAACCGAACAAACGGGGGAAGCCATGAGCCGGCACGACCACGACCACGCGCACGAGCACCCCGGGGCGGACCACGCCGGGCACGGGCACGACGGGCACGGCCACGGCGGGCACAGCCACGGCGTGGACCCGGACGCCGACCGCCGCTGGCTGGCGATCGCGCTCGCCCTGATCGGCGGGTTCATGGCCGTCGAGGTGGTCATCGGCGTGATGGCCCACTCGCTGGCGCTGATCTCCGACGCCGCGCACATGCTGACGGACGCCGTCTCGATCGTCCTCGCGCTGATCGCGATGCGGCTGGCGGCGCGGCCGGCGCGGGGCGGGTTCACGTACGGCCTCAAGCGGGCGGAGATACTCTCCGCGCAGGCCAACGGGCTGACCTTGCTGCTGCTGGCGGTCTGGCTGGCGTACGAGGCGGTGCGGCGGCTGCTGGACCCGCCGCCGGTGGAGGGCGGGCTGGTGCTGGTGACGGCGCTGGCCGGGATCGTGGTCAACGTCGGCGCGGCCTGGTGCATCTCGCGGGCGAACCGCTCCTCGCTCGCCGTGGAGGGCGCCTACCAGCACATCCTGAACGACCTGTTCGCCTTCATCGGGACGGCGGTGTCGGGTCTGATCGTGCTCACGACCGGTTTCGTGCAGGCCGACGCGATCGCCACGCTCGTGGTGGTGGTGCTGATGGTCAAGGCGGGCTACGGGCTGGTGCGGGAGTCGGGGCGGATCTTCCTGGAGGCCGCGCCGGCGCACGTGGACCCGGATGCGGTCGGCGACCGGCTGGTGGCCCACGTGCCCGTCACCGAGGTGCACGACCTGCACATCTGGACGATCACCTCCGGGCAGGCGGCCCTGTCCGCGCACGTGCTGGTGGAGCCCGCGGGCGACTGCCACGCGGTGCGCCGGGAGCTGGAGCAGCTGCTGGAGAAGGAGTACGGGATCACGCACACCACCCTCCAGGTGGACCACGTCCAGGACGCCCTGCTGTCGGTGGGCCGTCCGGGCGAGGACGGGGCGGACCCGCACTGTGCGGACGCCCACGGGCCGGTGCACCGCGAGGGGCCGCACGCGCACTGACGGCCCGCCTCCGGTGGCCGGTTGCCGACGGCCGATCACTGAGCGGGGCTCCGGCGGGGCATGTATGGCCCCCGTGACGGATGCGAAGAGGTACAGGCGGAGCGCCGGCCTGCTGTTGTTCCGCCGGACGGCGGAGCACGGGGTGGAGGTGCTGCTCGGCCACATGGGCGGTCCGCTGTGGGCCGGGCGGGACGCCGGGGGCTGGGCGATCCCGAAGGGCGAGTACGGGCCGGACGAGACGCCCCGGGACGCGGCCCGCCGGGAGTTCACGGAGGAGCTGGGGGTGCCCCCGCCGGAGGGGGACTACCTGCCGCTGGGCGAGGTGCGGCTGAGCAGCGGGAAGCTCGTGACCGTCTGGGCGGTCGAGGCGGACCTCGATCCGGCGCTGACGGTGCCGGGCACCTTCACGATGGAGTGGCCCCCGCACTCGGGGGTCGAGCGGGAGTTCCCCGAGCTGGACCGGGTGGACTGGTTCGCTCCCCCGATCGCACGGAACAAGCTGATTGTCGGTCAAATTCCGTTCCTGGAGCGATTGCTGGCGCTATTGGCGGATTGACCTGACCTTTACTTGCCAACAAACCCTACCTGCGTGGACATTGCACATATGACGAACGTCGTGCTGGTGGGAACCCTGGACACCAAGGGTGTCGAGTACGGCTGGCTGCGCGAGAGGCTGCTGCGCGCCGGCGTCGAAGTGGTGCTGGTGGACACGGGGATCATGGGAGAACCCCGGGTGCCCGCCCACGTGCCGCGCGAAGCGGTGGCGCGGGCGGCGGGCACGGAACTGTCGGAACTGCGCGCGGCCGCCGACCGGGGCGCGGCCGTGACCACGATGGCCCGGGGCGCAGAGGCGACCCTGTTACGCCTGCACGCCGAGGGACGGCTGCACGGCGTGCTCGCGATCGGGGGCAGCGGGGGCACCTCCATCGCGACCCGGGCGATGCGGGCGCTGCCCCTCGGCGTGCCGAAGGTGATGGTCTCGTCGATGGCGTCCGGGGACGTGTCCCCGTACGTGGGCTCGGCGGACATCACCATGATGTACAGCGTGGTGGACATCGCCGGGATCAACAGCGTCTCGGCCCCGGTACTGGCCAACGCGGTGGAGGCCGTCGCCGGGATGGCCAAGGGCTTCGCGCGCGCCGCGCTGGACCGCAGCCGGCCGGCCCGGCTGGGCTCGGGATCGCGGCCGCTGGTGGCGGCGAGCATGGCGGGGGTGACCACGATCGGCGTGGACGCGGCCCGGGAGCGGCTGGAGGAGCTGGGGTACGAGGTCCTGGTCTTCCACGTCAGCGGCGCCGGCGGCCGCACCCTGGAGACCCTCGCCGGGCAGGGCGTCTTCGCGGGAGTGCTGGACCTGACCCTGAGCGAGCTCGCCGACGACCTGTGCGGGGGCATCCTGACCGCCGGCCCCGACCGGCTCAGCGCGGCCGGGCGGGCCGGGGTCCCGCAGGTGGTGAGCCTGGGGGCGCTGGACATGGTGAAGTTCGGGCCGCTGGAGACCCTGCCCGAGCGGGCCCGCTACCGCCGGGTCCGCGTCCACAACCCCTCCATCACGGTGATCCGCACGACCGAGTCGGAATGCTCGGAGCTGGGGCGGCGGGTCGCCGCGAAGCTGCGCGCGGCGACCGGGCCGACGGCGGTCTGCGTACCGCTGCGCGGGCTGTCCACGCTCGGCGCGCCGGGCGGCCCGTACCACGACCCCCGTGCGGACCTGGCGCTGTTCTCGGCGCTGCGCGAAGGGTTGCGGGGCAGCGCGGCCCGGCTCTACGACTACGACACCCACATCAACGACCCGTCCTTCGGGCGGGCTGCGGCCGACCGGCTGCACGCGATGATCGGGGCGGTGTCGGCGGCCGCCTGACCACCATCCGAGACGCGCGGCGGGGTTGGGAACCGGCCGTGGCGGAAAAACCGTCCTCCGGGTGAAAACCGGCCGGCCGCTCCTCCGCGGGCGGCCGGCGACGCCACGGAAGGGGGCGCGGGATGGGCAACGGCTGGACGGTACCCGGTTACACGGAGGTCCGTGAGCTCGGCGCGGGCGGCAGCGGCCGGGTCGTGCTCGCGCTCCACGACGCCACCGGCACGGCGGTCGCGGTGAAGTACCTCAGCGACCGGATGCGCGAGGACCCGGCCTTCGTCCGGGAGTTCCGCGCCGAGGCCCGGCTGCTGGGCGGGCTCGTCTCGCCGTACGTGGTGGGCCTGTACGAGTACGTGGAGGCCCCGGCCGGCGCGGCGATCGTGATGGAGCTGGTCGACGGGATCTCCCTGCGCGCCGTGCTCCGGGAGGCGGGGCGGGCGGAAGCCGAGGCCGCGCTGGTGGTGCTGAAGGGCTCCCTGCTCGGGCTGGCCGCGGCCCACCGGGCGGGTGTCGTGCACCGGGACTACAAGCCGGAGAACGTGCTGGTCGCGCCCGACGGCTCCTCCAAGCTGGTGGACTTCGGGATCGCGGCGGGCCGTGGCACCACCCCCGGGGTGGCGGGCACCCCCGCCTACATGGCGCCCGAGCAGTGGCAGGGGCAGCCGGCCTCGCCGACGGCCGACGTGTACGCGGCGACCGCGACCTTCTTCGAGTTCCTGACGGGCCGCAAGCCCTACGACGGGGCGAGCTTCGCCGAGCTGGCCGTCCAGCACATCGAGGCCCCGGTCCCGGAGACCGAGGCCCCCGAGCCCGTGCGCCCGCTCATCCGGCGGGGCCTGGCCAAGCGGCCGGAGCAGCGCCCGGAGAACGCCGAGGCGTTCGTGGCCGAGCTGGAAGCGGTGGCGGTGGCCGCGTACGGGCCCCAGTGGGAGGAGCGCGGCCAGCGCAAGCTCGCCGCGCTGGCGGCGCTGCTGCCGCTGCTGTTCCCCTCGGCGGCAGGCGCGGCCGCGGGCACCACCGCGGTGGCCACGACCTCGGTCGGCGGCGGCTCGGGCTGGGCGCCGGGGCGCGGCGGCTGGCTGGCGACGGGCCTGGCGCTGGTACTGGGAGCGGTGCTGGTGCTGACGACGGACGCGGGCGCCGGCACCCCGCCGGGGGCCTCTGCGCTCAGCGACTTCGCCACGACGGGTCCGGCCACGCCGGGGCCCGCTTCGCCCGCGCCCGGGCCGTCCGCCCCGCCCTCGGCGTCCGCTAGCCCGTCCGCGTCCGCGTCGCCGAGCACCTCGGCGTCCCCGACGCCCACGCCGACCCCGACGCCCTCGCACTCGGTGAGCTGGAGCCCGTCGCCGAGCCCGACCCCGAAGCCGACGGTGAGCCACTCGCCGACCCCGACGCCTTCGCCGACGCTGCGGGTGACCAAGCTCGGCGTCTCGCTCAAGCCCGGGGTCTACCGGGGCGAGGCGACCGTCTCGCTGGCGGCCCAGGGCAGCGGGCCGGTCACCGTCACCCTGGAGTGGTTCCTCGGCGGTTCGCAGGGCGCCTACTCGGTGCCCGACGGCACCGACACCGTCGTCGTCCAGGCCGGCTCCGCGGCCTCGGTGGTCCAGGCGCACGGCTTCAGCCGCGGCCGCGGCTGCTACGGCGGGGTCCGGGTCACCACCGAACCGGCCGCGTCGAACGGCTCGGCCGCCGCCTCCGTACTGCTGTACCGCTGCCAGGACCAGGAGGTCCCGCGATGAGTGATCCGCGCGTCCCCCAGGACCCCGCCGACGACGAGTACAGCGCGACCGTGCTCGGCAGCCACTGGTTCAGCGGCCCGCCGCCCCCGGCGGACGCCGCGCCCGACCGGGTCGAGGGTTCGGTGCTCCGGTTCGGGCCGGGGGTGACGGCGGCCATGGCCCCGCCGTTCCCCGTGGTGCCCGGGCCGCCGCCCGGGCCGCGGCCGCCCGCGCGGCGCGGCGGGGGATGGCGGCGCTACACCCTGGCGGTGGTGGTGCTGGCGGCGGTGCTCGGCTACCTGGCCTGGCAGCGGTTCGGGCCGGCCGTCGAGGTGCGGGAGGTGGCGGTGTCCACCGACCCGGGGGGTCCCGCGTGCGGGGCGGCCGCCGATGTGGTGGCCGTCGTACGCACCAACGGGCGCCCCGGGACCCTCACCTACCGCTGGGTCCGCAGCGACGGCACCCGGTCGGAGGAGCTCACGGAGCGGGTGCCGGCCGGGCGGCAGGAGGCCACGCTGCACCTGCTGTGGACCTTCCAGGGCACGGGCAGCTACCCGGCGCGGGCCGAGCTCCAGCTGGTCTCGCCCGTCGAGCGGACGGCGGCGGCCGAGTTCACCTACCGGTGCCCCCGGTAGCGGGGAGCCTGATCACGGCGCGGCCGCCGTCGAGGTCGACGCGGGAGTGCGGCTGGGGCGCCGTCCTCCTCGTCGTCGCGCATCACGAGGGCGCTCCGGCGTTCCTTCAGCTCGTTCTGCTTGCCGGGCGAGAAGCCGGCGTGCAGCTGATCGAAGCCGGTGGAGGAGATCTGACCCTGGCGGCCGTTCCACCGCCAGGGCAGCGATCCGGCGCGGCCGGCGCGCACGAGCGCGAGGTCCAGGAAGGCCGTCGCGGTGAGGAGCAGCGCGAGTCCCGGCAGGGTCATGAAGACGACGAAGCCCGTGGCCCGGCCGCAACCCGCCGGGCCCTTCGGCCCCCAGGGGCGGGGACCCGGAGCCGTACTTACGGCCGGGGTGGGTATGGCCGTACGGCCGAGGCCGGGGCGTGGGCCGTGCTGGTTTGCTCGATGGCGCAGACGAGGGCGTGCAGGACGCCCTCAGGCACCGCTGCGTGCCGCGTTCCGGCATGCGACACCCCGACGGAACGCGGCCGTCCCGCGCGGATGCCGAGTCCGCGCGGGAGGCCCGCGGCCGCTTTGGGGAGCGGCCGCGGGCCGTTTCGCGTTCCCGTCCCCCGCCGCAACCGGGGGACGGAGCCTGTGGGGAGCGGCCGGCGGGACGGCGCCGGACGGCTCCCGGTCCGGACGGGTTGTCCCGTCCGGAGTCGTGGACTAGAAGCGCGCGTGGGCGGTGATGTCGGCCTGGAACTCCCCGGTCATCGCGGGGGTGACCGTCGGCCTGCACTGCGCGACGGCCGCCAGGTAGTCCTCCGTGGTGGCGCCGATCTGCGCGGCCGCCGCGCCGCGCGCGCCCACCGCCTCCAGGTCCCGTTCGAAGGACACCTGCGCGGCGGTCCGGGCGGCGTGCTCGATGTCGGCGGGGGTGAACAGCTCGGTCGCCGCCACCAGTGCCGCCACGTCCACGCCGGTCCGACCGGCCGTGTAGCGCGACCAGATCGCGGCGCGCGCCCCGGCGTCGGGGGTGCCGATGGGGATCAGGTAGTCGAAGCGGCCGGGCCGCAGGAAGGCCGGGTCGAGGGAGCGGATGGAGTTGGTCGCGCAGACCAGCAGCCGCTCGTCGCCCTCCCGGAAGCCGGGGATCAGCTTGAGCAGCTCGTTCGTCACGCCGTGGATGCCGCCCGGCTGGGCCGGCTCGGTGCGTACGGGCGCGATCTCCTCGACCTCGTCGATGAAGACGAGGACCCGCTCCAGCTCGGCGATCCGGGCGAAGGCGACGCGCAGCGCGGCGGCGAGGTTGCCCTCGTCGGCGAGGCGGGAGGGCAGCAGCTCGACGAAGGGCCAGCCCAGCCGGGAGGCGATGGCCCGGGCGAAGGTGGTCTTGCCGGTGCCGGGCGGACCGAAGAGGGTGATGGCGCGCGGCGGCCGGACCCCGTGCGCGGCGGCCCGCTCCGGTTCGGCGAGCGGGAGGACCACGCGCCGTTCGATGAGCTCCTTCTCCTTCTCCATGCCGGCGACCTTGGCCCACAGGTCGTTGGGCAGGAAGCGGCCGCCGAGGTCGTCGAGGAGGCCTGCCGCCGGCCCGTGCAGGGGCTCGGTCTTCTCGAAGTAGGCGACGGCGGGCTGCCGGGTGTAGCCGGCGTTGAGCAGCCCCTCGCCGAGCAGGTCCTCCTCGGGCAGCACGTAGGCGATCCGGCCGACGCGGGCGGCGATCAGGCGCCGTTCCAGCTCGACGAGGAGGGCGCTGGCCAGGCCCCGGCCGCGCCAGCCGGAGGCGATCGCGATCCGCATCACCCAGGCCCGCTCGCCGGTGACGCAGGCGAGGGCCGCGCCGATGGGGACGCCCTGGTGGACGGCGACGACGCAGGGCTGCCGGTCGGTCAGCGCGCTGATGCACTCGGCGAGCGAGAAGACGGACTCCTGGCCCAGTTCGGCCGTGGTGTCTATGAGATGGACCACCGCCGCGAGATCGCTCTCGCGGTAGTCGTGGATGAGCCAGTTCACTCGGTACCGCCCCTCGTTCGTGCTCCTGCGGCGAGGCTAGGGGCGGGCGGGCCCGCCGATCACGCACCGCGGTGCACAACAGCCGGTCGGGAAGTCCGCCGCGGCGTCCATAGACCGGTACCTTCCGCCGAAGCCGGCCGCCGGGGACCGGTGTGCCTTCGGGGTTTCCGACACATTCACAGCGGATTCACACGGAACACCGGGCTCCGGGCACAGTTTCGCCGGGGAGGCTCGGGTGCATGATCCCTCTCACCCTTCCCCGACCGGCCGGCCGCACCCGCTCCCGTGTCCGCGCCCGGCGGGCGGCGCGGATCCTGCTCGCGCTGACCTCGACGGCCGCCCTGCTGGGCCTGGACCTCCCCGAGGCCGAGGCGCTGCCCCCGCTCGGCGTGACCGTGCGCGCCGACGCCGACGCCACGGCGGCACGGGTGGGCGCGCTGTTCGCGGGCGGCACGGACGGCGGGCACTTCTGCACCGCCTCGGTGGTGCGCAGCGCGGGCCGCGACGTGATCGCCACCGCCGCGCACTGCCTGGGCCACCCGGACGGCACGGTCTTCGCCCCGGGCTACCGGGACGGGGAGGCCCCGTACGGGCTGTGGCGGGTGACCGGGGTGTACGCGGACCCGGCCTGGACCCGGGGGGAGGACCCGGACGCGGACATCGCCTTCGCGACGGTCGCCCCGGCGGACGGAGCGCGGACGCGGAACGTGGAGGACGTGGTCGGCGGCTTCCCGGTCGCCGCCGCCGGGCAGCCCGGGGACGTGACGGTGACCGTCGTCGGCTACCCCAGCACCGAGGAGGCCCCGCTGCGCTGCTCGAACGCGACGAGCCTGTTCTCCGCCACGCAGCGCCGGATCGACTGCCCCGCCCTCAGCGGCGGCACCAGCGGCAGCCCCTGGCTGGCGGGCGGCGCGCTGGCGGGGGTGCTGGGCGGCCACGAGGGCGGCGGCACGGTTCCGGAGGTCTCGTACAGCGCGGTCATGGGCGCGGGGGCACTGGAGCTGTACGCCCGGGCGGGGCGCTAAGGGGCCTCGAACCAGGTCGGCTCCTCCGTCAGGGAGAGCCGGATGCGGTCCAGGGCGAAGGCCTCCAGCGGGGGCAGGGCGTCCGGTGCGAACCAGGCCACGTCCAGCAGCTCGCCGTCGGCGGAGCGGGGTTCGCCGCCGGTGGCCCGGCAGCGGAAGGTGATGTCCTGGAACTGGCAGACGTCGCCGTTCGGGTAGGTGATGGGCGCGAGCATCTGGACGAGGACCACCCGCTCGGGGGCGCACCGCACGGCCGTCTCCTCGTACACCTCGCGCACCGCCGTCTCGGCGGGCTGTTCGTCCGGCTCGGCGATCCCGCCGACCAGGGACCACTTCCCGGTGTCGGCCCGGCGCCCGAGCAGCAGCCGGCCCAGGTCGTCGACGACGACGGCGGTGACGCCGGGCAGCAGGAGCAGCCGGTGACCGGCGCCGCTCGCCCTGATCTCGCGGATGTACTCGGGTGTGGTCATGCCGCGACCCTACGGGGCCGCGCGCCGGCCTCCGCCGCGGTACGGCGTCATGCGGCCCGGCGGGCGCGAACCCGGCGGGTCAGCACCAGGCCGAGCCCGCCCGCCGCGACGAGGAGCAGCGCGTACTCGGGCAGCGGGCCCAGGCGGGTGGCCGGGGTCTGCCCGGAGCGCAGCGGGATCTCGGCGACGAGGGCGTCGGCGGTGAACATCTCCGTCTGCTGCGTGACCTTCCCGTCGGGCTGGATGACGGCGCTGACCCCGCTGGTGACGGGGACGAGGACGGTGCGGCTGTGCTCGACGGCGCGGATCCGGTCCATGGCCAGCTGCTGGTAGGTCATCTGGGTCCGGCCGAAGGTGGCGTTGTTGCTGGGCACCGCGATGACCTGGGCGCCCGCCCGCACGGTGGAGCGGACGGCGTCGTCGAAGGCGGCCTCGTAGCAGGTGACCATGCCGACGCCGGTGCCCGCCATGTCGAAGACGCCGGGCTCCTTGCCGGGGCCGAAGTCGCGGCGGACCCGGTCCACGTCGGAGCTGAAGAGGCGGACGAAGGAGCGCATCGGGATGCGCTCGCCGAAGGGCTGGATCTTGCGCTTGTCGTAGGTGTCCGTGGGGCCCTTGACCGGGTCCCACAGGATCATCGTGTTGCGCAGCGGCCCCGTCTCGGGGGCCAGTACGGAGCCGATCGCGACGGGCACCCCGACGGCCTTGACCGCGTTGTCGATGACGGCGTGGGCGTCGGGCTGGGTGAACGGGTCGATGTCGGAGGAGTTCTCCGGCCACAGGACGAAGTCCGGCTTCGGGACGCGGCCCGCCTTGACGTCCTCGGCGAGCTGGATCGTGCGGTTCGCGTGGTTGTCGAGGACCTGGCGGCGCTGGGCGTTGAAGTCGAACCCGGCGCGCGGCACGTTGCCCTGGATGACGGCGGCCACGGCGGTGCCGTCCTCGGCGGCGCCGGAGACCAGCGGGCGGGCCGCGAGGCCCGCGCCGACCGGGGCGGCGACGGCGAGCGCGGCGAGGGCCGCGGCGCCGCGCCGGGGGTCGCGGCGGGAGGTGCGCAGGACCTCGTACAGGCCGAAGCCGCACAGGGCGACGCCGAAGGAGAGCAGCGGGGTGCCGCCGACGGCGGCGAGCGGGGTGAAGACGCCGTCGGCCTGCCCGAAGGCGAGCTTGCCCCAGGAGAACCCGCCGAAGGGGGCGCGGGCGCGCAGGGCCTCGCCCGCGATCCAGACGGCGGCGGCCCACAGGGGCCATCCGGGGAGCCGGCTGACGAGGGCGATGCCGAGGCAGGTCAGGCCGATGAGGAGGGCTTCGAGGGTGACGAGGGCGATCCAGGGGACCGGGCCGACGCCCTCGCTGGTCCATACGAGGAGCGGCAGCAGGAAGCCGAGCCCGGAGAGGAAGCCGAGGCCGAAGCCGGCCCGGGCCCGGCGGCCGCGCAGGCAGCCGGCGAGCAGGGCGAGGGCGAAGGGGGCCAGCCACCAAAGGGGGCGGGGCGGGAAGCTGAGGTAGAGCAGCACCCCGGCGGCTCCGGCCAGGGCGGAGCGCACCAGCCAGGCGGCCTTGTGCTCCCGCTGACGCGGGGAGGCGGCGGCTTCGGACGGGGCGACCGCCGCTGCTGGTCCGGCGGGCTGGGAGGGCTCGCTCTCGGCGGCGCGGGTGACACTGCTGCTCATCTGGCGGAGTGTACGTCCCCGCGCCCCAAGGAGCGGTAAGGAGCCGCCGCACCCCAGGGGGTGTCCGGGCGGTCTTCGTGGATCAGCCCACGTCGTGCGGCGCGGTACGTCGCAAAAAAAGGCGAAGGGCCGCGGCTCGTACTGGACGTACCTGCTCGGTCCGACAACGCGACGAGGTGCTGTGCCGGGCGGCGTGGGCCCGCGAAGATCGCCCGGACAGGGCCTAGCGGGCGAGGGTGCGCAGGTGGGCGCGGATGACCCGGACGGCGTTCTCCGCGTCGTCGACGGTGACCGTGAACAGCTTGCCGTCGCCGAGCCGCAGCTCCACGCCCTCGCCGCGCCGGACGACGACGGCGGTGCCCATGTCGGGGCGCCAGCGGTAGCCCCAGCCGCCCCACTGCTGGGGGGTGATGCGGGGGCGGAACTCGGCGGAGGCGACCTCCGCGAGCCGGATCCTGCGGCGCGGCAGCCCGATGTGGCCGCAGCGCACTTCCAGGGCCTCCGCGTCGACGGTGACGGCCACGTGCACGAAGGCGAGGGTGCCGTAGAGGATGAGCAGCCCGACCGCGAGGCAGCCGATCACGGACATCAGCAGCGGAACGAACCCGGCGGTCCAGGAGTTGTCGACGGCCAGCTCCACCCCCAGCGCCAGGCAGGCCGCACCGGCTGCGGCCAGCAGCCACTGCGCACGGTTGGAAGCCCGGCCCGTCCAGAGGGGGCCTGGGGGGTGACCCGTCATGAGCAGCAGCGTACCCACGTTCCGCATCGGCGCCACCACCTCTGCGCCACCCGGCGCATCGTCCTCGGACGGCTGGCGCCTGCCCGCGCCCGGCCCTCCCAAACGACGGCCGACACCCCTAGGCCGGGAGCAGGCCGATCAGGGCGTCGCGGAGTGCCGGGCGGCGGGTGGTCACGAAGCGGTGCAGGGTCCTGGAGCCGAGGGCCACGCGCTGCGCGCTGCGGCGGCGCTCCGCGTCGTAGGCGCGCAGGGCCGCGGGGAGGCCCGTACGGCCGTGGGCGGCGACGGCGCGGGTGAGGGCCTCGGCGTCGAGGAGGGCGGTGCAGGCGCCCTGGCCGAGGTTGGGGGTCATGGCGTGGGCGGCGTCGCCGACCCCGTCGGCGCCGATGACGAGGTCGGCGTCGAGGGTGCGGGGGTCGGTGAGCCGCTGCCCGTATTCGACGTCCGCGCCGCCGAGCCGGCCGAGTTCGGCGGGCAGCGCGTCGATCAGGTGGGGCCGGGAGACGAGCAGCTCGGGGCGGCCGGCCTTGCGTTCGACGCGTTCGAGGGGGAGGGCGGCGGGCACCCTGCCGTCCGGGCGCCGGATGTGCGCCCGGCGGTACGGGAGGGCCCGTGCGCGGAGGGCATCGCCGAGGCCGAGCCGGTCCAGGGCGGACTGGGCGGTGGGGTGGATCCCGAAGGCGGTGCCGTAGCGCTCCAGGGCGGTGCGGCCCTCCAGGACGCGTACGGTCCAGCCGGCGCGGCGGAGCCCGATGGCGGTGGCGAGCCCGCCGACGCCCGCGCCGACGACCACGGCCGTGCCGTTCGCGCCGTTCCTGCCGTTCTTGCCGTGCCGGTCGTTTGCCATGACGTGCCCCTCGATCCGCCGGACGAGCAGAACCGAACCACCACAACCGTGGTACCCCGCCCGTGGTACCACGGTTGTGGTTATCCTGGCAACGTGAATCAGGACCGGAGGGACCGGCTGCGGGACGCCGCCGTGGCGGTGCTGGCCAAGGCGGGCGGGCGCGGGCTCACCCACCGGGCCGTCGACGCCGCCGCCGAGGTGCCGCTGGGCACCGCCAAGAACTACTTCCCGAGCCGTGACGCGCTGCTGCGGGCCGTGGCCGAGCGCTGCCTGGAGCAGTACCGGGCCGTGGCCGCCGCCCTGGCGGGAGCCGGGCCGGGGCCGTCGGACCGGGAGGGGCTGGCGGCTCTCCTGGCCGGGCTGCTGCGGAACGTGGCCGGTCCGGGGCGCCCGCGCGTGCTGGCCTACCTGGAGCTCCAGACCGAGGCCACCCGGCGGCCCTGGCTGGCCGCGCTGCTGGACCCGATCGCCGCGGGCGACTTCGCCGCGCACCGGGCCCTGCTGGCCGGGGCCGGCCTCCCGGCCGGGACCGAGCAGACCCGCCCCCTCACCCTCGCGCTGCACGGGGCGATCCCGCACCTGCTGGCGGGCGCCCCGGGAACCCTGGCCGCGGCCGGGCTCGACGACCTCGACGCCTTCGCGCGCGGCCTGCTGGCGGCCGTGTGCCCCGAGGGGACGCGGACCCCGTGACGATCAGCCGGCTGGACCGGGCCGAGGGAGCCGTACTGGGCTCGGCCGCGGGGGATGCGCTGGGGGCTCCGTACGAGTTCGGGCCCGCGGGCCTGCTGAGCGCGCGGGGCGAGGAGATGTGCGGGGGCGGCGGCTGGGATCCGGGGGAGGCGACGGACGACACCCAGATGGCGGTCCTGGTGGCCGAGTCCCTGCTGGAGCACGGGGGTCTCGAACTCCCGGACGTCTTCGCGCGGTTCCGGCGCTGGGCGGCC
This sequence comes from Streptomyces sp. NPDC040718, assembly GCF_055593565.1. Classification (NCBI taxonomy): domain Bacteria; kingdom Bacillati; phylum Actinomycetota; class Actinomycetes; order Kitasatosporales; family Streptomycetaceae; genus Streptomyces; species Streptomyces sp. NPDC040718. Next base: position 363,209 of record NZ_JBVIXO010000003.1, on the reverse strand, counting down.
GGGCAGCCCAAGGACATCGGGCTCCAGACCGAGGACGTGCTCACCAACGGCCTGCCCTGGGACCTGGCCGCCGCCGTCCACTTCCAGGTGAACGCCCGGGCGGCGGGCAACGGTTCCCTGATGCGGGCCGCCGGCTCGGCGGTGTACTTCGCGTCCGCCGGGCGCGAGGCCTCGATGGACGCGGCCCGGCGGATCGCGGCCCTCACCCACGGGGACCGGGCCGCGTGGGAGGGCACCGCCCTGCTGCACGAGCTCGTACGGGTGGCCCTGGACGGCGGTGACCCGCTGGCCGCGCTCCCGGAAGCCCTGGCCGCGGTGCACCCGGACCACCGCGACCGGTACGCCCGCGTCCTCGCCCCCGACTGGCATCCCGGCCTGGCCACCGAGTTCAACGGCGCGGTGTGGCCCTGCCTGGGCTCGGCGGTGTGGGCCCTGCGCACGGCCGGCGGGTTCGCCGATGCCGTGCGGGCCGCCGTGGACCTGGGCGGGGACACCGACACCGTCGCCGCCGTGACCGGGACCCTGGCCGGCGCCGTGTACGGGCAGGCGGCGGTCCCGGAGCGGTGGACGGGCCCGCTGCACGTGCCGCTGCCCGGCTTCGGCGACCGGGTCCTGGACGCCGAAGCCCTGCGCGCCCTGGCCCGGCGGCTCGCCTGCTCGGGCTGAGCACGGCCGGCCCGCCGGCGGGGCGGAACCCGGCCCGGCCGGAACGCCGGGCCGGGCCGGTCCGGGGGTCAGCCGCAGCCGCAGCCTCCGCAGCCGCCTCCCCCGCAGCCGTCGCCGCCGCAGCTTCCGCCGCCTCCGCCGCAGCCGGCCGCGGTCGTACCGGCGGTCCCGCTCGCCGTGGCCCGCTTGGCGTCCTTCTTGCGGTCGGCCTGCCTCCGGAGCCGCTCGGCCTCCCGGCGGAGCGCCTCCTCCCGCTCCCGGCTCCCCCGGGTCGTCTCCCGGTAGGACACCCCGGCCGGGGTCCACGGGCCCAGCCCGTGCCGCCGCCGGGGCAGCAGCGGGGCGCCGGCGACCTGGCAGGAGATGCTGCCGTGGTCCTCGTGCACGGCGTACTCCAGGACGACCTCAGCCCCCTCCCGCGGCACCCCGTGGAGCAGCGCCTCGAAGGGTTCGGCGCGGGCGTCGACGTCGTGCAGCCCGCCCCGCGGCAGGCCCTCCGTCCCCGCGGCCAGCAGCCGTGCGGGCCTGACCGTGTCCCGGTCGCGCGGGCGGTAGCAGAGCAACGGCCGGCCGGCCGTGTCGTCCGCGTCCGGCAGCAGCCAGAAGTGCCCCGAGGGGGAGATCCGTACGCCGACGACCAGCACGGGCTGGTCGCCCTCGTACAGCCGCCGGGTGGCCAGATCGGCGGCCCAGCCCCGGCCCAGCAGGGTGCTCCCGAGCGCCAGCAGGACCAGGGCCACGCGCTGCTGGCCGACCGCGTCGTACGGGAGGTCTACGGGACCGGTTCCAAGGTCCCCGACCAGGCCGTCCACGAGGATCCCGGCGGCGACGAGGCACAGGAGGGCCCCGACGATGATCCGCGTGTTCCCCCGCCGCTCCTGTCCCGGCGGCAGCCTGTCGGGGAGCGGGTGGCGGGCAGACCCGGCGGCGGCGAGGGCCAGCCGCTCCTGCGCACGCCGGGACCGCAGCCGCAGCAGCGCCCCGGCCAGCGCCCACGCGGCGGACAGGCACACGAGGACGGCCCCGGGTCCCCGGGAGACGGCGGCGGCGGATTCCGCCACGAGTACGGCGGCGGCCACCGCGGCCGCGGCGGGCAGGAACCGGTACCAGAGGGGCAGGGCCACCAGCAGCACGGCCGCCGGATAGAACCGCCACGCCGTGCCCACCGGACCGGCCGGTCCCCCGTCGCGGAGGATCAGCACGAGTGAGACGGTCACCAGGACAGCGAGGAACCAACTCCCCGCAACAGGGGCGAAGATGACCGGGGTCCGGGCCTTGCGCCAGCGCTCGGACTCCTCAACGCCCCATGTCCGCACATCACTTGCCGGTATCACCCCGGCGGGAAGGTGCTTGGCATAGGCAATCACAGGCCCAGTATGCGAGCCCGCCCCGGAAGGCGTAACCGCGTTTTGCCGCCCGCCGCGTCAGTGCAGGTGGGCCTGCTCCCGCTCGACGAGCAGCCGGCCTTCGGCGTAGCCGAGGGCGGCGTCGGGGAGCGCGGAGGTCCGCCCGCTGTGCAGCACGGTCAGCCCGCCCGTGCGGGGCAGTCCGGGCGCGGGTTCGAGGCCGATGCGGCGCAGCGCCTGCACGGCGACGGCCTCGGCGGAGCCGTGGTACACCAGCTCCGCTCCCTCGGTGCGGACGGCGAGGGCGGCCCGGATGGACTCCTCGACGAGCTCGTAGTGGGTGCAGCCGAGGACCACGTCCGTGACGTCGGCCGGGGTCAGTGCCGCGGCGGCGGCGACCGTACGGGCGACGGCGTCCTCGTCGCCGTACTCGACGGCGTCGGCGAGGCCCGGGCAGGGCACCTCGGTGACGTGCGCCCCGGCGGCGAAGTCGCGGATCAGTCCGCGCTGGTACGGGCTGCCGGTGGTGGCGGGGGTGGCCCAGATGGCCACCCGCCCGCCGGCGGCCGCGGCGGGCTTGATCGCCGGGACGGTGCCGATGACGGGGATGCCGGGCTCCAGCTCGGCCCGCAGGGTGTCCAGGGAGTGCACGGAGGCGGTGTTGCAGGCCACGATCAGCGCGTCGGGGCCGAGGGCGGCGGCGGCGCGGGCGACGGCGCGGGCACGCTCGGTGAGGTCGGCGGGCGTACGGGGCCCCCAGGGCATCCCGTCGGGGTCGGAGGACAGCAGCAGATCGGCGTCGGGCCGCAGCCGACGCGTCGCGGCGGCCGCAGCGAGGAGGCCGATTCCCGAATCCATGAGCGCGATCTTCACCCGGTCACTTTAGTCGACGCGCCCGCCCCGCCCGCGATCCCCCGCCCCGCGGACCCGCGCCCGGCAGGCGCCCGGCACGCTCGGCCCGCTCCCGACTCGCGCCCCGACTCGCACCCCGACTCGCCCGGAAGACCGGGACACGCCCCCGCCCCTTCGGCGACACTGCCGCCATGGGCCTCCTCATCGCCGCCTGCGCGTCCCTCGCCGCCTGGCTCTGGCTGACCCTCGCCCAGGGCATGTTCTGGCGCACCGACGTCCGCCTGCCCCCGCGCGCCGCCCCCGCCCGGTGGCCCTCCGTCGCCGTCGTCGTCCCGGCCAGGGACGAGGCCGGGGTGCTGCCCCTGAGCCTGCCCTCGCTGCTCGCCCAGGACTATCCCGGCGAGGCGCGGATCGTGCTGGTGGACGACGGCAGCACGGACGGCACGGCCGCGCTCGCCCGCCGCCTGGCCGCCGAGCAGCCCGGGCTCCCCCTCACCGTGGTCACCCCCGGAGACCCCCCGCCCGGCTGGACCGGCAAGCTCTGGGCGCTGCGCCACGGCATCGCCCACGCCCGCACCGCCGCGGACCGCGAGCCCGGGTTCCTGCTGCTCACGGACGCCGACATCGCGCACGAGCCCGACAGCCTGCGGGAGCTGGTCGCCGCCGCGACCAGCGCGGACCTCGACCTCGTCTCGCAGATGGCGCGGCTGCGCGTGGCGGGCTTCTGGGAACGGATCGTCGTACCGGCCTTCGTGTACTTCTTCGCGCAGCTGTACCCCTTCCGCCGGATCAACCGCCCGGCTTCCCGGACGGCCGCGGCGGCCGGCGGCTGCGTGCTGCTGCGGACCGGGGCGGCCGTGCGCGCCGGGATCCCGGACTCGATCCGGCAGGCCGTCATCGACGACGTCTCGCTCGCCCGGGCCGTCCAGCGCTCGGGCGGGCGGATCTGGCTGGGGCTTGCGGAGCGGGTGGACAGCGTGCGCCCGTACCCCGCCCTCGGGGACCTGTGGCGGATGGTGTCCCGCAGCGCGTACGCCCAACTGCGCCACCGGCCGCTGCTGCTGGCCGGGACGGTGGCGGGGCTGGCGCTGGTGTACCTGGTCCCGCCGGCGGCCCTGTTCGCGGGGCTGGCGGGCCCGGCCTCGGCGGCGGGCACCGCGACGGCCTGGGCCGGGGGGCTCGCGTGGCTGCTGATGGCGGGGACCTACCTGCCGATGCTGCGCTACTACCGGCAGTCGGCCGCGCTCGCCCCGCTGCTGCCGGTCACCGCGCTGCTCTACCTGCTGATGACCGTCGACTCGGCCGTCCAGCACTACCGGGGGCGCGGGGCCGCCTGGAAGGGCCGTACCTATGCCCGCCCGAGTGACGCCTGAAACCGGACCGGCGGCGGAATCGGGGAGTTTCTCCGCCTGAGGAGGCGTCATCCGAGGTCACCGCGTTGTGACGCCGCGTCAGCGCGAGGTGCCCGCAAGGGCCGACCGGCGAGTACGAGTAGCACCAAGACGGGGCGGAAGTGACGAATCGTGCAGGTGAACGTCAAGTGAAAGCTGTGGCGCTGACCTGGGAATATGCAGGTCAGGGCGGTGTTGGCGACACCTGGCTATGGACCCGGTGAAGTCGTGGGCTTAACTTGTCTCCCATGACCTCCCCCCGCTCCACTTATGGCGGCGGTTACTACTCCGCGCCCTCCTTCCCGGACACCCCCATCTACGACTCCCTCGTCGCCGAGCGGGGTACTCCGCAGATCGCCCCGATCCGCGTTCCGGCCGCCTACGAATACCCCAGTGCCGGTTACTCGAGCGGTGGTTTCCTGCCGGCCCTGCCCTCGTCCATGCCCGCCCTTCCGCCCGCGGCGCCCCAGCTGCCGGCACCCTCGTACGGCTACGGATATCCGCAGCAGGCCGCGCCCCAGCCGCAGCAGATGCCGGTTCCGCTTCAGCACGCGCCCGCCCCGTACATCCCGCAGCAGCAGGCCGCGGCCCGAGCCGGCTACGCGCCGCAGCCGCAGCCGCAGCAGCCCCGTCCGGCCGCCATGGGCACCGGGTACGAGGCCATGCGCCCGGCGGCTCCGCGCCCGATGGCGCCCATGGCGCCCATGGCGCCCATGGCACCGATGGCCCCGATGGCGCCGGCCATGACCCCCACCATGGCGCCGGTGGCGTCCGCGGCGGGCGTCCCCTCGTACGAGGACCCGTACGGCCGCCAGTACCAGCAGCGCGCCTACTGACCCGGCCGTCGGCGGTGACGCCGGCGTCCCGCGCACCGTGTGCCGTGCACGCGGTCGTCGGGGGGCCGGCGGGGGCCTGTGGGGGAGCTGCCACAATGCCCCCATGTCGAACTTGTATGTCCAGTCGCTCCACGTCCATCCCGTCAAGTCGGTGGCGGGGACCGCCCCCGACGAGATCGTCGTGGAGCCCTGGGGGCCGGCCGGGGACCGCCGCTGGGCCGTGGTCGACACGACGGGCGCGGTCATCACCCAACGCCAGCAGGCGCGGCTGGCGTTGGCCTCGGCACGCCCGCTGCCGGGCGGACGGATCGAGCTGGCGGGACCCGGCATGCCCGGTCTCGTCGTGGAGGTGCCGGAGCCGGGCCCGCTGGAGCCGGTCGTGCTCTTCGGCAAGAAGGTCGAGACGGTGGTCGCGGCGTCCGCCGCCGCCGAGTGGTTCACCGCCTACCTCGGCCGGCCCGCGCGCCTCGTGCACATGGACGACCCGGCCGTGCGCCGGCCCGTGGACCCCGACTACGCGCTGCCCGGGGAGACCGTCAGCCTCGCCGACGCCTACCCCCTGCTGCTGGCCACCAGCGCCTCCCTGGACGCCCTCAACGAACTGATCGCCCAGGGCGACCACCCGGAGGAGGGCCCGCTGCCCATGAACCGCTTCCGGCCCAACCTGGTGGTCGGCGGTCCCGCCGCGGCCTGGGCCGAGGACGGCTGGCGGCGCATCGCGATCGGCGAAGCGGTCTTCCGCGGGGTCCGCGAATGCGGCCGCTGCATCGTGACCACCACCGACCAGCTGACGTCGGAGCGCGGGCGGGAGCCGCTGAAGACCCTGGCCAGGCACCGCCGGATCGGGAAGTCGCTGGCCTTCGGACGCCAGCTGGTGCCGGTGGTCACGGGCACGGTCCGGGTGGGCGACGAGGTACGCGTCCTGGAGTGACCGCGCGCCCGCCGCACACGGAGGTCCCGACCCCGCCGCTGACCACGGGGGGCAGACGGAATGACACCTTCGAGGGGCTCGTGGCATCCAGTGGAACCAACGGGCCGCGCGGGGCCGTTGGAGCATTCAGGACGGCAGACGAAGACGTGGACCGGGCATGGGGCAGGGGGAGCCGGACCGTGCGGACAGCAATGGGTGTGTGGCGCTGGCGGCGCAATCCGCTGCGCAGGCCGACCGATCTCTTCGAGGCGTGGGTGGCGTTCGCCGCGCTGGTGTGCGTACTGCTGGTGGCCCCGGCCGTCGGCTGGGCGGCGGGCCTCCAGGTGGACGGGACCCTGCAGCGGGCCGCGCGCGAGCAGCGGCACGAGCGGTACCTGGTCCCGGCAGTGGTGGTCCGGCCCGCGCCGGGCGGGACCGCCGGGGCGGCCGCCGATCCGTCGGCGCAGCGTCAGGCGCCGGAGCGGACGCGGATCGTGGCCTCCTGGACGGCACCCGACGGCAGCAGCCACCAGGGCACGGTCCCGGCGGCGGAGGAACCGCCGCGGGCCGGCGACCGGTTCCGGATATGGACCGACATCCGGGGCCGGCTGGTGGGGCAGCCGCTCGACCCCGCCGCCGCCTCGTTCCACGCGGGTGCCGCCGGCCTGGCCGCCGCGCTCACCGCGGCCGCGCTGGCGGAGACGGTCCGGCGGCTGGTCGTACGCCGGCTCATGCATCGGCGGTACACGCGTCTGGACCGGGCGTGGGCGGCGGCGGGACCGGACTGGGGCCGGGCGGGCGCGGGCAGCTGACCTGGCCGCTCACCGGCCCGCCGCGCGCTACCGTGGAGCCGGAGGCCGGGTCGCTTCAGTCTCTTCAGCCGCTTCCGCAGGTCCGGCAGCGCGAGTACCAGGGTGGGGGCACGACAGCACGATGGCTCAGGGCACGGTCCAGGTGACGCACGGCGGGGCCTCGCGGTGGCGGCGGCGTTCCGGGGAGTATCCGACGCTGACCGCCGCGCTCGCCGCGGCGGGCGACGGGGACGTGCTGTCCATCGCCCCCGGCACCTACCGGGAGAACCTGGTCCTGCGTCATGCCGTCACCCTGCGCGGGCCCGAGGGGGCGGTGGCCGGGTCGGTGCGCATCGCCCCGCTCGACGGGGTCGCGCTGACCGTCCGCGCCTCGGCCGTGGTGCAGGACCTGTACCTGGAGGGTGCGGACCGGGCGGCGCCCGCGCTGCTGGTCGAGGAGGGCTCGCCCGAGCTCACCGACCTGCGCGTGCACACCCGGTCGTCGTCCGGCATCGAGGTGCGCGGCGGGGCCCGGCCCCTGGTGCGCCGGTGCACGGTGGAGAATCCGGCCGGGGTCGGGATCTCCGTCCTGGACGGCGGCGGCGGGGTGTTCGAGGAGTGCGAGGTGGTCGTCGCCGGGCAGGCCGGGGTGTCGGTGCGCGGCGGGCACCCGCGCCTGGAGCGCTGCCGGATCCACCACGCCGTCGGCGCGGGCATCGCGGTCACCGGTGAGGGTTCGGGGCTGGAGGCGCTGGGCTGCGAGGTGTACGAGGTCAAGGGCGCCGGCGTGCAGATCGCCGCGCGCGCAGCGGCCCGTCTGACCGACTGCGCGGTGCACCGTACGTCCGCCGACGGGGTCACCCTCGACACCGACGCGGTGCTGACGCTCGCCGGCTGCGACATCCACGACATCCCGGAGAACGCCGTCGACCTGCGCTCCCGTTCGGTGCTCACCCTCAGCCGCACGACGGTGCGCCGGTTCGGGCGCAACGGCCTGTCGGTGTGGGATCCGGGGACCCGGGTCGACGCCGAGTCCTGCGAGATCCACGACAGCACGGGCGACTACCCGGCGGTGTGGGTCAGCGACGGGGCCACCGCCTCGCTGGACTCGTGCCGGCTGCACGACGTGCCGGACGCGCTGTTCGTACTGGACCGGGGCTCGCGGGTGGACGTGGTCGACAGCGACCTCTCGCAGGTGCGCAACACGGCCGTCTCGGTCAGCGACGGGGCGAGCGCGCAGCTCGACGACTGCCGGATCCGGGAGGCGGGCACCGGCGCGTGGTTCCGCGACCACGGCAGCGGCGGCTCCCTCGCCAACTGCACCATCGACGCCGTGCAGACGGGTGTGATCGTCACCAAGGGCGCCGATCCGGTCCTGGAGCGGTGCACGGTCACCTCCGCCGCCGAGGCCGGGTTCTACGTGTCGGCGGGCGGCCGGGGGACCTTCACCGCCTGCCGGGTGACGGGCAGTTCCGGTTTCGGCTTCCACGTCATCGACGGCTGCCGCACGGCCTTGGCCCGGTGTCACACCGAGCGCTGTGCGCGCGGGGGCTACGAGTTCGCGGAGGACGGCCCGCTCGCCGAGGGGTGCACCGGCGACGAGGGCGGTACGGGCCCGGGGGCGCGGGCGGCGGGCGGCGCGCTCGCGGGGGCGCAGCCGGGGAGCACGGGTCCGCGTACGGCAACGGCCGCCCAGGGCCTGCCGGGACGGCCGGCGGACGCGGTGCCTGCCGCGCGGGCCGGGGACGGGCCGGATCCGGCCGGGAGCCCTGCCGCCCCGCAGGCCGGGGCCCCGGCTGCGGCGGGGGCCCCGCCGGGCTCGGGCGAGGTGCTGGGGCAGCTCGACGCGCTGGTCGGGCTGGACAGCGTCAAGCGCGAGGTGCGGGCCCTCACCGACATGATCGAGGTCGGGCGCCGGCGGCGGCAGGCGGGCCTGAAGGCGGCTTCGGTGCGCCGGCACCTGGTCTTCACGGGCTCCCCCGGCACGGGCAAGACCACGGTCGCCCGCCTGTACGGGGAGATCCTGGCCTCGCTCGGGGTCCTGGAGCGCGGCCACCTGGTCGAGGTGTCGCGGGTGGACCTGGTCGGCGAGCACATCGGGTCCACGGCGATCCGTACGCAGGAGGCCTTCGACCGGGCGCGGGGCGGGGTGCTGTTCATCGACGAGGCGTACGCGCTGGCCCCGGAGGACTCGGGGCGGGACTTCGGGCGCGAGGCGATCGACACCCTGGTGAAGCTGATGGAGGACCACCGGGACGCGGTGGTGGTGATCGTCGCCGGGTACACGGAGGAGATGGAGCGGTTCCTGACCGTCAACCCGGGGGTGGCCTCGCGGTTCTCCCGCACCATCACCTTCGGGGACTACGGGCCGCAGGAGCTGCTGCGGATCGTGGAGCAGCAGGCGGAGGAGCACGAGTACCGGCTCGGCGAGGGCACCGGGGAGGCGCTGCTGAAGTACTTCACGGAGCTGCCCAAGGGCCCGGCCTTCGGCAACGGCCGGACCGCGCGCCAGACCTTCGAGGCGATGGTGGAGCGGCACGCGGGCCGGGTCGCGCAGCTGGCCGACCCGGGTACGGACGAGCTCACCCTGCTGTTCGCGGAGGACCTGCCGGCCCTGCCCGCGGAGTGCTGATCCACCGTCCGGCGGGGGGACATCTGACCGATGGTCAGCTATGGTGGCGCGGCGTACGTCCGCGCCACGCCGCACACTCGCCCCAGGGGGTAACGCCATGGCCCGCCGACTCCGCCCCGTGGGGCTGGACTTCATCGAGCACGCGCCGGTGCGGCCCGCCTTCACGACCCTGACCGCGGCCCCGCCCGAAGCCGTGTACCGGGCGCTCGCGGACGAGGTGACGGGCTGGCCCGCCTGGTTCCGCGCGGTCACCCTGGCCCGGCCGACCGGGGGCGGCACGGGCAGGGAGGTACGGCTGATGGGCGGGGTCCGCTTCCAGGAGACGGTGGTGGCCGCCGACCCCGGGCTGCGCTACGCGTACCGGGTCGACGAGACCAACGCCCCGGGTGTGAGCGCCCTGTTGGAGGAGTGGCTGCTGGCTCCGGGGCCGGACGCCTCGGGGACCCTCGTCCGCTGGACCTTCGCCGCCGACGGCCCGGCCCCCTTCCGGCTGGCTCTGGCCGCGGCCCGCCCGGGCCTCGGCCGTGCCTTCCGTACGGCGGTGCGCGCGCTGGACGCCCGCCTCGCGGCGCGCACCACCCCCTAGGGAGGGCCTCAGGCCTCGGGCTCGCGCCAGTCGCCGGTCTCCAGCAGGGTCTGGATGGTCTTGGCGTACGGGGCGACGTCGAGGCCCTGGGCCGCCAGCCACTCGTCCGAGTAGTACTTGTCGAGGTAGCGGTCGCCCGGGTCGCAGAGCAGGGTCACGACGCTGCCCTTGCGGCCCTCCGCCACCATCTCGGAGACGATCTTCAGGGCGCTCCACAGCCCGGTGCCCGTGGAGCCGCCCGCCTTGCGCCCGATGGCCTGTTCGAGGGCGCGGCAGGCGGCGACGGACGCCGCGTCCGGCACCTTCATCATGCGGTCGATGGCGCCGGGCACGAAGCTGGGCTCCATCCGGGGCCGGCCGATGCCCTCGATGCGCGAGCCGCAGTCGCTGCTCGCGTGCGGGTCGTGGTTGGTCCAGCCGTCGAAGAAACAGGAGTTCTCCGGGTCCGGGACGCAGATGCGGGTGTCGTGCTGCATGTAGTGGACGTAGCGGGCGATGGTGGCGGAGGTGCCGCCGGTGCCGGCCGTCGCCACGATCCACGCGGGCTCGGGGTAGCGCTCCAGGCGCAGCTGCTGGTACATCGACTCGGCGATGTTGTTGTTGCCGCGCCAGTCGGTGGCGCGCTCGGCGTAGGTGAACTGGTCCATGTAGTGGCCGCCGGTGCGGGCGGCCAGGTCGGCGGACTCCTCGTACATCTTCATCGAGTCGTCGACGAAGTGGCATTCGCCGCCGTGGAATTCGATGAGCCGGCACTTCTCCGGGCTGGTGGTCCTCGGCATGACCGCGATGAACGGGACGCCGATCAGCTTGGCGAAGTACGCCTCGGAGACCGCGGTGGAGCCGCTGGACGCCTCGATGACGGGGCGGCCGGGGCGGATCCAGCCGTTGCAGAGGGCGTAGAGGAACAGCGAGCGCGCGAGGCGGTGCTTGAGGGAGCCCGTCGGGTGGGTGGACTCGTCCTTCAGGTACAGGTCGATGCCCCACGCCTCGGGCAGCGGGAAGCGCAGCAGGTGCGTGTCGGCGGAGCGGTTGGCGTCCGCCTGGACCTTGCGCACGGCCTCCTTGAGCCAGGCCCGGTAGTCGGCGTCGCTGCGGTCGATGTCGACCGTCGTCGCCGCCGTGCTTCCGGCCGTGTTCGAGGCCGGTGTACCGGTGGTACCGGTGGTGCTCATGCGCCTTGCTCCTTTGTCGGTTCCAAAGCCCCCTCCTTTCGAAATGTACCCCCCTCACCTGCACAAATGATTACTTTGGGTTTCCATGCGGATCGCTTTCGGTCGCATCCTCGGGCGTTCGGTTGCAAGCGGCGCCACTGTGGGTGACCCTGGTGATTGCGTCACCGAGGGTGCAGCACCCGTAACAATGATGTCGGGGAGTCGCAGCCGTGATCAGTCATTCCCGCAGGCACTGCGTCGTCGAACTGCAGGCCCTGCCAGCGCGGATCGGCCAGGTCCGCAGAATCATCTCCGCGCAACTGCGCCACTGGCAGCTCGACCCGCTCATAGACCGGGCTGCGCTCGGCGTGACGGAGCTGCTCAGCAACGTCCACCGCCACGCGCAGCCGGACAAGGTGTGCACGGTCGAGATCGAACTCCGCCTGGGGCGGCTGACCGTCTCCGTCCACGACAGCGATCCGCGGCTGCCCGTCCGCCGGGCGGCCGACGACCTGGAGACCTGCGGGCGCGGCCTGGCGCTCGTCGAGGCGGTCAGCGAGGCCTGGGGGGCCCGGCACCGGCCGGACGGGCCCGGCAAGGTGGTCTGGTTCTCCATGCGGGCGGCCCCCGCACCTCCGGCGCCGGCGCGCACGGTCAGTATCGGCGTGAAGAAGACCGTACGGAGAACCGCCCGCCCGGTACTCGCCGCCGTCGACGCACAGGCCGTCGTGACGGGCGTGCCGGCGTCGGTCACGGTCGGCGCCAGGCCCGGCTGACTCCCCCGCGGCCACCCCGCCCCCGGACCCGGCCCGGCAGCCCCCGCGCCCGCCCCGGCCCCGCCGGAAGGGCGCCCGCGCGGCTCAGGCCGCCGCGCCCAGCGCCCCCAGCGGATCGTCCAGCACGGGCTGCCACGCCAGCTCCGCCGCCCCGACCAGGCTGTTGTGGTCGAGGGTGCACGGCAGGATCGGCACGCCCCCGCTGCGCCCCCACAGGCTGCGGTCGGCGACCACCGCGCGCAGCCGCTCCGGGTCGGCGTACAGCAGCTCCCGGTGCAGCCCGCCGAGGATGATCCGGTCCGGGTTAAGGATGTTGACCAGGCCCGCGAGGCCCAGCCCGAGCCGGTCGATGAGCTCCTCGGCGGCCGCCCGGACCGACGGCTGCGCGTACTCGGCGCGCAGCAGGTCCCGCGCCTGCGCCAGCAGCGACACCTCGGGGCCGGGCGTGCGGCCGGCCGCGGTCAGGAACGCCAGCGGGTCGGCCTCCACGTCCAGGCAGCCGCGGCTGCCGCAGTGGCAGGCCCGCCCCTCGGGGTTGACGGTGAGGTGGCCGACCTCCAGGGCCAGGCCCGCGCTGCCGCTGTGCAGCCGGCCGTCGAGCACCAGCGCCCCGCCCACCCCGCGGTGCCCGGTGGCGACGCAGAGCAGGTGCTGGGCGCTGCGGCCCGCGCCGTGCCGGTGCTCGGCGAGCGCGGCGAGGTTGACGTCGTTGCCGGTCAGGGCCGGCCCGTCGATGCCGGCCGCCTTCACGCGCTCGGCGAAGATGGCCCGTACCGGGGAGCCGGGCGGCCAGGCCAGGTGCAGCGGGTTCAGGGCGGTCCCCTCGGGCTCCGCGACCGCCGAGGGCACGGCGAGGCCCGCGCCGACGCAGCGCCGCCCGGACTCGGCGAGCAGGCGGGCGCCCGCGTCGACGACCGCGCCGAGCACCTGCGCGGGATCCGCGGAGACGGTGAGCTTGCCGGGCGCGGTGGCCACGATGCGCCCGCCGAGGCCGACCAGCGCCGCCCGGAACCCGTCGGGGTGGACCTGAGCCGCCAGCGCCACGGGGCCGTTCTCCTCGACGGCGAGGCGGTGCGAGGGCCGGCCCTGGGTGCCGCCGGCGCCGCCGGGGCGGGAGTCGACGCGGATCAGGCCGAGCGCCTCCAGCTCGGCGGCCACGGCTCCGGCGGTGGCGCGCGTGACGCCGAGCTCGGCCGTGAGCACCGCCCGGGTCGGGGCCCGGCCGGTGTGGACGAGCTCCAGCGCCGGGCCGAGTGCGCCGCGGCCGCGCTCCAGCCTGGTCCTCGCGGACGCCCCCGACGCCGTGCTCTCGTCCCCCGCCCCCAGCGGGGCCCCGTTGCCGTTCATGAGGGGATCCTCGCATGATCGGGGGCCGCCCCTCGCCCCGGCTACGGGTCGAGGCCGCCGACGCGCAGGGTGATGTTCAGGCGCCCGGTCAGGCCCAGCTCCGGCGGGGCGGTGCCGGGCAGGACCTTCGGCACCCCGTGGTAGGCGAGCCGGCTCGGGCCGCCGAAGACGAACAGGTCCCCGCTGCGGAGCTCGACGTCCCGGTACGGGCGGCCCCGCGAGGCGGTGTTGCCGAAGCGGAAGAGGCAGGAGTCACCCAGGCTGAGCGAGACCACCGGTGCCCCGGACCGCTCCTCGGCGTCGCGGTGCATGCCCATCCGGGAGTCGCCCTCGTAGAAGTTGACCAGCGCGATGTCGTACGCCTCCGCGGGCGGCGGGGGCGTCCCGTACGCGGCGGCGACGGCCCGCCGTCCCAGATCGGCGAGCCACGCGGGCATCGGCTTGACCGGCGCCCCGTCCCCGTCGACGGCGGTGCGCGCGTAGGCGTACGGGTACCAGTGCAGGCCCAGGCACACCTGCCGGGCGGTCATCGTCCCGCCCCCGGGGGTGCGTACGGTGCGCAGCCCGGCGGGCGGGCGGGCCCACTCCCGGCAGGCGTCGAGGAGCTCGCGCTGGTGCCGGGGCCCGAGCCAGTCGGGCAGGTGCACGGCGCCGGGTGCGATCTCGGTCCGCTCGCGCGGGAAGAGTTCCCCGCGCTGCGGGTCCCCGTGCGGCGGGAGTTCCCCGTCCATCCTTCCATTGTCGGGGGCGGCTGGCAGACTCGCGGCATGAAGATCACCGAATTTGTGGAGACCCTGGCCCGGGAGGGCGAGCTGCTCGCCGATCAGGCCGAACGGGCGGGTACGGACACCGTCGTGCCCACCTGTCCCGAGTGGCGGGTGGCCGACCTGCTGCGGCACACCGGTGCGGTGCACCGCTGGGCCGCCGGGTTCGTACGGGACGGCCTGGTGGAGCGGGTGCCGTTCCCGGAGCCGCCGGAACTGGCGGGGGCGGAGCTGCTCGCCTGGTTCCGGGAGGGGCACGCGGAGCTGGTCCGGACCCTGGCGGAGGCGCCGGAGGGGGTGGCCTGCTTCACCTTCCTGCCGACGGCGCCCCCGTCGCCGCTGGCGTTCTGGGCGCGGCGGCAGGCGCACGAGACGACCGTGCACCGCTTCGACGCCGAGTCCGCGCGGGGGACCGCCTTCTCGGCGGTGGCCCCGGAGTTCGCGGAGGACGGGGTGGACGAGCTGCTGGCCGGCTTCCATGCCCGCCCGAGCAGCCGGGTGCGGACCGAGGAGCCCCGGGTGCTGCGGGTCCGGGCGGCGGACACGGGCGCGGTGTGGACGGTCCACCTGTCGAAGGAGCCGGCCCGTACGGTGCGCGGCGACACCGGCGAGGAGCCGGACTGCGAGGTGGTCGGCGAGGCGGCCTGGCTGTACGCGGCCCTGTGGAACCGGCTCCCGCTCGCCGGTCCGGGCGTGCGCGGGGACGAGTCGCTGGCGCGGCTGTGGCAGGAGACGGCGGGCATCTGACGCGGTCAGCCCGCCGGGGCCGGGCCGCCCCGGGTGGCCGCGTAGGCGGTCTGCGGGCGGAACTTCCAGGAGGGGCTGGTGTCCCAGGGGTTGGGCATGGCCCCGCTCGTCGCGTAGGCGTACCCGGCGCCGCGGCTGAAGGCGGTGCCGAGGGCGGTGCGCATCGCGGCGGTGTCCGGGACCTCGTGGACGAGGTGCCAGAACGCGGTGCCGCTCGGGTCGAGTTCGGTGCCCGGGCGGTAGCCGCCGCGGGCGTCGAACACGTTCCCCTGCCAGCCGCCCCCGGTGTACGCCGCGTACGTGTCCTCGTAGGTGACGAAGACGTCGGCCGTGCGGTGGCCCGGTTCGAGGTAGCAGTCGGCGATGGCGGTGCCGGGGTTGTTGACGACGAGGTCGTCCACGTCCGGGTCGGCGGCGTGCATGGTGTCCTGGACGTAGCGGCGCAGGGCGGCGTAGTGGTCGCGGGTGGCGTTGCCGGGGCCGCAGTCGCGGCTGACGACGTCGAAGAAGATGCCGTCGACGTGGAGCCGGCCGCCGTCTTCTCCTGCGGGCTTCAGGTAGTTGTCCACGGAGGCCTTGACGGCCGCGAGGTCCCGGTCGCCGTGGTCGGTGTGGACGTAGCCGAGGACCTTGGTCTTCTCTCCGGTGGCGGTGGTGCCGGCGCGCAGGGCGTCGGCGCGGGCCCGCCACGGGCCGTCGAAGGGGGCGTCGCCGTTGCCGGGGTTGAGGACGACCACGGAGGCGGCGGGGGTGGTCGCGGTGAGGGCGGTCAGCATCGGGTCGCCGGCCCAGGCGTAGGCGGGGACGCCGATCTCCAGGCCGCGCTCGCCGGGTATCCGGGGAGCGGGCGCCGCGGACGGCTCCGCCTGTCTCGCGGAGGCGGGTACGGCCGGCGCCGGGGCGGCGAGCAGCACGATCACGGCGACGGCGTACAGGGCCTTCAGTACGCGGGCGGGAGCCACGGCTGTTCCTCCGGCTGCGGCGGGGGCGGGGTCCCGAGGAACACTAGGCGCGCGGAAACCCGGTGAAGGCCGAACCACCCGGATTGGTATGAGGAACAGACAAGCGACTCGTCACCATGGCCGGGTGCGGCCCGAGGCCGGCCCGGTCACACCGCGGGCAGCCCGACCGAGTGCGCGAGCTGCCCGGCCGCGTGCGCGAAGAACGCCTCGCGCTCCTCGACGACCCGGTCGAACTGGCCGAACAGCTCGAAGGAGACGAGGCCGAGGAGCTGGGCGCAGGCCGCGACCAGGGCGGCCGTCACCGCCGGGGGCAGCCCTTCCGCGAAGTCGGCGGTCATCCGGTGGGCTTCGGGGCGCAGGACGTCGGGCAGGGGCGGAAGGGCGAGGCCGCGGCCTTCGTAGGCGGTGCGCAGGATGCCGATGAGGACGTTCGCCACGCGGGAGGCGGGGGCGACGGTGTCGAGGGGGGCGGTGTAGCCGGGGACCGGCGAGCCGTAGATGAGGGCGTACTCGTGCGGGTGGGCCAGCGCCCAGGTGCGCACGGCCTCGCACACCGCGGTCCAGCGGGCGCGGGGGGCGGAACCGGCGGCGAGGGCGGCGGCGTCGGCGGCTTCGGCGGCGGCGCCGAGGCTGTCGTAGGCGTCGATGATCAGCGCGGTGAGCAGCTCGTCACGGCTGGGGAAGTAGCGGTACAGGGCGGAGGAGACCATGCCCAGCTCGCGGGCGACGGCGCGCAGCGAGAGTTTGGCGGCCCCCTCGGCGGCGAGCCTGCGGCGCGCCTCGTCCTTGATGGCGGCGGTGACCTCGATCCGGGCCCGTTCCCTGGCTCCTCGCACGGTGCTCATGCGGATCAGTGTGCCATGCGGCCGGAGCAGTGCACAGGAACGGGATCGCCGATCCATTCAGAGAGCACTGCTCTTGTTTTGGTGCGCCGATCCGTGCACACTGATCTCAAGCGAGAGCAGTGCTCTCGAAATCCCGCGCTTCGGAGGCCACCATGAACGCGTCCACCCCCTACTACGTCCAGGCCGGCCCGTTCGCCGTCCGGTTCAACGCCCTCTTCGGCAAGCTCGCCCGCCTCGGCATCAGCCTGGCCGGCACGGCCGAGCTGTCGGTGCGCGGCCGCACCTCCGGCAACATGCAGCGCATCCCCGTCAACCCGCACACCTACGAGGGCGAGCAGTACCTCGTCTCCGCCCGCGGCCACTCCCACTGGGTCCGCAACATGCGCGTGGCGGGCGGCGGCGAGCTGCGCGTCGGCCGCAAGGTCCGCACCTTCACCGCCGAGGAGCTCACCGACCCGGCGCAGAAGGCCGCCGTGCTGCGCGCCTACCTGGAGAAGTGGGGCTGGGAGGTCGACCGGTTCTTCCAGGGCGTCACCGCCGAGTCCACCGACGCCGAACTCCGGGCGGCCGCCGGGGACCACCCCGTCTTCCGCATCACGGTGTCCCGCTGACCGGCCCGGCCCTCCCCCGCCGCCCCTCCCCCGCCGGCCCACCCCCCTCACCGGCCCCCGGACACGGCGAAGCGCCGGCCCCCACGGGGAACCGGCGCTCCACGGTCGGCGTACAGACGGCCTAGCCGCGGCGGCCGCGCGCCAGGCGGTCGTCCAGCAGGTGCAGGGCCTTGCCCGCCAGCGGGTGCGTACGGACCAGGTCGGGCAGCGTCGTCGCGCCCCGGGTGATGCGGGCGAAGGCCAGCCAGGCCGGCCGCAGGCCCGTGAGTGCCGCGTGGAACAGCCCCGGACGGGACTCGAACAGGGTCAGCATCCGCTTGCCGACGGCCATTTCCACGCCCAGCCCGGCCTTGACCGCGAAGGCGTAGTTGAGCGCCTGGCGGCGCGCGTCCACCGCGTCCTGCGCCTCGGAGATCTTGACCGCCCACTCACCCGCGAGCCGTCCCGAGCGCAGCGCGAAGGAGATCCCCTCCCGCGTCCACGGCTCCAGCAGACCGGCCGCGTCACCCGCCACCAGCACCCGGCCGCGCGAGAGCGGGGAATCGGGCTTCCGGCAGCGGGTCAGGTGGCCGGAGGAGACGGCCGGTTCGAAGCCGGCCAGGCCCAGCCGGGCGATGAAGTCGTCGAGGTACCGCTTGGTCGCCGCCCCCTCGCCCTTCGCCGAGATGACCCCGACGGTGAGCGTGTCGCCCTTGGGGAAGACCCAGCCGTAACTGCCGGGCAGCGGGCCCCAGTCGATCAGGACGCGGCCCTTCCAGTCCTCGGCCACCGTCTCCGGTACCGGGATCTCCGCCTCCAGGCCGAGGTCCACCTGGTCCATCTCCACGCCGACGTGGGCGCCGATCCGGCTGGCGCTGCCGTCGGCGCCGACCACGGCCCGGGCCAGGACGGTCTCGCCGTCCGCGAGCACCACGGCGACGGTGCGGCGGTCCGGCACGGCCGCGCCGTGCTGCTCGACCCGGGACACGGCCGTACCCGTACGCAGGGTCGCGCCGGCCTTCTCCGCCTCCGCGACCAGTGCCGCGTCGAACTCTGGCCGGTTGATGAGCCCGAACAGCATGCTCTTCGAGCGCCGGGTCCGGGCCAGCCTGCCGTCCAGGGAGAAGGTGACGGCGTGGACACGGTCCTGGAGGGGCAGTGCGAAGCCCGGCGGGAGGGCGTCGCGCGAGGGCCCGATGATGCCGCCGCCGCAGGTCTTGTACCGGGGCAGCTCCGCCTTCTCCAGCAGCAGGACGCTGCGGCCCGCAGAGGCCGCGGCGTACGCCGCCGACGCCCCGGCCGGTCCGGCGCCGACCACGACCACGTCCCACACCTCCGCGGCACCCCCGGCGGCACCGTCGGCGGCCGCTCCCTCGGCCGTCCCCCCGGCCGTCCCCCCGGCCGCCTCCGCCGGGGTCCCCTCGTCCGCCCCCCGAGCGGCCTGCTCTGCGCTTGCGCCGTTCACGTCGTCGTCGCTGCTCACGATGTGCTGCTGCTCCTGATCACCCGGTTGCTCCGATGCCATGGAAATCCTACGGCGAGCCGCCGCCTCGTCCCTCTGTGCGAGGATCGTGACAGTCTTTCGCCTTGCATTCGCCGTACCCCGGCACCCATAACAACGTCGCACCCACGAGGAGCGTGCCCATGTCCCAGAATCCGATCGCCGAGACCGTCGCCTCGCTCATGCCCCGCGCCAAGGCGGAGCTGACCGAGCTGGTGGCCTTCCAGTCGGTCGCGGACTGGGCCCAGTTCCCGCAGAGCGAGAGCCAGGCCGCCGCGAACTGGGTGGCCGACGCCCTGCGCGCCGAGGGCTTCCAGGACGTGGCGCTGCTCGACACCCCGGACGGCACCCAGTCCGTGTACGGCTGCCTGCCCGGCCCCGAGGGCGCCCCCACCGTTCTGCTGTACGCGCACTACGACGTGCAGCCGCCGCTGGACGACGCCGCCTGGATCTCCCCGGCCTTCGAGCTGACCGAGCGCGACGGCCGCTGGTACGGGCGCGGTGCCGCGGACTGCAAGGGCGGCTTCATCATGCACCTGCTCGCGCTGCGCGCCCTGAAGGCCAACGGCGGGGTGCCGGTGAACGTGAAGGTGATCGTCGAGGGTTCGGAGGAGCAGGGCACCGGCGGCCTCCAGCAGTACGCCGAGGCCAACCCGGAGCTGCTGGCCGCCGACACCATCGTCATCGGCGACGCGGGCAACTTCCGCCTCGGCCTGCCGACGGTGACGGCCACCCTGCGCGGGATGACCCTGATCAAGGTCAAGCTCGACACCCTGGGCGGCAACCTGCACTCGGGCATGTTCGGCGGCGTCGCCCCCGACGCGCTCGCCGCGCTGATCCGCCTGCTGGACTCGCTGCGCTCCGCGGACGGTTCGACGACCGTGGACGGTCTCGCCTCGGACGCGGTGTGGGAGGGCCTGCAGTACCCGGAGGCCGACTTCCGCGCCGACGCCAAGGTCCTGGACGGCGTCGAGCTGATCGGTGAGGGCACCATCGCCGACCGGCTGTGGGCCCGTCCCGCCGTCACCGTGCTCGGCATCGACTGCCCGCCGGTGGTCGGCGCGACCCCCTCGGTCCACGCGAGCGCGGGCGCGCTGATCAGCCTGCGCGTGCCGCCGGGCGTGGACACCGCCGAGGCCATCAAGCTGCTGGAGGCGCACCTGGTGGCGCACACCCCGTGGAAGGCGAGGCTGGAACTGGAGGTCGTGGGCCAGGGCCAGCCCTTCCAGGCGGACACGAGCAGCCCGGCGTACGCGTCGATGGCGGCGGCCCTCAGCGAGGCGTACGACGGCCAGGAGATGCAGATCAGCGGCATGGGCGGGTCGATCCCGCTGTGCAACACGCTGACGTCGCTGTACCCGGAGGCGGAGATGCTGCTGATCGGCCTGAGCGAGCCGGAGGCGCAGATCCACGCGGTGAACGAGAGCGTCTCGCCGGAGGAGCTGGAGCGGCTCTCGGTCGCCGAGGCCCTGTTCCTGGTGAACTACGCGGCGTCCAAGAGCGCCTGACGCCGGCCGGCGTTCCCGCTGTTGTACGCCCAGGGCGCACTGTGCCCTGGGCGTACTCCGCTCCCGGCGAATTCCGGTGCCCGGGGCGGGCCCGGGCTCCTACGGTGGCCGTCATGGATCTTGTTGAAGTCATCCCGGACCGGCTCCACATGCTGCGCTTCGCCATCGGGCAGGCCTACCTCTGGCAGGACGGCGGGGCCCTCACCCTGATCGACGCCGGGCACGCCGGCTCCGCCGGCGCCGTCGAGGAGGCGATACGTTCCCTCGGGCTGGAGCCGGAGCGGCTGGAGCGGATCGTCCTGACGCACTGCCACCGCGACCACGTCGGCGCCGCAGGCGAACTCGCCGCCCGCTGGGGCACGCGGGTTCTGGCCCACCGGCTGGACGCCCCGGTCGTGCGCGGCGAGCTGCCGGTCCCCGAGCCGGTGCTGCTGGACTGGGAAGTCCCGCTCTACGCACACGGGCTGACGGTCCCCGAGGCCCCGCCGACCCGGGTCGACCGGGAGGTCGAGGACGGCGAGGTGCTGGACTTCGGCGGCGGTGCGGTGGTGGTCCACGCCCCGGGGCACACACCGGGCAGCATCGGCGTGCACCTGCCCGAGCACGGCGTCCTGTTCACGGGGGACTGCGTGGCGGGGGTCGGCCAGGTGATGCTGGGCGTCTTCAACGTCGACCGGGCCCAGGCGATCGCCTCCTTCGGCAAGCTGGCCGCGCTCGCCCCGTCCGTGGCCTGCTTCGGCCACGGCGACCCCTGGACCGAGGACACCGCGAAGGCCCTCCACGAGGCCGCTCAGGCTGCCGCGGCCTGAGCACGGGCGGCTGAGCACGGGCCGAGCAGGGTCCGGACCCCGGAGCGGAGGACCGGGGTCCGGACCGCGTCAGGGGGTGGGGCGGCCCGATTCCAGGTAGAGCGGGTTGCCGCGCTCGCGGGCGCGCAGGGCCCAGCGCAGCCGTTCGTAGCGCTGCGGCGGCAGGAGGCCGGCGGCCTCGGACTCGGTGACGAAGCGCCAGGCCCGCAGTTCCGGTCCGGGCAGCCGCAGCCGCGCGATCTCCGGCTCCGACAGCCGTCCGCCGTCGAACAGCAGCCGCAGTCCTCCGTACGCCGGGGAGCGGGGCGGCTCCCAGTCGACCACGAGCAGCCCGGGGACCTGCTCCAGCGTCAGGCCGAGCTCCTCGGCGACCTCCCGTACGCCGGCCCGTGCCGGGGCTTCGCCCGGCTCGACGACCCCGCCCGGGAACTCCCAGCCCGGCTTGTACGTCGGATCCACCAGGAGGACCCGGTCCCGGTCGTCGAAGAGCAGCACCCCCGCCGCCACCGTCTCCCGCGTCGGCTCCGGGGTCTGCACGATGTCGCAGACCGCCGCCGTGCCGGTGCGTACGGCGTCGGCGATGCGCTGCGCCGTCTCCCGCACGGTCAGGTGCCCGTTGTCGACGAGGTGCGCGTCGGCGCTGAGCCAGCCCAGCGCCTGCTGGTACGCCGGGATGTGGTCGTACGCCCACTGGCGGACCCGTACCTCCACCACCTCGGGCGCCCCCGGCTCCTGACGGGTGGCGATGCGCTCTCGCAGGATCGTTTCCTCCGGGGCGAGCAGCACATGCCGCACCGGGATCCGGCGCGCTGCGAGGCCGCCGAAGATCTCGTCGCGGTACTCCTGCCGCAGCAGCGTCATCGGCACCACCAGGATCCCGCCCAGCTCCGCCAGCATCGCCGCCGCCGTGTCCACGACCAGCCGCCGCCAGCTCGGGAGGTCCTGGTAGTCGTCGACCTCGGCGAGGCGTTTGGGCGGCAGCAGCCGGCGCAGCGCGTCGCCGATGAGCTCCGGGTCGTACAGGCTGCAGTCCGGAAGGAGTCCGGCCAGTACACGGGCCGTGCTGGTCTTCCCGGCGCCGAAAGTGCCGTTGATCCAGACAATCACGTCTACCCCTCTCCCTATGGCTCGCCTCCGAAGCCCCCCGGTGGCTTGCCCGCCCCACCCTGCCATGGAAACCCGCCCGCCGGTCGAGTGCTTATGCTCGGGGGCGGAGCCGAGATCACAGCCGGGGTCGGAGGCCTTCCGCACAGCCCGCCACCGCCACCACCACCTCCGGAGGATTCCGCGCCGTGCCGCAGACCCGCCACCCGTCCGAGCCCCGCTACGGCAACCGGCCGACCATGAAGGACGTGGCGGCCCGGGCGGGCGTCGGGCTGAAGACTGTCTCGCGGGTCGTCAACGGCGAACCGGGGGTGACCCCCGACACCGAGCGGCGGGTGCAGGAGGCCATCGAGGAGCTCGGCTTCCGGCGCAACGACAGCGCGCGGGTGCTCCGCAAGGGGCGCACCGCCACCGTGGGCCTGGTCCTGGAGGACCTCGCCGACCCCTTCTACGGTCCGCTCAACCGGGCCGTGGAGGAGGTGGCGCGCGCCCACGGGGCCCTGCTCATCAACGGCTCCAGCGCCGAGGACCCGGACCGGGAGCGGGAGTTGGCGCTCGCGCTGTGCGCCCGCCGGGTGGACGGGCTGATCGTGATCCCCGCCGGGGACGACCACCGCTACCTGGAACCCGAGATCCGGGCCGGGGTGGCCACGGTGTTCGTGGACCGCCCGGCGGGCGGGATCGAGGCGGACGTCGTCCTGTCGGACAGCTTCGGCGGCGCCCGGGACGGGGTGGCGCACCTGATCGCGGCCGGGCACCGCAGGATCGGGTTCATCGGCGACCACCCCCGCATCCACACCGCGACGGAACGCCTGCGCGGCTACCGCGAGGCGATGGGCCGGGCCGGCCTGCCGGTGTCCGGGTCCTGGGTCTCCCTGGGCTCCACCGCCCCGGAACGGGTGGCGGCGGCCGCAGGCGCGATGCTGGCGGGCCCGGAGCCGGTCACCGCCGTCTTCGCCGGCAACAACCGGGTCACCGTCACCGTCGTACGGGTCCTCGCGGCGCTGCCCCGGCCGGTGGCCCTGGTCGGCTTCGACGACTTCGAACTCGCCGACCTGCTGCGTCCGGGCGTCACCGTGGTCGCGCAGGACCCGGCCGCCCTGGGCCGGGTGGCCACGGACCGCCTCTTCCAGCGCCTGGCGGGCACGGCCCTCCCCCCGACCCGCATCGAACTCCCCACCCGCCTCATCCCCCGTGGCTCGGGCGAACTCCCGCCGGTCACCGGATGAGCGTCCGCAGCACGGGCACGGCCCCAGCGGCGGCGGTGAGCCCGGCGAGTACCGCGAGCGCGGCCGGCACCCCGCCGAGGTAACTCAGCCCGCCGGTGACGAGGCCGGCGAACAGGGCGCCGAGCAGCACGACGGCGGCGTGCAGGGTCAGCAGGGGCGGATCGGTTTCCGGGGCTGTGGTCATGCCCCGATTCCAGCGCCGTCCGCGCCTGCGCGCCGCCCGCACCGAACGGACCCGGACCACCTCCGGACACCGCCGGACACCGGCACTGACCGGCACTGTTCGGGATTGTCCGGCGGCACTCCCCACACGGCCCTACCCTGTGCGGTGATGGACGGCGTGCGTGCATTCAGCGAAGAACTGGGGTCGTTCGCGGCGGACTTGCGTCGGCTGCGGCTCGACCGGGGCAATCGGTCGTACCGCGCCCTCGCCGCGCGTGCGGCGAAGTCCAAGACCGGGATCCGGCTCCCGGTGTCCACCCAGAGCGACGCGTTCCGCGGGGACCGCCTCCCGGGGCTGGACAGCCTCATGGGCCTGGTGCGGATCCTGCACTCCTACGACGAGTTCGGCCAGGAGCGTCCCGTTCCGCCCCACAACTCCCCCGAGCTGGAACCCTGGCGCCGCCGCTGGCGCGACCTGGCCGCCCTGGCACCGCTCCGGCG
Organism: Streptomyces sp. NPDC040718; assembly: GCF_055593565.1. Classification (NCBI taxonomy): domain Bacteria; kingdom Bacillati; phylum Actinomycetota; class Actinomycetes; order Kitasatosporales; family Streptomycetaceae; genus Streptomyces; species Streptomyces sp. NPDC040718. The sequence continues at coordinate 339,203 of NZ_JBVIXO010000003.1, read as the reverse complement.
CTCCCCGGCACCCGAGCCGGTCGCGACGCCGCGCACACCCCTTGCGGGCCCGGCGCCCGTGCCCTTCGGAGGGACCGGCTTCGGCCTGGGCCACGTGCTCACCGCCCGGATGGAGGACCACTGGAGTGCGGCGTTCTCGCCCGACGGTCGGCTCCTCGCCGTGTCCGGGCAGGACGGGGAGGGGGACGCGATGGTCCAACTGTGGGATCCCGTCCGGGGAGTCCCCGTCGGAGAGCTCCACGGCGAAGTCGGCGCCCTCGCGCTGGCCTTCTCCCCCAGCGGCCACCTCCTGGCCGTTGGAGACCTGGATGGCATGGTGGGCGTATGGGACACCACTGCCCTCGCACCGGTGGGGGCGCCCCTACCCGGCCACAAGGGCGCCATCGACGCTATCGCCTTCACGCCGGACGGGCGGACACTGGTCGCCGCCGACGACGACGAGATCGTCCACCGGTGGGACACGGAGACCTGGGAGCCCTCCGGATCACCTCTGCTCAGCCACGGCGGCGAGATCAAGGCACTGGTCTGCCTCCCCGATGGCGGCATGCTGGCCGCGCTCGGGAACAAGCACGCGATCCGCGTATGCGATCTCGCGACCGGTGCGATGGTCGGGAGGCCCCTCACCGAGAACATCCATGAACCGCTCGTGGCCGCACTCTCCGCCGACGGCTCCCTCCTGGCCACGATCGGCGGGCAGGAAACCCTGCTCTGGGATACCGCGACCGGCACCGTCTTGCGCAGACTGCCCGAACCCGCCGAGCGCGGGATCCGCGCGGTGGCCTTCTCCCCGGACGGCCGCCTGCTGGCCACCGTGAGCGACGGCGCCGCCGTTCGCCTCTGGGATCCTTCGACCGGCGCCCTCCTGGGCCCGCCCCTGGCCGGGCACAAGGGTCCCTTTGACGTGCTGGCCCTGTCCCACGACGGCCGGATGGTCGCCGTCTGCGGCGTGGGCAAGACCCTGGTGGTGTACCACGCCGAGGCCTGCGCGCGCCCGTCGCCTTCCCCGCCCCTCGCGGCCCGGGCCCTCGACGCGGCCTTGCGCACGCGCCAGGCCGTGGCTCTGCCTCCCCTGTCGTCGGGGACCGGGGTCGCCCTGCGCCGATTGGCCTTCTCGCCGGACGGCAGCCGCCTGCTGGTCCGGGCCGAGAACCGGCTGATCCTCACCTGGGACCCGGCAGCGCGCGTGCAGCTGTCCGAAGGCCTCCTTTCACCGGCCGGCCAGGCCCCCTGGGGTCTGGACTTCCCGCACGCCTGCGGCGCGGCCGTCCCGTGGACCCCGCACGGGACCCCGGCGGGCCCGCCCGACCAGCCGGTGTCGCTGGTCCAGCACGTCGCGTTCTGCCCCACCACCCGGAAGGTGGCCGTGATCGGTGTGGAAGGCCGGGTGTTCGTCCTGGACACGGTTGACGGCCGGACGGCCGGACACGTGCCGGACGAGGTGTCGGACGTGTACGTCCTCGCCGCCGCTCACGACGGGAGCATGCTCGCCGCCACCATGGGCGAGCGCGTGGTGTTGTGGGATCCGGCCGCCCCGGAAGGGGTCCACCTGGAGCTGTCGTCCCACTTGAGCACCGTCGGTGCCGTGGCCTTCTCCCCGGACGGGAGCCTGCTGGCGACCGGAGACGCCGACGGATACGTCCTGCTGTGGGACGTCCTCGCCCCCGCCGCCCCCGCCCACCGCCTCTCCGGGCACACCGGCCCGGTGTACGACCTCGCCTTCTCCCCGTGGGGCCACCGGCTCGCCAGCGCGGGCGCCGACGGCACCGTGCGGCTCTGGGACGTGGCGAACGGCCGGCCCGCCACCGACCTGCCGCTGACCGGCCACACCGGCGCCGTCCGGGGTGTCGCCTTCTCCCCCGACGCGAGCCTGCTGGCCTCCGCCGGGGACGACGGGACGCTGCGCTGTTGGCTGCTGCCCGGCGCACCCGGCATGCCGACGGCCCGGCTCGGTTGATTCCGGGCCGGGCCGTGCGGGGACGTGGGATCAGGCGGTCGCCGTCAGGGTCGCCGAGCGGCGCGGGATGGCGAAGGCGTCCAGTTCGGCGCGGGTCAGGCCGGTGAGGGCGGTGACCTCGTCGGCGCCGACGGCGCCGCAGTCCAGGCCGCGGACCAGGTAGCCGGCCAGGGCCTTGGCGGTGGCGGGCTCGTCCATGACGTCGCCCTCGATCTTGGCCACGTACGCCTTCAGGCGCCCGGCGGCGGCCTCCAGGCCCTCGCGGTAGAAGGTGAAGACGGCCGCGTAGCGGGTCGGCAGGTGCGCCGGGTGCATGTCCCAGCCCTGGTAGTAGGCGCGGGCCAGGGCGCGGCGGGTGAGGCCGTAGTGCAGCTTCCAGCCCTCGTGGACCTTCTCGGTGGTGCCGATGGGCAGCACGTTGGTCGAGCCGTCGGAGACGCGTACGCCGGTGCCGGCCGCCGCGACCTGCATGACCGCCTTCGCGTGGTCGGCGGCGGGGTGGTCGCTGGCCTGGTAGGCGGCGGAGACGCCGACGCAGGCGCTGTAGTCGAAGGTGCCGTAGTGCAGGCCGGTGGCGCGGCCCTTGGAGGCCTCGATCATCCGGGCCACGGTGGCGGTGCCGTCGGACGCCAGGATGGACTGGCTGGTCTCGATCTGGATCTCGAAGCCGATGCGGCCGGTGCGCAGGCCGCGGGCGGTCTCGAAGGCCTCCAGCAGCTCGACGAACGCGGTGACCTGCTCGGCGTAGGTGACCTTGGGGAGGGTCAGGACCAGGTTCTCCGGGAGGCCGCCGTGGGCGAGCAGGCCGGAGAGGAAGACGTCGGTGGTGCGGATGCCGCGGTCGCGGACGTTGGACTCCATGCACTTCATGCGGATGCCCATGTACGGGGCGTTGGTGCCGTTGGAGTAGGCCTCGGAGATCAGGCGGGCGGCGCGGGCCGCGGCCTGGTCCTCCTCCTCGTCGGAGCGGACGCCGAAGCCGTCCTCGAAGTCGACGCGGAGGTCCTCGATGGGCTCGGTGGCGAGCTTGGCGCGGACGCGGTTGTAGACCGGTACGGCCAGCTCGTCGGAGATGCCGAGTACCTTGGCGAAGGTGGCGGCGTCCGGGGCGTGCTCGTCCATGGCCGCGAGGGCCTGGTCGCCCCAGGAGCGGATGGTGTCGGCGGCGAAGACGTCACCGGGGACGTAGACGGTGTGGATGGGCTGGCGGGTGCCGGGGTCGCCCGGGTAGTGGCGCGCGAGTTCCGCGTCCACCGGCGCGAGGGAGGCGCTGATGCCCTCGCTGACCGCGCCTGCGAGGCTCGTCGCCACCTTCTCCTGCTGACCCATCGTGCACTCTCCTCTTTTCCGCTTCACGGAAGCTTAGATCCGCATAGCAGAATTTAGTCACGGGGTTCCGCTCAGTCAATGGTCCCTCCAGCGCCTGGGACGAACGACTCGGGGCCGTGCGGTGACAATCACCACACGGCCCCGCGGATCACAGACCCCCAGGTCAGCGACCAGGAAGGCCGGCCTGGGCGGTCAGGCCGCGGCGAGCCTCGGCCGGATGCCGGGCGGCGCCGGGCGATGCCGAAGTCGCAGATGGTGACGTCCGCCTCGGCCCGGCCCTGCACGGGGCGGCCGTCGGCCTCCGCCTCGCCGTGGTCGTGGACGGTCACCATCCGGGGACGGGTCAGGCCCGCGGCCATCCGGGGCTCCTTGCGGAACCGCTCCTCCAGATGGGGGTCGCCCGCCACGCCCCGGGAGATCACCTTGACCGCGACCTCCCGGTCGAGCCGCGGGGGGCCTGCCGGACCTCGCCCATCCCGCCGGCCCCGGGCCTGCGGTCCAGCCGGTACCGCCCCTCCGACAACGTGCCGCGCATCGGAAGAACTCCTCCCCCGTTCCCTTGGCCCTCCCCGGGCTGTCCGCGGCCTACGCCCCCGGCGGCACCGGGTGGACCAGGGTCCGGAAAGCCGGTGAGGGCCTCCCCGGCCGGTGGGGACGTCGCCGTCCGCACCGGGCCCGGAAGGCCCTCATCCGTTCAGGTGCCCGGGTTTCAGCCCTTGCGCGCCTTGATCTCGCCCGTCAGCTGCGGGACGACCTCGAAGAGGTCGCCGACCACGCCGTAGTCGACCAGGTCGAAGATCGGGGCCTCGGCGTCCTTGTTGATGGCCACGATGGTCTTCGAGGTCTGCATGCCGGCCCGGTGCTGGATCGCGCCGGAGATGCCGGAGGCGATGTACAGCTGCGGGGAGACCGACTTGCCGGTCTGGCCGACCTGGTTGGAGTGCGGGTACCAGCCGGCGTCGACGGCGGCGCGCGAGGCGCCGACGGCGGCACCGAGGGAGTCCGCGAGCTCCTCGATGATCGCGAAGTTCTCGGCGCCGTTGACGCCGCGGCCGCCGGAGACCACGATCGCGGCCTCGGTCAGCTCCGGACGGCCGGTCGACTCGCGCGGGGTGCGGGAGACGACCTTGGTGCCGGTGGCCAGGGCGCCGAAGGTGACGGCGAGCGCCTCGACGGCGCCGGCGGCCGGGGCGGCCTCGACCGGGGCCGAGTTCGGCTTCACGGTGATGACCGGGGTGCCCTTGGACACGCGGGACTTGGTGGTGAACGACGCGGCGAAGGCGGCCTGCGTCGCGACCGGACCCTCGTCACCGGCCTCCAGGTCGACGGCGTCGGTGATGATGCCGGAGCCGATGCGCACGGCGAGGCGCGCGGCGATCTCCTTGCCCTCGGCGGAGGACGGGACGAGCACGGCGGCCGGGGACACGGCGTCGTACGCGGCCTGCAGCGCGTCCACCTTCGGTACGACGAGGTACTCGGCGAACTCGGGGGCGTCGGCGGTGAGGACCTTGACGGCACCGTGCTCGGCGAGCACGGCGGCGGTGGCCTCGGCACCGGCGCCGAGGGCGACGGCGACGGGCTCGCCGACGCGGCGGGCCAGCGTCAGCAGCTCGAGGGTGGGCTTGCGGACGGCACCGTCCACGTGGTCGACGTAGACGAGAACTTCAGCCATGGTGACTGCTCTCCTGCTGTTGCGAAGTGTCTGGGGGCTTGAGAGGGGTGACCGAAGTCCTTAGATGAACTTCTGGCCGGCCAGGAACTCGGCCAGCTGCTTGCCGCCCTCGCCCTCGTCCTTGACGATCGTGCCGGCGGTGCGGGCCGGACGCTGGGCCGCGGAGTCGACCGCGGTGTAGGCGCCCTCGAGGCCGACCTCTTCGGCCTCCAGGTCCAGGTCGGACAGGTCCCAGGACTCCACCGGCTTCTTCTTGGCGGCCATGATGCCCTTGAAGGACGGGTAGCGGGCCTCGCCCGACTGGTCGGTCACCGAGACGACGGCCGGGAGGGAGGCCTCCAGCTGCTCGCTCGCGGAGTCGCCGTCGCGGCGGCCCGTGACGGTGCCGTCCTCGACCTTGACCTCGGAGAGCAGGGTGACCTGCGGGACGCCCAGGCGCTCGGCCAGGATCGCCGGGAGGACGCCCATGGTGCCGTCGGTCGACGCCATACCCGTGATGACCAGGTCGTAGCCGGCCTTCTCGATCGCCTTCGCGAGGACCAGCGAGGTACCGATGACGTCGGTGCCGTGCAGGTCGTCGTCCTCGACGTGGACAGCCTTGTCGGCACCCATCGACAGCGCCTTGCGCAGCGCGTCCTTGGCGTCCTCGGGGCCCACCGTCAGGACGGTGATCTCGGCGTCGTCCGCCTCGTCGGCGATCTGCAGCGCCTGCTCGACGGCGTACTCGTCGAGCTCGGACAGCAGACCGTCGACGTCGTCGCGGTCGACCGTCAGGTCATCGGCGAAGTGCCGGTCACCGGTGGCGTCGGGCACGTACTTCACACAGACAACGATCCTCAGGCTCACGCCGGCTCTCCTACCGCATCGTCTTTTTCTGAAACCGCCTTGTGCAGGCAGCATAAGCGCCTTGTCGGGCGGGTCCCGGTCGGGGCGGCCCGCGCTCCGAAGGGAATGTTACTCGTCAGTACACAGTGGGTCTTCCCCGGTTGCAAGGCCGCTGAACTGTGATCTGTCCAACGCCGCCCGAACCCGCCCCAGCAGGGACGATTCAGTCCCGCAGCGCGTTGAAACGCCCTTGGTGGTACAGCAGGGGCCGGCCCTCCCCGGCCGGGTCGCCCGCCACCGCCTCGGCGATGACCACCCGGTGCGCCCCGGCGGGCACCCGCGCCACCACCCGGCACACCATCCACGCCAGCACCCCGCCGAGCAACGGCACGCCGTGCGGGCCGGGGGCCCACTCGGTCTGCGCCCCGAAGCGGTCGGCGCCGCTGCGCGCGAAGAGGCCGGCCAGCTCCCGCTGGTGCTCCCCGAGTATGTGGACGCCGAGGTACTCGCTGTCGCGCACCGCCGGCCAGCTGGAGGCCCCGGTGCCGATGGTGAACGAGAGCAGCGGCGGGTCCGCGGAGACCGAGTTGAGCGAGGTCGCGGTGAAGCCGGCGGGCCGGCCTCCGGTCTCGGCGGTGATCACGGCGACGCCCGCGGCGTGCCGCCGGAAGACCGAGCGGAGCAGTTCGGGAGAGCCGGGCAGGGGGTCGTCGGCGGAGCCGAGGGGTACGGGCGGGGCCGTGGGGGCCGTCATGGGGGATGCTTCCTTCTGCCGCGGGGTCGCGGGCGCGCTAGGGGACCGGGGGCCGGGGGCCTGGACTGGGGCCGTCAGCGGTCCCGACAGCGCGCGCTCGCGTGGCGGACGAGGTCCACGTGGAGCCGCCCGTAAAGCAGGAGTTCATACCGCATGCGGCCAGCCTGGCGATCTCACGCGTACACAGTCAAGCCGCAGCGGGCAGATGTCAGGCGCGTCACGCTGCGTGCGGGCGCGCGCACCGGCGCGTCCGTCACACGGCGGCACCCAGCGCGGCGATCACGTCCGCCTTGCGCGGCATCCCGGCCGCGCGCCGTACGACGCGTCCGGCGGCGTCCAGGACGAGGACGGTGGGGGTCTTCTCGATGCCCAGTGCGCGCACGAGTTCGAGGTTGCGCTCGGCGTCGATTTCGATGTGCTCGACGCCGTCCACCATTTCGGCGACTTCGGCGAGGATCCTGCGGGTGGCCCGGCAGGGCTGGCAGAAGGCGGTGGAGAACTGGACCAGGCTGGCCCGCTCCCCCGGCTCCCGCCCCAGCTCGGCGGCGCCGAGGGGTCCCTGACCGCCCGGCCGCCGCGTTCCTTCTCCGTGCCCGCGCACACCCGCTCCCGTCCGTCCTGTTCGCATGTACGTACCTTGGTCCGAGCATCCGTCCGGCGCGCGGCATTCCCCGCGTGACGAGAATCTCGCCCGCTGTGAGCGTCTGGGCTGGCCAGCGGGCCGCGTTTGGGGCACGATCCCCATGGCCGCGTACCTACGCTGCCGTAACTTCCGGCCGGGAGCACCTCCCCAGGCAGAAAGCGGGGTCTCCCCACCATGGCTGAGTTCGTATACCCCCCGGTGATCGGTGCCGCGCACACCCTCTTCCGTGCGCTGGACATCCGGATCGACATGAAGGGCACGGAGAACATCCCGCGCAAGGGCGGGGCGGTCCTGGTGTCGAACCACATCGGCTACCTCGACTTCATCTTCGCCGGCCTGACGGCGCGCCCGCAGAAGCGCCTGGTCCGCTTCATGGCCAAGGAGTCGGTGTTCCGGCACAAGGTCTCGGGCCCGCTGATGCGTGCGATGAAGCACATCCCGGTGGACCGCCAGCAGGGTGAGACCGCCTACCAGCACGCCCTGGACTCGCTGCGCTCCGGCGAGATCATCGGGGTGTTCCCGGAGGCGACGATCTCCCAGTCGTTCACCCTCAAGAGCTTCAAGTCGGGCGCGGCGCGTATGGCCCAGGAGGCCGGGGTCCCGCTGATCCCGGTGGCCCTGTGGGGCACGCAGCGGCTGTGGACCAAGGGCCGCGCGAAGAACCTCAAGCGCAGCCACATCCCGGTGACCATGCGCGTCGGCGAGCCGATCGAGGCGCCGAAGGACCAGTTCGCGGGCGCCATCACCCGCCGCCTGCGCGAGCGCGTGCAGGAGCTGCTGGAGGCGGCGCAGAGCGCCTACCCGGCCAAGCCGCAGGGCTCCGAGGACTCGTGGTGGCTCCCGGCCCACCTCGGCGGCACCGCCCCGACGGCCGCGCAGGTCAAGGAGCGCGAGGCCAACTGACGCCTCCCTACGGGCCCGCCTCCGGACCACCCTCCGGACCGCCCTCCGGACCGCCCTCCGGATCCGTCGCCGCGCCGGCGCGCCGGCGGCGCCGGTGGGCTGCGACCCTGGCGCGCGTGGCGCACGCGGGGGTGCAGTAGCGGCGGGCGCTGCCCGGGCCGGCGCCGAGGTAGAGCCGGCCGCAGCCGGCCGCGGCGCAGGCGCCCCAGACGAGGCGCCCGTACTCGGTGAGCAGCTGGGCGAGGACGAGGGCGCCGGAAGCGAGGAACCACTCCCCCCAGTGCGCCCCGTCGCCCCGGTCCACGTGCAGGTGCCAGGGGTGGCCGTCGTGCCGGGTCAGCCTGGGCCGGGTGGCGCACTCCTCCAGCAGGGCGTTCACGGCTCCGGCCGCGCGGTCCTCGTCGGTCTCGGCGAGGACCTCCGCCATGCGCCGGACCGCGGCGCGCAGTTCGTCCGCCTCCCCCTCCGTGAAGACCTCCGGAGCGAGTTCCTCCGGGCGCTCCCCGTGCCGGGCGAGCAGTTCCGCCAGGGCGGCGCGCGGCAGCGCGGGGTCCGCGCGGACCGCCTCGGCGAGCTCGATCAGCCTCCGGGCCGCCGCGAATCCACCGCTCGGGTCCCGCCGGTCCGCCATGCACGGATCCTTTCATCTTGCACTCGTCTGACGTAACGTCTTTTTCGCTTAACACGTTACCGAACGCGGAGGGGGTTCGCCGATGGGCGGGTTCGGGCGGTATCTGGCGGCGGCACTGGCCGCGCGCTTCGCGTCCGAGGGCATGGGCATGGCGGTGGTGCTGCTGGCCGTGGAGCGCACCGGCAGCGCCGCCCACGGGGCGTTCGTGCTGACCGCCTGGCTGGCGCCGCACGTGCTGGCCGCGCCGCTGGCGGGGACCGCCGCGGCCCGGGCCCGACGGCCCCGGCTGTTCTACGCGGGCGCGCTGGCGGGGTTCACGGCGGCGGTGGCTGCGCTGTCGATGCTCCTGGGGCGGGCCCCGGTACCGGTGGTGCTCGCGGTGGCGGTGCTCGGCGGCACCTGCGGGCCGGTGGTGACCGGCGGGCTCTCCAGCCTGGTCGCGGGACTGCTGCCGGCGGGCCCCGCGCGGGACCGGGCGTACGGCTGGGACGCCTCCACCTACAACGCGGCGGCGGTGACCGCCCCGGCGGCGGTCGGCGTGGTCGGGGCGCTGGTATCGGCCGGGCCCGCCATGGCGGTACTGGCGGCTTCGGCGGCGCTGGCGGCCCTGCTCGCGGCGTCGCTGCCGTACGCGGACCCGGGCGCGGGCACCTCCCCGGACGGACCCCGTGCCGGGCTGGGGGCGGGGCTGGCCGCCCTGTGGCGGGTCCGGGAGCTGAGGGCCATCACCTCGGCGACGACCCTGGCCTTCGTCGGCATCGGGTCGCTGACCACCACGTCGGTGCTGCTGGCGACGGGGCTCGGCAGTCCGCGCGCGGGCGGGGTGCTGATGACGGCCTTCGCGGCGGGTGCGCTGGCCGGGTCCCTGACGCTGGGCCGGATGACGGGCGTGGCGCCGGGCCGGCTGGCCCGCTGGGGCATGGCGGGGACCGGGGTCGCCCTCGCGGTGGCGGCGTTCACGCCGTCGGTGGCGCTGACGGCGGCGGCCTTCGCGGTGGCCGGCTACTGCGACGGGCCGCTGCTGACGGCGACGCTGCGGATCCGCTCGGAGCACGCTCCGGCGGCGGTACGGCCGCAGGTGTTCACGCTGGGGGCGGGACTCAAGATCACGGCGGCTTCGACGGGCGCCGCCCTGGTGGGGCTGGCCGCCGCCGCGCCGCCGTGGGCGCTGCTGCTCGGGATCGCCGTGCTGCAGCTCGCGGCTGCCGCGCTGCACGCGCTGGTGGCGGTACGGGAACCCGTACCGGCCCAGGGGGCTACAGAGCCGTCGGAAGGTTCCGCCACAGCTCCGGCCGGTCCGCGGACTGCTGGAGCGCCTTGAGCACGGCGGGGTGCGGGGCTGCGTGGAGCTCGGGGTAGTCGGTCTCGCCGAGCTCCGGGCGGACCGGGAAGGCGAGCCGCTCCCGGTCGAGGTCGAACCGCGCGTCCACGCCGGGCTTGTTGCCGCGCGGGTCGATCCGGGACCAGGTCCCGGCGCCGGGCAGCCGGACGGCGACGAGCCCGTGGACGATCGGGGCGGAGCCGTCGTCCTCCGTCAGGCGCTGGTAGCAGAGCGCGGCCGGGACGCCCTGGGCGCGCAGCAGGGCGGCGAGGGCGTGGGACTTGGCGTGGCAGATGCCGTTGCGGGTGGCGAGCACGTCGGAGGCGCGCCAGGAGACGCGCGGGTCCCCGGAGTCGGCCGAGTGCGGGACGGTGTCCCGGACGAACTCGAAGGCCGCTTCGGCGTATGAATATGCATCGCTGGTGGCAGACCAGAGGGCGTCGGCGGTTTCCTGCACCACGGGGTGCCAGTGGTCTATGGCCTCACCGGAGGCCAAATACGCATGGGTATCAGGGTTCTGCTGGATGAGCTGCATGGGCGGGAGCATAGGCATGCCTCCGACCGTAGATCAATAGATTTACGGTCGGAGGCATATCTATTCAGCTATGCGGAAGGAAGCGGCTAGCGGGCCAGCTCCTCCTTGAGTGCCTGCAGGAAGCCGTCCACGTCCTCTTCCTGCGTGTCGTAGCCGCACATCCAGCGGACGTGGCCGGCGGCCTCGTCCCAGAAGTAGAAGCGGTACCGCTGCTGGAGCCGCCGCGACACCTCGTGCGGCAGCTTCGCGAAGACGGCGTTGGCCTGGACCGGGTAGAGGATCTCCACCCCGTCGGTCTCGCGCACGCCGGCGGCGAGCCGCTGCGCCATGGTGTTGGCCTGGCGGGCGTTGCGCAGCCACAGGTCCTTCGCGAGCAGGGCCTCCAGCTGTACCGAGACGAAGCGCATCTTGGAGGCGAGCTGCATCGACATCTTGCGGACGTGCTTCATCTGCCGGACGGCGTCCGGGTTCACCACGACCACGGCCTCGCCGAACATCATGCCGTTCTTGGTGCCGCCGTACGACAGCACGTCGACGCCCACCGCGTTGGTGAAGGTGCGCATCGGCACGTCGAGCGAGGCCGCGGCGTTGGCTATCCGGGCGCCGTCGAGGTGCACCTTCATGCCGAGGCCGTGGGCGTGCTCGCAGATGGCCCTGATCTCGTCCGGGGTGTAGACCGTGCCGAGCTCGGTGTTCTGGGTGATCGAGACGACCTGCGGCATCGCCCGGTGCTCGTCCTCGAAGCCCCAGGCCTCCTGGTCGATCAGCTCGGGGGTGAGCTTGCCGTCAGGGGTGGGCACGGCGAGCAGCTTGAGGCCCGCCATCCGCTCCGGGGCGCCGCCCTCGTCCACGTTGATGTGGGCGGACTTGGCGCAGATCACGGCGCCCCAGCGGTCCGTCATCGCCTGGAGGGCGGTGACGTTCGCGCCGGTGCCGTTGAAGACCGGGAAGGCCTCCGCGTACGGACCGAAGTGGCTGCGGATGACCTTCTGCAGGTGCTCGGTGTACTCGTCCTCGCCGTAGGCGACCTGGTGGCCGCCGTTGGCGAGCGCGACGGCCTCCAGGATCTCCGGATGCACCCCCGCGTAGTTGTCGCTCGCGAAACCGCGGACCGCCGGATCGTGGTGGCGGCGGGCATCGGTCTTCACGGTTGTGGAGTGAGCCACAGACGCTGTCCGTTCACTTCGGAGGCGGGCCGCTCCCAGACGCCGGCGATGGCCTCGGCCAGCTCCTTGACGTCGGTGAAGCCCGCGAACTTCGCATTGGGGCGCTCGGCGCGCATCGCGTCGTGCACCAGTGCCTTGATCACCAGGATCGCAGCAGCGGCCTGCGGACCGTCCTCGCCCCCGGCCTTGCGGAACGAGTCCGCCATGGCCAGGGTCCAGGCCTCGGCGGCCGCCTTGCCGGCGTTGTACGCGGCGTTGTTGGCGACCGGCTTGTGCGCGCCGGACTGGCTGATCAGCACGTAGCGGCCGCGGTCGCTGCGCAGCAGGCCGTCGTGGAAGGCGAGCGAGGTGTGCTGGACGGTGCGGATGAGGAGCTTCTCCAGGAAGTCCCAGTCCGCGAGGTCCACGTCGGTGAAGGTCTTGCTGCCGCGCCAGCCGCCGACCAGGTGGACGAGGCCGTCGACCCGGCCGAACTCCTTCTCGGTGCGCTCGGCCCAGGCCTTGGTGGCCTCCAGGTCGAGCAGGTCGACGGTGTCGCCGGTCACGGTGGCGCCGCCGTGGGCGTAGCGGGCTGCGTCGACGGCCTCGGCCAGGCGCGCCGCGTCGGCGTCCGAGGCCACGACCGTGGCCCCCGCCTCGGCGAGGCGCATCAGCGCGGCGCGGCCGGCGGGGCCGCCGGCCCCTGCCACCGCCACGACCGCTCCGTGGAGCGTCCCATTGCCGTTCATCCGTACAGCCTCCTGTGCGCGGTCGCTCACGCGGCGGCCCGCTCGGCGTCGTCCGCGTTCGCCGGGGTGATGCCCTTCGTGGAGGCGATCACGCCCTTGAGCTTCTTGGCGAGGGCCTCGTAGAACATGCTGAGGGGAAACTCGTCGGGAAGCACGTCGTCCACGAGCTTGCGCGGCGGCTGCGTCAGGTCCAGGGCGTCGGGGCCCTTGGCCCACTTGGAGCCCGGGTGCGGGGCGAGGTAGGTGGAGACCAGCTCGTAGGCCTTGAACCAGTGGACCAGCTTCGGGCGGTCGATGCCCGCGCGGTAGAGGTCCTCGATGTCGGCGCACAGCTGGTTGGTGACCTGCGGGGCGCGCATCCAGTCGATCTTCAGCTTGTTGTCCGTCCAGCGCACGACGTCGTGCTTGTGGAGGTAGGCGAAGAGCAGCTGGCCGCCGAGGCCGTCGTAGTTGCGGTTGCGGTCGCCGGAGACGGGGAAGCGGAACATCCGGTCGAAGAGGACGGCGTACTGCACGTCACGGCCGTGCTCGTTGCCCTCGGACTCCAGCTTCACGGCCTCCTTGAAGGCGGTGAGGTCGCAGCGCAGCTCCTCCAGGCCGTACATCCAGAACGGCTGGCGCTGCTTGATCATGAAGGGGTCGAACGGCAGGTCGCCGTGGCTGTGGGTGCGGTCGTGGACCATGTCCCACAGGACGAAGGCCTTCTCGCAGCGCTCCTGGTCCTCGACCATGCGGGCGATGTCCTCGGGCAGCTCGATGCCGAGGATGTCGACGGCCGCCTCGGTGACCTTGCGGTAGCGGGCCGCCTCGCGGTCGCAGAAGATGCCGCCCCAGGTGAAGCGCTCCGGGGCCTCGCGCACGGCGATGGTCTCGGGGAAGAGCACCGCGGAGTTGGTGTCGTAGCCCGGGGTGAAGTCCTCGAAGGTGATGCCGAGGAAGAGCGGGTTGTCGTACCGGGTGCGCTCCAGCTCGGAGAGCCACTCGGGCCACACCATCTTCAGGACGACGGCCTCGAAGTTGCGGTCCGGGTTGCCGTTCTGCGTGTACATCGGGAAGACCACGAGGTGCTGGAGGCCGTCGGCGCGCTGGGCGGCCGGGTGGAAGGCCAGCAGGGAGTCGAGGAAGTCCGGGACGCCGAAGCCGTCGGAAACCCACTTGCGCAGGTCGGCGACGAGCGCGGCGTGGTACGCCGTGGCGTGCGGCAGCAGCGGGGACAGCTCCTCGACGGCGCCCACGACCCGCTCCACGGCGGCCTCGACGTCGGCGCGGGCGGGGGCGCCCTCGGCGTCGAAGTCGATCGATCCGTCCTTGGCCTGCCAGGGGCGGATCTCCTCCACGGCAGCCTTGAGCGCGGGCCAGGCGGGGTGGTCGACCACCCGCGCGCCAGCGGTTATCACGGCACCGCCGGAGCCCGGCACAAGAGTTTCCGTCATGTCACTTCCTCCACAGGAGAACCTCGCGTTAAGACAGCGTATGCATGCGAGGCTCTCCCGCTCAAGAGGAAACGAAGGAAATTATCCTGTGTGACCCCCCACTCCACCGGAAGTCTTCCCGTAACTCACGGTGGAATCCACCACTCCGCCTAGTAGTTGGGCTATCTGACCGCCCCGGCGCGTGCGCGAAAAACAAGGGGGGACTCCCCCACTCAGGCGGGCCCCGCACCACCGCGTTCCCCGCGGAAGCGCGGGATGACCTTCTCGCCCCACTGCCGCAGGGTCTCCAGACAGGCCTCCTGCGGCACCGTGCCCATCTGGACCAGGCACATCACCTCGTCCGCGCCCGCCGCCCGCAGCCGCTCCACGTACGCGATGGCCTCGTCCGCGCTCCCGTAGGCGTGGTCGGCGTGGAAGGTGGCCGTGGAGGTCGGCCGCACCGGGATGTCCAGCTCGTGCAGCCTGGCCACCACCTGCTCGGCGGCCCGGCGCATCTCCGCCGCCTCGTCGGCGCCGGCCACCACCGCCTCGTCCGGGATCCCGGCGCCGCCGTACCAGTGCCCGATGGACTGTGCGAAGAACCGCTGCCCCCGGACGCCGATCCGCCGGGCCTCCTCGGGGTCGTCGAGCACGATGGTCGGGCAGAGCACGGAGAAGTGGTCGTTGACGGCCGTCGAGACGAACCGGCTGCCGTCGCGGCCCGCGAGCGCGGCGTCGTACACGGCCCGCATCCCGGCGATGGACTCCGGCCCGGCGAAGCCCATCACCAGGGCCCCGACACCCAGTTCGGCGGCCTGCACCAGGGTCTCGCCCCGGCTGCACGCCAGGAACAGCGGCGGATGGGGCCGCTGCGCCGGGCGCGGCAGGATCGGGTGCGGGTCGATGTCCAGCAGCTCGCCGTGGTACTCCAGCTCCTCCTCCCGCCAGGCCTTCCCGATGATCCGCAGGGCCTCCTCCACCTCGGCGGTGGTGCGCTCCCGGTCCACCCCGCACAGCGAGGTCTCCTGCTCCGTGCCGCCGCGCCCGGCGCCCAGGTCCAGCCGCCCGCCGGAGAGCAGGTCGAGCATCGCGGCCCGTTCGGCCACGCGTACCGGGTGGTTGAAGTTGAAGGGCATGCACACGACTCCATGGCCGATGCGTATGGTGTTCGTCCGGGCCGCGACGAAGCTCAGGAAGACTTCGGGCGCGCTCATGTGCGCGTACCACTTCAAGGAGTGGTGCTCGACGGCCCAGATCCGGTCGAATCCCATGCGTTCGGCGAGGACCGCCTGCTCGACGCAGTCCCGGATGACCTGGTGTTCCCGTTCCACGGTCGGATCGGCCAGCTGAGCCTCGAAGATCACGGAGAATTTCACGATGCCTCCAGGGATGCGTCCCGTGCCCGGTCTTACTTCGATTAGAAATATGACTAGTAGTCAGACCTCGAAGAAGCAAGACCTCCCGCCGACCGCGTGGGCGGTGCTCGGCCTGCTGTCGTTCCCCGGCGAGCGCACCGGCTACGAGCTGAAGAAGTGGGCGGACTCCTCCCTGCGCTTCTTCTACTGGTCGCCCGCGATCAGCCAGATCTACGCCGAACTCCGCCGCCTGGAGGAACTGGGCTACGCGGCCTCCGCCCGCTCGGGGCCCGAGGAGGTCCGCGCCAAGCGCCGCTACGCCATCACGGACGCGGGCCGCGAGGCCCTCTCGGGCTGGGCCTCCGACGCCGCGGACGCCGGGCCTCCGGTGCTCAAGCACGGGCTGCTGCTGCGCATCTGGCTCGGGCACCTGGCCGAGCCGGAGCGGCTGCGCTCGATGGTCGAGGACCACCTGGAGCGGACCCGGGGCGAGCTGGCCGCCGTGCGGGAGGCCATGGAGCACGCGGCGGACGTGCCGGAATGGGCCTTCCCGGTGCTCGCGCTGCGCTGGAGCGAGCGCCAGCACCTCGCCGAGCTGGACCTGGCCGGCGCCCTGCTGGCGGACCTCCGGGAGGCGGCGGCACACGCCGCCGACGCCGGTGCTCCGGGGCCCGCAGGGACCGTCCGTCAAGCCGGCGGGGACGCGCCCACGCAGGGGTGACGCGACACGGCGCCCCGGGTCCGCCCGGCGGCGCACACCCCTGGCGGGAAGCGGCCGGAGGGCTTCCGCGGGGCTTTGCACGACCGGTCCCATCGCGGCCGGGGCGCACTAGCATGCGTCCTCACCGCGCGCGGCCGGTCGGGACACCGCGACCGCGCGGGGAGCCGCCCCTCGACGGAAGCGAGAGAACCTTGACTTTCCTCACCATCGGTCACCGCGGGGTCATGGGTGTGGAGCCGGAGAACACCCTGCGGTCGTTCGTCCGCGCGGAACGCTGCGGGATGGACGTCATCGCGCTGGACGTCCGTCTCAGCAAGGACGGCGCCCTCGTCGTACTGCACGACGCCGAGGTCGACCGCACCACGAACGGCGCGGGCGCCGTCGCCGACCTGACCCTCGCCGAGCTGCGCGAACTGGACGCCGGCCAGGGCGAGCGCGTACCGGTGCTGGAGGAGGTCCTGGACGCCGTCCGGGTCCCGCTCCAGGTGTCGGTGCAGGACCGGGCGGCCGCCGCCGTACTGGCGGAGCTGATCGTCCGCCGCGACCTGGCCTCCCGCGTGGAGGTGGCCTCCGGTGACGGCGAGGTGCTCGCGGCCGTCGCCCGGCACGCCCCCGGCGTCCGGACGGCCCTGCACCCCGGGCGGCCCGGCGCGGCCGCCGAGGACCTCGTGGACCTCGCGCTGGCGGCGGGCGCGCGCACCGTGGCCCTGGACATCCGCCGGCTGACCCTGGAGACCGTCGAGGCGGCCCACGCGGCGGGGCTGCGGGTGACCGGCCGGACGGTCAACACCCTGGACCAGCTGCGGCTGGCGCGGGCCCTGCAACTGGACGGCGCGGCCACCGACTTCCCGGAGATCCGCAGCACCGGCCGGTTCACCGCCTGACGGGCGCCCCCTACAGCGGCTTGACCAGCAGTTCGAGGGTCAGGTCGTCGCGGAGCGGGATGCCGTGGCGGGGGTCGCCGTAGAAGAAGGGGCTCAGCTCGCCGGTGCGCCGGTAGCCGCGCCGCAGGTAGAAGGCGACGAGCTCCTCGCGGATGGTCAGCACCGTCATCCGCATTTCCTTCGCGGCCCAGTCGTCACGGGCCCGGCGCTCGGCCTCGGCGAGGATCTCCTTGCCGAGGCCGGCCCCCTGGAGCTCGGGACGGACGGCGAACATCCCGAAGTAGACGTAGTCCCCCCGGTGTTCGAGCTGGCAGCAGGCGACGAGGGCACCTGCGCGCTCGACCACGAGGAGGGCTCCGTCGGGTGCGTCGATGACCTCCTGGACCATCCCGGCGTCGGTGCGCTGGCCCGTCAGGAAGTCCGCCTCGGTGGTCCAGCCGGCCCGGCTGGTGTCGCCGCGGTAGGCCTCGTCGAGGAGTGCCACCAGCGCGGGCACGTCGGCTGCCACGGCGCTGCGGAAGTTCAGGGCGGCGTCGGGCTGGGCGGTCGACATCGGGTGCTCCGTTCATCGCTGCGGCATATGACATGCCAGGTACGGCGAACAGAGCCTATCCCGGGGCGGCGTGAGGGCGGCGTGAGCAGGGAATCCCTTCTGCTGACGCCGACGAACCGGGAGGTTCCGCCGTGCACGGATCCGCGATGCCCCTCACCCTGGCCTGGCTGCTCGTGGCGCTGTGCGCGGCGAGCGGCGGGTACTGCCTGCTGCGGGCGCGCAGAGCGGACCGGCGCACGCGCGGGGCGGCCGCGGGCGAGGCGGTGATGGGTTTCGGAATGGCGGCGATGGCACTGCCCGCGGACACCGGCCCGTGGGGGCCCCCGGTCCTGCTGGCCGTCTTCTGCGGGGCGGCGCTGCACGCGCTGTGGCTGTTGCGCGGCGGCGTGCACCACGCGCACCACCTGGTCGGCTCGCTGGCGATGGCGTACATGGCCCTCGCCATGACCGCCGGGCACGGGCACGGCCGGGCGGGGCTGCCCGCGGTGACGGGGGCGCTGCTCCTCTACTACGCCGGGTACGTGCTGCTCGGCGGGGCCCGGCTGGTGACGGCGGGCGGCGCGGCTCAACCGGTGCCCGCGGCCCCGGGAGGGGTCTCGGGAAGGGGCCCCGGAGGGGGCTCGGCCGGGGCCGGGGACCTGACGCCCGCCTGCCGACTGGCCATGGGCACGGGGATGTTGGCGATGCTGCTGGCCATGTGAGGCCCGGGGGTCGGGCGCGGCGGGACGTGTCCTGCGTCACCAATGCTCCGAGGCCGTACCGGTGGGCGGGGCCGCGCTCATAGGCTGGCGGACATGATGGTCCCCGCCGCTCTCCTGTTGCTCGGCGCACTGACCGCGGTGCTCGCGCCCCGCCTGCTGGCCCGGGCCGAGTGGCCCGAGCGCGAACCGGTGGTCGCCCTGTGGGTGTGGCAGTGCGTGGTGGCCGCGACCCTGCTGTGCCTGGCGCTGTCGATGCTGCTGAGCGCGGCCGCCGCCTGGCAGGCGGTACGGGGCCGGCTGTTCGCGGTGGCCCCGCACGGGGTGGTCGACGCGTACGCGCTGGGCGCGGAGGGCGGCCCCTGGGCCACGGGTACGGCGCTGGCGCTGGCCTGCGGGGGCCTGTGGACCGGGGCGATGCTGGCGCGCGAAGTGCTGCGGGCCCGGGCCCGGCGGCGCGCCCGGGGGGCCGAACTCCTGGTCCGGGCGCCGCTGCTGCCCGGCGAGGACCCCGCCGCGGCCCGGCTGGTGGTACTGGAGGGTCCGCGGCCGGAGGCCTGGTGGCAGCCGGGGGCGGCGCCGCGGCTGGTGGTGACCACGGCGGCGCTGGGCCGGCTCAAGGGCAGCCAGCTCGACGCGGTGCTGGCGCACGAGCAGGGGCACGTGGCGGCCCGGCACGACTGGCTGCTGCACTGCTCGCGGGCGCTGGCGCAGGGGTTCCCGCAGGTGCCGGTGTTCGCGGCGTTCGAGGCGGAGATGCACCGGCTGGTGGAGCTCGCCGCCGACGACGTGGCCTCGCGGCGGTACGGGCGGCTGACCGTCGCCCTGGCCCTGGTGGGGCTGAACGAGGACCGGGGCGTCTTCGGCCCGTGCGGGCCCGAGCAGGCTCACGTACCGCAGCGGGTGCGGCGGCTGCTGTCCGCCGCGCCGCGCCTGTCGACCGCCCGCCGGCTGCGGCTGGCGGCACTGGCCGCGCTGGTTCCGGCCGTTCCGCTGCTGGTGGCCTTCGTACCGGGTCTCAGCGCGCTGGCCTGAATCGAGCGGTCCGTGTGCTGACAGGATCAAGGGCATGCGGAACACGTGGCTTTCGAGGGCCGGGGTGGGCTGCGCGCTGCTCGCGGCCGTGCTGACCGTGCTGGTGGTGACGGCCTGGCCGCCCTTGATCTCGTACGACGACCAGATCGCGCGGGGCCTGCACGCCTACGCCGTCACCCACACCGGGGTCACCCGTCTCATGCGGGTCCTCTCCGACTGGGTGTGGGACCCGTGGACGATGCGCGCCCTCGGCGCCCTGTCCTGCCTGTGGCTCTGGCGGCGCGGGGACCGTTCGCGTGCGCTGCGGGTCGGGGCGGCGATCCTGGCGGCCTCGGGGGTGCAGCAGGGGATGAAGGCGCTGCTGGGGCGGGCCCGGCCGGTGTGGCCGGATCCCGTCGACTCGGCGTACTACGCGGCCTATCCCTCCGGGCACGCGATGACGGCCACGGTGGTGTGCGGGCTGCTGCTGTGGCTGCTGCCCGCGAGGGCGCCCGCGGGCGCGGTGGCCGCGGCCTGGGCGGTCGCGGTCGTTTCGGTGCTCGGGGTCGGCTTCACCCGGCTCTACCTGGGCGTCCACTGGTTCACGGACGTGCTCGCGGGCTGGCTGCTGGGCGTGGCCCTGGTGTCGCTCGCGGCGTTTCGGCATGCCTGCCCGGGGCGATCCCCCGCGTCGCCCCGAGCAGACGGTCCCGTGCGCTGAGTATATTGGCTCGGAGCCAGTCAACGCAGGAGTAAGCATGTCCCCGCGCAGCGCATCGGTCAATGAAGAATTGCGCAGACGTTCCCGGGAGCGGCTGCTGCAGGCTACGGTCGAACTGGTTGCCGAGCGCGGGTACGAGGCCACCAAGCTCGGCGACATCGCGGACCGGGCGGGCGCGGCGCGCGGCCTGGTCTCGTACTACTTCCCCGGCAAACGCCAGCTGCTCCAGTCGGCGGTGCACCGGCTGATGCACCTGACGCTGGAAGCGGGACTGGAGCGCGAGCCCCGCACCGACGACGGCCGGGAGCTGCTGGCCCGGGCGATCGACGCGATCCTCGGGCTGGCCCGGGACCAGCCCCGGCTGATGCGCACGCACATGGCGGGCATCCTCCAGGCGGAGGGGTTCATCCGGTGTCCGGAGCAGCAGCGCCTGGCGGAGCTGCTGCGGGGCGCCGTCGCCGCCTACGGCTCGGCGGACGTGGACACCGACTATCCGCTGCTGCGTGCGCTGCTGATGGGCGCGGTGGTCGCGGTGCTGCTGCCGGGGGCGCCGATGCCGGCGGCCCGGCTGCGGGCGGAGCTGTTCCAGCGGTACGGGCTGGACTGGGAGCTGGGTGTCCCGCCGGACGGGGAGCCGCCCGGCGGAACGTTTACCCGCTAGCGCGGGGCGACCGTCGTCAGTGGTACTCGGGCTGGCTCTGCACGTTGAGCCGGTCCATCCACACCCACTTGGCGCTCTCGGTGCGCCAGTCGTCGAGCCTCAGCACGTCGAGGCCCTTGACGATGTCGTTCGAGTAGATGTGCCCGTTGTAGTAGTACGCCGACCACGAGCCGCCCGTGCCCAGCTTGTCGTTGCTCAGCGGGCCGCGCTCGAAGTAGCCGATCTCCTTCGGAGCCGCGGAGTCGGTGAAGTCCCACACCGAGACGCCGCCCTGGTACCAGGCCTGGACCATGATGTCGCGGCCGCCGCCGACCGGGATCAGCGAGCCGTTGTGGGCGACGCAGTTCTCGGTGTCGGCCTGGTGGCGCGGGATCTTGAAGTAGCCCTTGAAGACCAGCTTGCGCTGGTCGCCGCGGCCGGTGATGTCGTAGATCCCGTCGGCGCCCCGGTTGGGGCCGGTGGCCTCGTTGCAGGTGGCGCCGCCACCGCCGCCGAGCTCGTCGGTGAAGACCACCTTGTTCGCCCGCTCGTTGAAGGTCGCCGAGTGCCAGAACGCGAAGTTGACGTTGTCCTGGACGCGGTCGATGACCCTCGGCTGCTCCGGCGCGCTGATGTCGAAGAGGATCCCGTCGCCCATGCAGGCGCCGGCGGCCAGGTTCTTTGAGGGCAGCACGGTGATGTCGTGGCAGCCGGTGGTCTTGGAGACCCCGGGGTTCGTCGGTGCGCCCGGGTTGCCGCCGTCGGGGAAGAGCACCGGGAAGCCGACGACGGCGGCCTGGGTCGGGGCCTTCTTCGGGACCTTGACCACGGAGATGCCGTCGTGCGGCGGCTTGCAGTCCGGGAAGGCCTCGTTGGGCGAGTACGAGGAGACGTAGAGGTAGATGTCGCGGCCGCCCGGCACCAGGGTGTGGGTGTGGGAACCGCAGGCGGTCTCGACGGACTTGACGTACTTGGGGTTCCGCTTGTCCTTGATGTCGAAGATCTTGATCCCCTCCCACGAGGACTTCTCCGTCGCGGGCTGCGAGACGCTGTTGCAGGAGTCGTCGCTGCGGGAGGAGTCGGTGGAGAGGAAGAGCAGGTCGCCGGAGACCGAGATGTCGTTCTGGCCGCCCGGACACAGGACCTGGGTGACGACCTTGGGCGACTTGGGGTTGGCGATGTCGTAGATGGTGAAGCCGTCGTAGCTGCCGGCGTAGGCGTAGTCGCCCTGGAACGCCAGGTCGGAGTTGACCCCGGCCGGGAAGGAGCTGGGGATGTTGGCCAGGTGCTTGATGTTGGCGCTGTGCACGATCTCGTCCTTGCCGGGGATCTCCCCGGGGGCGAGTTCGCGGTCCTGAGCGGGGCCGGCGTCCTGCCGGGATCCGGGGCCCGGGGTCAGATCGCCCGGGTCTGGGGTGGCGGCCGCCGGTCCGGCGGTGGCCAGGAGCGTGGTGAGGAGTCCGGCGGCGGCCAGGGCCACCCCCAGACTCCGGTGGCGCGCTCTGACGCTGTGCTGCGAGGTCACTGTGCCTCCCGTGGGGGCCCGTACGTTTCGCTCCTCTTGGGAACGGAACCTGGACCCCGGCAGTATCTTGCTTTTCATGGACATGGCAAACGCGTTACTCGGCCGATTCCTGGGGGCGGCGCTGACCGCCGGCCTCCTCCTCACCCTCACCGGCTGCCGGGACGGGGACGGCTCCGGACGGGCCGCGGGCGACGGCTCGCCGGTGGTCGTCGCCCCCGGCAAACCGGGCGGCCCGGCCCGCACCCTCTCCCCCGAACAAGCCGCGCGGGAACGCCCCGACGACAGCCCCAACGCGGCCGACCACGCGTACGTGCGGCACATGACCGAACACCACCGGCAGGCCCTCACGATGAGCGCCCTCGCCCCCGGCCGGGCCTCGGCGGAAGGGGTGAAGCGGCTCGCGGAACGGATCGCCGCCGCCCAGGGACCCGAGATCGGGGCCATGGAGAAGTGGCTCTCCCGGTACCCCGCGCCGGGCGGCGGCTCCGGCGGCCACGACCACGCCGCGATGCCCGGCATGGCGACCGAACAGCAGCTGGCGGAGCTGACCGCCGCCCGGGGGGCCGACTTCGACCGGCTCTTCCTCCGGCTGATGACCGCCCACCACCAAGGGGCGCTCAAGATGGCCGGAGAGGCCCTCGCCCAGGGCAACAACGTCGCCGTGGAGGAGATGGCGAACGAGGTCGTGGCCACCCAGAGCGCCGAGATCGAGCGGATGCGCGCGATGGGCTGACGGCTCCGGGGGCCGGTGGCATCCTGGGAGCACCTGCGGGAGGAGTACCGCCGTGCTTCGTGTCGCCGTCGTAGGTTCGGGCCCCAGCGGGGTCTACGCCGCCCAGACCCTGGTCCAGCAGCGGGAGGTGCCGGGGGTGCGGGTCGACGTACTGGACCGGCTGCCGGCCCCGTACGGCCTCGTGCGGTACGGGGTGGCCCCCGACCACGAGAAGATCAAATCACTGACCGGAAATCTACGGTCGGTGCTGGAGGACGAGCGCATCCGCTTCCTCGGCAACGTGGAGGTCGGCGGCGAGGGGCTGCCGACCGCGCGGCTGCTGGAGCTGTACCACGCGGTCGTGTACTGCGTGGGCGCCGCCCGAGACCGGATGCTGGGAATCCCCGGCGAGGACCTGGCCGGGGTGCACTCCGCGACGGCCTTCGTGTCCTGGTACAGCGGCCACCCGGACGCCGGCTCCTTCGACCTGGCCGGGGTGCGCTCGGCGGTGGTGGTCGGCGCCGGCAACGTGGCGGTGGACGTGACGCGGATCCTGGCCCGGGGCGTACCCGAGCTGGAGCCGACCGACATGCCCCAGGCGGCACTGGGCGTGCTGGCGGGCAGCGGGGTGCGGACGGTGTCGATGGTGGCCCGGCGCGGACCCTCCCAGGCCAAGTTCACCACCAAGGAGCTCCGCGAACTGGGCACGCTGCCCGGGGTCGGCACCCGGGTGGACCCCGCCGAGCTGGCCCTCGACCCGGCGTACGACGGCCAGGACGCGGCGGCGGCGCTGCCGGCGGCGGCCCGGCGCAACCTGGACGTGCTGCGCGGATGGTCCGCGGCCGGGCCGGACGGCGGCGACGCGGCCCGGGACATCCGGCTGCGCTTCTACCTGCGGCCGGTGGAGGTGCTGGGCGGGCCCGACGGCCGGGTCCGCGGGCTCCGCTTCGAGCGGACCGCCCCGGACGGCCGGGGCGGGGTGACCGGGACGGGTGCGTACGAGGACGTCGGGGCCGAGCTGGTGCTGCGCTCGGTGGGCTACCTGGGCGTGCCGCTGCCCGGCCTGCCCTTCGACGCGGCCACCGGGACCGTGCCGCACGCGGCGGGCCGGGTGGTGCGCGGGGGCCGGGCCTCGGTGGGCGAGTACGTGGCGGGCTGGATCAAGCGCGGCCCGACCGGGGTGATCGGCACCAACCGGCCGTGCGCCAAGGAGACGGTGTCCTCGCTGCTCCAGGACGCCGGCGCGCTGGCCCGCCGCGACCTCGCCGCGGACCCGCTGGACGCCCTGCGCGCGGCGGGCCTGCACCCGGTGGAGTGGCCGGGCTGGCTGTCCATCGAGGCGGCCGAGGAGGCCCTGGGCCGCTCCCTGGGCCGCCGCTCGGTGAAGATCCCCGACTGGGCGGGCCTCCGCGCGGCGGCGGGCCTCGCGTAGGGTGACCCGTTCCGTTACCGGTCAAGGGGGTTGGGCATGGGGACTTCGTTACGCCGCGCTGTCCGCGGGGCACTGGGGGCGCTCGCCTGCGGGGTGCTCGCGGTGGGCTGCACGCAGGAGGGCGGTGCGGCTCCCGCGCCCTCGCCGCCGGGTCCGAAGTCCACGACGGCGGCCGCCCCCGCGGAGGCCGCGGCGGTTGCCGCGCGGTACCGCGCGGCGGGTGGGGACCCGGACGTCTCCGGGATCCGGCAGGAGGCCACGCCCGACGGCGTTCCGCTGCTGATCGTCTGGACCCGCAACCCGAGCCAGGACGCCCGGATCTTCGACAAGCAGGCCGCGTCGATCCCGTCGTACCTGGCGGCCGAGGAGGGGGCCCCGCTGGGGCGCGGGTACAGGATGAACGTATACGGGCCGGCGGGGACCGGGCTCCACCAGTTGGACGCGACTCCCTAGGAGGCGTCCGCGGTCCGGGCCTCCTCGGCCGTGGCGGCCGTCAGGATGCTGTCCAGGAGGCCCGGGAAGCAGGACTGGAGCTCCTCGCGGCGCAGGCCGTTCATCTTGGCCGTGCCGCGGTAGGTCTGGCGCACGACACCGCTCTCGCGCAGGACGCGGAAGTGGTGGGTGGTGGTGGACTTGGTGACCGGCAGGACGAAGTCGGAGCAGGCCAGTTCGGCGTCCGTGGAGGCGAGTTCGCGGACGATGGACAGCCGCATCGGGTCGGACAGGGCGTGCAGGACGCCCTCCAGCCGGATCTCGCGCGGCTCGGGGTGGGCGAGGGCGCGGGCCGTGTCGCGTTCCGTCATGTCCTGCTCCACTCGTTCGGCTCGGCTGCGGTTCCCATCGTACGAGAAGCGTCGTAGGAAGGGGCGGGTGCGGCGCCGGTCCGGCCGGCGCCGCACCGGGTCACCAGCTGCGGTGGTACTGGTCCGGCGTGGGGATCTCCGCGCCCAGCTCAGTGGCGGCCCGGCGGGCCCAGTAGGGGTCGCGCAGCAGCTCGCGGCCGAGGAGGACGGCGTCCGCCTCTCCGTTGGCGAGGACCTTCTCCGCCTGCTCCGGCTCGGTGATCAGGCCGACGGTGGCGACCGGCAGGGTGGTCTCGGCCTTGACCCGGGCGGCGAAGGGCACCTGGTAGCCGGGGCCGACCGGGATCTTGGCGTGCGGGGCGAGGCCGCCGGTGGAGACGTCGAGGAGGTCCACGCCGTGCTCCTGGAGCAGCCGGGCCAGCCGGACGGTCTCGTCGGCGGTCCAGCCGTCCTCCTCCAGCCAGTCGGTGGCGGAGATCCGGAAGAACAGCGGCAGCTCCTCGGGCCACACGGCCCGTACGGCGTCGACGACTTCGAGGGCGAAGCGGGTGCGGTTCTCGAAGGAGCCGCCGTAGGAGTCCGTGCGCCTGTTGCTGTGCGGGGAGAGGAACTCCCCGATGAGGTAGCCGTGGGCGCCGTGGATCTCCAGGACCTCGTAGCCGGCCGCGAGGGCCCGTTCGGCGGCGGCGGCGAACTGGCCGGTGATCTCGTGGATCCGCTCGGCCGTCAGCTCGTGGGGCACCTGGTACCCCTCGTCGAACGGCACGGCGCTCGGGGCGACGGGCTGCCAGCCGTGGCCCTCGGGGCCGACGGGGCGGCCGCCCTTCCAGGTGCGCTCGGTGGAGGCCTTGCGCCCGGCGTGTCCGATCTGGATGCCGGGGACGGAGCCCTGGGACTTGACGAAGGCCGTGATCCGGCGGAGGGCCTCCACCTGGGTGTCGTTCCAGATGCCGAGGTCGTAGGGGCTGATGCGGCCCTCCGGCGCGACGGCGGTGGCCTCCTGGATGATCAGGCCGGTGCCGCCGGTGGCGCGGGCCGCGTAGTGCGCGAAGTGCCACTCCAGCGCCACTCCCGCGTTCGGGCCGAAGGCCTCGGCGCTGTACTGGCACATCGGAGCCATCCAGACGCGGTTCGGGATGGTGACCGAACGGAGGGTGTAGGGCTGGAACAGGGCGGCGAAGGCAGCGGGTGCAGCACTCATGGGGCTCTCCAGACGTGACCGGACGCGCACCGGGGTCGGCGCTAAGTACGAGAAACACCGTACTACGAAAACTCCCGTAGTACGAGCCCTTTCGTACAACCCTCGCGAAGGGTCGAACGGGTCTTCGGCGGCCCGGCCTGCCCGACCCCTGTCGGCGGTCGGGTGCAGACTGGCTGGAAAGCTGCCGTGAAGGACAACGACGTCCGGAGGTGTCGGCCATGACCGACGTGGTACTGCTCGCGGGAACCCGCAAGGGCCTCTTCATCGGCCGCCGCCGGGGCGGGGACCCCTGGGAGTTCGACGGACCGCACTTCAACGCCCAGGCCGTCTCGGCGGTGGCCGTGGACACCCGGGGACCCCGGCCCCGGCTGCTGGTCGGCGGGGACAGCTCGCACTGGGGGCCGTCCGTCTTCACCTCGGACGACCTGGGCGCGACCTGGCACGAGCCCGCCGCGCCCGCCGTGAAGTTCCCGCAGGACACCGGAGCCTCGCTGGAACGGGTCTGGCAGCTGCACCCGGCCGGCCCCGAGGCCCCGGACGTGGTCTACGCCGGGACGGAGCCCGCCGCGCTCTTCCGCTCGGCCGACCGGGGCGAGTCCTTCGAGCTGGTCCGGCCGCTGTGGGAGCACCCGACCCGCTCGGAGTGGGTGCCGGGCGGCGGAGGCGAGGGCCTGCACACGGTGATCACCGACCCGGCCGACGCGGGCGCCGTGACGGTGGCGGTCTCCACCGCCGGGGTGTTCCGCACCCGGGACGGCGGGGCGAGCTGGGAGCCGTCCAACCACGGCGTCTCGGCGGTGTTCCTGCCGGATCCGGACCCGGAGTTCGGCCAGTGCGTGCACAAGATCGCCCAGGACGCCGGGGACCCGGGCCGGCTGTACCTCCAGAACCACTGGGGGGTCTACCGCAGCGACGACGCCGGCGCCGCGTGGACCGACATCGGCGCCGGGCTGCCCTCCGACTTCGGCTTCGCCGTGGCCGCCCACCCGCACCGCCCGGACACCGCGTACGTGTTCCCGCTGAACGCCGACTCCGACCGGGTCCCGGCGGAGCACCGCTGCCGGGTCTTCCGCACCCGGGACGCGGGCGCCACCTGGGAGCCCCTCTCCAAGGGGCTGCCGGCCGGCGACCACTACGGCACCGTCCTGCGCGACGCCCTGTGCACCGACGACGCCGACCCGGCGGGCGTGTACTTCGGCAACCGCAACGGCGAGCTCTACGCCAGCCACGACGACGGGGACAGCTGGCAGCTGCTCGCCGAGCACCTGCCGGACGTGCTGTGCGTACGAGCGGCCGTGCTGGGCTGAGCTCCCGGGCGCGACCCGTTGTCGGTGTGGGCCAGTAGAGTGATCACCCATGGCAGCACGACCGTTGAACGAGATCGTCGAGCCGGGCTGGGCCCGTGCTCTGGAGCCGGTGGCGGGGCAGATCGCCGCCATGGGCGACTTCCTGCGCACCGAGATCGCGGCAGGCAGAACGTACGTACCGGCAGGGGCGAACGTGCTGCGCGCGTTCCAGCAGCCCTTCGACGAGGTGAAGGTGCTGATCGTCGGGCAGGACCCCTACCCGACCCCCGGGCATGCCGTGGGCCTGTCCTTCTCCGTGGCGCCCGACGTCCGCCCGGTGCCGGCCAGTCTGAACAACATCTTCCTCGAAATGCACCGGGACATCGGGACGGGCCGGCCCGCGAACGGCGACCTCACGCCGTGGACGCGGCAGGGCGTCCTGCTGCTCAACCGCTCCCTCACCACCGCGCCCCGCAGCTCGAACGCCCATCAGGGCAAGGGATGGGAAGCAGTCACGGACCAGGCCATCCGGGCGCTCGCCGCGCGCGGCAAGCCGCTGGTCTCCATCCTCTGGGGCCGGGCGGCCCGCAATCTGCGACCGCTGCTCGGCGAGCTGCCGGTGGTGGAGTCCTCGCACCCCTCCCCCAAGTCCGCCGACTACGGGTTCTTCGGCTCCCGGCCGTTCAGCAGGGCCAATGACCTGCTGGTCGGCCAGGGGGCACAGCCCGTCGACTGGCGCCTGCCCGAAGTCAGTTGAACCGTATATGACATTGAACTACGACATTCAATGGATAAATACGGACAGATGCCGCCTGAGCGGGCCCTGCCCGAACACGTGGTTCCGATAAACCAGTAGCATGCGGCGCCATGAGCTCCCCCACTGGGCCCGCAAACGGCCTGCCCGTACGAATGCCGCGACCCCGCCAGACCGGACGGCACCGCCGGCCCGAGCCCGCGGTGGCGCCCGAGGGCGCACCCGCGCTGGTGCTCGCCGTGCCCGGTGCCCCCTCGGCCGCCTCGCGGGGGCTGGCCGAAGAGGTCATCAGCATCGGCCGCTCCGAGCTGCCGGGCCTGGACGCCCGGATCGGCCACCTCGAAGGCGGGGACGGCGAGGAGAGCGAGTTCCCCTCGCTGTCCGGTGTCCTGAACGCCGTCGCGCAGGAGCGGACCGCGCGCGCGGAGTTCGCCCGCGCCGCCGGTCTCGACGTGCCCGCGCCCACCGGTCCCGACGCCGTGGTCGTGCCCCTGCTGGCCGGTCCCGACGGGGACCTGCTGCGGCGGATGCGCCAGGCGCTGATGGACTCCTCGGCCGCCGCCGAGCTGGCCGACGTACTCGGCCCGCACCCGCTGCTCGCCGAGGGCCTGCACGTCCGGCTCTCGGAGGCCGGCCTGGCCCGCGCCGACCGGGCCCGTCTGTTCACCGTGGCCACCGCCGCCGACGGCATCATCCTCGCCACCACCGGCGGCGAGGAGGCCGTCCAGGCTGCCGGGATCACCGGCATGCTGCTGGCCGCCCGGCTCGCGGTGCCCGTGATCGCCGCCGCGCTGGACCAGGAGGGCTCGGTGGCGTCGGTCGCCGCCGAGCTGCGCGGTTCCGGTTCGGTCCAGCTGGCGCTGGCGCCGTACCTGATCGGCCCGGAAGCGGCCGAGGGCCTGCTGGACACGGCCTGCAAGGAGGCGGACTGCTCCGCCGCCGAGGTGCTCGGCGCCTACCCGGCGCTCGGCAAGCTGGCCGTGGCGCAGTACAGCGCCGCCCTGGGGATCCAGCTGGGCGCCGCCGCGCAGTAGGCCCGCCCGCACGTGTGACGAGGGCCCGCCCGGAATCCGTTCCCGGCGGGCCCTTCGCCGTGCCGGGCAGCCCTGGCTGATCCGAAGGGCACGGCCTAGCCGAAGACCACGCAGGTGGCTGCCGGGACGGCCACCGAGCCGGCCCGGCGCGGGTGGCCGGTCAGCGGGTCCACCTCGAACCAGGTGACGTCCCCGGAGCGCTCGTTGGCCGCGTAGAGGCGGCGGCCCGAGGGGTCGGCGGCCAGGTCGCGGGGCCACCGGCCGCCGCACGCGGTCGTCCCGGTGGGCCGCGGGTCCTGGGGGCCGCCGGCGAGGGAGAAGGTCACGAGGGCGTCGGTCCCCCGGACGGCCGCCCAGAGGAAGCGGCCGTCGGGCGAGACGGTGACCGCCGAGGGGTACGCCCGCGGGCCGTCCGGAGCGGCCCCGGAGGCGACCGGGACCTCGCCCGTGACTTCGAGGCGCCCGGCGGCCGCGTTCCAGCGGCAGACGGTCAGCTGCGGCTCCAGCTCGTGCAGTACGTAGACCACCTCGCCCGCCGGGTGGAAGGCGAGGTGGCGCGGCCCGGTCCCGGCGCGCAGGGCGGCCCTCGCGTGCTCCAGTGGAGCTCCGGTGGCCGGGTCGAGCGCGAGGACGCGTACGGCGTCGCCGCCGAGGTCCACGGTGAGCACCCAGCGGCCGGTGGGGTCGGGGAGCACCTGGTGGGCGTGCGGGGCGGTCTGGCGCTCGGGGTGGGGGCCGGAGCCGCTGTGGGTGAGGACGGAGGCGGGGCCTGCGACGCTGCCGTCGGGGGCGAGCGGCAGGCTGCTGACGCTGCCGGAGCCGTAGTTGGCGGTGAGCAGCCGGCGTCCGTTCAGGCTGAGGTGGGTGGGTCCCGAGCCGTCGACGGGAACGGGGGCGCCGAGCGGGGCGAGCCCCGAGGCGGTGGCGCGGAAGGCGGCCACGGCCCCCCTGCCGGTCTCGCTCACCGCGTAGAGCACGCCGGAATCCCGGTCGACGGTGAGGTACGAGGGGTCGGCCAGGGAGTCCGCGGACGAGAGCGGGGTCAGCGCTCCGGTGGCCGGATCCACGGCCGCGGTGGTGACACCGCGGCCGCCCCCCGAGGTGAACGAGCCGATGTAGGCCCGGTGTCCGCCGCCCTGGTCCGTGCTGTGCGCGCCGCCCACCGGTGCCTCTTTCCGCCGTCCCGGATCCGTCTCCGGAGCCGACGGTAACAGAAGGTCTAGACCAAGTCCCGTCCCCATGCCCGTTCCTGGGCGCCGGGGTGGTGGACGTACGCGGTAGAGCTCGGCCGGTCCTCGTAGGTCCGGTGGAAGACGGGGGTGGCGGCCCCGGAGATCGGCGGGACGATCCAGGACCAGTCCGCGCCCACCTCGCGGCCCTTGCGCTCCTCGCGCTCCAGGTGCGAGAGGAACCGCCGGGACTCGGTGTGGTGGTCGGCGATGGTGACCCCGGCCCGGTCGAAGGAGTCCAGTACCGCGCGGTTGAGCTCGACCAGCGCCCGGTCCTTCCAGAGCGAGCGTTCGCTGGAGGTGTCCAGGCCGAGTCTGCGGGCGACGGCCGGGAGGAGGTTGTAGCGGTCGGTGTCGGCGAGGTTGCGGGCGCCGATCTCGGTGCCCATGTACCAGCCGTTGAACGGGGCGGCCGGGTAGTGGATGCCGCCGATCTCCAGGCACATGTTGGAGATGGCGGGAACGGCGTGCCAGCGCAGCCCCCAGTCGCTCCAGTCGTCGCGCGCGTCGGGGTGCCGGATCGGGACCTCCAGCACGGCGTCCGCGGGGGTGTCGAACCAGCGGGGCTTGTCGTCGACGCCCTGCACGACCAGCGGGAGGAGGTCGAAGGGGGTACCGGCGCCGCCGGACCAGCCGAGCCGGCGGAGGGCCTCGGTGAGGGGTGCGTTGCGGGCGTCGCCGACCGTTATGGAGTGGTGGTCCCCGTATCCGGCGTAGCGCACCAGCTGCTCGCTCCAGATCAGCGGGCCCGGGCGGTCCGGGGTGGCGGGGGCGAAGACGGTGATGGTGGGCCGGACCCGGCCGCCGTTGGTCGCCTCGCGCAGGTGCTCGAAGCACTCGGCGGCGATGCCCTCGGCCTCGGTCAGCCCGCGCCGGTCGCGGACCCGCAGGGAGTTCCAGTAGAGCCGGCCTATGCAGCGGTTGCTGTTGCGCCAGGCCACGCGGGCGCCGTGGACCAGCTCCTGCGGGGTGTGCCGGTAGGTGCCGGTCTCCGCGAGCTCGGCCCGTACGGCGGCGAGCCGGGCACGCGGATCACCCGCCTGCGGATTCTCCCGGTGGAAGAGCCGGATGAACTCCTCGGCTTCCTCCCACACCTGAGCGGCGCTCGAGTGCTTCTGCAGAATTTCCATTCCGGGCGGTTACCCCCTGTCCGACCAGATCCACCCTGTACATGCCGGATGAATGTGCAATGAACAATCACCCGTTGTACACGGCGCAGGTCAGCCCGGCGGGGTTGGAGCACTCGGAACACCCCTCCGAGTGATCTCGGCGCATTGCCCTGCGCCGAGGCGGCCCGCGGGCCTATCATCCGCCGCATTCCGGATAGTTGTGGGCCGGGGGGCGCGAGGGGGCCGGATCAGCCGCAGGGGCGGCTCATGAACAGGGCGTGCTCGCCCGCCGCCGCCGTGCCGTCGTAGAGGGCGGTGTCCAGGCCGCAGAGCGTGAACCCCATGCGCCGGTAGGCGTGCACGGCGGGGGCGTTGACCGAGCTGACCTCCAGCCAGAGGTGTGCGGCGCCGCGTTCGCGCGCGAAGCCGGCCGCGAGCTCCATGAGGGCCCGGCCGACTCCCCGTCCCCGGTGGGTGGGGGCGACCTCGATGTCGTCGACGGCCAGGCGCCGGTTCCAGGGGGCGTAGGTGACGGCGGCGAAGCCGCACAGGGCTCCGGCGTCGAGGGCGACGAAGGTCCGGGAGTCCTCACCGGAGCCGTCGTCGCCGTCGTCCTGCCCGTCGTCCGGGTCCGGTGGGAAGACCTTGCGCAGCGGCGGGTCCACCGGGACCTCGCGGAGGGCGAAGCCGCCGCCGGAGGCGGTCACCTCGAACACGGTGGAGGTGAGGAAGGAGCCGTCGAGGGCCTCGATCGCCTCCCGGTCCCCGCGGCGTGCGGTGCGGTATTCGAGGGCCGGGGCCGGCGGGGTCGTCATGGCCCCGACCGTACCGCCCGCGCGGGGCGGGCGGTACGGCGGTTCAGGCGGTGACGACCAGCGGGGCGCGCGGGTCCGTGCGCAGCGGGGTGGCCAGCGCGACGAGGGCCTCCTCCAGGCCGTGCAGGTGGGCCAGGGCCGGTTCGGCGCCCGGCTCCCGGGCCGCGGTGCGCGGCGTGGCGGGCTCCGGGGCCCCCTCGGGGGCGGTGAGCGCCTCGACGGCCGCCTCCACCCGCCAGCAGGCGGCGGCGAGCCGGGCGTCGTGGGAGGCCTGGGGGTCGGCCGCGACGGCCACGAGCCCGCGCACCTCGCGGGCGCAGTCGTCGAGCAGCGCCATGACCTGCCGGGCCCTGGCCTTGCGGGCGCGCAGCGGGCTCAGCGGGTGGACGAGCGGCGCGAGGGCCGCGCGCGCACGGACCAGCAGGAGTTCGAGCTCGGCGGCGTGCGGGGCGGGGTCGGCCGCGGGGTCTCCGGCGAGCCGGTCGAGGGAGGCCGCGGTGGCGGCCCGTACGCAGTGCAGGGCGCGCTGGATCCAGGCGTCGTTGGCGCCGTGTGTGGTCACGGGGAGGATCAGCACCACGGCGAGGGCGGCGCCGAGGGCGCCGACGGCGGTCTCCTCGAAGCGCAGGAGCAGCAGTCCGGGGTGCAGCACGCCGAGGAGCCCGTAGAGCAGCCCTGCCATCACGGTGACGAAGAACATCATCCAGGAGTAGGAGGGCGCCGCCGTGTAGAAGATGCCGAAGACGCAGACGGCGACGAGGGCGGCGGTGGGCGCGGGCGCTCCGTGCAGCGGTACGGCGATCAGCAGGCCCGCGGCGATGCCGACGACGGTGCCCAGGACCCGGCGGAAGCCGCGGACCAGGGTCTCGCCGCGCGAGGCGGTGTTGACGAAGATCCACCAGGCGGTGCCGACGGCCCAGTACCAGCGGTCCTCGGACAGCACCTGGCCGATGGCCAGGGCGAAGGCGCAGGCGGCGGTGGCCTGGAAGGCCTGCCGGGTGGTGGGCCGGGCCAGGCCGGTGCCGGGCAGCGGCGGCGGCGCGGCGGCGGGCGGCGTGCGGCGCTCGATGGGCCACAGCAGGAACCGCACGGCCCCGGCCGACAGGAGCGCCAGGGCGACGGCGGCGAACAGCTCGGGCAGCTGGGCGGGCCGGGCGTGCAGGAACTGGGTGACGAAGAACATCATGAAGCCGAAGATGCCGAGGGCGTGGCCGCGCGGTCCCCAGCGGCGTGCGTAGACCCCGGCGAAGACGACGGCGAGGAAGGCCGCGTCGCGGGCGGGGGGCATCCCGTGCAGTCCGGTGGCCAGTGCCAGGACGGGAAAGCCCGTGGCGGGCAGCAGGGCGGTGGTGACCCACTGGGCGCGGACGTCCGCGTCGAGGACGGTGAACAGCGCGAGCAGTGCCGCGAGCCCGCCGGTGATGGAGGCGGTGAGCGAGAGCCCCGCCAGTTCGGCGACGGCGACGGCGAGCCCGGTGCCGATCACGGCGCGGAGTGAGTTCCGCAGTCTGGTGCGCCCCGGATCCGGAGCCACGAACATCCTCTTCATGGCGGTGTGCCGCCCCCCTCGGAGTGAAGCGCGCCGGCCCGGCGTCCGCCCGGGGGTGGTGGGCGGCGGACGGGCACGGCGAAGGCACCGCGCTCCGGACCGGCCTCGTTGCCGTCCGGCGCTGCGCGGCGCCGAAAGTACATGGATATGACACAGATAAGCAGTCGCAGGGGCATTGGCTCAAGCGACGTCCGTCACGCTGGACCGTTGGCACAGCCGCGAGGCATGTTTTCCGGCCACCGGGAGACCAACGGACTGGGCAGTTCCGGATCGTGTCGGGCGGCGGGCCGGCGGCGGGCTAGCCGTCGCGCGGAGCGGCGGCTGCGAGCACACGATGGAGGGGTGCGAGGCGATGCGGCGGACGTGCTCGTCGCGGGTGCGGGCCCGGTGGGTCTGACCGCGGCCGGGGAGCTGCGCAGGCGCGGGGTGGCCTGCCGGATCGTGGACCGGCTGCCGGCCCGGCTGCCGTACGCGAAGGCGGTGGGCATCCAGCCGCGCACGCTGGAGGTCTGGGACCGGATGGGCGTGGTCCGGGAGGCCGTGGAGGCGGCGGTCCCGATGCGCGGGCAGCTGGTGTACGTCGACGGCGTCCCGCGGGAGCGGATGGAGATGGTGCTGCCGCCCGAGGTGCCGTACGGGTTCGCCGCGCTCCCGCAGTACGAGACGGAGCGGATCCTGGAGGGGTTCCTGGCCCGGTTCGGGACCCGTATCGAGCGGGCCACGGAGCTGGTGTCCTTCGCGCAGGACGCCGCCGGGGTGACGTGCCGGCTCGTCGGCCCGGACGGCGAGGAGGAACTGCGCACCCGGTTCCTGGTGGGCTGCGACGGCGCCCACAGCCTGGTCCGCAAGGGGCTCGGGCTGACCTTCGAGGGCGGGGCCTTCGCCGAGGAGTTCATGCTGGCGGACGTACGGGTGGACTGGGACCTCCCGTACGGGTACGGCGTGCGGTCCACGCACCTCGGCCCCGACGGGAAGCCGGACGACCTGCTGGTGTGCGTCCCGCTGCCGGGCCCGGGCCGGTACCGCATGTCGATGCTGGTGCCGCCGGAGCTGTCCTCCCCGTCGGTCGCCGCGGACGGGACGGCTCACGGGCTGGAGGGCGGCCGGGCCCCGGCCCTGTCCCACGTCCAGGCCGTCCTGGACCGGCTGTCGCCGCGGCCCGTGACCGCGCGGGACATGCGCTGGTCCTCGGTCTTCCGGATCAGCCACCGGATCGTGGACCGGTACTCCGACGGGCGGGTCTTCGTCGCCGGGGACGCGGCCCACATCCACCCGCCCACCGGCGCCCAGGGCATGAACACCGGCATCCAGGACGCCTGGAACCTGGCCTGGAAGCTCTCCCTCGCGGTCGCCGGGGGCGCGCACCCCCGGCTGCTGGAGAGCTACGACGCCGAGCGCCGGCCGGTCGGCGAGGAGGTCGTCGGGCGTACGGTCCGGCACGCCACCCGGGGCTTCTCGGCCGATCGGGGGGACCCCGCCTCCTTCGTGCTGCGGGAGGCGCAGCTGCTCGTCGGCTACCCCGACAGCCCGGTCGTCCGGCGGGCGGAGGACGGTGCGGACGGCGGTGCGGACGGGGGGCCGCGGCCCGGCGAGCGGGCCCCGGACTGCGGGGGCCTGACCGGGGGGATCCCGCACTACCCGCTGCGGCTCTACGACCTGCTACGGGACCGCGAGCACGTGCTGCTGCTCCATACGGACGGCGCACCCGACTCGTACGTCCCCGCACTCGCCGCTGCGGCGGACGGGTTGCCCGCGGGGCGGCTCACGGCGTACGCGGTCCTCTCCGAGGGCGGGACCGCGCCCGCCGGGGCTGCGTGGCCCGTGTACCGCGACGCGCGGGGCGAGTTCGCCCGGCTGTACGGGGTGCGGGAGCCGACGGCCTTCGTGGTGCGGCCCGACGGCTACCTGGGGGCCCGGCTCTGCCCGCCCACGGCGGAGGGGCTGGCCGGTTACCTGGCGGGCGTGTTCGGCGGGCGGTGAGACGGCCGCGGCCGGGGCCGGCGGACAGAGTCCCTTCCTTTCCGTGATCACCGACGCCCTGGTCCGGGGCACCGGGGAGCCGTCGTTGCAGGTCGATCCCCCGTACGCCACGCGTATCGCCGCCTACGGGAGCGCGGCCACCCGTCCGTCGCTGCTGAGCGACCGGCGGCTCGGTGAGGCCGTGGCGTCCGCTTCCGCGCTCGGATCCGGCATCGGCGGCAGGTCCGCGGAACCGGACGTCGACGGGACGCGGGTCTTCGCCGCCGAAACGGACGTGTTCCTGCGGGAGTTGACCGCGGGCCGCCGGCCGGCCGGGGTGCTGCCGGAGGTCGTGGCGATCGTGGAACGGCACGCACGGGCCTCCGTCGTCCTGGACGGCTTCCACCGCCGGCTGCTCACGGAGAGCAAGCGGACGCCGTACCCGGCCGCCGAACTCGACCGCGCCGCGGCCGCCGGGGCGGCACGGGGCTGAGCGCGCTCCTGCGCGGGCGTCCGGCCGGACCCCGTCAGGGGCCGTCCTCGGTCGGCACGCACAGCACCGGGACGGGCGAGAGGTGCAGCAGCTTGTGCGGGGTGGAGCCCAGCAGGGCGCCCCGGATCGGGCTGTCGCCCCAGCTGCCGACGATGATCACCCGTGCGTGGTGGCGTTCGGCGGCGGCGAGCAGGGCCTGGGCCGGCCTGTCGTCCACCACCTCCACCGTCGAGGGGACGCCCGCCTCGTCGGCGGCCTCGACGGCCCGGGCGAGCGCGGCGCGGCCGGCCTGGAGGACGGCCTCGCGGTGGGCGCGGTACTCCTCCCCGGTGGCTCCGGGCGCGGCGGCTCCGTAGACGAGGACGAGGGGTTCCCCGAAGGCCGTGGCCACCTCCAGCGCCACCCGCAGGGCCCGCTCGGCGCCGGGGGACTCGTCGTAACCAAGGACCACGGACATCCGGGCCTCCTCAGCTCTTCCCGCGTACGAGGGCCGGGTCGACCACGCCCCTGCGCTCCAGCCAGAACCGGCCGTCGCGGACCCGCCAGAAGCACATCAGGAGCACGCCGAGGGCCGCGATGCCGATCCCGATGACCAGCGGCGGGCCCAGGCCGAACCAGGAGACGCCGCCCGCCGAGTTCCCGGGGTCGGACATGTCGATGACGGACTCCACCAGCAGCCACGACAGCAGGCCCGCGCCGACCAGCGGGCCCACTCCGATGAGGAAGAAGTTGTGGGCGTTCTCCAGCAGGTGGCGGCGGTAGTAGACGGCGCACGCCACGCCGGTGAGCGCGTAGTAGAAGGCGATCAGCAGGGAGAGCGCGGTGAGGGAGTCCAGGAGGGCGTTCTCGCTGATCTGGTTGACGACGAGGTACCAGGCGATGGCGATGCCGGCCACCCACCAGGTGCTCACCTCCGGGGTGTGGAACCTGTGGTGGATGTGCGCGAGGCGCGGCGGCAGGGCGTGCCGGCGGGCCATGGACAGGGCGGTGCGGGACGCCGGGATGATCGTCGTCTGGGTGGAGGCGAGGGCGGAGGTGCAGACGGCGAGGAGCACCATCCAGTCCCATCCGCCCATCACCTCGTGCGCGAGGACCGCGAAGATCGCCTCCTCCTCGCCGGCGTTCTCGGCGAGGAACTCGGTCCCGGCGTAGGCGACGATGGCGAAGCCGACGGACAGGTAGGTGACCAGCAGCACCAGGGTGGACCAGATGCCGGCCTTGCCGGGCGCGGTGGCGGAGTCCTCGACCTCCTCGGTGAGGTTGACGGCGGACTCCCAGCCCCAGTAGATGAACACGCCGAGCAGCAGTCCGCCGGTGAGCGCCGCCCCGCCCGCCCCGAAGGGGTTGAGCCAGGTCATCGAGGGATGGATCTCGTCGAGGGTGCTGGTGCCCGCGTACACCCGGTAGATGGCCACGACGGCGAAGACCAGCAGGAAGAACACCTGGGCCAGGATCAGGACGTCCTGGAGGTGGGCGGACAGTTCGGTGCCGATGACGCAGACGGCCGTCATCGCGAGGATGACGACCACCGTGAGCGTCTGGCGGACGACCTGGTTCGCGGCCCAGTCGTCGAGGCCCGCGGCGAGCAGGCCGAAGTGGACGGCGACGTCGGCGAGGGAGCCGATGACGAGGACCCCGGTCATGGTGATGGCCCAGCCGCCGAGCCAGCCCGCCCAGGGGCCCATGGCGCGGGTCACCCAGGAGAAGGTGGTGCCGCAGTCCTGGTCGACCTTGTTGAGGTAGTAGAAGGCGGCGGCGATGAGGAGCATCGGCACGAAGGAGGCCAGCATCACGCCCGGCGCGTAGATGCCGGCCAGGGCCACGATGGGGCCGATGACGGCGGCCAGGGAGTAGGCCGGCGAGGTGGAGTTCAGGCCGATGACGAGCGCGTCGAGGAATCCGATCGCGTTGGCCTGGAGGCGGTCCTCGGAGCCGGTGTCCCCGGTCGTGCTGCCCGCCCCGGCTCGGTCGCCGTCGTTCATGTACGCATCGTCACGCACGGAACGGCCGCGCGCGAGGCGGGCGGGGCGGGCCGGGTTACTCGGTGCCGGGGGTCTTGCGGGTGGTGACGTTCATCCGGTTCCAGGTGTTCACGGTGAAGACGAGCGCGATCAGGTGGGCCAGTTCCTCCTCGCCGAAGTGCCGTGCGGCCTCGTCGTAGACGGCGTCCGAGACGCCGCCGGGCAGCAGGGTGATCTCCTCGGTCAGGGCGAGGGCCGCGCGCTCCTTCTCGGTGAACAGGCTGGAGTCGTGCCAGGCGGACAGCTGGTAGATCCGCTCCTCCGACTCGCCGCCCTTGCGGGCGTCGCCGGTGTGGTAGTCGATGCAGTACGCGCAGCGGTTGATCTGAGAGGCGCGGATCTGGACCAGTTCCAGCAGGACGGGGTCCAGGCCCTTGCGGGCGGCGGCGTCGAGGGCGAGTACGGCCTTGAACACCCGGGGGGCGACGGCGGAGAAGTTCATGCGTTCGGGAACCTGAAAAGTTGTCATGTGAAGAACCTATGGGCGTGATCGACCGGACGTAGGGTTCATTTCCATGCGGAGATCTTGGGTCAATTCTGCGGAGGAGGGTCCCTCCGGCAACGGCAGCGATCTGCACCTGGACCTGAGCGGCGGGGGGAGTCTGCGCGCCCGGCTGACGCGGGCCCTGCGGGAGGCGGTGCACTCGGGGCGGCTGGCGCCGGGGACCCGGCTGCCGCCGTACCGGACGCTCGCCGCCGACCTGGGGATCGCCCGCAACACCGTCGCCGACGCGTACGCGGAGCTGGTCGAGGAGGGCTGGCTGTCGGCGCGCCAGGGGTCGGGAACACGGGTCGCGGAGCGGGCCGTCCCGCTGGAGCCCGAGAGGCCGCGCGCACCGGCCCGGCCCACGCGGCGGCGTACCGTCCACGATCTGCTGCCCAGTTCCCCGGACGCCTCCGCCTTCCCCCGTACCGCCTGGCTGGGTGCGGCCCGCCGGGCCCTGGCCGCCGCCCCGCACGACGCCTTCGGGGTGGGCGACCCGCGCGGCCGGATCGAGCTGCGGCACACCCTGACGGAGTACCTCGCGCGGGCTCGGGGCGTACGGACCTCCCCCGAACGGATCGTGCTCTGCTCCGGTTTCGCGCACGCGCTGGAACTGCTGGGCGGGGTCCTGTCGGGCCAGGTCGCCGTCGAGTCGTACGGGCTGCCGTTCCACCGGGAGGTCCTGGAGCGGGCCGGGAGGGCGACGGTGCCGCTGACCGTGGACGGCCGGGGCGCGCGGGTCGGGGAGCTGGCGGCGACGGGGGCGCGGGCCGTGCTGCTGACGCCCGCGCACCAGTTCCCGACGGGCGGGCCGCTGCACCCCGGGCGGCGGGCGGCGGTGGTGGACTGGGCGCGGGCCGGCGGCGGGCTGGTCATCGAGGACGACTACGACGGGGAGTTCCGCTACGACCGCCAGCCGGTCGGCGCCGTGCAGGGCCTGGATCCGGAGCGGATCGCGTACATCGGCTCCGTCAGCAAGAGCCTGTCGCCCGCGCTGCGGATGGGCTGGATGGTGCTGCCGGGCCGGCTGGTGGACGAGGTGCTGGAGGCGAAGGGGCCGCGCGAGATGTGGTCGGGGGTGACGGACCAGCTCACCCTGGCCGAGTTCGTCTCCTCGGGGGGCTACGACCGCCACCTGCGCCGGATGCGGCAGGTCTACCGGCGCCGCCGGGACCTGCTGGCGGCGCGGCTGGCGGCCGAGGCCCCGCACGTCCGGGTCAGCGGGGTCGCGGCCGGGCTGCACGCGGTGCTGGAGCTGCCGCCGGGCACCGAGGAGGCGGCCCTGCGCGCGGCGCGGCGGGCGGGACTGGCGCTGGACGGGCTGGGGCCCTACCTGCACCCGGACAGCGCCATGGCCCCGCGGGACGGGCTGGTGCTGGGCTACGGAACCCCGTCCGAGCACGCGTTCCCGGCGGCGCTCGACGCCCTGTGCCTGGCCCTGCCCGAAGCGCCGCCGGCGACGGGGCCGGACCCGGCCTGAGGGGTGGTCAGGGCCGGGTGTTCCAGCCCGCGATGACCGGGAGCCCGTGCTCCGTGGACAGCACGCTGACCGTGCCGGTGCGCAGCAGGAAGAGCCGGCCGTCCTGCGGGGGCAGGCCGAGGTAGCGGGCGGTCAGGACGCGCAGGAAGTGGCCGTGGGCGACGAGCACGACGTCGCCCCGGCCGTACCCCAGGGCCTCGGCGACGCGG
Organism: Streptomyces sp. NPDC040718; assembly: GCF_055593565.1. NCBI lineage: Bacteria > Bacillati > Actinomycetota > Actinomycetes > Kitasatosporales > Streptomycetaceae > Streptomyces > Streptomyces sp. NPDC040718. Next base: position 298,649 of record NZ_JBVIXO010000003.1, on the reverse strand, counting down.
GCGAGGACCCGGTCCGCGCGGGCGCCGACCTGGGCGGCCTGCTCTCCGGGGTGCTGCGCGTCGCCCGGCGGGACACCGTCGGTCCACAGGGACCAGTCGGGCCGGGTGCGCTGGATCTCGGCGGTGGTGACGCCCTCGTAGCCGCCGTAGTCCCATTCGTGGAGGTCGGGTTCGGGGATCCCGCCGGTGAGCCCGGCGAGTTCGGCCGTGGCGACGGCCCGGCTCAGCGGGCTGGTCAGCACCAGGGCGGGTGCGCGGTCGCGGAAGAAGGGGGCCAGCGAGAGGGCCTCGTCGGCGCCCCGCGCGGTCAGCGGCACGTCGGTCAGTCCCGTGTGGCGCCCGTTCGCGCTCCACGCCGTCTCCCCGTGCCTCACCAGTAGCAGTTCACTCATGACCGGACCCTATGGCGGTGCGCCGGTGCCCGGCATGTCGGTCCGCCGGAGCCGGGCGGGCGTGTCACTGTCGGGCGTCATGGACGTGCGTGAGTGCAGGCGGCTGACCGTCCTGCTGCTGGTGCTGACCTGGGTGACCGGGCTGATCGAGGCCGTCAGCCTGCTGGCACTGGGGCCGGTGTTCACCGCCATGCAGACCGGCAACGTGCTGGTCCTCGCCTTCGGCACGGCCCACCAGGGGGACCTGCCCGCGCTGGCGTCGGGGGTGTCGCTGCTGTCGTTCGCGGTCGGCGCGGTGTGCGCGGCCCGGCTGGAGGGGGCCGCGCAGGCCCGGGGGCGGCACTGGTTCGTGCTCGGCCTGGCGGTGGAGGCGGCGCTGATCCTGGCCGCCGCCTGCGTCGGATGGGGCGTGCCGCCCCGGTACGGGAACCCGGCCGCGCGGCACCTGATGACGGCGGCCGTCCTCGCGGTGGCGATGGGCTTCCGCAACGTCACCAGCATGCGGGTCAACCTGCCGGGAGTGCCGACCACCCTGGTCACCCGGTCGATGACCGCCTTCCTCGGCGGGTCGGCGCTGGGGCACGACAGCGCCTTCGGGTACGGGACGGGGGCGTGGGGGCGGCGCGCGTGGGCGATCGCCGCGATGTTCACGGGCGGGCTGACCGGCGCCCTGCTGGTGCGGGCCGGCTGCGCCGTGAACTGGCTGCTGCTGCCGGCGGCCGCGGTGGTGTGCGGGGTCGCCCTGGCGTACCTGCGGCAGCCGGCGCTGCGCCCCGGCACCTGCTGAAGGGGGCGCCGGGGCGCCCGGGGAGGACCTGGCGAATCGATGCGGAAACGCTGCGAGTGGATGCGCCCCGGGACTCCTCGGGAGGCTCGTCGCATGGACACCGTTCCCCCGCAGGGCTCCCGCCCGCAGGACGACGCCCCCGCCACCGACCCCGCCGTGGAGTCCGGGTTCGCCGCCGGCGACGAGGCCTGCGCGGAGGCCGTCTACCGGCGCTGGCGGCCCATGGTGCACGCCCTGGCCCTGCGCGCCCTGGGCGATCCGCGCGAGGCCGAGGACGTCACCCAGCAGGTGTTCCTCGCCGCCTGGCGCGGCCGCGCCGGGTACCGGCCGGGGCCCGGCGGGATCGGGGCGTGGCTGACCGGCATCACCCGGCACAAGGTGGCCGACGCGCGGGAGGCCCGGGGGCGGCTGGCCCGGGTGGCGCGGGCCGCGGCACAGCGCGCCGGGGAGCCGCGGGAGGGGGCGCAGGGGCCGCCGCCGGATCAGGCCCTGGACCGGGTGCTGGTCCTCGGGGAGCTGGCCCGGCTGCCCGCGGCCCAGCGGCGGGTGCTGTGCCTGGCCTTCTACGCCGATCTGAGCCAGAGCCAGATCGCGGAGCACACCGGGCTCCCGCTGGGCACCGTCAAGAGCCATATGCGGCGGGCCCTGCGCGCCCTGCGGCGGTCGCTGGAGCCTGCCCCGCCACCAGTTCCGCGATGACGCCGAGCCCGGACCGCAGCCCGAACAGCCGCCCGGTGCGCGGCCCCTGGGACTCCGGGCCCCAGCCGGGTCCGGCGAGCAGGAGCGCCGAGTGGCCGCGCGCGCCGCGCAGCCCCCACTCGATGCCGGCGACCGAGCGGGCCAGGGCCCGGTCCGCGGTGGTGCGGGAGTGCGCCCAGAGCACGGCGGCACGGGGACCCGTACGCCGTACCGCGTCGCACAGCGCCCCGGCGGGGAGCGCGGCCCCGAACATCCGTACCGGCACGCCCCGTTCGCCGAGGGCCGCGGCCAGGGCCTCGATGGGCAGGCTGTGCAGCTCCCCCGGCACGCACGCGAGGAGCACCGGGGGCACCCGCGCCTGGTCCGGCACGGGGCGGATCCGGTGCAGGGCGGCGGAGACCTGCCAGGACAGCAGGTGCTCCACCTCGATGTAACGCTCCCCCGCCGAGGCCCACTTGCGGCCGACCGCGTGCAGGGTGGGCGCGATGACCTCCTCCCACGCCGCGACCAGGCCGTGTTCCGCCAGGGCGGCCTCCAGCAGTTCCGCCACCGCCGGCGCGTCCAGTCGTACGGCGGCCCGTGCGAGCCCCCGCCCCTCCGGCCGCGCCTCCCCGAGCGGGAGGGCATCCGGCCCGCCCGGCACCACGGCCGCCGCCCTCCCGTCCGCGCGGGCGGCGGGTGCTGCGCCGAGCGCGACCCGGGCCGCCTCGGACGGGGGAACGCCCCGGGCGGTGAGCCGGCACATCTCCTCCAGGCGGGCGACGTCCCGGGGCGTCCAGCGGCGGTGCCGGCCGTCCTCGCGGTGGGCCGGGCCGATGGCGTAGCGGCGCTCCCAGGAGCGCAGCGTGGTCGGGGAGACCCCGAGGCGGCGGGCGACGGCGCCGGTGCTCAGGGCGGGTTCGGGGTCCATCGGCCTACGGTACGCCGCCCGGTGCGGTACCGGGCCGCGCCTGGCGGAAGCGGTCGAGGGCGTCGGCGAGTTCCACCAGCGGCGGCGGGTAGTCGTACCGGGCCCGCTCGGCCTCGGGCAGCCGCCAGGGTTCGTGGACGCGGGGCGCGGGCAGTGCGGCCAGCTCGGGCACCCAGCGGTGGACGTAGCGGCCCTCGGGGTCGTACTTGACGCCCTGCCGGACGGGGTTGAGGACCCGGTTGGGGCGGGTGTCGGTGCCGGTTCCGGCGACCCACTGCCAGTTGAGCTGGTTGTTGGCGACGTCACCGTCGACGAGGAGGTCGAGGAAGTGGCGGGCCCCGGCGCGCCAGTCCACGTAGAGGCTCTTGGCGAGGAAGCTCGCGACGAGCAGGCGGCCCCGGTTGTGGATCCAGCCCTCGTGGCGCAGCTGGCGCATGGCGGCGTCGACGACCGGGTAGCCGGTGCGGCCGTCCTTCCATGCCTGGAGCTCCTCCTCGGCGGCGGGGCCGGTGCGCCAGTGGTCGTGGCGGGTGCGGTAGTCCTCGGCGGCGGCGCCGGGGCGGGCGGCGAGGACCTGGTGGTGGAAGTCGCGCCAGCACAGCTGCCGGACGAAGGCCTCGGCTCCGGCGCCGCCCGCCGCGGTGGAGCGCTGGACGGCCTCGGCGGGCGAGAGGGTGCCGAAGTGGAGGTGCGGGGAGAGCCGGGAGGTGGCGTCGGCGGCGAGGTCGTCGTGGGTGTCCTCGTAGCGGGTGATGCCGGAGCGCAGCCAGTTCGTCAGCAGCCGCCGGGCCTCGCGTTCGCCGCCGCGCGCGAGGCCGGGGGAGGTTCCGGTGACGGCCGCGCGGCGGGGCAGTTCCTCGGAGCCGATGTCCTCGGGGACGCGTACGCGGCGCGGGGCTGCGGCCACGGCCCGCTGGGGCAGTTCCGTCCAGCGGCGCAGGTAGGGGGTGAAGACGGAGAAGTGGTCGGCGCCCGAGCCGGTGGGCAGGACCGCTCCGGGGGCGACCGCCGTGACCACCGTGTCGTGGGTGTAGAGCCGGCGGCCCTGCGCCTCCAGGGCCTCGCGCAGCCGTTCCTCGCGGGCCTGGGCGTAGCCGCTGACGCCCGCGGCCATGTGCACCTCGTCGGCGTCCGCCTCGTGGACGAGGGCGCAGACCTCGGCGACGGCGTCCCCGGAGCGCAGCACGAGGCGGCCGCCGCGTTCGCGCAGGCCCGCGTCGAGGTCGGCGAGGCAGTCGGCGAGGAAGGCCAGCCGGTTGGGCGCGGCGAAGCCGGAGTCCTGTATGGCCCGGTCGCGGACGAAGAGCGGGACGATCCGGTCGCAGGAGGAGAGGGCGGCTCGCAGCGGCGGATGGTCGTGCAGGCGCAGGTCGGAGGTGTACAGGACCACTGCGGTGTTCATGCGCTCGGCTCCGGGTAGGGGCTGGGGGCGGCGGCTGCCACCCTGTTCTTCGGCGCCGGGGGCGTGATCGGATGCGGTGGCTTCCCGGCGGCGGGACGATCCGGGCCATTGGTACAGTCCTGACATGGCGGTGGACGAGCTCGACACCCGGATCCTGCGCCTGCTGATCGAGCAGCCGCGCACCAGCGTCCGCGAGTACGCCCGGATCCTCGGCGTGGCCCGCGGCACCCTCCAGGCCCGGCTGGACCGGCTGGAGCGCACCGGGGTGATCACCGGTTCGGGTCCGGTCCTCTCCCCCGCCGCGCTGGGGCATCCGGTGCTGGCGTTCGTGCACATCGAGGTCACCCAGGGGCACCTGGACGAGGTCGGGGACGCGCTGGCGACCGTGCCCGAGATCGTCGAGGCCTTCTCGATCACCGGCGGCGGGGACCTGCTGACGCGGGTGGTGGCCCGGGATGCCGGGCATCTGGAGGACGTGATCCAGCGGCTGATCCGGCTGCCGGGCGTGGTCCGCACGCGGACGGAGGTCGCCCTGCGCGAGCGGGTCGCGCACCGCCTGCTGCCGCTGGTGGAGGCCGTGGGGCGGGCGGCGCACAAATCCTGACAGGATGGCCCGGACAGGTACACGACCGGTAGGACGGGCACAGCGGATGATCTCCGTCATATTCGATCTCGACGGCACCCTCGTGGACAGCGAGCCGAACTACTACGAGTCGGGGCGCCTCACCCTGGAGCGGCACGGCGTCCCCGATTTCACGTGGGAGCAGCACTCCCGCTTCATCGGCATCGGCACGCTGGAAACCCTGGAGGTCCTCAAGGACCGCTACGGCCTGCGTCCCCCGGTCGAGCAGCTGCTGGCGGAGCAGAACGCCGCCTACCTGGAGCTGGCCCGCACCCGCACGGAGGCCTTCCCGCGGATGCGGACCTTCGTGGAGCGGCTGCACGCGCGGGGCGTGCCGATGGCGGTGGCCTCCGGCTCCTCGCGGGCGGCGATCGACGCCGTGCTGGAGGGCACCGGGCTGGCCGCGCTGCTGACCACGGTCGTCTCCGCCGAGGAGGTCGAGCGGGGCAAGCCCGCCCCGGACGTGTTCCTGGAGGCGGCCCGCCGGCTCGGCGCCCGGCCCGCCGACTGCGTGGTGGTCGAGGACGCGGCGCCGGGGGCGCTGGCCGCGCACGCCGCCGGAATGGGCTGCCTGGCGGTCCCGTACGTGGCGGACACCGCCGGCGATCCGGCGTTCGCGGCGGCGGGGCTGCTCTTCGCGGGCGGCCAGCCGGAGTTCGACGCGGACGCCGCCGAGGAGTGGCTGTTCTCGCGCGGGGCGGCCGCCTCCGCCTGACGGCGGCGGGGGGCGTCCGGTACGGGCGCCTCCCCGGTCCCGTTCAGCGCACCACGCGCGGCAGGCGCAGGCCCAGGGCCGTCGTCACGACGATCAGGCCCAGCTGGACCAGCAGGACCACGGCGAGGGCGTCCCGCATCCCCAGCGGGGCGACCAGCGCGAGGAAGAGGCTGCCGACGGTCGCCACGCCCAGGGTCAGCGAGGACTGCTGCGTGGTGATCATGACACCGCTGCCCACCCCCGCCCGGTCCGCCGGGACGTCCGAGAGCATCAGCCGCATCAGCACCGGCTGCTGGAGGCCCTGGCCGAGGCCCGCGACGGCGACGCCCGGAGCCAGCCCGGCGATGCCGAGGTCCGGCCAGCCGTACCGGACGGCCGCCAGCACCAGGGCGATGCCGAGGGCCTGGACCAGCCCGCCGGCGGTGACGACCCGGCTGCCGAACCTGCCGGTCAGCCGCGGTCCGGCGAGGGAGGCGCCGAAGTAGCCCAGGGCCATCGGCACCAGCGCGACGCCCGCCTCCACCGGGCCCATCCGCAGGCCCTGCTGGAGGGCGACGGCCACCACGAACATGAAGCCGCTGAAGCCGACCGAGAACGGCGCCAGCATCACCAGTCCGCGCCGCAGCGACACCAGCCGCAGCAGGCTCGGCGGCACCAGCGGGGTGCGCCCGAGCCGGTCGGCGCGGCGCTCCGTCAGGTAGAAGGCCAGGGCCGCGAACGGGGACACGGCCAGCGCCGCCCAGGTCCACAGCGGCCAGCCGGCCGCCCGCCCCTCGGTCAGCGGCAGCAGCAGCGACACCAGGGTGAGGCCGAGCAGCAGCGTCCCGGGGACGTCCACGGACGCCGGCCGGTCCGAGCGGGTCTCGGGGACGGCCCGGACCGCGAGCACCAGCCCCGCCACCGCCACGGGCACGTTGACGAGGAACACCGAGCGCCAGCCCGAGCCGGCCACGTCGGCGGCGACCAGCACCCCGCCGAGGATCTGCCCGGCCACCATCGACAGGCCTCCTGTGGCCCCGTACAGGCTCATCGCGCGGGCCCGGCGCGGCCCCTGGGTGGTGGCCTGGATGGTGGCCAGCACCTGCGGAAGCATCAGCGCCGCCGCCGCGCCCTGGGCCACCCGCGCGCCGACCAGCGTCCAGGCGGTCGGGGCCAGGCCGCAGGCCAGGGAGGTCAGTCCGAAGGCCGCCATCCCGATGACGAACAGCCGCCGCCGGCCGACCGTGTCACCGATCCGCCCGCCCAGCACCAGGAGCACCGAGTACGCCACCCCGTAGCCGCCGACGACCAGTTCCAGCATGGCCGGGCCGGCGTCGAGGTCGGCGTCGATGGCGGGCAGCGCCACGTTGACGATGAAGAAGTCGATCAGTGGGAGGGCCGCGCCCAGCAGTACGGTGAACAGCCCGAGCGGGGTGAGGACGGCGGGCGCCGCGGCCGCGGCCCCGGCGGGGGCCGGGACGGACGCGGACGCGGGGACGGACGGGGACGGGTGGGTCGTGCGTACGGTTGTTTCACTCACGGAAGGAACGATCCACCGCGGCTCAGCCTGGTACCAGAGTCTCCTCATCCTGGTACCAGGAGTACCTGGCAACGGGATGGGCGGTGCCGCATCCTGGTGTCATGACCACCGTTGCCCCGGAGAGCGACCTCCGCCGCCACGAGCTCGCCGACTTCCTCCGCAGCCGCCGTGAGCGGATCACACCCGAGCAGGTCGGGCTGGTCCGGGGCCCGCGCCGGCGCACTCCCGGCCTGCGCCGCGAGGAGGTCGCGCAGCTCTCCGCCGTCGGCGTCACCTGGTACACCTGGCTGGAACAGGCACGCGAGATCCAGGTGTCGCCCCAGGTGCTGGACGCGCTGGCGCGGGCCCTGCTGCTGGACACCAGCGAGCGGGCGCACCTGTTCGCGCTGGCGGGCGGCACCGACCCGGCGCCGAACACCAGCTGCCCCAGCGTCACCCCGGCCCTGCGGGCCATGCTCGACCAGCTGGACCCGATCCCGGCGTGCGTGCAGAACAGCCGGTACGACATCCGCGCCTACAACAGGACGTACGGGCGCCTGCTGTGCGATCTGGACGCCCTGCCCCCCGAAGACCGCAATTGCGTGTGGCTGGCGTTCACCAACGCGGACTGGCGGGCCTCCCTCGTCGACATGCCGGAGGGGAACCGGCTGCTCGCGGCCAAGTTCCGGGCCTCGATGGCCGGGCACCTGGCGGAGCCCGCCTGGAAGACGCTGCTGGCCCGGCTGGAGGCGGCCTCGCCGGAGTTCCGGGAGATCTGGGCCCGGCACGAGGTGGTCGCGGCGGGCGGCAACACCAAGTACATCCGCAACGCCCACGTGGGGCTGCTGCGCCTGGAGCACACCAGCCTGTGGCTGGGACCGGCGTCGGGCGCGCGGCTGACGACCTTCGTCCCGCTGGACGAGGAGTCCCGCCGGGGCCTGGAGCGGCTCCGGGCCCTGGCCCCCGTCGCGGCCTGACCGGCGCCGGGCCCGCGGCCGGTCAGGAACTCCGGTCCGCCAGCGCCGCGCCGATCGTCCCGCCGCACTCACGGGCCGTCAGGTAGGGCCGTACGTCGTGCGCCCTGGCCCCGTTGTGGACCGGCACGTCCCGCACCCGGTCCCCGAACAGCGGCGCCAGCCCCTTGGCCAGCGCGACGAGGTCGCCCCGGTCGGCGATGTTCACCCACTGCCGCACGGGCGCGGGCCAGCGGCCGCGCCCCGCGTGCGGGGGCGGCACGAGCCGGTCGAACACCAGGTTCCGCACCCCGAGCGGCGACCCCAGGGTCACCAGCACCAGGTCCGGCCGGTCGGGGCCCGCGCACAGGGCCTCGTACGCGACGACCGAGCCGAGCGAGTGCGCGACGACCACCCGGGTGCGGTCGGTCAGGGTCCGCCCGAACCGCTCGCGGGCCGCGGCCCGCGTCCGCGGCTCGGTGAAGTAGCGCCGCACCTGCCGGGCCGCGCCGATCATCAGCCGCTCCCCCGCCCCGGCGAAGAACGCCGAGTGGCCGAGCGCGTCCAGCGCCCGCTGCACCGGGTACGGGGTCCGCAGCCGGGCCCGGTCCTGCGGCCCGGGCAGCCGGGGGTCGATCCGGGCGGCGTACTCCCACCACTGGAGCAGGAGTTCCTCTTCGATGCCCTCCTCCACGTCGGAGGCGTCCAGCTCGGGCGTCCCGACGCCGCGGTGGCCGGCCTGGCGGAAGAGGTCCCCGTAGAAGGCCATCGCGACCTCGTCCCGCGCCGGCTTCACCCCGCCCGCGAGGACGATCCCGTCGCAGAGCGCGGGGTACCACTCGGCGAGCAGCGACTCGGGGCCCACCACCTCCTGTGCGATGCCGTGCACGAACACGATCCGGCTCACGGCCGCACCTCCGCCAGGGTGAGGGCGACGACGCCCATGTCGGTCGCCACGCAGATGTGGCCTTCGCGGTCGATGGAGAAGCCGTTGATGGTGCTGCCGACGTTGATCTCGGAGGTCCAGGTGAAGGTGTTCATACGGCCGACGCGCAGCAGCCCGTGCCGGTCGGCGGCCGCCAGGACGGGCACGCCCTGGACCTCTGCGCTGCGGATCACGCTGACGCCCGAGGGGAACGGGGGGAACTCCCCCACCGTGCCGCGGTCGACGCCGATGCGACGGACGTGGACCCGGCCGTCGCCGGACCCGACGACCGCGAGCTCGGCGCCGTCGGACCGCAGCAGTTCCAGGGCGGTCGCGCCGCGCGCGTACCCGGTCATCGCCTCGCCCAGAGGTCGGCCCGTTCCCAGGTCCCACAGCCGGACGGTGCCGTCGTACGAGGCGCTCGCGAGGGTGTGTACGCCGCCGGCGACGAGGTCGCGCATGGCCGTCACCCGGGAGGTGTGCCCCTCCATCGGGCCGTAGAGCGCGGTCCCGGTACGCAGGTCCCATGCCTCCAGCGCGCGGTCCCTGTCGGCCAGCACGACGATCGGCCGCGCTCCGCACAGCACCGCGTGGGTGACGTGCACCGAGCCCGGTCGCTTCACCAGGCGCCGACGGGACACGAGGTCCCACACCTCGACCGATTCCCATCCGCAGCGCACCACCACGGGCCGTCCGTCCACGCGGAGGGTGGACGCGTGGCGGAGGTCTCCGTCGTGCGTGAGCTGCGGTGCCACCTGGCTGCCGTCCGCCAGATCGTGCTGGCGGATGGATCCGGCACCGCTGCTTCCCGTCACGACCAGGGGTCGGCCGTCCTGTCCCTCGATGATGTCGGCGAACGCCAGCCCCTTGCTGCTACCGCCCAGGGGTTCACCGACCGGGTGCATTCCCCCCACGTCCCAGACCGCGACCTCCGCGAAACCGACGGTGAGGAGGACGACCGTGCCGTCCACCCGGCCGAAGACCGGAGGGGAGTAGGTATTCACCGGCCCCAGGAGCCAGTCCGGTTCGGGAGGCGGACCGGACGGCTCGTGCCGCTCGGCCCGCCAGACGCTGACCTGCTGGCCGCCGCTGCTGATCGCCACCACGGTTTCGGCGCCCAGCCGTCCCAGCGTCGCACCGTAGACCTCGCCGTTCCGCCCGGGGAACGGGCCGGCGACCAGGTCCCCGCCGACGATCTCGAGTATCTGGATGCTGTGGGCCTCCGCTCCCGCGAGCACGACCGCCCGCCCGTGCAGGAAGGCCACCCCTTCTACCGAAGCGTCAGGGGAGAGGTCCTTCACGGCCCGGTGTCCCACCAGACGGGCACGGAGCTCCCCGCCTTCGTTCGTCACCCGCCACAGGTACGTGTGGGCCAGGGCGGTCGCCGCGGCGATCTCCAGCGCGCCGCCCTCACACCGTACGGCCAGGTGGGCGACGTCGCCCACGTGGCCGGCCAGCGGAACACCGAGGCCGGTTCCCGACTCCGCGTCCCAGATCCGGACGGTCCCGTCCCCGCTTCCGCTGACCAGGACGTGCCTGCCCGCCAGTTCACCGAACACCGCGCACGTGACGGCGTTCGTGTGACCGGCCAGCTCGGTGCCCTCGACGTGGCCTCCCTTGCGGTGCCACAACCAGACCGTGGTGTCCGATCCGCCGGTCGCCACGGCCAGCCGGCCCTGGATCACGGTGGCCGCCACCGCCGACACGCCCCCGCTGTGCCCCTCCAGGGCGGCTCCCACCTGCTCGCGGGTGCGCAGGTCCCACACCCGGGCCGTGCCGTCGGCACTTCCCGTGACGACCAACGGGCGGCCGGCGACCTCGCAGAAGGCGGCGGCGGACACCGGCCTGGTGTGGCCCGTGTCCGGCCTGTCGGCCGCCAGGTCCCAGATCCGGGCGGTGTGGTCCGCCCCCACCGTGACGGCGAGGGCCGTCTCGCCCCGGGCCACGAGGGCCACGGCGTTCGTGGCTTCCAAGTGGCCCCGCATCGGCTGGCCGAGTTGGCGGAGCGTGCGCAGGTCCCAGAGCCGGGCGGCCTTCAGAGCATTGGTGAGCACGACCGGACGGCCCGCGAACTCGCCCGTCACCACGGAGAGCACGCCGTAGAGCGACTCGTCGGTGTGCGCCGCGACCGGCTCGCCGACCTGACGGCGGTCGGCGAGGTCCCAGCAACTGAGAATGCCACTCGAGTCGCCCACCAGCGCGAGCGACCGCCCGTCGAGCTCGGCCGCACACACCGTCCACACGGATCCGGCGGGACCGATCAGCGGATTGCCGTCGAGGTGCGCGTCCCGTCCGTCCAGCACACCGTCGAGGTCCCATACGTGGACGGCCTTGTCGTCACCGCCTGTCAGGGCGATCGGACAGCCGTCGAGCGTGCCGAGGGCCACTCCACGGACCGACCGGCGGTGTGCGACGAGCTCGGCGCCCAGTTGCCGGCGGTCCACGAGGTCCCACAGGCGTGCGGTACCGTCCGCGCTCCCGGTCAGAGCCACCGGTCGGCCGTGGACCTCGCCGACGGCGATCGACAGGATCCGGTTCGTGTGGCCCGTCAGGGCCTCACCGTACTCCTGACCGGCAGAGAGGTCCCAGACCCGGACGGTGCCGTCGTCCCCGCCGGTCAGCGCGACGCTGTAGTCGCCGAGTTCACCGATCGCCAGGGCGTTGACGGTGATCCCGACGGGGAGCGGTTCACCGATCTGGCGCTGGGTCGTGAGGTCCCACACGCGGGCCGTGCAGTCCTCGCTGCCGGTGACCGCGATGGGACGGCCGTCCAGCGTGCCCACTGCGACGCAGCCCACGGGTCGGGTGTGGCCGCCCAGCAGGCGATGCGCTCCGCTGGTGGACCACCAGGCCCAGGCGGTCGACCACGGCCGCGCCACGGCGAGTTCGTCCACCCGGTCGGCGAGGCGGTCGGCCCTGCAGCGGCGGGCCGACAACTGGAGGTCGGCGGCCCGGTCGCCGAGCGGGGTTTCGGGGGTGAGCCGGTGCGCGATCTGTTCGTACGCGCCGCGCACTCCGGGGACGCCCTCGCCCTCCATCGCGGCGAACGCCCGCAGCAGCGTGAGCGGTTCACTGGCCAGCAGGAACCCGGGGTCCTCCATGAGATCGACCAGCCGCCCCGCCGCGACGGCGTGGGTGGCGAGGTGCTGTCTCACGTAGGGGAGTGCGGCGAACCAGTCCGGCCGGCCCGGTGCGGCCCGCGGCACGAGCCGCGTCAGGGCGTCGACGACCGAGTACTGGATCTCTCGCGCGCTGTGGGCGGCCGTCGCGCGCAAGTGCTCCGCGAGGGCCTTGTGGTAAAGCCGGTAGGCCGAGCGGCGGTCGTCGTCGGTGACCTCCGCGATGTACGCGGCAGCGACGTCGAGGGTCCAGGTGACGTCCTCCTCCGAGCACGGCACCGCGGAAATGGCGGAGCTGAGCCCGGTCCACACCCGGCCGCGCGGGAGCCCCTTGCCCTCCGAGAACGCCAGCGCCAGCAGCATCCGGCGCACCCGCTGCTCGTCGGGGCCGAAGCGGGCGAGGTAGTCGTCAAAGGCGTCGCCGACCTCGCTGGGCAGGTTCTCCTCCCAGCCCGGCCGGCCGACGTCCACGGGCGCCCCGTCGGAACGCAGGGTCCGGGCCGTCATACGGGCGTACAGGTAGACCCCGGCCGCCTTCTCGGCCACTCCGCGTGCGACGGTCCAGGCCAGTGCGGGGCGGTCCCGGTATGGGGTGCGAACCTCCGCTTCCTCCGCGGCGAGCAGCACCCGGGCTACGTACGCGCTGACGTCCTCGGAGCCGGCCCGGTACTCCGGCCGGTCCAGGTCGAGGCAGGTGAACGTGGGACCGAGCGGGGTGACCAGTTCGCGCCGGGTGCCCACCAGGAGGCGTACGCCCTGGATCTCGGCCATGGGGCGCAGCAGTTCGCGGGTGATGCGGCGGGGTTCGCCGTGCCCGCCGGCGTCGGCGGCGGTGTCGGAGCCGGCCTCGTCGACGGCGTCGACGACGATGACCAGCGGGGGTCCCTGGCGGCCGCGCCGGGTGAGTTCCTGGAGGAGGGCGGCCACGCCGTCGGCCTCGGTGCCGAGGGCCGAGGCGATCCGTTCGACGATCTCCTCCAGCCGTTTGTGGCGGGCGTGGACGGCGGCGGTCACGCAGTTCTCCGGCACCACGGTCCTCGGGTCGGCGTCGCCGAGGTCGAGGCGGGCCCGGTAGGCGGGGTCGGAGAGGGCGACGATCCGGCCGAGGACGGCGGACTTGCCGCAGCCGGGGACTCCGGTGACGACACGGCCGCGTCCGTCGCCGTGCTCCGCGGTCAGCCAGGCGGCGAGGTCGGCGAGCACGTTGACCCGGCCGCTGAAGTAGAGGCCCTGTTCGGACTCGAACTCCACCCCGCGCGAGCGCGGGCCGAAGTGTTCGGCGAGCTCCCTGGCGGCGACGCGCCCCTGGACCTCCAGGTCGGTGCCGGCCGGGGGTAACTCCTCCCGGTAACCGGAGTTGACGAGGAACGGGGCGAGGCCGGTGACCAGGGCGCTGGCCAGTTCGGCGCGCTGGCCCCGGCCCGCGAGGTCGAAGCGCTCGTTGACGGCCTTCACCAGCTCGGTGAGGTCGAGGTACTGCTGGCGCTGTCCGGTCCGCCCGGTCGTGGTCTCGATCGCCGCGCCCAGTACGGAGACGAAGGCCCCGTCGAGGGCGATCTCCTTGCGCCGGGCGGAGGCGAGGAACCAGAGGCCCGCGGAGGCGTCGGCGGCCGCTCCCCGGTAGATGATCGTCTGGAGGGCGGCGGCGGAGGCCTCGGCGGTGCCCGCTCCGGCCGAGCAGGTGTCGAGGATCAGCAGGAGGTGGCGGAGCCCGCCCTTGCAGAGGATGCGTACGAGGTCCTCCGTGGCCAGGGCGGTGGCCGCGAGGTCGGTGTCGCGGGTGTCCCAGCAGAGCAGGTAGTGCCGGTCGCGCTCCTCGACGGCGCCGTGGCCCGCGAAGTAGACGACCACGACGTCGTCGTCCGAGAGCCCGGTGTCGGCGGACCAGTGGCTCAGCTTCTGGCGGAGCTGTTCGGCGCCGTCGTACTCGCCCAGTCCGGAGAGGGCCCGCTCGTAGCCGAAGCCTTCGAAGAGCTGTGCCATGGCGGCTACGTCCGGGGGGACCGAGTCGAGCTGCTCCTCTTGGGGGAGGTTGCAGTACCTGCCGGTGCCCATGCCGATGAAGAAGCGCCGCCCCACCGAGCCCCCAAGAGTGCAAGCCGTCGTCCCCTGTGACGCAGCCGACTCTAGCGACGCTCCACCGCGCGGCGCAGGGCTTCGGATCATCCGGGAAGATCCCCCGCCCCCACCGAGTTGGTAGAACCGTGAACGAAATGCTGAGGGACGCGGCGGACGTGGACGTGGTGGTCGTCGGGGCCGGTCAGGCGGGGCTGTCCAGCGCCTACCACCTGGCCCGGGCCGGTATCGGCCACGTGGTGCTGGACCACTCGCCGCGCCCCGGCGGGGCCTGGCAGTTCCGCTGGCCCTCGCTGACCTACGGCAAGGTGCACGGCATGCACGCGCTGCCCGGCATGGAGCTGACCGGCGCCGATCCGCTGCGGCCCTCGTCCGAGGTGATCGGGGAGTACTTCGCGGCGTACGAGGAGCGCTTCGGCCTGCGCGTACGCCGCCCCGTGGACGTGTCGGCGGTGCGCGAGGGCGTCGGGGGCCGGCTGCTCGTCGAGTCGGCGTCCGGGAGCTGGTCGGCGCGGGCGCTGGTCAACGCCACCGGGACCTGGGACCGGCCGTTCTGGCCGCGGTACCCGGGCCAGGAGCTCTTCCGGGGGCGCCTGCTGCACACCGCGGACTACCGCGGGCCCGGGGAGTTCGCCGGGGCCCGGGTGGTCGTGGTGGGCGGCGGCACCTCTGCGGTGCAGCACCTGCTGGAGGTCTCCGAGGTGGCGGCGGGGACCACGTGGGTCACGCGGCGGCCGCCCGTGTTCCGCGAGGGGGCGTTCGGCGAGGCGGAGGGCCGGGCGGCGGTCGCCCTGGTGGAGGAGCGGGTGCGTCGGGGACTGCCCCCGCGGAGCGTGGTCAGCGTGACCGGGCTGGCCCTGACGGAGGCCGTGCGGGCGGGGCTGGACTCCGGGGTGCTGGAGCGGCTGCCCGTCTTCGACCGGATCACCCCGACCGGCATCGCGTGGGCGGACGGGCGGAGCGTGGACGCCGACGTGATCCTCTGGGCCACCGGCTTCCGGGCCGCCGTCGACCACCTGGCGCCGCTGCGGCTGCGCGAGCCGGGCGGCGGGATCCGGGTGGAGGGGACCAGGGCGGTGCGCGACGAGCGGGTCCACCTGGTGGGCTACGGCCCGTCGGCCTCCACCATCGGCGCCAACCGGGCGGGCGGCGCGGCGGTGCGCGAGATACGCCGGCTGCTGGCCCGGGGCCCGGCGGCCGCTCAGCCCGTGGCCGGACCCGGGTCCGGGCCGTCCGCGGGGAACTCCCGGTCGGCGGTTCCGGCCTCGCGGGCCTCCTCGCTCGCGTAGACGCGGCCGACGCCGTCGCGGACCTCCAGGACCGGATCCGTCCACTCCTCGGCGGGCTCGGGGACGAACACGTGCGCCACGGCCCGCTCGGCGTCGTACACCAGCAGGGAAACGATCCTGTAGAGCCAGTCCCCGATGTCCCCGAGCCGCTGGAGCGGATGGCCGGCGGGGCCGCCGACGCGGATCACGTAGAACCGGTCGTCCTGCCACCAGCCGCCGTTGTCCAGCCACCGGCCCTCCCCGACGGGGACTCCGTCCACCCACAGGCGGGCGGCGTCCGGGCCGCCCCGGAGCAGGAGCACCGCGCTGTGCCGGTCGTCGCCGGTGAAGTGGACCCTGATCTCGTGCGTCGTGAAGCAGTCGGTGAAGCGGCTGCACGCTCCGGGTACCGGTCCGGAACGGAGGCGGGCCGGGCCGTCGGGGGTGCGCGGGGCGGGATCCTGGCCGCAGACCTGCGGGGTGCGGCAGCGCCGGTCGACCCGGCGGCTGCAGCCCAGCCCCATGGCGGCCATGTCGCGCGGCGCGGCCCGGGACAGCAGGAGGGCGAGGCGTTCGCGGTAGCGGTCCGCGCCGACGAGGGCGGTGAGCTCGCGCTCGCGGTGCCACCACAGGAGCAGGTCGACTCCGTCCGGGGAACGGGCCAGCCACTCATGCCAGTCCGCCACGTCGCCGCCCCAGAGCTCTTCCAGGTGCTTGCGGGCGGCGATCGCTCCCGGGTCCTCGCCCTCGCCCTCGTCCTCGTCCGCTTCCTCCGCCTGCGGTGCGGTGCCGCCCGGTCCGCCCGGCGCGGCCGCGCGGGTCCTCGTACGACGTGTCCACCATGACCGTCCCATGCTTCGCCGCCCCCTGTCCGCGCGTCCGTCAGGCGGTCGATCGTAGGACGGGGCGCGGGCCGGGCGCCTGCTCATTTCACGGCGGGGCCCTTCACGGCGGGACCCTTCGCGGGCGGTCCGGCGGCGGCGGCCGGGCCGGCGGCGGCGCGCTGCCGGTTGAACTCCGCGACGTGTTTCCTGTGCTCCCCGTAGGTCGCCGAGAAGCGCGTGTCACCGGGCTTGACGGTCACGAAGAACAGCCAGTCGCCGGGCGTCGGCGCGACCGCGGCGGCCATGGCCCGCAGACCGGGGCTGTCGATGGGGGTGGGCGGCAGGCCCTGGCGTGCGTAGGTGTTGAAGGGGTGGTCGATGCGGGTGTCGCCGAGCGTGGTGTCCACGGTGTTGCGGCCGAGGGCGTAGTTGATGGTGGAGTCCATCTGCAGCGGCATCGACTTGGCCAGCCGGTTGTGCACGACCCGGGAGACCTTTCCCATGTCGGCCGGGTCGTCGGCCTCCGCCTCGATGACGCTGGCGAGGGTGGCCGTCTGGTACGGGGTCATCCCGTGCGCCTTGCCGCCGTCCTTGACGGCCTTGGTGGCGAGGTTCTGGTTGGCCGTCCGCACCATGAGCGAGAGGAGCGCGGCCGGCGTGGACTTCTTCGTCACCGGGTAGGTCGCCGGGAAGAGGTAGCCCTCCGGGTTTCCCTTCGCCTCCGCCGGCAGCTCCAGGGCCGCTGTGGCGACGGCCGATTTGGCGGTGCCCGTGGGGAGCCGCAGTTCGCGGTCGACCGCGGCGTAGACCTGCGCGGCCCGCCAGCCCTCGGGGATGAGCAGCCGGCGCGGCTTCTCGGGCACTTCCTCCTCGGGCAGCAGGGGTTCGATCACCACCGTGGCGAGCCCGATGCCGAGGAGCGCACCGAAGAGGAGCACCAGGCGGCCTCGGCGGGTGAGCCGGGAGCGGCGCGATGGCGGCTGGTGCGGCTGGTGCGGCTCGTACGCGTCAGGCATGCGGGCACGTTAACCCCCGGACCGGAGCCTTCCGGGCATCACACCCCGCTCCAGTCATACGATCACACGTTCACCGGAGTGGGTACGGGCTCCCCCGCGGGCCCCCTTCCGGAGTCGCCCCGCTCCCGGTCGGGCGCCTGGGCGGCGTCCCGGTCCCGGCGGACCAGTGCGGCGTAGCGGCCGCCGGCGCCGAGCAGCTCCTCGTGCGTCCCGCGCTCGGCTATCCGGCCGGCGTCCAGCACCACGATCTGGTCGGCGTCGCGGATGGTGGAGAGGCGGTGGGCGATGGTGATGGTGGTGCGGCCCTTGGACAGGTTGTCGATGGCCCGCTGCACGGCGTGCTCGGTGCGGGTGTCGAGGGCGCTGGTGGCCTCGTCGAGGATGAGCACCGGCGGGTCGCGCAGGATCGTGCGCGCGATGGCCAGCCGCTGTTTCTCGCCGCCGGAGAAGCGGTAGCCCCGCTCTCCGACCAGGGTGTCGTAGCCGTCGGGCAGGGACTCGATGTGGTCGTGGATCTGTGCCGCGCGGGCGGCCTCGACGATCTCCTCCTGCGTGGCGTCCGGCTTGGCGAAGCGCAGGTTGTCGGCGACCGAGGCGTGGAAGAGGTAGGTCTCCTGGGAGACCACGCCTATGGACCGGGCCAGCGAGTCGAAGTCGAGGTCGCGTACGTCCACCCCGTCGAGGGCGACCCGGCCGCCGGTCACGTCGTAGAGCCGCGGCACCAGGTAGCTGAGGGTGCTCTTGCCGGAGCCCGTGGGGCCGACCACGGCGAGGGAGCCGCCGGCCGGGACGGTGATGTCGATGCCGGTGAGGGTGGGGCCGGTCTTGGCCTCGTAGGCGAAGTGGACGTCCTCCAGGCGGACCTCGCCCCTGGCGCGGTCCAGGCGGACGGGCTGCGACCGCTCGGTGATGTCCACCGGCAGGTCGAGGTACTCGAAGATCCGGGCGAAGAGCGCGAGCGAGGTCTGGATCTGCACGCCGGTGGACAGCAGGCTCACGGCGGGCCGGAACAGGCCCTGCTGGAGGGTGACGAAGGCGACGAGGGTGCCGACGGAGAGCGAGGGCGCGCCGGTCTGCAGGGCGATGCCCGCGGCCCAGTAGATGAGCGCGGGCATGGCGGCCATGACGATGCCGATGGTGGACATCCGCCAGCGCCCGGCCATGCTGGAGCGCACCTCCAGGCCGACGAGCTTCTCGGACTCCTCGGAGAAGGCGTCGGTGAGGGACTGCGAGCGGCCCATGGTGCGGCCGAGCAGGATGCCGCTGACCGAGAGGGACTCGGTGACGGTCGCGGCCATGGCGGCCATCTGCTTCTGCCGCTGCATGGTGATCTTCTTGCGCTCGTGCCCGACCCGCCGGCTGATCCACACGAACACGGGCAGCAGCAGGAGGGAGACCACGGTCAGCCGCCAGTCGAGCGCGAGCATCGCGACGACGGATGCGATCACGGCGGTCAGGTTCGACACGAGCGAGGTCGCCGTCGAGGTGACGGTGGCCTGCATGCCGCCGATGTCGTTGGCTATCCGGGACTGCACCTCGCCGGTGCGGGTGCGGGTGAAGAAGGCCAGCGGCATCCGCTGGAGCTGGGCGTAGACGGCGGTGCGCAGGTCGTGCATGACGCGCTGCCCGACGGTGGTGGAGATCAGCGTCTGGAGCACGCCGAAGACGCTGGTCACGACCGCCGTGAGGATCATGCCGAGCGCGAGCAGGCTGAGCAGCCCGGTCCGGCCCTGGGGGATCGCGACGTCCAGGATCTCCTTGAGCAGGAACGGCGATGCCACACCGACCAGCGAGGACGCGGCGACGAGTGCTCCGACCACGGCGAGCCGGCCGCGGTAGGGGCGGAACAGGGCGAGGATGCGGCGCAGCTCGCGGGGGCGCTCAGCCGGGGCCGGGCGGGTGGGGTCGAGGGCTTCGTTCGATGGGATCCACTTCGGTTCGTCGTGGGGCATGGGCCTCCTTACAGGCGGGACTGTGATGAGCTTAGCTCATTGTTACCTACGCTCACAATGAATCCGGTCCTGATACTGTTCCCAGTATGAGCACCGGTTCCGAGACCGACACCCGCGATTCCACCGACGGCGTCCTCGCCGAGCAGCTGCTGCGCCTCACGCGCCGCCTCCACCGCATCCAGAAGCGCCACATGGAGCCGCTCGGGATCACCCCCGCCCAGGGCCGTCTGCTGCGCCTCGTCTCGCACTACGGCGGCGACCAGCCGCCCCGAATGGCCGACCTGGCAACGCGCCTTGAGGTCGTACCGCGTGCCGTCACCACCCTCGTGGACGGTCTGGAGGGCGCCGACTGCGTGCGCCGCGTGCCCGACCCCGCGAACCGCCGCGTGATCCGGATCGAGCTCACCGAAACCGGTCGCGCCACGCTGCGCCGTCTGCGCAACGCGCGGACCGACGCCGCAGAGGAGATCCTTGCTCCATTGACCGCCGGACAGCGCGAGGTGCTCGGCGGCCTGCTGAACGCGCTGGCCGACGCTCCCGCGGAGCGCCGCTGCTGAGACGGGAGGGGCGGGCGCCGGCACCGGCGCCCGTGCCGCACCGCGACCGACAAGGGGCTGCTCATGCCGCTGCTCGAACCGAAGCCGGGAGCCCTGCGCCCGCGCGGCATGCGCGCCCCCGCCCCCGACCGGATCCCCGACCGGCTGGCCGGCGGCACCCCGCCCGCCCTGCGCGCCGAACTGAGCGAGCTGCTCGGCGCCGATAAGGTGCTGTGGAAGGTCTCCGACCTGGTCCGCTACGCCGCCGACGCCTCCCCGTACCGGTTCGTCCCGCAGGTCGTGGTGGTCGCCGAGGACATCGACGACGTCTCCGCGGTCCTCTCGTACGCCCACGGGAAGCAGCGCGAGGTGGTCTTCCGGGCCGCGGGGACCTCCCTGAACGGCCAGGCGCAGGGCGAGGACATCCTCGTCGACGTGCGCCGCCACTGGGCCGGGATCGAGGTCCTGGAGGAGGGCCGGCGCGCCCGGATCCGGCCCGGCACCACCGTCTTCCGGGCCAATGCCGCCCTGGCCCGGCACGGCCGGATCCTGGGGCCCGACCCGGCCAGCGCCGTCGCCTGCACCCTCGGCGGGGTCGTCGCCAACAACTCGTCCGGCATGACGGCCGGGACGACGAGGAACTCGTACCGCACCCTGTCCTCCCTCACCCTGGTCCTGCCGACCGGCACCGTCGTGGACACGGCCGACCCGCTCGCGGACGAGGAGCTGGCCCGCGCGGAACCGGGCCTGTGCCACGGGCTGATGGAGCTCAAGCGGGAGATCGAGGCGGATCCGGCCCTCGTCGCCCGGATCCGGGCCAAGTACGAGATCAAGAACACCACCGGCTACCGTCTCGACGCCTACCTGGACGGCACCACGCCCGTCGAGATCCTGCGCGGGCTGATGGTCGGCTCGGAGGGCACGCTCGGCTTCATCGCCGAGGTCGTCTTCGACACCCTCCCCCTGGACCGGGAGCTCACGAGCGCGCTGCTCTTCTTCCCGTCCCTGCCCGCCGCGGCCGCCGCCGTACCGCTCTTCAACGACGCGGGCGCCCTCGCCGTCGAGCTGATGGACGGCAACACCCTGCGCGCCTCGGTCAGCGTCGCGGGCGTGCCCGCCGACTGGGCGGAGCTGCCCAAGGACACCGCCGCGCTGCTGGTGGAGTTCCGGGCCCCGGACGCGGCGGGCCGCGCCGAGTACGAGCGCCGCGCGGCCGCGGTGCTGCCCGCGCTGGAGCTGGTGGCGCCGGTCGCGTCGATCACCAACGCCTTCACCGGCGACCCGGCCGCCATCGCCGGGTACTGGAAGGCCCGCAAGGCCTTCGTCACCGCCGTCGGCGGGGCCCGCCCGCCCGGCACCACCCTGATCACCGAGGACTTCGCGGTGCCGCCGTCGCGGCTGGCGGAGGCCTGCGAGGCCCTGCTCGCGCTCCAGGCGGAGCACGGCTTCGACGCGGCCGTCGCCGGCCACGCGGCCCACGGCAACCTGCACTTCCTGCTCGCCTTCGACGCCGCCGAGCCCGCCGACGTCGACCGGTACGCGGCCTTCATGGACGCCTTCTGCCACCTCACCGTGGAGCGGTTCGACGGCTCCCTGAAGGCCGAGCACTCCACCGGCCGCAACATGGCCCCCTTCCTGGAACTGGAGTGGGGGCCCGCGGCGGCCGACCTGATGTGGCGCACCAAGCGGCTCGTCGACCCCGACTCGGTGCTGGCCCCGCGCATCCTCCTCGACCGCGACCCGCGGGCCCACCTGCGCGGCCTGAAGACGATCCCGAGGGTGGAGGACGTGGCCGACCCCTGCATCGAGTGCGGGTTCTGCGAACCGACCTGCCCCAGCGGGGACCTGACGACCACTCCGCGCCAGCGGATCGTGCTGCGCCGCGAGATGACGCGCCAGCAGCCGGACTCGCCCGTGCTCGCCGAACTGCTCGACTCCTACGGCTACGACGCCGTCGACACCTGCGCGGGCGACTCCACCTGCGGGCTCGCCTGCCCGGTCGGGATCGACACCGGCGCGCTGATGCGGGACTTCCGCCACCGGCGGCACGGTGCGCGCGAGGAGCGTGCCGCCGAGCTGGCCGCCCGGCGGTTCCGTACCGTCGAGGCCGGGGCCCGGCTGGCCGTGGCCGCCTCCGAGAAGATCACGCACGCCCTGGGTGACCGGGTGCTGAGCGCCGTCACGGGGGCGGCGCGCAGAGCCGTACGCCCCGATCTGGTGCCCCAGTGGCTCCCGCAGCTCCCCGGGGCCGCCGCGCGGCGGCTGCCGGAGACCCGGCGGGTGGGCGCGGCCGCCGTGTACTACCCGGCCTGCGTCAACCGGATCTTCGGCGGGTCCCCGGGGGACTCCGGCCCGTCGCTGCCGGAGGCGGTGGTGGCCGTGTCGGAGCGGGCCGGCAAACCGGTGTGGATCCCCCGCGACGTCACCGGGACCTGCTGCGCGACGATCTGGCACTCCAAGGGCTACGAGGCCGGCAACCGGCTGATGGCCAACCGGATCGTCGAGGCCGCCTGGGGCTGGACGGCCGGGGGCCGGCTCCCCCTGGTGGTGGACGCGTCCTCCTGCACCCTGGGCCTCGCGCACGAGGTGGTCCCCTTCCTGACCCCGGACAACCTCGCCCTCCACGCCGAGCTGCGGATCGTCGACTCCGTCGTCTGGGCGGCGGAGGAGCTGCTGCCGCACCTGGACGTACGCCGTACCGTCGGCTCGGCGGTCCTCCACCCGACCTGTTCCACGCGGCACCTGGGCGACGAGGCGCAGCTGCGCGCCGTGGCCGAGGCCTGCGCCGCGGAGGTGGTGGTCCCGGACGACGCGGGCTGCTGCGCCTTCGCGGGCGACCGGGGGATGCTGCACCCGGAGCTGACGGCCTCGGCGACGGCCCGGGAGGCCGCGGAGGTGACGGCACGGCAGTTCGACGCGCACCTGTCGGCGAACCGGATGTGCGAGGTGGGCATGGACCGGGCCACGGGCCGCCACTACCACTCGGCGCTGATCGAGCTGGAGCGCGCGACGCGCCCCTGAACGCGCCCGGCGCACAAGGAGGCGCGTGCGCCGGAACAGGCGCTGTACGCGCGCCCCCGGGCCGGAAAATCGATTGCCCCGGCCCGGCCCGGAGGACGAACCTTGCGCGGGTTGCAGTCATCGACCAGTTCGTGGGGCGTCATGCAGATCAGCGATCTTCCCTATCCGGATCCCGGGGTACCCGACGCCCGCTCCGGGCCCCGTTTCCTCTGGTGGCTGGGCCGGGGACAGCTCGGAGGCCAGGCCCGGAGCCTGGCCTGGGGGCTGGTGCACTTCTGCGGGATCGCCGGACTCCCGTACACGGTCGGCCTGGGCGTCGAGGCGGTCGTGGACCGCGACGGCGCCGGGCTGCTGCTGGCCGGCGGGCTGCTCCTGCTCTTCGGCGCGGCCATCTCGGTCGGCGACGCCATGCTCCACCGCACCGCCGTCACCAACTGGATCACCGCGGCCGCGCGGGTGCAGCAGCTCCTCGCCCGGAAGACCGCCGAACTGGGCTCCGCACTGACCCGGCGGGTCGCGGCGGGAGAAGTCACGACGGTTTCGACGGGTGACGTCGAGAAGATCGGATGGTTCGTCGAGGCGGTGTCCCGCTTCCTCGCCGCCGCCTTCGCGGTCGTCGCGATCTGCGTGGGCCTGCTCTTCTACGCGCCGGCCATCGGCGTGGTCGTCGCGGCGGGCGTACCGGTGCTCGCCCTGTCGGTGCTGCCGCTGTTGCCGCGTGCCACGCGGCGCGCGGACCTCCAGCGTGAGAAGGCAGGCAAGGCCACCGAGCTGGCCTCCGACACCGTGGCGGGCCTGCGGGTACTGCGCGGGATCGGCGGCGAGGAACTGTTCCTGGGCCGGTACCGGGAGGCCTCCCAGGAGGTCCGCGAGGCGGCCGTGCGCAGCGCCCGGATGTGGGCCCTGATCTCCGCGATCCAGGTGCTGCTGCCGGGCGCCCTGCTGATCACCGTGGTCTGGTACGGCGCGCTGCTCGTGCGGGACGGCCGGCTGGCGGTCGGCGAACTCGTCGCGGCCTTCAGTGCCGTGGCCACGATGCTCTACCCGCTGCGGCACTTCGAGGAGATCGCGCAGGCGTACTCCTTCTCGCGGCCCTCCGCCGCGCGGGCGGCCCGCGTGCTGTCGCTGACGCGTACGGAGGACGGGGCGGAGGGTGCCGCCGCCGGGGAGGCGGCCGCCGCTCCGGCGGCGGGCGGGGACCTGTACGACCCGGGCACGGGGCTGCTGGCCCCGGCCGGGCGGTTCACGGCGGTCGTGTGCGGGGACCCGGACCTGGCGGGACGGCTCGCGGAGCGGCTCGGCGGGCACCCCGTGGACGGTGCGGGCGGGGCGGCCCCGGTGCTGCTGGGCGGGGTCGCGCTGGACGGACTCGCGCTGGACGCGGCGCGCGGGCTGGTCCTCGTGCAGGACAAGGATCCGGTGCTGCTGTCCGGGACGCTGCGGGAGCTGTTCGACGTACCGGCCTCCGGGGCGGTCACGGCGGAGGCCGCGCTGGCCGCCGCCCAGTGCGGCGACGTCCTGGACGCCCTGCTCCAGTCGGTTCCCGACGGCGTGCAGGACCCGATGGACGCGCGGATCACCGAGCGCGGACGGTCCCTGTCGGGCGGGCAGCGCCAGCGCCTCGCGCTGGCCAGGTCCCTGGTCGCCGACCCGGAGGTGCTCGTACTGGACGAGCCGACGTCGGCGGTGGACTCGCACACCGAGGCGCGGATCGCCCGGGGCGTCGCGGAGCTGCGCGCCGGGCGCACGACGGTGGTACTGGCTTCCTCGCCGCTGCTGCTGGACCGCGCGGACCGGGTCGTCCTGGTCCACGAGGGCCGGGCGCTGGCGGCGGGCACCCACCGGGAGCTGCTGCGCGGCGAGCCCCGCTACCGGGCGGTCGTCACCCGGGAGACGGAAGAGGAACAGCGGTCGGCCGCGTCCGGCGCGGGCGTACCGGCCGAGGAACTCACAGGGATCGAGGAATCCGCATGATCGGCGTGGTGCCGCCGCAACACGATCCGGCGGCCCCCGAGACGGCCGCCACCCTGCCGGTGGGCACGTCGGCGACCGTACGGGGCTATGTGCGCGGGCTGCTGCGGCGGCACCGGCGGGCGTTCGTGGTGCTGGTGACGGTCAACGCGGTCGCGGTGGTCGCCTCCATGGCCGGCCCGTACCTGCTGGGGCGGGTCGTGGACGACCTGTCGGCGGGGGCGCGCGAGCTGCATCTCGGGCGGGTGGCTCTGCTGTTCGCGCTGGCGCTGGCCGTGCAGACCTGCTTCGTGCGGCTGGTGCGGCTGCGCGGGGCGATGCTCGGCGAGGAGATGCTGGCCGATCTGCGCGAGGACTTCCTGGTCCGGTCCGTGGGACTGCCGCCCGGGGTCCTGGAGCGGGCCGGCACCGGGGACCTGCTGTCGCGGATCACCACCGACATCGACCGGCTGGCCAACGCGATGCGCGAGGCCGTGCCGCAGCTGGCGATCGGCGTGGTGTGGGCCGGGCTGCTCTACGGCGCCCTCGCGGTCACCGCGCCGCCGCTGGCGCTGGCCGCGCTGGTGGCGCTGCCGGTGCTGGTCCTCGGGTGCCGCTGGTACTTCCGTCGGGCTCCCTCGGCGTACCGCTCGGAGGCCGCCGGGTACGCGGCGGTCTCGGCCGTGCTGACCGAGACCGTCGACGCCGGGCGCACGGTCGAGGCGCACCGTCTGGGCGGGCGCCGGATCGAGCTGTCGGAACGGCGGATCAAGGAGTGGACGGCGTGGGAGCGGTACACGCTGTTCCTGCGGACGGTCCTGTTCCCCGTCGTCAACGTCACCTTCGTGACGATCCTCGGCGCGGTGCTGATGATCGGCGGGTACTGCGTGCTGCGGGGCTGGATGTCGGTGGGCCAGCTGACCACGGGGGCGCTGCTGGCACAGATGATGGTCGATCCGATCGGCCTGATCCTGCGCTGGTACGACGAGCTGCAGATCGCCCAGGTGTCGCTGGCGCGGCTGGTGGGCGTGCGGGAGATCGAGCCGGACGCGGGTGACCGGGCGGTGGCCCCGCAGGGCCGGGACGTGCGGGCGGAGGAGGTCCGTTTCGGCTACCGGGAGGGCGTGGACGTCCTGCACCGGGTGTCGATGTCCGTGCCGCCGGGGACCCGGATGGCGCTGGTGGGGCCTTCGGGCGCGGGCAAGTCCACGCTGGGCCGGCTGCTGGCGGGCGTCTACGCGCCGCGGACGGGCGAGGTCACGCTCGGCGGGGCACGGCTGTCGCGGATGCCGGCGGAGCGGGTGCGCGAGCACGTGGCGCTGGTCAACCAGGAGCACCACGTGTTCGTGGGGACCCTGCGTGACAACCTGCGCCTGGCCCGGACGGGCGCGGAGGACGCCGAGCTGTGGGCGGCGCTGGGCGCGGTGGACGCGGACGGCTGGGCGCGGGCCCTTGAATCGGGGCTGGACACCGAGGTGGGCTCCGGCGGGAGCGCGCTGACTCCGGCGCAGGCCCAGCAGGTCGCGCTGGCCCGGCTGGTGCTGGCGGATCCGCACACGCTGGTGCTGGACGAGGCGACCTCGCTGCTGGACCCGCGTGCGGCACGGCACCTGGAGCGTTCGCTGGCGCGGGTGCTGGACGGCAGGACGGTCATCGCGATCGCGCACCGGCTGCACACCGCGCACGACGCCGACGTGATCGCGGTGGTGGAGGGCGGCCGGATCAGTGAACTCGGCTCGCACGACGAGCTGGTGGCGGCCGACGGGGCGTACGCGGCCCTGTGGCGGTCCTGGCACGGCTGACGCTCCCCGCCGGACGGAAGGATCCGCCCCGTCAGCGGCCCCGCCCGGGGCCGCTGACGGGGCGGATCCCTGCGGGCGGGCGGGGGCTCAGATGAAGCCGAGGGCCGCCGCGCCGCCCATGCCGCCGAGGAGCATGAAGACCGGCATGAGCACCTTGAGCTCGACCCAGCTGCCGGCGCGGAAGCGCATCATCTTCGGCGGGCCCACCGCGTACCAGCGCTTCCCGGCGATGGGCAGGGGCCACAGGATCGGGCAGCCGGAGACCGTCAGCGCGTCGCCGATGTCGTGGACCAGCGCGCCGAGCATGATCGGCAGGCCGAGCCAGAGATACTCCTGGCCCGCGCCGGTGAACAGCCAGCCCGCGCCGTTGCCCGGCTCGTCGAGCACCCCGGCGAGGATCCACGCGCTGGTCGCGCCGAGCAGCCAGACCAGGACGTCGCTGGACATCCGGGCGGCCCGCCACAGCAGTCCTTCGACGGCCAGCACCAGGTGCACGAAGAGCAGCGCCAGTACGCCCCAGCGGTCGAAGCCGACCGCGACGGCCGAGGATCCGGCGCCTATGAGGACGGCCCAGAGCCAGGTGTGGGTCAGGGTGCGGTGGCCGCCGCTGCGGCGGGCGTCGCGCGGGGAGCGGGTCGCCTTGTAGACGGCGTAGGAGATCTTGTCGACCACCTCGCACAGGCCCCGGGAAAGGGGACCGAAGGCGCGCGAGATCGTCGCCGACTTGTGGTCGAGGTCGGGGGCGAGGGCCGCGCCGGCGCAGATGAGGGCGCCGACGACCAGTACGGGCCACGGCATCGGGTGTCCGAACGCCGCCGCGGCCGCGCCCACCCCCAGCCAGGCCGCCGCTCCGGACAGTGAGTGCGCCGGACCCATCATGCTCGTTTCCCGCCCCGGTCCTGTCGTGGTGGGCCCTGTGGAGGGATTCGGTCGGGCCGCCTCGACGGCCCAGCGTACCGGCGATGATCTTCGTTCTGTCCGCCGGTTCCCTCTTCCGGGGGGAATCCAGGCAAGATGGGGGGCGTGACCCTCATTGATCAGCTCCCGCCGACCGCCGACCCCGACGCCCTCTTCGAGGCCTTCTCCTCGTGGGCGGAGGACCAGGGCATCACCCTGTACCCGGCGCAGGAGGAGGCGCTGATCGAGGTCGTCTCCGGCGCGAACGTGGTCCTGTCCACCCCGACCGGCTCCGGCAAGAGCCTCGTCGCGGCCGGAGCGCACTTCACCGCGCTGGCCCAGGACAAGGTCACCTTCTACACCGCGCCCATCAAGGCGCTGGTGTCGGAGAAGTTCTTCGACCTGTGCAAGCTCTTCGGCACCGAGAACGTCGGCATGCTGACCGGCGACGCGTCCGTGAACGCCGACGCCCCGGTGATCTGCTGCACCGCCGAGGTCCTGGCCTCCATCGCCCTGCGCGACGGCAAGTACGCCGACATCGGCCAGGTCGTGATGGACGAGTTCCACTTCTACGCGGAGCCCGACCGCGGCTGGGCCTGGCAGATCCCGCTGCTCGAACTGCCCCAGGCGCAGTTCGTCCTGATGTCGGCGACCCTCGGCGACGTGAAGCGGTTCGAGGACGACCTGACCCGCCGGACCGGCCGCCCGACCTCGGTGGTCCGCTCCGCGACCCGGCCCGTCCCGCTCTCGTACGAGTACGTGACCACGCCGATCACCGACACCATCACGGAGCTGCTGGAGACCCGGCAGGCGCCGGTCTACATCGTGCACTTCACCCAGGCCCAGGCGGTCGAGCGGGCGCAGTCGCTGATGAGCATCAACATGTGCACCCGCGAGGAGAAGGACAAGATCGCGGAGCTGATCGGCAACTTCCGCTTCACCACCAAGTTCGGCCAGAACCTCTCCCGCTACGTCCGCCACGGCATCGGCGTCCATCACGCGGGCATGCTGCCCAAGTACCGGCGCCTCGTCGAGAAGCTGGCCCAAGCGGGCCTGCTGAAGGTCATCTGCGGCACCGACACCCTCGGCGTCGGCGTCAACGTCCCGATCCGCACGGTGCTGTTCACCGCGCTCACCAAGTACGACGGCAACCGCGTCCGCACGCTGCGCGCGCGGGAGTTCCACCAGATCGCCGGCCGGGCCGGCCGGGCCGGGTTCGACACCGCCGGCTTCGTGGTCGCGCAGGCGCCCGAGCACGTCATCGAGAACGAGAAGGCCCTCGCGAAGGCCGGCGACGACCCTAAGAAGCGCCGCAAGGTGGTCCGCAAGAAGGCCCCCGAGGGCTTCGTGGCCTGGTCGGACACCACCTTCGAGAAGCTGATCGCCGCCGACCCGGAGCCGCTGACCTCGCGCTTCAAGGTCACCAACATCATGCTGCTCTCCGTGATCGCCCGGCCGGGCGACGCCTTCAAGGCGATGCGCCACCTCCTGGAGGACAACCACGAGCCGCGCAAGGCCCAGCTGCGCCACATCCGCCGGGCCATCGCGATCTACCGCTCGCTGCTGGACGGCGGTGTCGTCGAGAAGCTCGACACCCCGGACGCCGAGGGCCGCACGATCCGGCTGACCGTCGACCTCCAGCAGGACTTCGCGCTGAACCAGCCGCTGTCGACCTTCGCGCTGGCCGCCTTCGACCTGCTGGACCCGGAGTCCCCCTCCTACGCCCTGGACATGGTCTCCGTCGTCGAGTCCACCCTGGACGACCCGCGCCAGATCCTGGCGGCCCAGCAGAACAAGGAGCGGGGCATCGCGGTCGGTGCGATGAAGGCCGACGGGATCGAGTACGAGGAGCGGATGGAGCGCCTCCAGGAGGTGACCTATCCCAAGCCCCTCGAAGAGCTGCTCGTCCACGCCTACGACGTCTACAGCAAGAGCCACCCGTGGGTCCGGGACCACCCCGTCTCCCCGAAGTCGATCATCCGCGACATGTACGAGCGCGCGATGACCTTCACCGAGTTCACCTCCTTCTACGAGCTGGCCCGTACCGAGGGGATCGTGCTGCGCTACCTGGCGAGCGCGTACAAGGCGCTGGACCACACCATCCCGGACGACCTGAAGTCCGAGGACCTCGAGGACCTCATCGCCTGGCTGGGCGAGCTGGTCCGCCAGGTCGACTCCAGCCTCCTCGACGAGTGGGAGCAGCTGGCGAACCCGGAGGTGGAGACGGCGGAGCAGGCCCAGGAAAAGGCCGACCAGGTCAAGCCGGTCACGGCCAACTCCCGCGCCTTCCGCGTGCTGGTCCGCAACGCGATGTTCCGCCGGGTCGAGCTGGCGGCCTTGGACCACGTCGACCAGCTGGGCGAGCTGGACGCCGAGTCCGGCTGGGACGCCGACGCCTGGGGCGAGGCCATGGACGCGTACTGGGACGAGTACGACGACCTCGGCACCGGCCCCGACGCGCGCGGCCCGAAGCTGCTCCAGATCGAGGAGGACCCGGCGCACGGCCTGTGGCGCGTCCGCCAGACCTTCGCCGACCCGAACGGCGACCATGGCTGGGGCATCAGCGCCGAGGTCGACCTCGCCGCGTCCGACGAGGAGGGCCGGGCCGTCATCCGGGTCACCTCGGTCGGCGAGCTCGGCGAGCTCTGACCGGAACCCGCAAGCCACCGCGGGCGGCCCCGCCCGGCCCGCCGGACCCGACAGTGGAGAACCTGTGATGACGAACCCCGCCGAGAGACTGGTCGATCTGCTCGACCTGGAGCAGATCGAGGTCAACATCTTCCGGGGGGCGAGCCCCCAGGAATCCCTCCAGCGCGTGTTCGGCGGGCAGGTCGCCGGCCAGGCGCTGGTGGCCGCCGGCCGGACCACCGAGAGCGACCGGCCGGTCCACTCCCTGCACTCGTACTTCCTGCGCCCGGGCATCCCCGGGGTGCCGATCGTGTACCAGGTGGAGCGGGTCCGTGACGGGCGCTCCTTCACCACGCGCCGGGTCACCGCCGTCCAGCAGGGCAAGACCATCTTCAACCTGACCGCCTCCTTCCATCACCCGGAGGAGGGCAGCATCGAGCACCAGCTGCCTCCCCGCCTCGACTTCCCGCACCCGGACACGCTCCCGAAGGTCGCGGACGAGATCCGCGAGCACCTGGGCACCCTGCCCGAGGCGCTGGAGCGGATGGCCCGCCGCCAGCCCTTCGACATCCGGTACGTGGACCGGCTCCGCTGGACCCCCGAGGAGCTCAAGGACGCCGATCCGCGCAGCGCGGTGTGGATGCGGGCGGTCGGCCCGCTGGGCGACGACCCGCTCGTGCACACCTGTGCCCTCACCTACGCCAGTGACATGACCCTCCTCGACGCCGTGCGCATCCCCGTGGAGCCGCTGTGGGGCATGCGCGGTTTCGACATGGCCTCGCTGGACCACGCCATGTGGTTCCACCGGCCGTTCCGGGCCGACGAGTGGTTCCTGTACGACCAGGAATCGCCGATCGCCCACGGCGGACGCGGGCTCGCCCGCGGCCGCATCTACGACGTCGAGGGCAGGCTGCTGGTCTCCGTGGTGCAGGAGGGCCTCTTCCGCCCCTACCCGGCCGAGAAGGCCCGGCCCGCCGTCTCGCCCCAGTGACTCCCGCGGCGCCCGCGGCATCCCGGGTGCCGTGTGCGCCGTACGCCCGCTCCCGCTTCCCCGTCCCCCTCACCGAAGAGCTGATCGCACCGATGCCCACCCCGGCCCTCCCCTGCCCCTGCGGGCTGCCCGCCTCCTACGCGGACTGCTGCGGCCGCTTCCACTCCGGCGCCCGGCAGGCGCCCACCGCCGAGCTGCTGATGCGTTC
The DNA here is from genome assembly GCF_055593565.1 of Streptomyces sp. NPDC040718. Lineage (NCBI taxonomy): Bacteria > Bacillati > Actinomycetota > Actinomycetes > Kitasatosporales > Streptomycetaceae > Streptomyces > Streptomyces sp. NPDC040718. Next base: position 267,458 of record NZ_JBVIXO010000003.1, on the reverse strand, counting down.
CCGCTTCAGCGCCTTCGCGGTCGGCGACACCGCCTACCTCATGCGCTCCTGGCACCCGTCGACCCGCCCGGGCCGGCTCGACCTGGATCCGGACCAGCGATGGGAGCGCCTGGAGATCCTCGCCACCGAACGCGGCGGGATGTTCGAGACGGAGGGGGCGGTGGAGTTCCGCGCCCACTACCGCGAGGGCGGCCACACCGGCTCGCTGCACGAGCACAGCTCCTTCTCCCGCGAGGGCGGGGCCTGGGTCTACGTGGGCCCCCTCTCCCCCGTCGCGTTCGACTGACCGCGCGCGCCGGCCAGGGCGGAGTCCAGGCCGGCGCGGTAGCCGCGGACCTCCTCCGGCGGCTCCGCCAGCAGCAGCCGCCGGGCCACGGCCTCGGCCGCCGCAACCCGGGGGTGGCCGTAGGGCGGTGGCGGGGCGAGGGCGGCGAGCACGATCCGCTCCGCCGGGTCGGGCACGGCCGCCCGCACCTCCTCCTCCGGGAGCACGGACGCCAGTACGGCCGCCCGCTCCCAGGGATCCGCGGTCCGTCTCAGCAGCAGCCCCACGTGCCTCCCCCGCCACCTGCGCGGCCGCAGGTCCGCCCCGGCCGCCATCAGCTCCCGGTCCCCCGGGGGCGCGGCCCCGCTCAGCATCCCGGGCTCCCTGGCGGCGAACTCCCGCAGCTCCGCGGCCAGGTAGAGCCAGACGACGGCCCGGTAGCGGTTGATCCGGTAGCCGACGGGCGTGAGGTGCCCGCAGCGCGCGAGCCGGGTGAACCGGCTCGGCCCCACCTCCAGCACCCGCGCCCCCGCGTCCGCGCCGGCCGTGGTCTCGACCCGCGCGCGCAGCTCCCGCGGGAACCCCTCCCCCGCCCTGACCCGGTCCAGCTCGGCGCGGGTGAAGCGGGCGGCGCCGCTCCCCGACCGGGGGCCCGGCCGTACCAGCCCCAGCTGTACTGCCCGGGCGAACTCGCCCCGGCTCAGCCCCAGTTCCCCGGCCGCGCGGATCCCGCTGAGCGGCGCGCACGCCTGCATGTCCACCTTCATCACAGTCCTCCCCCACGAGTGGCGATCACTCCGTGTGAAGACCGTAACCAAGTGTGACGAAGCCCCGCGAGGCCTGTGGATAACTCGCGGACCGGGACGGAAACCTGGGCGCGGTCACCCCCCGGTGATCCGCCGCTCCGCGACGCCCAGGTGCTCCCCGACCCGGTTGACCAGCAGCGTCATCTCGTAGGCCACCTGCACGATGTCGGCCTCGGCGGCGCTCAGCGCGCACAGGCAGCTGCCGGAGCCGGCCGCCACCACGAAGAGGAACCCCTCGTCGTACTCGACCATCGTCTGGCGCACCTCGCCCGCCCGGAAGTGCCGTCCCGAGCCCTTCGCGAGGCTCTGCAACCCGGCGGCGACGGCGGCCAGGTGCTCCGCGTCCTCCCGCGCCAGCCCCGCGCTGGCGGCCGTCACCAGCCCGTCGTTCGAGAGCACCACCGCGTGCCGGACCTGCTGGACCCTGCGCGTCAGATCGTCCAGCAGCCAGTCGAGCTGCTTGTCCAGTGCCATTTCCAGCCCCTCCCCGTTGACCCGGCCGACGTGGCCGCGCCCCACCCCGCTCGGTCGTGCCGCAAGCCTTCCCCACCAGGGCCTTTCCGGCAAGGAGGATGGACGCATGGCACGGAAGATGACTCAAGAGGAATGGCGGGCCTTCGGACGGCACTCCACACACACCTCGACCCCGTCCGCGGCCGGCGAGGACGGAAGCCCGCACACCGCTCCCATCTGGTCCGTTCCCGACCGGCGCCCTGTCGTCTTCACCACCGGCGAGAAGGCCGTCAAGGGGCGGAATCCGGCCCCGGCCTACGGCCCGACGGCGTCGAGCAGCCGGGCGGTGTGCACCCGGCCGGCGTACTCCACCAACCTGATCAGCACTTCCTTCCCCGAGTCCTTGTCCCGCGCGTCACACAGCACCACCGGGGTCCCCTGCTCCAGGTCCAGCGCCCGCGACACCTCGTCCGAGGCGTAACCGCGCGCCCCGCTGAAGCAGTTGACGGCCACCACGAAGGGGATCCGGCGGTGCTCGAAGTAGTCCACCGCCGGGAAGCAGTCCTCCAGCCGCCGGGTGTCGGCGAGGACGACCGCCCCGAGCGCGCCCTGCGACAGCTCGTCCCACAGGAACCAGAACCGGTCCTGGCCCGGCGTCCCGAACAGGTAGAGCGACAAGCCCGCCCGGATGGTGATCCTGCCGAAGTCCATGGCCACGGTGGTCGTGGTCTTCTGGTCCACCCCGCCCGTGTCGTCGACCAGTTCGCCCGCCTCGCTCAGCAGCTCCTCCGTGCGCAGGGGCCTGATCTCGCTGACCGCGCCGACGAGCGTGGTCTTGCCGACCCCGAAGCCGCCGGCCACGAGGATCTTCAGGGCGAGCGCGGCGAGTTCCTCCTCGGCCGCGGCGCCCGCGCCGGAACCCCCGGGACCCGTCGTGCCGTTGTCGTGCAGTCCCATCACAGTGCTCGCAATCCCTCGATGACTTCCCGCAGAATCCGCTCGTCCGGCAGCTGCGCGGGCGGCACCGGCCCGCTGACCCGCACGTGCCCCGCCTCCAGCAGGTCGCCCAGCAGCACCCGCACCACGCCCACCGGCAGGTCCGCCTCGGCGGCGAGCTCCGCGACCGACTGGGTCTCGGAGCGGCAGAGCCCGAGCAGGGTCCGGTGCTCCGGGCCCAGCAGGGCCTCGTCCCCCGCCCCGGCCGCCTCCGGGTCCACCACGACCAGGGCGATCAGGTCGAACCGGACCCCGTGCGGGCCCGGCTTCGTACGCCCTCCGGTCATGGCGTACGGGCGGACCAGCGGGCCCGCGTCGGCGTCGTACCACTGGCCCTCCATGCGCCGGACCGCCGTCCTCACCCGGCGGCCGGCGGGCGGACCGCGAACCGGGGCGGCGTGTAGAGGTGCTCGCCGACCCGCTTGACCAGCCGGGCCATCTCGTAGGCGATCAGCCCGATGTCGGCGCCGGCGGTACTGAGGACGGCCAGGCAGGAACCGTCCCCGGCCGCCGCGACGAAGAGGAACCCCTCGTCCATCTCGACCATCGTCTGGCGCACGCTCCCGGCGTGGAAGTGCCGGCCCGCGCCCTTGGCGAGGCTGTGGAAGCCGGAGGCGACCGCCGCCAGGTGCTCGGCGTCCTCCCGGCCCAGGGCGCTGGAGGAGCCCACCGCCAGCCCGTCGTTGGACAGCACCACGGCGTGGCGGACCTCCCGGACCCGCATGACGAGCTCGTCCAGCAGCCAGTCCAGTTCGCCGGATCTGCGGATGCCGTCGAGGGCGGTCCTGTGGTGTTCGATCATCACACTTCTCCTTCGCTGCCTGCGTGGGGGGAATCGTCCTGGGAGCCGCGCGCCCACCCGGCCCGGTACGCGGCCATCCGGTCGCGCGCCTGCTCCGGGCTGCGCTCCGGGGGGGCCGCCGGGGGCCGCGCACCGGCCGGGGCCCGGGCGGCGGCGGGGGCCTCGCGCAGCTGCGGGACCAGGCTGGCCTGGCGTACGCGGCGCGGCAGTTCGGTCACCGAGGCGGCCGGAGCGGCCGGCCCCGGAGCCGCTGCCGTCACCGGGGCGGCCGGTGCGGTACGGATGACCGTGCCGCCGGGGCCGCGCGGCCGCAGCGGCGCCACAGGGGCGGGCAACGGGGCCGGCCGCGGTCCGGTACCGGGCGCGGGCGCGGGCGTGGTCACGGGCGCGGGCGCGGGCGTGGGCGTGGTCACGGGCTCGGAATCGGGCGCGGGCACGGATTCGGGCGCGGGCACGGATTCGGGCGCGGGCACGGATTCGGGCGCGGAGCCGAACGGATGCTCCGGCTCCGTCCTGTCGGCGGACGGGGCCTCGATCGCCCCTTGGAGGAGGGAGTTGGGCAGCAGCACCACGGCGGTGGTGCCCCCGTAGGGGGAGGGCCGCAGGTGAACCTGGATCCCGTGGCGAGCCGAGAGCCTGCTGACCACGAAGAGGCCGAGCCGGTCGCTGTCGAACAGGTCGAGGTCCTCGCAGTGCTCGATCCGGCGGTTGGCCTCCGCGAGCGCCTCGCGGCCCATGCCGAGTCCGCGGTCCTCGACCTCCAGGACGTAGCCGGCGCCGACGGGTTCGCCGCTGACGCGGACCCTGGTGTGCGGCGGGGAGAACTGGGTGGCGTTCTCGATCAGTTCGGCGAGGAGGTGGGTGAGGTCGGCCACGGATCCGCCGCTGACGGCCGCCTCGGCGAGCCGGCGGACCTCCACGCGCGGGTAGTCCTCGATCTCCGAGACGGCGGCGCGCACGACGTTGGTCAGCGGCACCGGCATCCGCCACGCCCGGCCAGGGGCCGCGCCCGAGAGGATGATCAGGCTTTCGGCGTGGCGCCGCATCCGGGTGGTGAGGTGGTCGAGGCGGAAGAGGTCGCCGAGTTCGCCCGGGTCGTCGGCGCGGCGCTCCATCGAGTCGAGGAGGTCGAGCTGCTTGTGCACCAGCACCTGGCTGCGCCGGGCGAGGTTGACGAAGACGCCGCTCACCCCGCCGGCGAGTTCGGCGCGCTCGACGGCGGCGCTGAGGGCGGCCCGGTGGACGGTCGACAGGGCCTCCCCGACCTGGGTGATCTCGTCCTCGGCGGGCGGCCCGAACGGGGCCTCGGCCTCGACGTCGATGCCCGCGGCCCGCCCGGCCCGCAGCCGTTCCATGGCTTGCGGGAGCTTGCGGTGGGCGATCTCCAGCGCGGTGTTGCGCAGCGACACCAGCTCCACCACGAGGGCGCGGCCGATCCGTACGGAGATCACCAGCGAGGCCGCGACCGCCACCAGGCCCAGCAGCACCGCGGCGCCGGCCGGGCCGAACGCGCCTTCGGCGAGCGGGTCGGCGCGTCCGGCGGACCGGGCGTGCGCGGCCTGCCGCACTTCGCGCATCGAGCCGCTCACGGCCGCGTGGGCGGTGTCCCAGCCGGCCGGCGCCCCGTGCACCTCGCGCGCCGCCGAGGCGGCCGCCGAAGCCGCGGGGGCGGAGGTCGCGGCGGCGGGGACGGGGTTGGCGGCGGCCGGTGCGGGGGCCGCCGCCAGGGCCCTGTCCTCGGCGGCGGTGAGCTCGGCGTACGGGGTGCCCTTCGAGACGGCCTCCCAGACGGACCGCTGGGCCGCCGGCAGGTCCCGCGAGGCGGCGGCGGTGAGGGTGCGGCGGGTCTCCACGGCGCCGGCCAGGCGGCGCAGCGCTTCGGCGGTGCGGGGGCCGGGGAGGGCGAGCAGGGCGTCCTCCCGGGACAGCAGCTCGCCGGCCCGGGCGAATTCCAGCAGCACCCGCGCGTCGGGGCCGAGTTCGGCGTCGGACCCCCCGGAGAGGGCTCCCTCGGCGGCGAGGGCGGAGTCGGCCACGCGGGTGTAGGTCTCGTACGCGCCCTCCGGGGTGGCGCGGCGGGCGGCGATGTCCTTGCGGGCGGGGCGGAGCGCCTCCGCGGCGGCGACGAACGCGCCGAGCCGGGCGACGGTGTCGGTGCGGTAGTCGCCGGAGTCGGCGACGGTGTGCCGGTCGCCGAGGCGCAGCCGGCGTACGGCTTCGTCGGTGCGGCGGGCCTGCTGGTCGAGGGCGGAGGCCTCGCCGGAGGCGGGGTCGGCGAGGAAGCGTACGGCGGCCCGGCGCTCGGCCTGGATCTCGGTGAGGGCGGCGGCGACGGGGGTGCGTATCTCGGCGTCGACCTGGCGGACCCTGCTGAGCCGGGCCATGTCCTGGGCGGTGCTGACGGTGGCGAAGCCCCAGAGGGCGAGCAGGGAGACGACCGGGACCATCAGCAGGGAGACGATCTTCGCCCGGACGGTGGCGGGCCGCAGCCGGTCCCACGGACCGCCGGGCCGGCCGCCGTCGGCGCCCGCGACGGGGGCGGGCCCGGGGTGGCGGGATTCGGGTCCGCGCGGTCCCGGCGGTTCCGGTGGCTCCGCCGCGGGGGGACCGGCGTGTGCGCGGCGGCCTCGGGACGCGGGCCCGGGGTGCCGTGGCGGCGCTGCTTCCGGTCTTCTGCGGGGTCTGCGCATGGGCTCCTCGTTCCGGGGCGGTACGGATCCTCAGGGGGCGGCGGGGGTCAGCGCGGGGTGAGGGGGCCTTCACCGGGCCGCCGTGCTGCTGCTCCGGCGGCGGCCGGGGTGAAGCCGGGACCGGCACCGGGACCCGCCACGGAGCCGGGCCCCCGGCCGGCCGCCGCGGGAACCCCCGGCGCGGAGGCCGAGACCGACGCCGCCCGCTCGTCCGCCGTCGGGGAGAGCGCCACGAAGGCGGCGGTGATGAAGAGGTAGGAGCCGAGCCCGACCGCGAGCGGGAAGATGAACTGCATGGCGGTGGCTCCGGGCAGGGCCGCGTCCGAGGGGGTGACGCGCACGGAGACGGCGGTCATTCCGGTGTAGTGCATGCTGCTGACGGCGGCGCCCATGACGAGGGAGGCCACGGCGACGGCCAGCGGCGACTTGATGTTGAGGGCGGCCCACAGCGCGGCCGTGGCGGCGACGACCGCGATGGCGACCGAGAGGCCGACGGTGAGCGGGTCGTACTCGATCCGGCCGTGCAGGCGCAGGGCGGCCATGCCGAGGTAGTGCATGCTCGCGACCCCGAGTCCGGTGGTCAGGCCGCCGAGGACGAGGGAGCGGCCGCGGTCCTTGCCGTAGCCGACGGCGAAGACCCCGGCGCCCACGACGAGCATGGCGACGAGCAGGCTCAGCAGGGTCATCGGCACGTTGTAGTGGATCTCGGTGCCGGTGACGTCGAAGCCGAGCATGGCGATGAAGTGCATCGTCCAGATGCCGGTGCCGATGGCCGAGGCCGCGGTGAGGAGCCAGTTGCGGCGGGAGGCGCCGGTCGCGGCGAGCGCGCGGACGGTGCAGCGCAGGCCGAGGGCGGCGCCGATCGATGCCATCACGTATGACAGCGCGGGTGTCAGCCAGCCATAGGCGGCGTGGTCCAGGTGTCCCATGGCCACGGGACGCTAGTGCGGGTGAGGGCGCGAACAAGGGGCGCATTTCGAAAGACGCTGTAACTGCTGGAATATGACAGAGAGACGTTCATCTCCGATCACACCGCGCGCCACCTTGCACACGGTCCGCAGCGACCAGGACGGTGCGGGATCATGTGCGCATGAGCCGTATGAGTCGTACGAACGAAGACCACACGCGTGTGCAGGAGTTCTTCGGGGCGCGCGCAGCCGCCTGGGACGGCAAGTTCCCGGAGGACGGGCCCGCCTTCGCGACGGCCGTGGCGGAGTTCGGCGTGGGGCCCGGGGACCGGGTGCTCGACGCGGGCTGCGGTACCGGCCGGGCGCTGGTCCCGCTCCGCGCGGCCGTCGGGCCGTCCGGAACCGTGCTCGGCGTGGACCTGACCGAGGAGATGCTGGCCGAGGCGCGGCGGGCCGGACGCGACCGCGAGGGGACCCTGCTGCGCGCCGACGTGGCCCGGCTGCCGTTGCGCGACGGGGCGCTGGACGCGGTCTTCGCCGCCGGGCTGATCGCCCACCTGCCCGAGCCCGCCGAGAACCTGCGCGAGCTCGCACGCGTGGTCCGCCCGGGCGGCCTGCTCGCGCTCTTCCACCCGATCGGGCGAGCCGCGCTCGCCGCGCGCCACGGCCGCGAGCTGACGCCGGACGACCTGCGGGCCGAGCACAACCTCGGCCCGCTGCTGTCCGGTGCCGGCTGGCGGATGACCTCGTACGCCGACGAGGACACCCGCTTCCTGGTCCTGGCCGTGCGCGGCTGAGCGGGCCGCACGGGCCCCGGCCGGGAACCTTTCGTACGTCGGCCCGCGCGCCCGCACCCGCCCGGCCCCGGGGGTTACGTCGGGGGCTGGGCCTCGGCTCCGGCCGGGCGGCGCGGGTGCGGCACGGGGCAGCCGCCGGCGCCGGGCACGGGGAAGGTGCCGAGCTCGCCGACGTCGTAGCCCCCGCGGTAGCCCTTGATCTCCGGGTTCTGGCGGGCGTAGTGCGGGGCGGTGCGCGGGGGCAGCAGCCGTACCGCCCGGCCGCGCAGCCGCAGCGCCCCCCGCACCAGCCGCCGCAGGCCGGGGCGCGGGGTCTCGTACCGGAAGGCGTCCAGCAGGGGCTCGTCGAGCAGGGCGAGGCTCGCGCCGCGCACGGCGGGGGCGAGCGGCGCCGGGTACCAGGAGGCCATCAGGTCGAGGGTGGAGTCGGCGACCTCGCGGCCCCCCTCGTCCCAGCCGAAGTGGGCTTGCTCGTACGCGTCCAGGGTGCTCTCGAACTCCTCGTAGGAGCCCGGGATGTCCGTGATGCCCATGTGCCGGCCGAGGGTGGCGTAGTAGTTGGCGCAGGCCCGGCGCTCGTGGTGGGTCAGCGGGCGCCAGCCGTAGGCGTCGAGCCAGCGTGCCGGAATCACCACGAACGTGGACAGGACGTAGCGCATGTCGTCGTCGGAGATGTCGTAGCTGCGGTGCATCTGGTTGACGCGGCGGATCGCGGTGCGCGCGGTGTCGCTCTCGAAGCCGTGCTCCACGACCGCGTCGAGGAGCAGCGAGGTGTCGTCGTACCGCTTCTGGGCGCGCTCGGTGAACTCCGCGGTCTCGGCGAGGAGGGCCCCGATGGAGGGGACGGCGTAGGTCCTGAAGAGTGCGAGCTCCAGGGCGCGGGTGAAGTCCCAGGGGAACTCGTAGGTGGCGGTGAGCCGGTAGATGGCGAGGAAGTCCTTGTCGGGGTCGAGCCGGAGGATTTCCCTCAGCCGGTCGTAACGCTGCACCGGTCTCCCTTTCTGTGGCGGGTCCCCAACTCTACGTGCAGGTAGCGGGCTTGGAAATCGATCCCCGTCGGGTCTCGACGTGCGAGTTACCCGCTGGTTAAGGTGCGCCGACGAGAACGCGATCGGGAGGCACCGGGAGGCCACGTGTCCGATGAGGAGGACGGGGGCTCGCTGTACGTGCTGACGGCCGTGCTGCTGACCCCCGCGCAGTTTCCGGCGGTGCTCGGGGACGACTTCCCCGAGGCGTGCGCGCAGCTGGGCGTGGAGCCGGTCGCCGACGGGTACGGGCTGGTCCTGGGCCAGGACGAGGAGGGCGCGCGCTGGACGGTCGTCGTGGACGACGTCTCGCTCGTGGCCACGGCCATCGCCTCCTGGGACTGCGGCATGGAGTACGACCTGTCGCCCGACGAGCACACGATCGTGGTCTCGCTGGCGGGCTGGCCGCTGGAGCTGACGGTGTCCACGGCGGGCATCCCGGAGCCGCACGACCCGGAACAGGGCGCGGACGGCACGGGGCGGGTACCGCTGGCGCCGCCCTCGGCGGAGGTCTGGGGGCCGGTGCAGCGGCGCCTGGGCGCGGACCAGATCGCCCGGGAGTGGACCGACTGGCGCGAGCGCCTCGCGGAGGACGGCGGGGCGGCGGCAGCCGCGCACCCCGGGCTCGCGCGGGCGCTGGGTGAGGCTTCCCGGTACGAGCGGGAGACACCGCCGCCGGGGCGGGTCCGGTCGGCCTTCGCGGGCGAGGGCGTACGGACCCTGCGGGCCGACGGGCCCGGCTGGTCGCTGGTGGCCCGGACGGGCGGCCCGGCCTTCGTCCTGCTGGACGAGGAACCGGGCGGGGTGCTGGCCGTCCCCCGCGACGGGGACGCCGAACTGCCGGAGCTGTCCGGCCTGCTGGCGGCACTGGACGGCGTGGCGGTACGGCCCGCCTGAGCACACGGAGTGCGGACGAGTGGACGACGGAACACGGGGGAACGGGATGGCGGAGTCTCAGGAGCCGGTCGAGCAGGTCGCGCCGGCGGAGTCGGTGGAATCGATGGAGCCGGTGGAGTCGCGGCCGGTGGGTGTGGTCGTGGGCGGCCGGGCGGAGGTCGTCGACGACGACTGGGGGCGCGAGCGGGCGGTGATCCGGCTGGACGCCGGGCGGTTCGGCCCCGAAGCCCTGTACGGGCTGGAGGACTTCTCCCACGTCGAGGTGGTGTACCACTTCGACCGGGTGCCGGTGGAGAAGGTCGAGACGGGCGCCCGGCACCCCCGGGGGAACCAGGACTGGCCGCTGGTCGGGATCTTCGCCCAGCGCGGCAAGAACCGCCCCAACCGCATCGGCCTGTCACGGTGCAGGGTGCTCGGGGTCGACGGCCTGGACGTGCACGTGGAGGGCCTGGACGCGGTGGACGGCACCCCCGTGCTCGACCTGAAGCCGTACATGACGGAGTTCGCCCCCCGCGGCGAAACCCGCCAGCCGGAATGGGCGACGGCCCTGATGCGGGACTACTACTAGTCCACGCACGGGTCCACTACCGGTCCGCCACCCGGCCCTGGCGCAGGTCGGGCTGCGTCGGGTCCTGCGCCACGCGCGAGCGACGCTCGACCGTGAGGCCGCCCCAGGCGACCGGACTGGTGCTTCCGCCTTGGCCAACGCTCGGACCCGGCCGCGTGTTCCCGGCCGGGTTCCGGCACTTACTGGCCGACACGGCGCTTGCCGGGGTCCGGGAGCCGCATGACGATGGGGCCCTCCGCGTACGCGGCTCCACGACCCCTCGGGAGGGTGACATGGGCGATCCGTCGTTGGCGCTGCCGGGCGGGGCCGATCCCGTCGAGCACACGCGTGTCCTGCGGCGGGCGCACGAGGCCTTCACCCGCCACGGGCGGGTCGAACCGCCGGTCCGGGCCGTGATCGCGCAGTCCTGGCGGAGGTGCGCCCGGGCGCGGGTCAGTCCGGAGTGCGCGCCCCGGCAGGCCCGGGCGGAAGCGGAACTGCCGGCCTACCGCGAGCAGCATCCGCTGGCCCGGGTGATGCCGCTGTTCCGGGATCTGGTGGGGGCGTTCGCGGCGCACGGGGCCCATCTGCTCGCGGTGTGCGACGCCGGCGGCGAGTTGCTCTGGGTCGAGGGGGAGGCGGCCACCCTGCGCCGCGCCGAGCGGCTCGGCTTCGTTCCGGGCACGCGCTGGGCGGAGTCGGCGATGGGGACCAACGCGCCCGGCACGGCGGTCGCCGTCGGGGAGCCCGTGCAGGTCTTCGGGGCCGAGCACTTCAGCCGCCTGGTCCACCCCTGGACGTGCGCCGCGGCCCCGGTGCGGGACCCCGGCACGGGCCGGGTGCTCGGGGCGGTCGACATCACCGGCGGCGACGGGCTGGCCCACCCCCATTCGCTGGCGTTCGTCCAGGCGGTGGCGCGGGCGGCCGAAGCCCAGCTGGCGCTGCTGGCACCGCAGCCGCCGGCCTCCCGCGACACCCTCGCCGCCCTCGGACGGGACGAGGCGCTGCTGGTGCTCGGCGGCCGGCGCATCCCGCTGGGGCGGCGCCACAGTGAGATCGTGACGCTGCTCGCGCACCACCCCGAGGGGCTGTCCGGGGAGGAGCTGGCCATCGCCCTGTACGAGGAGGAGTCGGTGGCGGCGGTGACGCTGCGGGCGGAGATGTCCCGGCTGCGCGCCGTGCTCGGTGCCGGGAACCTGCGCTCCCGCCCGTACCGGACCGCCGCTCCCCTGGAAGCCGATTTCACCGCCGTGACCCGGCACTTGGCGGCGGGAGCCGTCTCGGCCGCCCTCACCCGCTATCCGGGCCCGCTGCTGCCGGCCTCCTCCGCGCCCGGCATCGTCCGGCTGCGGCGGCGGATCGAGGAGCAGGCGCGGGCCGCGGTGATCGCCCGGGCGGACCCGGGGCTGCTGGCCGACTGGGTGTGCAGCCCGTGGGGCGCGGAGGACCCGGCGGTGTGGCGGGCGCTGGCCGGGGCCCTGCCGCCGCAGGGCCGGCCGGCCGCGCTGGCGCGCGTACGCTCCCTCGACGAGGAGCTCGGCGCGGGCCGTGCAACGTACCCGCAACCTGCCCGCCCCTAGCCTCCTCGCCGAGCGCTGTCCGACGGCGGACGGCGCCCGGCAAGGGGAGGACACCCATGGCCCGTTACGCGGCACCCGGTACCGAGGGCGCGCTCATGTCGTACGCGTCCCGCTACGGCCACTTCATCGGCGGGGAGTACGTGGAGCCGGCCCGCGGCCGGTACTTCGAGAACCCCTCCCCCGTCACCGGGCGGCCCTTCACCGAGGTCGCGCGCGGTACGGCCGAGGACGTGGAACGGGCCCTGGACGCCGCGCACGCGGCGGCTCCGGCCTGGGGCCGCACGTCGCCGACCGAACGCTCAGCGGTCCTCCTGCGCATCGCGGACCGCATGGAACAGAACCTGGAGGCGCTGGCGGTCGCGGAGACCTGGGAGAACGGCAAGCCGGTCCGTGAGACCCTGGCGGCGGACCTGCCGCTGGCCATCGACCAGTTCCGCTACTTCGCGGGCGCCCTGCGCGCCCAGGAGGGCGCGCTCAGCCAACTCGACGAGGACACGGTGGCGTACCACTTCCACGAGCCGCTGGGCGTGGTCGGCCAGATCATCCCGTGGAACTTCCCGATCCTGATGGCCGTGTGGAAGCTGGCCCCGGCGCTGGCGGCGGGCAACGCGGTGGTCCTCAAGCCGGCCGAGCAGACCCCGGCGTCCGTCCACTACTGGCTGAGCCTGGTCGCCGACCTGCTCCCGCCCGGCGTGGTGAACATCGTCAACGGCTTCGGCGAGGAGGCCGGCAAGCCGCTGGCGTCGAGCCCGCGCGTGGCGAAGGTCGCCTTCACCGGGGAGACCTCCACGGGCCGCCTGATCATGCAGTACGCGGCGGAGCACCTCAAGCCGGTGACGCTGGAACTCGGCGGCAAGAGCCCGAACCTCTTCTTCGACGACATCTGGGCGACGGACGACGACCTGCGCGACAAGGCCCTGGAAGGCTTCACGATGTTCGCCCTGAACCAGGGCGAGGTGTGTACCAGCCCGTCGCGCGCGCTGATCGAGCGCGGCCGGTACGGCGACTTCCTGGACGCGGCGGTGGCCCGCACCGAACTCATCGTCCCGGGCCACCCCCTGGACACCGACACGATGATCGGCGCCCAGGCCTCGGAGGAGCAGCTGCGCAAGGTCCTCTCGTACGTGGAGATCGGCCAGCGGGAGGGCGCGAAGATCCTCACGGGCGGCGGCCGCATCGACCACGGCGGAGAACTGGGGGGCGGCTTCTACGTGGAGCCGACCATCTTCGAGGGCGACAACCGGATGCGGATCTTCCAGGAGGAGATCTTCGGCCCGGTGGTGTCGGTGACCTCGTTCCAGGACTTCGACGACGCCATCCGCATCGCCAACGACACGGCGTACGGCCTGGGCGCGGGCGTCTGGAGCCGCGACATCAACACCGCCTACCGCGCGGGCCGCGCCATCCAGGCGGGCCGCGTCTGGACGAACTGCTACCACGCCTACCCGGCCCACGCCGCCTTCGGCGGCTACAAGCAGTCGGGCATCGGCCGGGAGACCCACAAGATGATGCTGGAGCACTACCAGCAGACGAAGAACCTCCTGGTCAGCTACTCGCCGAAGAAGCTCGGCTTCTTCTGAGCGCCTTAGAGGGTGTCTCATGTGGCAACCCTTGACCGTGCGGAGTTTGACGAGTTGACGCCACCCTGGTCCGCGGCTGAGCCGGACGGCGGTATGGCGCGGATGAGCGGCTCGAGGGCGAGGCTGTCGCACATGTTCGCGTCGAACACGGCGGGTTCATCAGGAACCAGACGCTCCGGTTAGATCAGCACCCACGACTAAAATCGTGCCGCACGAACATCAAGTCGCCTGAGAGATTCTCTGAGCCTTGACTGGTGCGGCCGACCTGGCGGCCATCTCGATCTTCGCGCGGTAAGCCGCACGGGCTTCCTCGTCGATCCGCTTCTCGTGTTCGGGGCTCACCCCGGTCCGGCCGTCGAGGCCCTCGCGGAGGATGTCGGCGTGCCCGGCATGCCGGTTGGACTCGCCGAGGACGTGGACCATGACGGCGAACAGGTTCGTGTTGGGAGCGGGGTCCGGCCACCACGGCACGTGGCCGGGGGCGTCGAGGGGAAGCTCGTTGATCGTCGCGTCCGAGTGTTCCCACGTGCGCCGGTAGAATCCGATGATTTGATCGCGGGTCTCGTCCTCGGTCGCCCACTGATCGCTGCCGTCGTAGTCCTGCCACCGGCACAGCGGTTCCGGGGAAGGTCGGTCGAAGACCTCGCCGAAGTACCTGGCCTCGACGGTGGCCACGTGTTTGACCAGGCCGAGGAGGTTGGTCCCGGTCGCCGTCAAAGGTCGGCGGGCGTCGTATTCGGACAAGCCGTCGAGTTTCCAGAGCAGCGCCTCGCGGTCCCGCCGCAGTCTCACGTGCAGGTTGTCCTTCGCGAATTCATCGATCATGCGGCTTGAGCCTTCCATGGGTTGTTCGTGGTCTCAAGATCCTGTACGTGGTCCGCGACGGGCGGCAGAGCCGAGGTGGGCCGGTGCCAGGTGAGGATCCAGCCGGCGGTGAGCGCCGCCGCGCCGCCTGCCAGGGCGATCGCGCGGCCTGTTCCGATGCCTGCGGCCACCGAGCCGAAGCAGGCCGGTCCGACGCCCTGAAGCGTCATGCCGCCGGAGCCGAGCAGGCCGAAGGCCTGGCCCTGGCCATCCTGCGGCAGGGCGTCCAGGAACGGCCGTTGCAGGCCGAGACCGTAGGCAAATCCGAAGCCGCAGAGCAGCAGCAGACAGGACGAGACACCCACTCCGGGCTCGGCGGCGAAGCCGACAAGCGGCAGTCCCATCAGCGCAGTCAACGGGACTACCAGTCGCTCCCGGGTGGGTGGCCGTAGCAGTCGACCCACCAGCAGGTCACCGACGAGCATGCCGACCGGCAGACAGCCCATCAGCACGGCGTACCAGCCGGGCGCGAAGTGGTGTCCTCCCGCGTAGGCGACGATCAGGGCTTCCGCGCCCGCTACTAACGCGGGTGGCAGCCACTGGGCCAGCATCAGTCGTCGCACCCTGTGTCCGCGCCGCAACAGCAGGCCGGTGCCGTGCAGGCTGGCCCGGACGGCCCCGCCACCACCCCGGGCGCTGCCGGGTGTGCCGCCGAACTCTCCCGGCTGCAGCCGGGGTAGCCGGATGCGGAGGGCGAGCGCGCAGCCCAGGTAGAGGACGGCGCCTACCGCGAGCGCCCGGTGCGGGCCGAGTACCGCGACGGCCGCACCTCCCAGCGCCAGACCGAACAATTGCGCGCCGGAGGCAGCGATGTTGTTCAGTGAACGGCCCAGTACATAGGCGTCGCCCTCCAGCCACTGCGCGACCAGCCGGCTCGACGCGCCGCTGAACACCGGTGTGGCGAGGGTGACGAGCGCCACGACAGCGAGGCTTGCCGCGATCGGCATCCGCACCAGGGCGAGCAGTAGGGCGGCGGCGCACTTCAAGGCGTAGCCGCCGGCGATGAGCGCGCGGGGCGGCAGTCGGTCGGCCAGTGAGCCCAGCAGCAGCGAGCCGAACAGCTGCGGGAGGAAGCCGATGCCGAAGGCCAGTGCGCTCAGCAGCGGGGAGCCGGTGGCCGAGAAGACCAGCACCGAGAACGTGGTGATCCGCAGCGAGTCCGCGGTGATCGCGACGGTGCGGGTCGAGAAGAGCAGCCGGAATCGCGGCTCGGCCAGCACCTCCCGGTAGGTGGCCCGGTGGTTGCCCGGCGCGGGTTCGGCGGTTGGGATCATGACGCCCAACCTCGCCGTGCGCCCACGCCACTCACCAATGATTCGTCGCTGGACGAATCGGAACGGACGTCCCGCGGTAGCATCGCAGGGTGCTCCGCTTCGAAGTCTCCGTCGAGGACCTGCTGCGCAGCCGCTTCGCGCTGTCGCCCGCGATGGACCTGTGCTTCCTGCTGCGCTCGCTCGCCGGCCAGGACCGGCCGCTGCCGCGAGCCTGGGCCACCAGGCTCCTGCCGGCCTTCGGACGGCTTCGCCGCGAGAGCGAACTGGACGCCGCCCTCGCCCTGCACACGCCGCAATCCGGACCGAACTTCGTCGCCCCGCCGCCGCGCGGCCTCAACCAGACCTGGGCAGACGACCTGGCTGTGATCCGAGCCACACCACTGGAAGCGGCCCGCCGCGAATTCGCCGCCACCGCGACCGGACCGTCCGCCCGTGATCCCCGCGTACGCGCAGTGCTGGACTCGACGGACGCCGTCGCCAGGATCGCCGAGGCGATCGACCAGGCCTGGCACGAACTGCTCGCCCCGGACTGGCCGCAACTGCGCGCGATCTGTGAGCGCGACGCTATACACCGGGTGGGCGTGATCGGAGAACACGGATGGGTCACGACCATCGAGAGCCTGCACCCGAGCATCGCCTGGCAAGCCGGCGGTATCGAGATCGGCCACTTCCCTCAAGTCGGACCAGTCCGCCTCGCCGGCGACGGGCTCCTGCTGATCCCTTCGGTCTTCGTTGCGAATATCGCCGCCCACCTGGAAGACCCCTGGCCCAGGACCTTGATCTATCCTGCCCGCGGCACCGCCGCCCTGTGGGGCGAACAGGAGACCGTCCCCCAACCGGACGCGCTGACCGCTCTGGTCGGCCGGGCCCGAGCCCGGCTGCTGTTGGCTCTGCACGCCCCTGCCAGCACCAGCCACCTCGCCCGAAGCCTCGCCATGGCACCCGGCGCGGTAGGAGACCACCTCGCCATCCTGCGCGGCGCGGGCCTGCTCGTTCGCGCCCGGTCCGGACGGTCGGTGCTCTACCGGCGCACCCCGCTCGGCGAGGCACTGATCGCCGGTTCGGACTGAAGGCGCGCAGTCCACGGAGGGGGCCGGATCCGATCCCGGGGTGGAGTAGGCCAAATCTTGCTCAAGGCCGGGCCTGCGCCCGGGCCTGGGAGGCGTCTAGCTTGTCCCGACATGAGTGTCGATCGTGGCTGTGGGTCAGAGGTGCCTGTCGCGCGTCGCCGACTGGTGCGTGCGGGGTTGCGCGGGGCGGTGGCGTTAGGGGCGGGGCTGAGGTCCTGGACGAAGCGGTCCTGGGCAGCATCGCGTACGGGGTGCTGGAACTGGGCGTCCCGTTGATCGTCGTCCTGGGTCATCAGGGGTGCGGAGCGGTCGCCGCTGCAGTCCACGCCGAGGCTGGCGGCGCGCTCCCGGCGCACATCCGCTACCTGGCAGAGCGGATCCGGCCGGCGATCGATCACGGGCTTGAGGGCGAGGCCCGGATCGACGCGGCGGTCACCGAGAACGTGCGCCGGGTCCGGGCGCGCCTTACCGCTGAGCCGGACCTCGCCGCTCGGGTCGCTGACGGTTGCCTGGCCATTGTCGGTGCACGCTACGAGCTGACCAGCCAGCTGGTGCGCAAGGTGCCCTGATCAGCCATGGTCGGTGAACATCCCGGCGGACCCGCGCCAGCTAGACTTGCAGAGTTATGCAATTTACTAGTTCTGGATATGGTGGACGGGGGTTGCGGTGTGGCCGGGTTCGAGGAAGCGGCGCTGGAACGGGTCCGTGTGGCGCGGGCTCGTCTCCAGGCTGCGCACGAGGCTGACGATGCCTTCGAGGAGGCACAGGCCGCGGAGGAGCTGGAGGACGCGCTGCGCGTGGCCCATGATCACGGCGTGGCCACCGATGCCGGGGACAGCCGATGAACCTCGCGGTGCCTTCGGCGGGTCTGGGGTGTCGGTGATGGCCAGGCACCCCCGCGGGCAGACGGCTGTCGAGACACGCAGGCACGTGTGGACGGTGCCGCTGGTGCCGGGTTCCGTGCGGGCCGCGCGCGAGCGCAGCGAACGCTCTCTGGTCCTCTTCGGGCTGGAGAGCTCCTCGGCGCTCTTCGGGGCCGTGCTCTTGGTGGTCAGCGAGCTCGTGACCAACGCCGTCCGGCACGCTCAGCACTCACCGGACGCAGAAGTCACCCTCCACATGACCGAGCACCTGCTTGTGGCCTCCGTCGGGGACCTGGACTCGCGCCCGATAACGCTGGCCGATGCCGGCCGGGCCGCCGGGCAGGGGCTGCGCACGGTGGCTGACCTGGCGCGGACGTTCGGTGGTGACGTCCGTATCGAGCCTTCTTCCGGTGGGTGCGGCAAGACGGTTGTCGTGCGCTTCATCCTTCCGGAAGGCACGCCGTGACCAGCAGCAGTAGAGAGGCCGTCGAGTTGTACGAGATCACTTACCTCGGCACCGGCCCTGAGCCGGAGGTCCGCACGGTCGAGGCCGGCGAGGTCGCGGCCGTCATCGAGTACGCAGGCGAGCACGGCATGCAGGTTCTCGTCCGTCCGCGCCGCGGCCCGGTCGGGGAGCCGGGCACCGGGAAGGAAGACGCATCATGACGGACAACCCGCCAGAGAAGGACACGGCTGCGGAGCACGAGAAGTGGAAGGAGAAGGGCGTCGCGATGCGGGCCTTCTTCTACATCTTCGGCACGCATGTGTTCGCCGGGTTCATCTGGTTGCTGTTCTACCTGGGCCAGCACGCCCAGAAGTGAGACCGGGACCGAACTGGGATCCAGGCGCGCCTGGCAGTGCAGGTTCGGCATACGAGAGAGCGGCCGTCTTCCGGTGTCAGAAGCGCGTTGAACCCGCACTAACGGAAGACGGCCGCCGCATGTGGGGCGCGGGCCCTGCAGGGCCGGCACCGTGGGGCACCATCAGGTGTGGCGGCCGGCCTTGAGGTCGGCCAGGAGTTCGGCCTGGCCTTCCAGGACGCCGGAGAGGATGCCGCGGGCGACCCGCAGGAGCTCAGCGATCTGGGGATGGGTCAGGCTGTAGTGGACGTTCGAGCCTTCGCGGCGGGTGATCACCAGGTTGGCCTTGCGCAGGACGGCGAGCTGCTGGGAGAGGCTCGCGGCCTCGACCCCTACCTCGGGCAGCATCTCGGCGACCGCGTGCTCGCGTTCGGACAGGAGCTCCAGGACGCGGATGCGCACCGGGTGCCCCAGCGTTTTGAAGAACTCCGCCTTCAGCTGGTACAGCGGCGTGCTCACCTGGGTACCTCTGTCCTGACTGCCCATCTCAACACCCGGAACCGTTCCTTCGTAGGGGCATCCGTTCACCCCTCTTCATACTTCGTGACCTCTACAATTGCAGATCCCTGCAATTCATGGGCCCGGCGGGGTGCCTCCGTGACATGCGACATGCCGCTCATGATGCAGGTGCCCTTCGCCGTTCTCGTGGAGGGTGGTGCTGTTCTCAGGTGAGGGCGGGTTCCTCGGGCGACTGCGGGGTGGGCCAGTCGTCGGTGGTCCACTGCTTGACCGTCCCGCAAGCTCCGTGGGCGGCCAGCGCGGCGGCGAGGTCGCAGTGGACGGGCACGGGCGGGCAGGTCGCATCGGGGACGAGCGAGCCGTCGGCGGGGATCGCGGCGAGCTCGAGTCGGCGTCCGCTCTCGCCGAGGCGGCGGGCGGCCTGGGCGACGGCGATCTGCCCGCCGGACGACCAACCCAGCAGACCGGTCAGGTCCAGGATGACCGGGCCGGTGCCACGGGCGAGCGCCCAGCCGATCGCGCCGGCGAACCGGTCGGTGGCGTCCGCACCGAGATACCCGGCCAGGGACAACACGCCCAGGTCCTGACGGGTGGTGTAGCGCCATTCAATCGTCATCGTCAGCTCCTCGACATCACAAGGGAAGGGTGATCCAGATGGCCTTGCCACGCCCGTCCGCATCCGCCCGCACGACAGCGGTGCCGCCGAGCTCCATCGTCATCTCCACCACCATGGCCAGGCCGCTGCCGGGCGCGGTGCCGAGCGCACCGAACAGAGCGGGCTGATAGGGGTGATGGTCGTGGACGGCGAACGCAAAGGCGCCGGGGCCGTGGGCGTAGGTCACGGTGATCATCGGTGAGGCCACCGCGGCGTGACGCACGGCGTTGGTGACCAACTCGGCCACGATCAGCAGGGCCGGTCCCACGCTCGGATGGCGAAGGCCCACCCCGCATTCCACGAGGACCAGCTCGGTGGTCTCCCGGGCGATACGCACGGCGGAGCCCATGGCCGGCACGTCCAGCACGTGCCGGTAGGGCATCGCCTCGACCTGAACACTCACTGGCCCGCCCCCGAGACCGTACGGGCCAGACGGAAGCCGGACACGGACTGCGGGTGCAGGCGCAGCAGGGTGTCGTGCGGACCGTGGGCCCAGCCGGGCAGGGTGCGCCGGTAGTGGGCGGCTTCGTCGGGGTCGGCGATGACGTCAGCTGGCCCGTGAGCGCTGACCGTCCAGCCGGTGCCGGCCGGGCTGGGGATCTCGTCCACCTGGTAGGTCAGCAGCGCCCGGCCGGGAATCGTGGCGGCCTGTACGGGGGCTCGGACGACGAGGCGTCCGTACTCCATGACGTGTGCGGCGGGCCGTACGACGGCCACCTCCCGCTGGACGTAGACGAGCCGGCCCTGGGCGGAGCCTTCGAGGAGCCACAGGGCCTCGGTGCCGGAGACCTCGATCATGCGGCGGTCGGCGGGGGCGGTCATCGTGCGGCCTTCCGGATGCGGTGCGGTCGGTGATGCGGACGGGGCAGCAGTCCCGCCTGCTCCAGGTACTTACGGGCGCCGGCGATCGCCTCTGGAGTGGTGGCGTACTCGCGGCCCTCCAGGCGCAGCAGCTCGAGGGCGCCCACGGCGTCCAGGGCCTGGCGCTGGCCGGGCCGGATACCGGAGGTCATCACGGCGATGCCGCGCCGGTTCAGCTTCTCCACCGCGTCCTTCAGGACGAGGGCGCCGGTGGCGTCGAGGGTGGTCACCCGCGCCATCCGGAGGATGACCACCTTCACGTCGGCGACCTCGGAGAGTTCGAGGAGGAAGCGGTGGGCGCCGGCGAAGAAGAGCGGTCCGTCGATGCGGTAGGCCACGATGTGCTCGGCGAGCAGGGCGTGCTCTTCGTCCCTGTGCTCGCCGGGCAGGTCGGGGCGGAAGTCGACCTGCTCCATACGGGCCTGGCTCGCCACCGCCTTCAAGGCGAGGGCTCCGGCGACGACGAGGCCGATGATCACGGCGTACACGAGGTCGAGGATCAGGGTGGCGGCGGCGGTCAGGACGAGGACGACGGCGTCGGAGCGGGTCGCCTTGGCCATCGCGCGCAGCGAGCCGACCTCCACCATGCGAATCGCCGTCGCCAACAGCACGCCCGCCAGCGCCGCGAGCGGGATCTTCGAGACGAGGGGGGCGGCGGCGAACACGATCACGGCGAGGACCGCGGCGTGGGTGAGCGCGGCCAGCCGGGAGGAGGCGCCCGTACGGACGTTGACCGCGGTCCGGGCGATGGCGGCGGTGGCGGGCACGCCGCCGAACAGCGGGGCCGCGAGGTTGGCGATGCCCTGCCCGAACAGTTCCTTGTCCGGGTCGTGCCGCTGCCCCACCGTCATCCCGTCCGCCACCGTCGCGGACAGCAGAGACTCCAGCGCGGCGAGGGCCGCGACCGCGACCGCCGGCGCCAGCAGCGACCCGAACGCGGAAGCATCGAGGAAGGCCAGAGACGGGGCGGGCAGCCCGGAGGGAAGGTCACCGATCGGGGCCGCCGCGTCCAGGTGGAAGAGCTGCGCAACCGCCGTGGCGGCAATGACCGCAACGATCGAAAACGGGACCGTCGGCTTCCACCGGGCGCCGGCCAGCATCACCGCCGCGACACCCACGGAGAGGCCGATCGCCGTCCAGTTCGGGAAGGCCACGAACTCCACGAACGCCCGCCAGGCCACGATCAGGACCTTCTCGCCCTCCGGCTTCTCGACGCCGAGCGCGTTGGGTATCTGTTGGAGGCCGATCACGCACGCGATCCCCAGGGTGAAGCCCTCCACCACCGGTGCCGGCACGTACCGCATGTACTGCCCGGCCCGCAGCAGCGCGAGACCGACCAGCAGGACACCGGCCATCAGACCTACGGTGAGGACGCCGCCGGGTCCGTACTCGGCGACGATCGGCACCAGGACCACGGTCATCGCACCGGTCGGCCCGGACACTTGGAGGTTCGACCCGCCGAACAAGGCGGCGAGCGCACCCGCGACCACGGCGGTGGCCAGCCCCGCCTCCGCGCCCAGACCGGAGGAGACCCCGAACCCGAGCGCGAGGGGAAGGGCGACGATCGCCACGGTCAGGCCGGCCAGCAGGTCCCGGCGGGGGCTGCGGGCCATCACCGCGTAGTCCGCCCGGGCGGGCAGGACGGAGCGGACCCGGCCCAGCACGGCCGTCACCGCAGTGTTCACGCTCACGAGGCCGCAACCTCGGACTCGCGCAGTTCCTCCAGCAGCACGCTCTGCCCCGTCAGGACCTCGGTCAGGATCCGCCGCGCCGCCAGCATCAGCTGCGCCACGTCCCCGCCCGCCAGCTCGTAGACGACCGTCGCGCCGTTACGGGTCGAGGTGACGATCCCCGACCGGCGCAGGACCGCGAGCTGCTGGGACAGGGCGGAGGGCTCGACCTCGATCGCGGCCAGCAAGTCCCGCACCAGCATCGGCCCGTCCTGCAGCAGCTCCAGAACCCTTATCCGCACCGGATGCCCGAGCATCCGAAAGAACTCGGCCTTGGCCTGATACAGCGGAACCGGCACGGTCTCGCACCCTTCTCACCACCCCCGAACGGGGCAAACGCCTGGTGCTGCGCCCGCGGCTACCTACGAGCACAGCATATGCAGCATCTATGAAATTGCAGACTTTTGCAATTCAACGATTCTGCGACCCACCGCCGGACTGCGGGGCGACATGGGGGTCACCGGGCGGCTACGCGTGACACCCCCCGCCTGGCATGTAGCGACTTGCAGACTTTTGCAATTTGTTATTATGGCTACTCCATCGCGCGGGTGCCCGTCGGTCGGCCAACCGGTCCACCCCAGGGTGCCCCCGCTTCCCGACGTCCAGAAACCTGCGTGAATGAGCGACAACCTGCCTCCGTGTCCGAAGTGCTCCAGTGAGTACACCTACGAGATGAACGCTCTGATGGTCTGCCCGGAGTGCGGCCACGAATGGGTACCTGCCGAGAGCGCTGAAGGCGACGTCGGCGCCACCGGGGAGCGGGTGGTCAAGGACGCCGTCGGCAACGTGCTGTGCGACGGCGACAGCGTGACCGTCGTCAAAGCGCTGAAGGTCAAGGGCAGCCCCTCGGGCATCAAGGCGGGCACCAAGGTCCGCAACATCCGCTTGATCGACGGCGTCGACGGCCACGACATCGACTGCCGGATCGAGGGCTTCGGAGCCATGCAGCTCAAGTCGAGCGTGGTCAAGAAGGCCTGACCCGCGCATCGCGCATACAAGATTGCCGTCTCGGCCGCCTGGAGCACAGAGCGCACTTCCCCGCCCCCTCGGCGGGCCTGGTGACGAGCACCCCCGTAGTCGGCATAGGAGCGGGTCATGCAGCGGGGGGTGCCGTGCAGGGTCTCGGTGTCGACCCGGACGCCGAGCGCTTCACGGAACTGGGCGGCGGCGCGTCCGACGCGGGTGTCGCCGGGGCCGTTCCATCCTGCGCATCGACGCCGGCCTCCACACTCAGCACCGGTGGCAGCGACGGCAGGCAACCCCGACCAGCCAGCACCGGACCGGTCCCCTGTTCCGGTCACGGCCACGCCGGCCATGGTGTCGGGCTCGGTTCAGCAGCCGCCGGTGGAGACGGTCGCTGCGCCGATGATGATGGCGGCGGGGGCGGCGCAGCAGCTGCCACCGCTCTCCCCGGCGGCATCCGGCTCGTCGAAGAGGCCCGCCCCGCCGCACACGCCCGTTTCGGGGAGGGTGAGTTCGACGCGTTCGGCGGCGTCGCGGTCCCCGGCGAGTGCGGCGGCGATGGAACGCACCTGCTCGTAGCCGGTCATGGCGAGGAAGGTGGGGGCGCGGCCGTAGGACTTCATGCCGACGAGGTAGACGTCCTTCTCCGGGTGGGAGAGCTCGTTCACGCCGTGCGGGTAGACGGTGCCGCAGGAGTGCTGGTTGGGGTCGATCAGCGGGGCGAGCTCGGTGAGGGCCTGGAGGCGTTCGTCGAGGCCGAGACGGAGCTCGTTCAGGAAGGACAGGTCGGGGCGCGGGGACAGGTCGGGGGCGCGGGCCGGTAGGTGCTGCAACCGCATCTGGGGGATCTGGCATCGGCGTTTGTAGTGGGATCGGCGGGCTTGGGCCTGGCTTCGTCGTCGGAAGCGTGACCAGCGCAGATGGTGCTCGTTGGTCCGGTGTCGGGGCCCGACGAGGTGGCCCATGAGCCGGCGGATCTCCGGGACGCTCAGGGGTATGAGCTCCTGTTCGTCGTCAGCGTCGCCCCTTTTGCTGCCTCACGGGCGCGAAGCGCGGTCAGGTAGGCGAGAGCGGCCATGGCCAGGGTGATGTGCCGGTACCAGGCACGGTAGAGGCGGACCTGGTAGTGGCCCAGGCCGCACTCCATCTTCGCCGCCTGGAACGACTCCTCGATCGCCCACCGCGCGGCGGCCACCTTGACCAGGTCCTTCAGCCGGGTGCCGACGGGGCCGTAGCAGACGTAGTGGGCGATCTTGCTCGGGTCGCTGACGGAGCGGCGTGCGAGGACCCAGTGTCCGAAGCCGTTCTCCCACACGGGCTGGATCGCTACTCGGGCCCAGTCGTAGATCCGCTCGTCGTCGGAGCCCTGGCCTCCGGCGGCAGTGTCGCGGTCAGCTCGTCCACTCGGACTTCGGCCCAGCCCGCGGTGATCACGGTGTCGTTGACCTTGGTGGCGAGCACGTGCGCGATGCGGCGTTCCTCCAGCCAGTACCTGAGGTGCTTGACCTGGCCGTACGCCTCGTCCGCGGTCACCCAGGAGAACGGGACGCGGGCGTCGATCGCGCGCTGCAACATCCATTTGAAGTGCTCGTTCTTCGTCGCGAACGGCACCTCGTCCCCGATGCCGGCGGTTCTGTAGCGTTCCCGGTCATCGGTCCAGGACACGGGCAGATAGACCTCGCGGTCGATCAACGCGCGCCCCTTGGAGGAGGCGTAGGCCAAGAACTTGCCGATCTGGCAGTTCTCGGTGCGGCCGGCGGTACCGCTGTTTTTGCGTTGGACACCGGCCGACTGGGTGGAGCCAGAGGCGTGCGGTGGCCCAGGCGACCGGCAGCCGGTACGAGGTGAAGATCACGAGAAGGACACTGACCGTGTTGTACGGCTGCGTGTTGGTAGCGGGCACTGGGTTCTCCCGGCGAAACCTAGAAGGGTGGCTGAACGGTGCTCAGGGGCGGTTTCGGAGCGGTCGCCCTCTCGGGTAGCGGCAAGCTCGTCACCACGAATTGATTGAGGATGTCGTCGCGGTCCATGAAGATGATCTGGCTCCGCCTGGAGGCATCCAGGACATTGGCCAGCCAGTTCCTCGCAGCCTTTGTGATCTCCCCGCCGGCCACGATGAAGGCGTGGTCGACCAGCACCCGCCGGTTGGTCTCGGGGTCGAAAATCTCGTGGGCGAGCATCATGAGAGCCTGTTGATGGATCTCGGCGACGTTGGCGTTGCCCGCGCGGGACTTGCCCATCGCGTCCAGCTTTCCGCGTTTCACCTGGATGCCGAAGTACGGGAAGCGCTGGGTCGGCAGGGTGTAGCGCATCCAGATGTCCTTGCCGTACTCCAGCGCCTTGTCCCGGTGGCCGGCCGCCGTGATCCGGTGGAACCCCAGTTGCCGGAACATCGGCAGCAGCACCTGCTCAATGAGTTCGTCCTCGCTACACGTATCCAGGAACGCTGCGAGGGCCGAGCGCCGCTGCATCTCCGCGGCGCTGAGAGGCCGGTGTGGATTCTTGGCTAGTACCGAGACGGTGTTCGTCCCGACGTGCCGCAGGTAGCAGTGCTTGTCCTCTCCGTAGAAGGCTTCGAAACCCTCCCGCATCAAGGCGTCATTCAGCTGTCGCAAGGCATTGGGCCTGTCTAGCCCTTCGTTCAGCGCGTCCGCCGGGTTCATGAGGTGATCGATCACCTTGCAGAAGGCCTCCGGCGGGTGCGCCGGCCCCTCGTGCGGTTCGGCCAGCAGTTCTTCCAGCACGTCGGCCACCCACCGGTGCCGAGTCGAACCGTCGTGCTGCCAGTCCATGTCCAACTCGCCGAAAAACTCGGTGATGTACGAACTCGTCCTGTACGGAAAGCACTTCGGCGGCCCACCGTCAGCGGGATCCGATGACCCGAGATTCCCGCAGATGAGATCTCCCAGCGACTCGAGCATCCGCCTCCTGAACCTCACAGCACCCCTCCCACCCCACACAGGGCCCGTCCCGCAAGTGCGGCAGACCATCACTCTGCCCGCTGCCGCCGACACCCCGCGCTCGTCGTCGCACTCTGATCGTCGCGTTTGCCCGCAGGGTGGGCTATCAGGTACCTCGACCGACGGGACACGGTCCCGCGGCCCACCCTGCCCCTCACCGCACTCCACCTCGCCCGTGCACAGGGCCAGCTGGAGACAGACCAGAAGCTCTTGAGCTCGTGCGGTTGTCAGTGGCCCCTGTCACGATCGAAGCGGCGGCCCATCGCGGCCGCGTGGCGAGCTGAGGTCAGCATGCCCAACCGGTACGTGCGACTCACAGGGTTCGACCAACGACTGGATCTGACGGAACCGGACCTCGGAGTGGTCGGCGGCGCAGCCCTGCTCGAACAACTACTCAACGACCGTCGGTTGCCCGTACCGCTCCGCGGCCTCACGTGCGCGGAGGTATGCGAAAGGCGGGGCTTCGTCGAGCCGATGTCGGTGTACCGCCGGCTGGGTAAGGTCGTCGCTGCCCACATGCGAAAGCGACGCCGAGGACCGGCACTACGCCGGCGGAGAGCCTGACGAGCACAAGGCGTACAAGGACCGGGCGGTCCGGGCCGCGGAGGAAGGCGGGCACACTGCCGTCCAGGAACGATCGAGCAAGGACCGCGCAGTCCGCAGCGACGTCCTGATCCGTGGTGCGGACGGAGTACTCCTCGGGTTCGAGTCACAACTGTCCCCGCGCAACCCGCGTGAGATTCAGGCACGAGACGTGGCGGCCCGACGGGCTGGCGTGCTGGACGCTTGGCAGACGGACAGTCAGATCATGGCGCGGGATACGACAGTGCCGTGGTTGCGTACTGACCGGGTTCCCCTGGAACTGATCATGAAGCGGAACTCCCCCATCCCGTTCCGAGGTGGTATCCGGCGCATCGAGCTCGCCCAAGTGCGACGAGCGGTTCCCGGGACCGTGCCCGAAGAAGCGGACCGGGAAATGCGGAGGCTGGCATCCGACCACGCGACCTGCGGAACGCCCCTTCGACGAATTCATCCGAGATACCGCCTCCGGCCTTTACGTACGAGCGATCGTCAAGGTGAAACGGACGGCGTACGAGTTCTGGACCCCCACTGCCGATCACACTGCGTACCTCGACGCGACATCGGGCGAACCGCCCGCCCCATTGCCAAGGCAACGACAGGTCCGGCGCCCCATGGAGGACGGCGACCCCACGTGCCGCGTCCGGCCAGCGGCCACGCCCGACCACGAGGCCACGCCACTCCCCTACATCCCCGCACCCCGTTTGCCTGAGTCCGTAGCGAGCACGGGGCCTGCGGTGACGGAGCACCGCCGATCGCCTACCGGAACAAGTGCGGGGCAGGGGTACAGCCATGCGGGGCGCCCGCGCGCTTCTCTCCCGCCGGATGGCTCTGCGACGACCACCGGCCGTAGCCGACAAGAAAGGCCACCTGCGGGAGTCTCCTCGTTAGGCCACTCGCAGTGGTTTCGTCCGTGGCCTTCTGCCTGAGCCGGCCTCGAGCCTCGCAAGCTCGAACTGACTACGCAGACCCGGTGGTCACTCGTCTTCATCCTCGGTCAAGTGCTCCATGAGTCGCTCCAGGCTCTCCGTTGAGAGGGCCGGAGCCCGTTGCAGCCAGCGATCAAGCCACTCCGCATCCGTCATCATGCCTGGTCAGCCGCCTTTCGCATCTACGGACTCTCATCAAACTCCGCACACGCCGCCTTCGGCGGCTACAAGCAGTCGGGCATCGGCCGGGAGACCCACAAGATGATGCTGGAGCACTACCAGCAGACGAAGAACCTCCTGGTCAGCTACTCGCCGAAGAAGCTCGGGTTCTTCTAGGACGGAAGGACTTCCGATCCGAAGGTGACGGGACGTCGCGGCCGACCGGGGCAAGCAGCCCGTCCCGTCCGGCTCGCACACCTGTCAGACCGGTGTGCGAGCCTCTGGTCCGGACCAGTACCGGAAGTCAGGCCGCGGCGAGCTCCTGCTCGCGGGCAGGCGTCGTGACCTTGGGTTTCCTGTTCGGCAGGGAGAGCCGGAAGACCTTGTGCCACGCGGAGTACACCTGCTTGGGCAGCGGCCCGGTGACGTACTCCAGCTCGTACTTCTCGAACAAGGCGCGCACCTTCACCGCGACCTCGGCGTACCGGTTGCTCGGCAGGTCCGGGAACAGGTGGTGCTCGATCTGGTGCGACAGGTTGCCGGTCATGAAGTGCATGGCCTTGCTGCCGCTGATGTTCGCCGAGCCCATCATCTGGCGCAGGTACCACTGGCCGCGCGTCTCGCCCTCGATCGACCGGCGCTCGAAGACCTGCACGCCCTCGGGGAAGTGCCCGCACATGATCACCGAGTGGGACCAGATGTTGCGGACCAGGTTCGCGGTGAACGTGGCGGCGAGCGTGGTGAGGAACGACGGGCCCGAAAGGAGCGGGTGGATCACGTAGTCCTTGAGCACCTGCTTGCGGATCTTGCGGCCCACGGCCCTGGCCCGCGCGCGGAACTCCGGGTTCTTGCGGCGGCTCTTGTGCAGGTTCCTGCCGAGTTCCAGGTCGTAGGCGGCGATGCCGTACTCGAAGAAGCAGGCGTTGATGAAGTTCCACAGCGGCTGGCCGAGGTGGAACGGGTGCCACTTCTGGTCCTCGTCGACGCGCATGATGCCGTAGCCGAGGTCGTTGTCCTTGCCGATCACGTTCGTGTACCTGTGGTGCAGCTCGTTGTGCGAGTGCTTCCACTGCTCGGCCGGCGAGACGTGGTCCCAGTCCCAGGTGGTGGAGTGGATCTTCGGGTCCCGCATCCAGTCCCACTGGCCGTGCAGGACGTTGTGGCCGATCTCCATGTTCTCCATGATCTTCGCCACGGACAGGCCGGCGGTGCCGATCAGCCACGCGGGCGGGAAGAACGAGAACAGCAGGACGCCCCTGCTGACCAGCTCGAGTTTGCGCTGTGCCGAGATGACCTTGCGGATGTAGGCGGCGTCCTTCTCCCCGCGGCCGGCGATCACCTCGTCGCGGATCGCGTCCAGCTCGCGGCCGAGCTCCTCGATCTGCTCCGCGGTCAGGTGGGCGGTGGGGTCGATGGCGGTCAAGGTGCTCCTACCGTTCGATGTCGCAGGGGCCCGCAGCGGCGGACACGCAGGTCTGGATGAGGACGCCGGGGCCGGCTTCGGTGATCTCGCCGGTGCGCAGGTCGCGGACGGCGCCCGCCCTGAGCGGCGTGACGCAGCCGAAGCAGATGCCCATCCGGCACCCGGACGGCATGAGCACGCCGGCCTCCTCGCCGACGTCCAGCAACGGCGTGGCGCCGTCCGCGTCGACGGTCTTGTCGCTGGCGGCGAACGTGACCTCGCCACCGTCGCCGGTGACGACGACGGTGGGGCGGAAGCGTTCGGTGTGCAGGCGCTCCGGGACGCCGTGCGCGGTCCAGTGGTCCTCGGCGGCGTCGAGCAGGCCCGCGGGCCCGCACGCCCAGGTCTCGCGTTCGGCCCAGTCGGGGACGAGTTCTCCCAGACGGGCGATGTCGAGCATGCCGTCCGTGTCGGTGTGCAGCTCGGTGAGACGCAGCTTCTTGTCCGCGACCAGGTCGTGCAGGTCGTTGCGGAAGATCACGTCGTGCGGCTGCGGTGCGGAGTGGACCATGACGACGTCGTCGAGCTCGGTGTCGCGCAGCATGCCCATCACCGGCGTGATGCCGCTGCCGGCCGTCAGGTAGAGCACCTTGGCGGGCTTGGCCTCCGGCAGCACGAAGTCGCCGGTCGCCTGGTCGAGCTGGATCAGCGTGCCCGGTTGCGCCCTGTGGACCAGGTGGCTGCTGACCTTGCCTTCCGGGATGGCCTTCACGGTGATCGTGATCCGGCCGTCCCTGCGGTTCGTCGGCGACGTGACCGAATAGGCACGCCACAGGCGCACCCCGTCGACGTCGACCCCGATCCGCACGTACTGGCCGGCCGTGTGGCCGCGCCAGCCCCGTCCCGGCCTGATCACGATGGTCGCGGCGTCACCCGTCTCGGGGTGCACGGCCTCGATGCGCCCCCGCAGGTCACCGCCCGCACGCAGCGGGCTGACCAGGTCGAGGTAGTCCGACGGCAGCACCGGCGTCGTGACCATCTCCAGCAGCTTCCATGCCCTGCTGCGGAGGGCTGCACTCGTCATGACCCCAGCTTGATGTGCTTCAGGGGGTAAAGTCCTGTCCACAAGACGTGAATCTGATCGGTTGAATTATTCGCAGGGAACAAAAACGTGAGCCATGCTGTCCGGAGGGCCAGTGAACTGGTCCTGGATGAGACGACGGTCACCGCGCTGCGGGCCGTGCTGAAGACCACCGCCGACGAGGTCGTCCAGGCGATCATCGACGAGGTCCCGCCCTACGCCAACGCCCTTTCGGGCCGCATGGGCGCCACCATCCGCCGAGCCGTCCGCACCGCCCTGGGCCTCTACCTCGACCTCGCCAGCGGGAACGCCACGGGCGGCGACGCCGGGGACGCGGCCTACGAGCTGGGCCGCGGCGAGGTCCGCGACGGCCGTTCGATGGACGCCCTGCTCAGCGCCTACCGGGTCGGCGCCCGCGTGGCCTGGCGGGGCCTGGCCGCAGGTGCCGTACCCGCAGGTCTGCCCGCCGCTCAGGTCGCCAAGTTCGCCGAGCTGACCTTCGCCTACATCGACGAGCTCTCCGCCGCGAGCGCCGCGGGCCACGCCGACGAGCTGGCCGCGCGGGGCCGGGCCCACGAGCGCCACCTGGAACAACTGGCCCGCGATCTCCTCGCCGGCGCGAGCCCGGACATGCTCCTCGCCGCTGCCGGGCGGGCCGGGTGGCAGCCGCCGGTTTCGCTGACCGCGGTCCTGCTGCCCGCCGCCCAGGCCCGGCCGGCCTACCGCACGCTCGACCCGGGCACCCTTGTCCTCGACGATCTGCCGGACGCCTCCGGCGTGCTGCTCGTCCCCGATGCCGACCGGGCACATCTCCTGAGGCAGCTGCCCGACCGCAGCGCCGTGGTCGGCCCGGCCCGGCCGTGGACGCGTGCGTCCGCCTCGTACGCACGAGCCGTACGCGCCCGCTCCCTCTCCGGCGACATCCGCGACACCGAGGACCACCTGCCCGAGCTGGTACTGAGCGCCGACGCGGACGCGTTCGCCGACCTGCGTGCCCGGGCCCTCGCACCGTTGCGGGCCTTGCCGGCCGCGACCGCGCGGCGGCTCGAGGAGACGTTGCGGGCGTGGCTGCTGCACCAGGGCAGGCGGGACGAGGTGGCGGCGGCTCTGTTCGTCCATCCCCAGACCGTCCGGTACCGGATGGCGCAGCTGCGGGAGCTGTTTCCGGATCTCGGGTCGCCGCACCGTGTTCTCGAACTGACGCTGGCGGTCGGTCTCCGGGTGGGCTGACGTGTTCTCGCCCAAGCGCCTCGGCCTCTTCCAGCCCCCCGGGGAACGGCGCCTGAGCCGGGCCCGTACCCGTCAGAGGCGGGAGGGCAGGTAGCCCAGCTGTACGGCCCGGACGCCGGCCTGGAAGCGGCTGCGGGCGCCGAGGCGGGGAGAGCAGGCCGGTGGTCAGGCGGCGGCCGGGCCGGG
Source organism: Streptomyces sp. NPDC040718 (assembly GCF_055593565.1). NCBI lineage: Bacteria > Bacillati > Actinomycetota > Actinomycetes > Kitasatosporales > Streptomycetaceae > Streptomyces > Streptomyces sp. NPDC040718. Next base: position 235,987 of record NZ_JBVIXO010000003.1, on the reverse strand, counting down.
TGGAGATGCCGATGCTGTTGGCGATCGACTCGTCGGTGCGGCCCTCCGCCATCAGGCGCACGACCTCGGTCTGCTGGCGGGTCAGTTCGCCGGAGGAGCGCTGGGGCGCGGCGCCGAAGGGTTCCGCGGAGTCCCAGCCCAGGTCGAACAGGCGGCACATCAGGGAGATCACGCCGGGGTCCGTGATGGCCAGGGCGCCGTCGGCGGTGCTGTCGGAGTCGGAGGCGATCAGGGCCGGGCACCGGTCGATGATGATCATGCGGTTGGCCAGGGCGGCACCGTTCGGATGTAATCGCACCCGCACGACCACCGAGGAGACCCGTATGACCGACCGCACGCCCGAACCCGTACTGATGGCCGACCCCCGCGTCGCGGCCATCCCGGTCACCGGCTCCGACGAGCCGCTCGTCGACCTGCGCACCCTCTCCGGTCTGCGCATGGACACCCGCAAGGCCGACCCCGCCGGGCACTACGCCCATGTGCGGCAGGGCGTGGCCGACCGGCTCGTGCGCGCCGCCGGCCTGCTCCCCGCCGGGATATCACTCCTCTTCGTCGAGGGCTACCGGCCGCCGGACCTCCAGCAGCACTACTTCACCGCGTACCGCGAGCGGCTGCGCGAGCTGCGGCCCGACCTGGACGAAGCCGGCCGGCACCTCGCCGCCAGCCGGTGCGTGTCACCCCCGGAGATCGCACCCCACTCGGCCGGATCCGCCATCGACCTGACCCTGTGCACCGAGGACGGCCGCGAACTGCCCATGGGCACGCGCGTCAACGCCTCCCCCGAGGCGTCCGCAGCGGGGACACCGAGCCGCCCCACCGCGGCGGACACCTGGTGCTGGCCGTGGGCGCGGACCGGAACACGGTCACGATCCACAACCCGTCGGGCTGGCACGGCACCTCGCAGGAGTTCGTCGACGTCCCCTGGCCGGTGATGCACCGCTACTACGCGCGCCGCGGCGTCCTGCTCGGCCGCCCGGCCGCCTGACCTGCACGCCCTCCCCCTCGACGCGGCGCCGGGAACCGGCGTTCCACGACCCGTTCGGGGGCAGGCCGGGTCGGCGGGGTTCGCGGGTGCGGCGGGCTGGACAGGATCGACACATGTATCCCGTGAAGACCGTCCTGACGGCCGCTGCCGCAGCGTTCCTCGCCCTCGTCTCCCCCGCCGCCGCGGTCCCCGACGCCTCCGCCGCCGCGCGACGCCCCTGCGACGCCGCCCCGACCTGCTACGTCGACGTGGCGGTCGCCCAGGTCTGGGTCAGCCCCGAACAGGTCCGTCCCGTGGACGCCCGGGCGACCACCAATCCCGCTGACGTCCGCGGCTGGCTGGCCGGCATGTCCCTGGACGAGCGGCGTGAGGTCGCCGGGGAGACCCAGGCCCTCCACGGCATCCGGGTGACCGTCGACCGCAGCGAGTGGCGCGGCGGCCTGCTCTGGGACCACGTGTGGGTGCACGGCCAGCCCACCCCCAGGGACCAGGCGGGACGGGGCGCCTACCCCGGCTGGATCCCCGACCGGCAACTGACCTCGGAGCACCGGCGCCCGCCGGGCGGAACGCACGAGGAACGCGTCGCCCGCCCCACGGCCCGGGGCTTCGCCACCGCCCGGGCCGCGCTCGACGGCCGCGGATCCGGGCAGGCCGGCGAGTACTCGTACAACACCTCCTTCCCGGTGGAGGCCGGTCCGCTGCCCGGGGTCGTCACCGCCCACTCCCCCGGCGGTGGCCGGGTGTTCTTCCGGGCCGGCGACCTGGCGCGGGTGCCGTCCGCGCCGAGCGGCACGGACGTGGTCGCCGCCGCGCGCGCCTTCCTGGGCCTGCCCTACCTGTGGTCCGGTACCTCCGGATTCGGCTACGACTGCTCCGGCCTCACCGGCCAGGTCTACTCCGCGCTCGGCGTGACGATCCCCAGGGACGCCCAACCGCAGTTCGACGCGGGCGGCGGGCAGGTGCCCGCCGGCTCGGCGGCGGGGGTGCGGATCACCGGTACGGAGGATCTCCGCCCCGGCGACATCGTCGCCTTCCGGCCCGCCACCGGCACCGGGGTCACCCACGTCGGCATCTACTCGGGGACGCGGAACGGCGAACCCATGATGATCAACTCGCCTCGGACGGGCGACCCCGTCAGGGAGGAGCCCATCGGTTCCACCGGCCGCGTCTACGTCGGCGCCACCCGCTTCCTCACGCGCTGACGCCCGTACGGCACTCCCCCGATCAGCCTTCGACGCCGGTGGTGGTGTGGGCGGCGCCGACGGGCTTGGATTCGGGGGAGCCGCGCTGGCGGAGGTAGATGGACAGGACGACCATGGCGGCGACGGCGAGGAGCTCGGACTGCCAGTTCTGCAGGGTCCGGCTCCAGAAATCGGGGGTGACCACGTACCCGGCCCAGCTGACGGGATCCTCCAGCCGGCGGAGCTGCCCGTCGTTGTAGGCGGCGGTACCGCTGATGGACTGCGCCACCCAGGACAGGATGAACAGCGTGCCCATGACGGTGCCCAGGGAGCGGGCGTAGAGGGTCTGGCGCCAGTCCTTGGTGCCCGCCCAGCGGGGCGAGTCCGGGCGTGCGTGGTCGCCCATGAGCTGCTCCTCCTCGCTTTCGTTGCCCGCTTCGTGGACCTTCTTCGACTCCGGGGAGCCGCGCTGGACGAGGTAGACGGTGCCGAAGATGTAGAGGAAGAACTGCAGGAACTCCGACTGCCAGTTCTCGGTGACGTCCACGGCGAAGTCCGAGGACGTCAGGTACTCGGCGAAGCCGAGCGGCTGGAGGCCGTCGACCGTCATCTGTTCGTTGAACTCGGCGCGCCCCGCGATGGCCTGGCAGGCGAGCACCACCAGGAAGGCGGTGCCGAAGGCGAGCGTCAGGCTGTTCTCCCGCCAGAACCCCCTGCGCGTTTCGCGGCTGTCGGTCATCGCTGGAGCACCCCGACGGTCATGAAGTAGCCGAGCCCGCAGAGGATGACCAACAGGGTGGTGACGAAGAGGATCCGCACGGGTCACGCCCCCTTGATCAGGCAGTCGTAGGGCTGGTCGGGCCGCGGTGCGCAACCCGCGGCCACGACCTTCCAGCCGGCGGTGAACAGCGACAGGAACAGGGTGTCGCCCGCCATGCGCACCATCGCCTGCCGCCCGTACGCCTCGACGCCCCGGACGCCTCGCGTCCTGGGCAACTCCTGCGAGGCGAACGCCGTCGGGCAGGTCTTCTGCTCGTCCTGCTCCAGCTGCCGACGGGTCTGCGGGGCCAGCAGCTCGCAGGCCCGTACGCGGTCGCCGGACGCGACGGCGGCTTCGAAGGCGGCTCCCGCCGCGGCCGCGGCGTCCTGCCGTGCCCCCGGGGCCCCGCACCCGGCCGCCGCGAGCATCGCAGCGGCCGCCAGGAGCGGTCCGCACCAGGGGCGCCCGGCCGGCCGGTACCGTGACCGGGTCACTTCGAGTCGGCGCTGGGAACGGCCAGCGGGTCGCGCGGCGCCCGCTTCTTCCCGGCCTCCAGCTCGGCACCCAGTTCCGTGAGCCTGTTGCGGCCCATCGCCTTGCGGACATCCGGGAACCAGTCCTGTTCCTCCTCCTCGACGTGGTGGCGGACCTGTTCCATGAGCACGGTCATCTTCGCCTTGAACCGCTCGTCAGCCGGATCCATGTCCTTGATCTCCGACAGCATCCACACCACCGCATGGTGCTCCTCGATGCTCTCCAGGATGTGGTCCTTCGTGTCCGGCGCGGCCTCGCGGGCGGCGGGGTAGAAGTACTTCTCCTCGATCCACGCGTGGACGGTGAGCTCTTCGACCACCTCGTCGGCGATCCGGCGGCGTTCGGCCGTGTCGTCGTCGGAGGTCTTCTCGAACCGCTTGAACAGCTTCTCGACCGTCTTGTGGTCCTCGCGCAGCAGCACGATCGCATCCATGCGGACGTCCCCCGTCAGGTGTGGACGCGGCTGTTGGCGCCGTCATGGCCGTCGGCCTGGTCGTCGTCGAACCAGTAGTCGCCGGCCGCCAGGTACCGGAAGGAGTGGCCGCTGCGGGCGGGCAGGACGACGGTCGCCGCGCGCATGCCGTCGCCCCGGACCTGCAGGGGGTGCGCGGCGGGGTTCCAGTGGTTGAAGTCCCCCACGACGCTGACCGGACCGTCCGGGCTGTCGGCGGGAAGGACGAAGGTGACCTGGGTGCGGCCCTTGAGCTGCTTGCGTTCGAGCACCGGGGACGACTCCTGACGGGTGGGGGCTGGCAGAGGCCCATGCACCGTCGCACGGTGTTCGTCACCGGAGCCCCGCACACGCCGCCGGACAGCGGGCCCGTCACTCACCTGGAGGCCGTGTCACGCACGGACACCTGCCTGGCCGAGGGGGTGACCTCCTCCAGGAAGAGCTGCCCGGAGGTGCAGAACGCGACCGCCTCCGGCCCGCGGGAAGCGATGTACTACACGCTCGCGGTCCTCGCCTGCGGCCATGGCCCCGCCGGCGGGGGCCCCGGGGAGGGCCGCGAACGGGCTGATCGCCACCGTCTGGGACCCCGTCTCCGAGCAGCCGCGGTTCAAGACCGCCGCGGCCGCCTCAGTCCGAAGGAACGTCCTCGAAGGTGATCTCGCAGCTGGGGCGGAGCTCGGCCGACATGTTCCGTTCCATCATGCGCAGGGCCGCGTCGGCGAGGCCGGCGTCGATGTGGGCGACCGCGTCGAGGGCCACGACGACGTCGAGGTGCCGGATGTGGGCGTCCAGGGCCGAGTACAGCACGCACTGCTCGGTCACCTGCCCGCACAGCACGACCCGCTGGACGCCGAGCTGGCCCAGCAGGTACGCGAGGGGCGTTTCGTAGAACACCGAATGCCGTGCCTTGACGACGAACAGGGCGTCCTCGTCCGGTGCGATCGGCTTCACCAGGTCGGCGTTGTGGCCGGCCAGGGCGGCGTCGAGGATCTCGCCGTGGTGGGAGCGCCAGCGGCCGAAGTTGTCGTTCACGTAGACGACCGGTGCCCGGGACTCCCGCGCCCGTTCGAGGAGCGCCTCGACGCCCGGAAGGGCTTCGCGGACGGACTTCACCAGCACCTCGGCGTCCTCGTGCTCGTAGGTGTTGAGCATGTCGATCACGATGAGTGCCGTCCGGCCCATGTCGCCGCCTTCCGTCACGCCGGGCGCCTGCCCGCACGGGCAGGTGTCAACCGTGTCGCCTCCCCGGTACCGGGTAGGGGCCCGGTGCGGGGTGCGGTCCTGGCCCCATGGCCGCGACGGGGGCCGCATCCCGCCCTCCCACGGCTGGGCGAGTGCCGGCGCACGGGCCGGGTAGGATTTCAGGACCTGGTACGCCACCGTCCTCACCGCGGTCGCCCTGGACGCGGGGCCGTCGAGCGCGCCGGGCTGGACCTCCTGCGCAGCGGCCGCCCGTGACCCGGGCTGCGCGACTACAGGTTCCGGAGCGCGGGCAGGAGTTTCGCCTCGGCCCAGTCCAGGAAGGGAGCCTGCCGGTCGCCGCCGATCTGGACGAGGGCGACCTCGGTGAATCCCGCCTCGGCGTAGGGGCGTACCGCCTCGACGAACGCGTCCACGTCGTCACCGCACGGAACGGACTCGGCCACGTCCTCGGGCCGGGTGTACCGGGAAGCCTGCTCGAAGCCCGCGGGGCCGGGGAGCTCTCCGTTGACCCGCCAGCCGCCCAGCGCCCAGCGGAACTGGTCGTGGGCGCGGGCCACCGCCGCGTCACGGTCGGTGTCGTAGCTGACGGGCAGCTGTCCGACACGGGGTTTGCCCGCGCCGCCGTGGGCGTCGAACTCCCGGAGGAGTTCCGCCTTCGGTTCGGTCGCGATCACGAGGTCGCCGTGCCGGCCGGCCAGCGCGCACGAGCGGGGACCCGAGACGGCGATGCCGATCGGGGGCAGCTCCTCGGGGAGGTCCCAGAGCTTGGCGTTCTCGACGTCGTAGTGGGCGCCGTGGCAGCTCACGTACCCGCCTTCGAACAGCTGCCGGATGATGCCGACGGCTTCCTCCAGCATCTCCAGGCGGACGTGCGCGGCGGGCCATCCGGCGCCGACGATGTGCTCGTTGAGGTTCTCGCCGGAGCCCAGTCCCAGACGGAACCGGCCCTGGGACAGGATCTGCACGGTCGCGGCCTTCTGCGCGACGACCGCGGGGTGGTAGCGGAACGTCGGGCAGGTCACGTACGTCATGAGCGGGATCCGGGAGGTGGCTTGCGCGGCCGCCCCGAGCACGCTCCACGCGTAGGGGGCGTGGCCCTGGGACTCCAGCCAGGGGAAGGAGTGGTCCGAGATGACGGAGAAGTCGAAACCCGCCCGCTCCGCTCCCACCACGTGGGAGACGAGTTCGAGCGGTCCGGCCTGCTCGGTCATCATCGTGTACCCGATGCGTACCGGCATGAGTGCGCGTCCTTCCTGTCGCTCGTGCGGGGCTGACCCGGGTGTGGGCCTCGTCCGGCCGAGGGTTCTCCTCCCTGCCGCCAGGTCGGCTTCCCGCCGGCTACGCGGCGCCTGCCCGGCCCACCACGCTTCAACCCCGCGAGCGCGGAGGGCGGGATACGGCCCGGCCATCGGGGTAGCCGCAGCGCGTGGACACCACGACCTCCCACGACCGGCCGCGCCTCGTCGACCCGGGAGCAGCCCGGTCGCGGTCTGCGCGACGGTTCAGAGCGCGGGCGGGAACCGGTCCCAGGCCCGGTGGCCGGCGAGGGCCTCCAACGCCGCCTCCACGGCCGCCTCGGCGTCCTCGCTCACGATGAGGCCGGGACCGTCCGGTGCGATGCCGGCGGATTCGAGGAGCTCCGGGACCCCGTTCCAGCCGCCGACGGCCTTGCCGTGCCGGTACGCCTCGGTGAGCAGCAGCAGTACGCGGGGGTCGGGCCCCTCGGCCGCCGCCCCGGCCTTCGCGTCGCGGGCGCCGTAGGCGTCGTCGCCCGGTGCGGGCGCCCCCGCGAACAGCAGGGCGTCGAATTCGACGGAGCGGGCGGTGGCGAAGGTCCGCTGGACCGCGATGGGATCGCCGGCCTTGTCGAGCGTGCCGCCGGCCGGGGCGACGACGAGGGGCACCACGCCCGCGTCCAGGACGGCCTGCCGGGCGGCCCGTACGCCGTCCGGGTCGGCCGTTCCGTCGGTGACGATCCCGATCACCCGGCCGTCGGCCGGCCAGGTGCCGCCCAACTGCGACAGTGCCGGACTGGCGTCCGCCGCGACGAGCGGAACCGTTGCTTCGGGAGCGGGCAGGCCGAGGCCCGCGGCGACCCGCTCGCACAGCTGGGGGTCGATGTTCGCCAGCACCCTGAGGGTGCGTTCCTTGACGGCCTGCTCGAAGCACTTGTTCAGCTCGAAGGTGTAGGCGGCGATGATGTGCTCGCGCTCCGGCGCGGTCATGCTCAGCCAGAAGAGCCGCGGCTGGGTGAAATGGTCGGAGAAGGAGGCGGGCGCCTCGCGGACCTTGCCGGCCTCCGGCACCGTGACCGGCGCCTCTGCGTAGGCAGCCGCGTCCGCGCCCGCCTGGAAGGGGCAGCCGCCGTCCAGGCTGTTGGGGCGGTACGGCGCGACGCCCGTGTGCACGGCGGTCTGGTGCATGCCGTCGCGGAGCATGTCGTTGACGGGGGCGTGCGGCCGGTTGACCGGGAGCTGCCCGAAGTTCGGCCCGCCCAGCCTGCTGATCTGGGTGTCGAGGTAGGAGAACAGCCGGCCGGCGAGCAGCGGGTCGTCCGTGACGTCGATGCCGGGAACCAGGTGCCCGGGGTGGAAGGCGACCTGCTCGGTCTCGGCGAAGTAGTTCTTGGTGTTGGCGTTCAGGGTCATCAGGCCGATGGGCTGCACCGGAGCCCGTTCCTCGGGCACGAGCTTGGTGGGGTCGAGGAGGTCTATCCCCTCGAACGTCTGCTCCGGGGTGTCGGGAAACACCTGGATGCCCAGTTCCCACTGCGGATGGGCGCCGGCTTCGATGGCGTCGTAGAGGTCCCGCCGGTGGAAGTCGGGGTCCATGCCGCAGATGAGCTGGGCCTCCTCCCAGACCAGGGAGTGCACGCCCAGCTTCGGCTTCCAGTGGAACTTCACCAGCGCGGTCTCCCCGGCCGCGTTGACCAGGCGGAAGGTGTGGACCCCGAAGCCCTCCATCATCCGGTAGGAGCGCGGAATGCCGCGGTCGGACATGTTCCACAGGGTGTGGTGGGTGGCCTCGGTGTGCAGGGAGACGAAGTCCCAGAAGGTGTCGTGGGCGCTCTGCGCCTGCGGGACCTCCCGGTCCGGATGCGGTTTGGCCGCGTGGACGATGTCGGGGAACTTCACGGCGTCCTGGATGAAGAAGACCGGGATGTTGTTGCCGACCAGGTCGTACGTGCCCTCGTCCGTGTAGAACTTGGTCGCGAACCCGCGGGTGTCGCGCACCGTGTCCGCCGAACCGCGGGAGCCGAGCACCGTGGAGAAGCGGACGAAGACGGGTGTCTCCACGTCCTTCGCCAGGAAGGCGGCCTTGCAGACCTCGCCGGCGGTGCCGTAGCCCTGGAAGACGCCGTGGGCGGCGGCGCCCCGGGCGTGCACCACCCGCTCGGGGATCCGTTCGTGGTCGAAGTGCGTGATCTTCTCGCGCAGGTGGTGGTCCTGGATCAGGACGGGTCCGCGCGCTCCGGCCTTCAGGGAGTGGTCGGTGTCGTACGGCCGCGCCCCTTGGGCCGTGGTCAGGTACGCGCCGCTCTGCGCCCTGCGGGCCTGGTCCGCCCCGGTGGCCTGCCCGGTCGGGCTCACCGTCTCGGGGCCGGTCTGGTCGGGCTTGGGCGGGAGCGGGTGCTCCGGCTGCGTGGGCTCCGCCATGGACGGGGACACCGGCCCCGGCTTCCCCGGCAGGCCGTCGCCCGGCTCGGGGTGCCCGCCGGAGTGGTTGGTGGTCATCGCTTCTCCTCCTCGGACGGAGACGGAGCCCGGGTGGTCCCCACCCTCAGGACTCTCGGCATCTGCACGCCGCGCCTACCCGCTGTTCCGGGATGAACCCTCCCGGCGCGCCGCGGTCGCGGGGGGGGGGGCGGATTCGGAGTGCAGGCGGCGGACGTGCGCGGATGTGCGCGGATGTGCAAAGCACGGGATCGCGGGTAGGCGCAGCCCATGATCGCCCCAGTGCCCCTGTCGGCCTCCGCTTTCCCGTCCCTCTTCGTGATCCTCGCCGGCGTGGTCGTCGTCGTGGTGCTGATCGGCGCGTTCTGGTACGGCGCCCGACGCGCGGCGGCCCGGACGGACCCCGGTGCGCGCCCGTCCGAGCAGGGCCCCGCGGCCCGTGCCCGACGCGGCTCCTGGCGGACGCCCGACGACACCGACCCCGCAGGCGACCCCCGGCAGCGCCCGTGAACCTTCGCGACCGAACAGGAGACAGCCGTGCCGAGTACCGCCCTGACGTACAGAGACCCCCTGCCGCACCTCATCGCCCTTCCGGGCGTGTACCGGCCCCAGGCCGACACCCTGCTGCTCGCCGGCGCCCTCGCCCGCGAGCCCCTGCGCCCGGGTGCCGAGGTCATCGAGATCGGGACCGGCACCGGCGCGCTCGCCCTGCGGGCGGCGGCCATGGGCGCCGAGGTCACCGCGGTCGACATCGCGTGGCCCGCCGTGCTGGCCGCCCGGCTGAACGGATGGCGCCAGCGCCTGAGGCTGCGCATCCTGCACGGCGACTTCGCGGCCCGGACCCGGGGGCGGCGCTTCGACCTGGTCCTGGCCAACCCGCCGTACGTCCCGAGCCCCGACACCCGGCTGCCCACCCGGGGGGACCGGCGCGCCTGGGACGCGGGGAGGGACGGGCGGGCCGTCATCGACCGGATCTGCGCGGCCGTGCCGACCCTGCTGCGGCCCGGAGGTGTTCTGCTGATGGTCCACTCGGGGATGTGCGGGGCGCAGGAGACCCTCCGGCTCCTGTCCCGGCACGGAATGTCCGCGCAGGTCACCGAGCGGGCCTGGGTGCCCTGGGGGCCGGTGCTGCGCTCGCGCAGGGCCTGGCTCCAGGAGCAGGGCCTGGCGGAGGACGGCGACGAGCAGGAGGAGCTGGTGATCGTCCGTGCCCAGCACCTCTGAAGGAACCCCGGCGGCCCGCCCGGGCCCGCAGGGGCCCACCGGGCCGGCCCCGACCGCCCGGCTCGCCCGGCGGGTGGCCGTGGAGCGCTCCGGGTCCGCGGACCGCTGTGGGCCGGTCCTGGTCGAGGGCCCGGTGGAGGTCGTCCTCGACGACGGGACGACCGCGCGGTCGGACCGGTTCATGGTCGCCGTGTGCACCTGCCGCCGCAGCCGTACGTACCCGTGGTGCGACACCAGTCACCGCCCCCGGGAGCGCGCCACCCCGGCGCCCGAGGACAGGAACGAGCCATGACCGCACCCGCTGACACCGCCCGCCGGGCCCCCGCGGCCGCGAGCGCTCCCGTGCTGGCCGAGGGGCGCGGGCCGCTGTCCCGTGCCGTGGTGGGCGCCCTGCGCAGCGGCCGGCCTCCCTCCCACACCACCGCGGAGGTCCTGAAGGCCGACCCCTGGGGCGAGGACCTCCAGCTCGCCCTCTACCTGCTGTACGAACTGCACTACCTCGGCTTCGCGGGCGTTGACGAGGCTCTGGAATGGGATCCGGACCTGCTGCGGCTGCGCCGCTCCCTGGAGGACCGTTTCAGCCATGCGCTGCGGACGGACACCGCGGGCTCCCCCGGGACCGTGGCGGAGGCGTTCGGCCCCCTCCTGGTCGAACCGGTGGACCTCGGCGGCAGCCTCAGCCACTACCTGGAGACCGAGGGCGAGCTGTGGCAGCTGCGCGAGTACGCGGCCCTGCGCTCCCTGTACCACCTGAAGGAAGCCGATCCGCACGCCTGGGTGATCCCCCGGCTCCGCGGCCGGGCCAAGGCGGCCATGGTCGCCATCGAATACGACGAGTTCGGCGCCGGCCGCGCCGAGCGGATCCACGCCCGCCTCTTCGCCGACCTCATGGGCGACCTCGGCCTCGACACCACGTACGGCCACTACCTGGAGCAGGCACCGGCGGCCCTGCTCGCCACCGTCAACCTGATGTCCCTCCTGGGACTCCACCGGGCCCTGCGCGGGGCGCTCGTCGGACACTTCGCGTGCGTCGAGGTGACGTCGTCGCCCGGCTCGCGGCGGCTCGCCAGGGCCATGCGCAGGTGCGGTGCGGGGCCTGCGGCCGAGCACTTCTACGCCGAGCACGTGGAGGCCGACGCCGTCCACGAACAGGTCGTACGCCACGAGGTCATCGGCGGCCTCCTGGCCGACGAACCGGAGCTGGAGGCGGACGTCGCGTTCGGCTGCGCCGCGACCGTCCTCCTGGAGGACCGCCTGGCCGCGCACGTCCGGCACGAGTGGACCCGGGGCCGCTCGGCCCTGCGCACGCCCCTGGCCGGGCCGCCGCCCGCCCGGCGCGCACCGCGGTACCCGCCCTCGTCGGCGTCCGGCGCCACCTCCCCGGACCTGTCCGGCCGATCGGGTTGATCCGCGTGACGGGCCGGGCGGGCGGCGGGCCGGGCGGGGGTCAGGCCGGGACGCCCTCCAGGCGGTTCCAGCCGTGCAGGCCTGCCTCCGCCAGCAGGTCCGGGTGGTCGCCGACGACGACCGGGTGGCCGACGAGGCGGAGCAGCCCCAGGTCCGAGACGTGGTCGCCGTAGGCGTGGCACTCCTCGGGGCCGATGCCGTGCTCGGACAGGAGTTCGCGGGCGGCCTTCGCCTTGGCGTCGCCGATCATCGTCGTCAGCACTTCCCCGGTGTACACCCCGTCCTGGATCTCCGGGCGCGTGCACAGCACCGCGTCGGCGCCGACGTGGGCGGCGACCGGGTCCAGGGCGGCGGGGAAGGAACCGGAGACGAGTACGGTGGCCAGCCCGTGCTCCCGGTGGGCCGTCTGCGCCGCGAGGACGTCCTGGTGGAAGAAGCCGCCGCGTCGCAGGTGCTCGGCGAACCACGCCCGGCCGACGGCCTCGGTCTGCTCGACCCGGTGGCCGGCGAAGCGGCGGTAGAAGAGCCGGTTGCCCTGTTCCCTGGGCATGCCGGGGCGCAGGAGGTCGAGGGAGTCCTGGTGGAGCTTCCGCTGTTCCTGCGGGGTGTGTCCGACGGCCTTCAGGAAGAAGTCGTAGAAGTCGAACATGGTCTTGACGGTGGTGAGCGTCTCGTCGACGTCGAAGAACGCGACGGCGCGCGTGGTCGTCGGCAGTGCCGTGGTCACGGAGAACTCCGGGTGTGAAGGGGGAAGAGGGAGGGGGGAGGAAGGAAGGGGAGGGGTCAGCCCAGGGTCAGGCGTACCTCCGCCACCCTCTCGTCCTGCTGGACGGCGCTCATCAGGAACGCCCCCGGGCCGTCCTCTTCCCTGTATACGGCGGTCAGACGCACCTCGTCGTCCAGTTCCGCGAACTTCAGGAAGCGGCCGTGGAGCCGGAGCACCCGTGCGGTGGTGCGCTCCGGGCCGAGCAGCAGGGCGCACTGGCGCGCCGCCTCGCTGAAGACCATGGCCGGGACGTGGTCGTACGGGTGGTCGTACATGCTGCGGTTGTCGAACGTACGGGGGCTGAGCAGGGCGGTGAGGGCGGCGGGGTCCAGCCGTACTGCGTCGAGGACGGCGTTGGCCGGGTCGAGCCGGCGCACCCGGGCCGGGTCGACCGGTGCTCCGTCGGGCTCGGCGGGCAGGGTGAACGCCGTGGGGACGGTGGTGCCCCGCTGCATGCGGCGCAGCGAGTGGTACTGGTCGGTGGGCGTGCAGTTGACGTCCATGGTGAGCCGGCCCAGGGCCCGGCCGTCGAGCACGAGGTCCATGGCGAAGGCCAGCCGGCGGAGCCGTCCGCCGCGCCGGGCGCGGTCGGTGACTTCCGCGTCCATGCGCAGCTCCCCGGGCCGGTCGCCGCAGCGGAGGGCCTCCGGGTCGGTGATGTCGAGCGTCCAGGACGTGACCATGAACGTGGTGTCGCGCGGCACCTCCTCGTGCAGGTGCGCGGCGTAGGTGACCGCCTGGCGGCAGCTCTCCAGGACGAGCAGCGCGTCGTGGAAGCCGCGTCCGGGTCCGTGGTCGCGGAAGTACGCGTGGGAGAGCGGGAGTTGCGCGGCGGCCGCGAAGGTCCCCTCGCCGGTGGCGACGGAATCGGTGAGGAACACCTCGGACAGGGCCCAGCGGTGGACGAGCGAGCGGGACACGGTCCGGTCGTAGACGGGTGTGGCTGTGGGGGTTCCCACGGTGGTGGCTTCCTTTCGTGTCAGGAGCGTTCGGAGGGCAGCGGCGCTGCCGTTCGGCGGGGTGAGGGCGTGGTGGCGGCGCGCTCCTTGCGCTCCGCCGCCACGCCGAGGCCGGCGAGGAGGAGTCCGGCGAGGGTGACGAGGGCCCCGGCCCAGTTGAGGGCGGGGTAGCCGAGGCCGGCGGCGATGATCCTGCCGCCGAGCAGGGGTCCGGCGGCGTTGGCCAGGTTGAAGGCGGCGATGTTCGACGCCGAGGCGAGCGTGGGGGCGCCGTCGGCCTTGGCCATGATCCGCATCTGGAGCGGGGCGATGGTGGCGAAGGTGGCCGCGCCGAAGAGGAAGACGGTCACGCAGGTGGCCGCCTTGTCGTGCACCGTGAAGGTGAACGCGCCGAGCACGAGGGTGAGCAGGGCCAGCGCGCCGCACATGGCGCTCCTGGGGGCGCGGTCCGCGATCCGGCCGCTGACCAGGTTGCCCACGAACATGCCGACGCCGAAGAGCACCATGATGAGGGTGACGGCGTCGTCGGTGAAGCCGGTGACCCGGGTGACCATTTCGGCGATGTAGGTGTACGAGGTCATGACGCCGCCGAAGCCGAGCACGGTGGTGAGCAGGACCAGCACCACCTGCGGGCGGCGCAGCACGGTCAGTTCGGAGCGCAGCCCCGTGCCCTCGGGCGCCGGGGTGCGGGGCACGAGCGAGGCGATGCCCGCGAGGCCCACGGCGGCGAAGATCGCGACCATCCAGAACGCCCAGCGCCAGCCGAAGTGCTGGCCGATGAACGTGCCCGCCGGGACGCCGAGGATCGTGGAGAGGGTGAGTCCCGCGGCGACCATCGACACCGCGCGGCCCTTGCGGTCCTCGGGGACGAGGTCGGCGGCGACGACCATCGCGACGCCGAAGAACGCGCCGTGGGCGAGGGCGGACAGCACTCGGCCCGCCATGAGCAGGCCGTAGCCGGGGGCGAGGGCGGAGAGGACCGTTCCGGCGAGGAAGAGCAGCATGAGCCGGATCAGCAGGCTCCGGCGTTCGGTGCGGGCGCACAGCACGGTGAGGCCGGGGGCGCCGACGACGACGCCGAGCGCGTACCCGGACACCAGGAGTCCCGCGGTGGGGATGGAGACGGAGAGGTCGGCTCCGATGTCGGGGAGGATCCCCGCGATGATGAACTCGGCGACGCCGATGGCGAAGCCGCTGAGTGACAGGGCGATGACGGCTATGGGCACGGGTGTGCTCCCGGGTCGGGCTGCGGCGAACTGGCGAAACGGGCGGGACTGCGGGGCGGGCGGGGCCGGGGCCGTGGCCCGCCGGCCGCGGTCAGGGCTGGATGTCTCCCGGCAGGCTGCGGTCGCCGGCGATCGCCCGCATGTGCCAGTACGGGTAGGGCGCGGGGCGGTCGCTCGCCGCGTCCAGCCGCTGCCGCTCCTCGGCGGTGAGCTCCCACTCGACGGTGCCGAGGTTGTCCTGGAGCTGGCCGGGGCGGCTGGCGCCGAACACCACGGACGTCACGCCGGGCTTGCTCAGCACCCAGTTGAGGGCGACCTGGGCGATCGAGACGCCGCGCTCGCGGGCGATGCCGTCGAGCACCTCCACCACGTCGTAGGCCTGCTCGCGATCGGTGAGCGGCGCGATGGAGGCGGGGCCCTCGTGGGCCAGCCGGAAGTCCGGGGAGACGTCCTGCCCGCGCCGGTACTTGCCGGTGAAGAACCCTCCGGCCAGCGGGCTCCAGACGGTGATGCCCACGCCCTGGTCGGCCGCGGCGGGCACGATCTCGTGCTCCAGCTCGCGGGCCCCCAGGTTGTAGTAGCCCTGGTAGGCGGCGAAGCGGGCGAGGTTGCGGTGGTCGGAGATGTCGAGCGCCTTCATCAGCTGCCAGCCGGGGAAGTTCGAGCAGCCGATGTAGCGCAGCTTCCCGGCGCGCACCAGGTCGTCGAGGGCCCCGAGGGTCTCCTCCAGGGAGGTCCGGGGGTCGGTGCCGTGGAGGTAGAGCACGTCGATGTAGTCGGTGCCGAGGCGGCGGAGGCTGGCCTCCACGGCGCGCACCAGGTGGTGGCGGGAGGAGCCGGCCGCGTTGACGTCGTCGGGGTCGGTGCTGAAGCGGGCCTTGGTGGCGATGACGGCCTTGTCCCGGCGGTCCTTGAGGGCCAGGCCGAGCAGTTCCTCGCACTCGCCGTCCCGGTAGACGTCGGCGGTGTCGAAGAAGTTGACGCCCGCGTCGTGGCAGGCGTGGACGAGGCGTACCGCGTCGTCGCCCGCGTTGACGCCGAACTGGGACCAGTTCGCGCCGGGCAGCCCGCCGAACGCGCCGGGGGTGCCGAGGGTGGCCGCCCCGAAGGACAGCTCGGAGACCTGGAGGCCGGTCCGGCCGAGGTAGCGGTAGCGCATGGGGAAAGTACGTCCTTACGTGGTGGTGGCGCGGTGGATCGAGGGGGTGGCGGCGGGGGCGGGGGTGCCTCAGCCGTCGGCGTGCGGGTGCAGCAGGACGGCGCAGCCGACCGAGCCGTCCGGGCCGACCGAGGTGACGAGGGCGGCCCGTTCGCCGCGGGTGTCGAGGTGGGGGTCGTGCCAGCGGGCGACGACGGCTGCGAGCTGGAGCGCGGCGCTCGCGCCGTGGGTCTCGCCGAGCACCTCCCCGACGCGCAGCAGGTGCCGGCCGCCGGGCCTGTCGGGTCCGTCGGGTCCGTCGAGTGCCGCGCGCAGGGCGCGTCGCTCCACGTCCGCCCAGCCCCGCCGGCCGGCCGCCCCGGGTGCGACGACGGCGATGTCGGCGGGCGCGACGCCGCTGCGGGCGAGGGCGTCCCGTACGCAGGTGGTGAGGCGGCGGGCGACGGCGAGGGGGCCGCCCGCGGCGAAACCGGTCCCGACGGCCATGAGGAGGGCGAGGGGGCTGTCGCCGCCGGCGCCGTCCCGGACGGTCCGCAGGGAGAACACCGCGGCGCCTTCGCCGAGGGCGGTTCCGGCCGTGAGCGCTCCCGTCCGGTGCCACGCCCAGGCGCTGTGGGGCGACAGCTCCTCCACGCCTCCGCTCAGCATGCGGCGGGCGTGGCCGGCGACGAGGGCGTTGCGGGCGAAGCGCAGTGCGTGCAGGGAGGCCAGCGGGCCTCCGGAGACGGTGGCGTTCGCGTCGGTGAGCCCGTGGCGGATGGCCGTGCGTCCGGCCACCGCGTTCATCAGGGTGCCCGGGAAGGCCGACGGGTTCACCATGTAGGGGCGTTCCCGGACGAAGGTGTCCCGGTTGAAGCGGCCGATGCCGCCGCTGCTGCCGATGGCGCTGCCGAGGACCACGCCGGTCCCGGAGCGGTCGTCGAGCGGTTCGAGCGCCAGGGTGCAGGCGGCCATGCCCAGGTGTTCGGCGCGTGTGAGGCGGCTCAGCCCCTTGGTGCCGAGGAGCTCGCCGGCGTCGAAGTCCGCCGGGCGCAGGGTGAGCGGCGGGTAGTCCTCCGCCTCGTGGGAGGCGGGCCGCGGGCCGCCGCCCGCCTCGCCGCGCCGCAGGGCGTCGGCGAGGGGGCCGAGTCCCGGGCCGGCCGCGCTGATCACGCCGGCGGTGTCCAGGGCCAGGGGGACCACGGTCCGCGGGGTGACGGTGGGACGTCGCTGGTCGTCCACGATGCTCATCCGGTGAACTCTCCGAAGATCGTCACGGCGTTGTTCCCGCCGAAGGCGAAGCCGTGGTTCTGTACGATGCGCGGCCGGGCGGCCCGGCCCCGCCCCTGGACGCAGTCGAGTCCGGGTCCCAGTGCCGGGTCCACCCGGCGGAGCGTGGCGCTCGGCGGGAGGAAGCCTTCGGACAGGGCCGCGCAGCACACCAGGGCCCCGAAGCCGGCGGCCGCTCCCATGGTGTGTCCGAGCATGGACTTGATCGAGCTGATCGGCGGGGGGCCGTCGGTGAACACCTCGCGCACGGCGGCCGTCTCCGTGGAGTCGTTCGCCTTGGTGCCGGTGCCGTGCGCGCAGATGTAGTCCACGTCGCCGGGCTTGATGCCGGCGTTGTGGTGGGCGCGCCGGATGCACTCGGCGATGGAGGCGGCGTCCGGGTTGGTCATGTGGGCGGCGTCGCAGGTCATGCCGTACCCGAGGATCTCGGCGTAGATCCGGGCCCCGCGTGCCAGCGCCGTTTCGAGGGGTTCGAGGAGCAGGGCCGCGCCGCCCTCCGCCGTGACGATGCCGTCGCGGTGTTCGTCGAAGGGGCGGGGGACGTCCGCGGCGAGGGCCCCGAGGCGGTGGAAGCCGGCGTGGGTGGCCCGGTTGGAGGCGTCGGCTCCGCCGCACAGGGCGGCGTCCGCCTCTCCCGTGCGGACCAGGTCGTAGCCGTAGCCGATGGCGTAGTTGCCCGCGGCGCAGGCGGTGCCGAGGGTGACGGACTCGCCGCTCAGGTCGAGTTCGGCGCTGACGGCGGCGGCGATCCGTCCGGCGTCGGCCTGGCCGGCGAGCACCGGGTCGAGCGCGGCGAGGCCGTCGTCGACCCATTGCCGGGTCAGTCCTTCCAGGACCAGGGACTCGCCGTTGGTCGTCCCGAAGCAGCTCGCCGTGTTCGACGCGCAGAGTACGGCCGGGTCCACCCCGGCGTCCGTGACCGCCATCCGCGCGGCGGCCGCGGCGAAGCGGCCGCTGCGGCCCCATCGCGCGGGGTCGGTTCCCCGCAGGTGCATCTCCGCGTGGAATCCGCGCACTTCACCGGCGAGGACCCGGTCGAAGCCGGTGCCGTCGAACTGGGCGATGGGGCCGATGCCGCTGCGCCCGGCCCGGATCGCCGCGGTGAGGGCCCGGGCGCCGAGCCCGAGGCTGCTCACCGCGCCGAGCCCGGTGACGACGACCCGGCGCCCGGTGGCGGAGGCCTCGTCAGACACTCAGCGCCTCCGGGGTGCTGTGCTTGGCGACCAGGCGGTAGGCGGTCGGCAGTTCGTCGAGCTCGACGAGTTCCTCCTGCGGGATCTGGATGCCGAGGTCGCGCTCGAAGCGCGAGTAGATCTCGATGATCAGCAGCGAGTCCGCGTCGAAGTCGTCGGCGAAGCTGCTCTCGTCGGTCAGCGCGTCGATGTCCGCTTCGAGGACGTCCGCCACGATGGCCCGTACCTGTGCGCGCCGGTCCTCGGATATCGCCGTGTCACTCATCTGACTGCCCTTCGGTTCGCTGGTGTGGGGGGCCGTAGCCCGGAGTTCTGCACGTCTCCGGTGCGGCCTGAACCAGCCAAACCCAGGCCTGGAGGCAGCGGCAAGCACTCCGAAAGTGACATGGGTGGTGCCTCCGCCAGGGTGCGGCCGTATGCCCATGGGGGTGTTCAGGACCGGCTGGGGGGATTTCCGGCCGGTTTTTGCCCGCGCTTTCATCGGGGCGCCCGAGGGTCCGGCCGTGAAGACGATTCGACGTGCGGACAGGTGGTGCGAGGGATGAGACCGACCGAGCCGGTGGGCATCGTGACGGCCGGGCTGTGGCTGCCCGAGGGGCGGTCCCGCGCCTCGGACGCGGTCGCCGCGGGACGGTTGCGCCGGCGCGACGCGGCGGACCTGGGCCATGAGAGCGTTCCGGACGCGGGGGCCGTCGCCCCGCCCGACGCAGCGGTCCTCGCGGCCCGCGGGGTGCTCGACTCGGCGGGCGTGGAAGCGGGCGAGCTGGAGGTGCTCGCGCACGCGTGGATGTACCACCAGGGGCACGACCTGTGGTCGCCCGCGCACTACGTCGCCCGCCGTCTCGACGCCCTGCGGGCGCTGCCGGTGGGCATCCAGCAGGTGTGCAACGGCGGCGCGGCCGCCATGGGGCTGGTGATGGCGTGGCTCGCCTCGCCGGACCCGGATCCCCCGGCGCGGCCGCGGCTGGGCCTGGTGACGACGGGAGACCGCTTCGCCGAGCCCGGCTTCGACCGCTGGGGAGGCGACTTCGGGGTGGCGTACGGCGACGCGGGTACGGCCGTGCTGCTGCGCCGGCCCGCGGCGGACGGTGACGTGCTGCTGCTGCGGTCGGTCGCGACGGTCGCGGACCCCCTGCTGGAGGAGATGCACCGGGGCGCGGACCCCTTCTCGCCGGTCGCCCGCGGACACCGCGACCGGGTCGACATGCGCGCCACCAAGCGGGCCTACCTGAGCGCCCACGGAGTGCTGCCGTTCACCACGTCCAACCGGCGGGCGATCCGCACGGTCGTCTCGCAGGCGCTGGCCGACGGCGGCATGGACGGGCGCGACCCGCGCCTGACCCATGTCGTGCTGCCCCGGTTCGGCGCGAAGACGCTGGCCGAGTCGTGGATCCCGGTCCTGGAGGAGCAGGTGGGCGGGGCCCGGCTGCTCGACCCCGGGCGGGAGACGGGGCACCTGGGCGCCGGCGACGCGGTCGCGGGGATCGCCGAGCTGACGGCCCGGGGCCTGCCCGCGCCCGGGGCCCGCGCCCTCGTCTTCAGCGCGGGGGCCGGCTTCACC
Organism: Streptomyces sp. NPDC040718; assembly: GCF_055593565.1. Lineage (NCBI taxonomy): Bacteria > Bacillati > Actinomycetota > Actinomycetes > Kitasatosporales > Streptomycetaceae > Streptomyces > Streptomyces sp. NPDC040718. Next base: position 216,435 of record NZ_JBVIXO010000003.1, on the reverse strand, counting down.
TGGTCGTGCCTGCTGGTGGAGTCCCCGGCGCGATGACCTTCGCGCCGTTTCACGACGCCGGGCACGCGCCCGGTGTTCCGGAAGGAGAGCAACACATGTCACGTTCCGTCTTCGTCACCGGAGGCAACAGGGGTATCGGGCTCGCCGTGGCGCGGGCCCTGGCCGCCGACGGGGACCGGGTGGCGGTCGGCCACCGCACCGGGACACCGCCGGACGGGCTCTGGGGGGTGCGCTGCGACGTGACCGACGACGCCTCGGTCAAGGCCGCGTTCGCCGCCGTCGCGGAGCGGCAGGGTCCCGTGGAGGTGCTGGTGGCCAACGCGGGGATCACCCGGGACACCCTGCTGCTCCGCATGGACGACGCCGCGTTCGACGAGGTGGTGGAGACGAACCTGAAGGGTGTGTTCCGTACGGTGCGGGCGGCGGCGGGCGGCATGCTCGCCGCCCGCCGGGGCCGGATCGTACTGATGTCGTCCGCGCTGGGGTTCCTGGGCTCTCCCGGTCAGACCAACTACGCGGCGACGAAGACCGCGCTGCTGGGCTTCGCCCGCTCGCTCGCCTGGGAGCTGGGCCCGCGCGGCATCACGGTGAACCTGGTGGCGCCGGGGATCATCGACACGGACATGACGAGCGGGCTGACCGAGCGGCGGATGAAGGAGTGCATGGCGATGACTCCGCTGCGCCGGCCGGGTACGCCCGAGGAGGTCGCCGCGGCGGTCCGCTTCCTCGCCTCGGAGCAGGCCGGTTACGTGACCGGCGCGGTCCTGCCCGTGGGCGGCGGCATCGGCATGGGCATCTGACCCCGCCGCGCCGCCGCCGCGACCCCTAGCTCAGAACGGCCTGCGGCACGGCGTGCGGGGCGCGGGCACGGAGTACGGCGTCCGGGAGGCGGCGGACGTCCCGCACGCCGCGGGGGGCGGTCACGGGTGGAGCGATCAGGCCGCGCTCCACCGCCTTGTTGGCCGCCTCCACCCGCGATCCCGCGTCGAGCTTGTCGAAGATGTTGCGCATGTGGCGTTTCACCGTCCCTTCGGCGATGTCGAGCCGGCGTGCGATGCGGTAGTTGCTCAGTCCGCCGGCGGCCAGCTCCATGACCTGCGTCTCTCGGACCGAGAGCGGCGCGATGTCCGCGGCCGCGGGGGCGGCCAGGCTCCGGGCGGAGAGCGAGATGGTGACCCGGCTGCCGCCGGCGCAGACGTCGCGCACGGCGCCGGCCAGCGACTGGTGGCTCACGGTCTTGTGGAGGAACCCCCGGATGCCCAGCGGCAGCAGCGCCTGGACCAGCCCGGGGTCGTCGTGCATGGTCAGCACCAGGATCTGCGTCTCCGGCGCTACCCGGCGCAGGTGCCGGACGGTGGCGGCAGGGTCGTGGTTGCCGGGCATCTCGATGTCCAGCAGGAGTACGCGGGGCCGGAGTTCGGCGGCCAGGCGTACGGTCTCGGCGGCGTCGCCGGCCACCCCTGCGACCTCGAAGTCCTCCTCCGTGTCGAGGAGTTCCGCCAGCGCGTCACGCAGCAGGGTGTGGTCGTCGGCTATCAGGATGCGAATGAGTTCCATGTCTCCCCCGGGTGCGGCCCGTGGCCGCCGGTCAGCGGCACCCACAGCAGCAGCCGGGTGCCCTTTCGCGGAGCGCTGAGCAGCAGGCAGCGCCCGCCCATCTGCGCCACCCGCTCGCGCATGGCCGTCAGTCCGCCCCGGTGGCCGCCGGCGGTGTCCTGGCGGAAGCCCCGGCCGTCGTCGGCGGCCCGGACCGCGACGCGGTGGCCCGAGATCCGTACGCCGATCGTGACGGCCCGCGGATCGGCGTGGGTGAAGGAGTTGCGCAGGAACTCCCCGACGACGAGGACGATCTCGCGGCGGAGGGCGGGCGGCACGCGGGACCCGTCGCCCTCCACCGTCAGGCGGAGCGGAAGTCGGTCCAGGTTGAGCCGGTCCGCCTGGCGGCGCAGCGATTCCTCCAGGCCGTCCCGCCCGGTGGCCCCGGCGTCGCGCAGTCCGGCGACCAGGCCTCGGGTGAGGGCGGTGGCCTCCCGCAGGGCGTCGTGGACCGCGGCGAGGTGCCGCTCGACGTCCGGATCGTCCGGGCCCGCCGTCCGGGTCTTGACCCGGTGGAGCTCCAGGTGGCGGAGGGCCAGGGCGAGGCTGCCTCCGAGGTGGTCGTGGACGTCGCGGGCCATCCGGCCGCAGCAGTCGTCGCCGGGCGCCGGCCGGCGCTCCTGCAGTTCCACAGGACGTAAGCGGTCCGGGTGCCCGCGCGTCGCGGGGCCGGCGGCCGCGTCGAGGACGGGGGCGCCTTCCGCGCGTTCCGCGCCGTCCGAGCAGTCCGCCGCGCCGTGTTCGCCGCCGTGGTCCGGCACAGAGATGTCTGCCACGCAAGCCTCCCCCATCGGGCCCCCGTACCGGCCGGCCGACTGCTGTCGGCTGCCGAGGCCCATTCGCCCGTTCATCTCAGCTAACGGTCCGACCGTAGGTGCGGCCCTGCGGGCTGTCAACTAGGATTGGCCGCCGTCACCCTGCTGGTTCACGCTGGCGGACGAGAAGGAGCGTTGATGCCCTCTTTGGCAGACAAGGTCGACAAACTCTTCAGGACCATCCGCACCAACGGCCGCGAGTACACGTACGACGAGGTCGCCCGCGGCTGCAGCGAACTGAGCGGCGGCACGTTCTCCAAGACGTACGTCTGGCAGCTGCGCACCGGACAGCGCGACAACCCGACCAAGCGGCACCTGGAGGCGCTGGCGGCGTTCTTCCGCGTGCCCGCCGCGTACTTCTTCGACGACGGCACCGCCGAGCGGGTCGACGCGCAGCTCGCCCTCGCCTCGGCCATGGGCAACGCCGAGGTGCGGGACATCGCGCTGCGGGCGATGAGCATGGACGACTCCGGCCGCAAGCACCTGGCGCGCATCATCCGGGAGGTCAGCCTGCTGCACTCGGCGGCCTCGCGCGGACAGTCGGGCCGGGGCGGCGGGACGGCCGACGATCCGGAGGGCAGAGACACCGGCGGCCCGGCGGGTGCCGGGGAATAGACCGCCCATGCGATTCCCACAGCGGCTCCGGCGCCGCGGCGACCTCCGGGCGCTGCGCCGGGAGAGCCGGCAGCGGCTGGCCTCCTTCGGGCTGCCCGGGTCCTACGACCTCATGACCCTGTGCGACCACCTCAGCGGTTCCCGGGGCCGGCCCATCCACCTGCTGCCCATGCCCCTGGGCACGTCCGGCCCGTGCGGACTGTGGCTGGCCTTCGCGGACGCCGACTACGTCGTCTACGAGCAGCACACCAGCCGACACCACCAGGAGCACATCATCGCCCACGAGCTCGCGCACATGGTGTGCGGCCACCGCAGCGACACCGCCGAATCGGACGCCGTCACCACCCTCTTCCCGGACCTCGACCCCTCCTTGGTGCAGGACCTGCTGTGCCGCGACACCTACTCCGACAGCCAGGAACGGGAGGCCGAGGTGATGGCGTTCCTCCTCGGCGAGGGACTGCGCTCGCAGCCCGGCACGGCCGCCGCCGAGGCGGACGGGGTGCTCGGCCGGATCCAGGGCTCCCTCGACTGGCGCCGCCGGGGCCGGGCATGAACAGTCTCCGCTACCCGCTGGGCGCACTGATCTGCTGGTTCGCGTTCGCCCGCACCCTCCCGCCGGTCCTGCGGCGCGGACGGGAACCGGCGCTCGTCGCCCTGTGCGCGTCCTTCGGCTGCCAGGGCATGTACCTCGCCATGTCCACGCCCGCCCACCTGACCGGAAAGCTCTTCGGCACGGTCACCTGGTACAACGTGTCCGTCCAGATGTGGATCATCGCGGCGATCGCCTGCCAGCAGGTGCTGCTCATCCACTGGCTGCACCCGAGGGAGGAGGCCCGCGCCCGAGCGCGCCGCCGGCTGGCCCTGCTGGCCTGCGTACCGCTCGCCATGGCCGTCCTCTTCGAGCTCGCCCTGCTGCACGGCCACCCCCGGAACACGTTCGCGCACCCGCGCGAACAGCCGTACTTCGTGGCCTACCAGGTCGTCTACCTCACGGCCTTCACCCTCGGGAAGGCCGTGGTGGCGAAGGCGTGCCGGTTCTACGCCCGGCTCACCGAGGACGTCTGGCTCCGGCGCGGTCTGCGGACGGCGGCGGTCGGCGCGTGCCTCGACCTCGTCTACTCCCTGGGGCGGTTCGCGGACATCTTCCTCGTGCACCGCGGCTGGGACCCGGCCGCCGCGGCAGGGGTCATCCGGACCTGTCTGACGGTGGGGCTGACCCTGAACACCATCGGGTGGACGGCGCCGCTGTGGGGCCCGCGCGTGGAGGCGGTACGGGCCTGGTGGGCCGACTACCAGCGCTTCCGCCGGCTGCGCCCGCTCTGGTACGCCCTGTACCGGGCCCACCCCGAGACGTCCCTGCAACCGGCTCCCCGCAGCGACCTGTTCGCCCTGTGGGACCTGCGCTTCCGCCTGCACCGGCGGGTGATCGAGATCCGGGACGGCTGTCTGGCCCTGGGCGGGCGGGTCTCCCCCGGGCTGGCCCCCGCCCCGGGCCCCGACGGGACCGAGGAGGAGCGTGCGGGGTGGGAGGCGGCGCGCATCGCCGCCGCCCTCGCCGCGCGTGCCGGGCGGGGCGGCGGGGAGTACCGGGGGGAAGCCGCCGCGCCCGTGGCGGTGAGCCCGGACGACCTGGACTTCAACGCCGATGTGCGGTGGCTCGTCCAGGTCTCCCGGGCCTTCGCCCTCATGCCCGCCGCCCGGCCGGAGTCCGACAGCGTGGCGGCCGCCGCCCCGTGACCGTCCTCAGCCCGCGAACGCCGTGGGAGGCAGGCCCTGTCCGGCGCCGGGCACGACGAAGACGCTGCCCGCCAGCGGTTCGTCGTGCTCGGGAGCGCGCCGTGCCGTGGTGACGTAGAGGTCGGTCAGGTCCGTCCCGCCGAAGCCGCACGCCGTGGTGAGCGCGGCGGGGAAACGGATCTCCCGGTCGAGCGTGCCCCCGGGCGTGTAGCGGCGGACCGCCCCGCCGCGGAAGAGGGCCACCCACACCCCGCCGTCGGTGTCGACGCACAGGCCGTCGGGCACACCCGCCGTGCCGGTCAGTTCGGCGAACGGGCGCGGGGCGGAGGCCTCCCCCGTGGACAGGTCGTAGTCGAGCACGTCGATGCGGCACGTGGGGGTGTCGACGAAGTACATCCGCCCGCCGTCCGGGCTCCAGGCGATGCCGTTGCTCAGGCTGGTCCCCGACAGCGCACGGTGCGTGGCGCCCCCCGGGGAGACGCGGCCCAGCCAGCCCGGGGCGGACGGGCCGGCGATGGTTCCGACCCAGAGGCGGCCCCGCGCGTCGACGCCCGCGTCGTTGCCCCGTACCCCTTCGGCCGACCAGTCGGCCAGGGGGCGCAGCGTCCCGTCGGGCTCGCTCACCGCCACGCCGTCGCGCATGCTCAGCACCAGGCCGCCGCCCGCCCGGGGCTTGGCGGCGGCGACGGGCTGTTCGAAGCGGAGGACCGCCGCGGCTCCGCCGGAGGGGCTCAGCCGGTGCACCTCGCAGCGGTTCATGTCGACCCACAGCAGCGTTCCGTCGGCCGCGTCCCAGGTCGGGCATTCGGCGAAGGCCGCCACCGCGCGCAGCGCCACCTCCACGCTCACCGCACGCCCCCCGCCCGGCCGGCGCCCTCCGGTGCCGACCACACGGCCTCGGCCGCGTCCAGCAGGACCGCCGCACCGTCACCGTCGAGCACGTCGGCGACGGGGAGCCCCAGATGCCGGAGCCTGCGTACGTTGTCCCGGCCGCGGGTGGCGATGCCCGCGACGGGGGCGCCGCCGAGGGCTTCGACCATGCGGATCTCCGTCTCCAGGTCGGCGAGCGGCAGATGGTCCCAGTGGTAGCGCGAGGCGCGCCGGGCGTCGTGCGCGAAGATGACCGCGTCGGGCTGCGAGCCCTGGAGGATCGCGGTGGCCAGACCGCCGAACGCCGGGTGCATCACGGACGCCTGGCCCTTGATGATCAGCAGGTCGTGGCGGGGGTCGGCCTGCTGGACCAGGTGCTCGACGAGCCCCGCCGCCTGGAACACCGGTGTCCGGTCGATGATCGCGCCTTCGGTGCATCCGGCGAGCAGACACGTCTGGCCGGTTCCCACGTAGCCGGAGTCGGTCCCGCGGGAAAGGGCTTCCCGGTGCATCTGGAGAGCGGTGGTGCGCTTTCCCACGACGCAGTCGCTGCCGGCGACGTGAATCAGTTTGGCGCGTCGCCTGGGAACCCGTCCGGAATATTTGGGCAGTACGTCATAAGGGCGTCTCACGTCGACAATGCGCTGCCCTTCCGAGAGCATCCCGGCGAGTTCCGTTTCGAGCAGCTGGACATGGAGACAGGAAATGACGTGCAGACCGCCGCGGACGGCGGTGCGTATCTCGTCCCACCAGAGTTCCGGCAGGTCGCCCGGATCCCTCGGCGTGTGGAGGAGTTTCCCGTCGACCGTTTCGCCGAAATCGGATTCGGTCAGCGCCACCACGAGGGCCTGGGGGCCGTATTTCACGGCCTCCGCGACGGATCCGACGACCGGGATGTCGGTGCCCGGCAGCACGGACGCCGAGGTCGGGTGGGGGTGGGAGCGGTCGACGACCGCGACGGGGCGGAGCACCGTACTGTGCCGGATCACCCCCTGGACGGTCTTCCCCTCGGGATGGGCGAACACCCCGTCGGCGAACAGAACGGCGGGTAAGGGCAGTTGTGAGAATTCGGAAAGAAGCACCGTGTCATCCTAACTACCGCAACCCGGCGGCCACTCCGGTCAAATGCCTTGCCTCCGAGTGGAGTTCGTCACGGAACGGGTCGCTCAGTGCCGCGACCGTCCCGTCCGGCCGTACGAGAACGGCACACGGGCGAGTCAGCCTCAGCAGGGAGTGGCCGATCTCGTCCGCATCGGAAATCACCGTGACCCTGAGGCTGTCGTGGGCCTTCCGGAAGATGTCGGCCACTCCCGTGACGTCCCTGCGGTGCCTGCCCGTTCCGGGGAACAGCAGCAGCAGCGGCGCCGGGTCTCCCAGCTCGTCGCGCAGCCAGCGCCCGCGCCCGGCGTCGAGCGGTACGTCCGGCAGCCGCATCCCGGTCCGCAGGTGGCCGGCCTGCCGCCGCGGGCCCGGATGGGCGAACGACAGCTGGGCCTGGCGCGGTACGACGACGCGGTTCAGGACACCGCTGCGCCCCGCGGCGCCCAGCGCCGCGTCCCGGGCACGCGCGCGCCAGCCGCTCATCGTCCACATGCGCGTCTGCAGGTCGGTGTCGCCGACCACGGCCCGCGCGACCGTGAGCCGCTCCTCCTCCCACTGTGCGAGCGTCTCCTCGCCCCACCGGCCCTCGTGCACCCCTGCCAGCCTCCAGGCCAGCGAAGCGGCGTCCTCGATACCGGTGTTCAGCCCCTGGCCGCCCGCCGGGCTGTGGATGTGCGCGGCGTCGCCCGCCAGCAGGACCCGGCCGGACCGCAGCCGGTCGGCCACCTTGCGGTGCACCCGGAACACGCCGGTGCGCTGCTCGCCGAGCAGCTCGATCGGCACCGGGCAGCGTTCCGAGGCCGCGCGCTGCACGGCGTCCCGGGGGTCGTCCACGGGCTGGTCGGGGGCCGCGCTCACGAACGTCCGGTACATGCCGCCCGGCAGCCCCACCACCACGAGCACTCCGGCGGCGGACATGAAGTAGTGGACCTCGTCGTGGGCCAGCGAGGTGCGGACCGGCCCGTCGGTGAGCAGGAACTGCTGCGGGTACGAGCTGCCCCGGAAGGGCACGCCCAGGACCTCGCGGACCCTGCTGTGCGCGCCGTCGCAGCCGACGAGCCAGGCGAAGCGTTCCGTCACCCGGCCCCCCGCCGTCTCCAGCTCGGCGCTCACCCCGGCGGCGTCCTGGGTGAAGGAGGTCAGGGAGGTCCCGAACTCGATCGTCCCGCCCAGCTCCCGGAAGGTGTCCCGCAGGACCGCCTCGGTCTCCTGCTGCGGGATCGACAGGGCGTACGGGTAGCGGGTGCGGCGCATCCCGCCGAAGGCCAGCCGGGCCACGCGCTCGCCCTGGGAGTGGTAGTTCTGCGCGCGCAGCACCACGCCGCGCCGGTGCAGTTCGTCCGCGGCGCCGAAGCGGGCCAGGGCCTCGATGCCCCGTGGCCACAGGGCGATCGCCTTGGAGTGGGGGTTGGGGCGCTCGGAGCGGTCGACGACGCGCACCGGCACGCCCCGCCGGAGGAGTTCGATCCCCGTCACGAGCCCCACCGGGCCCGCTCCGACGACGAGCACCTGCGGTGATTCGGTCATGATCCCACCTTCTGTACGGATGTCTCTTTAGGCGCAGCCATGCGCTTCTTGCGGGGCAGAGCCGCCGGACGCGGCCCGCGCGCGTGCTTGTATTCCAGCCGTTGAACGGCGATGCGCACGGTGTCGCCGGCGGACTGACGGAGGTGCTGGCAGCAGTGGCCGGCCAGATCTGCTTCTCGGTGCTCGGGGCTCTCGGAGTCTCCGCGGGCACCACCCCTCAAACCCTGCGCGGCCCGATGGTGAACAAGGTGATGGCCCTGCTCCTGCTGCGGGCGGGGCAGGTGGTGGAGGTCGACGCCTTCGTCGACGAGCTGTGGGAGGAGCGGCCCCCGCGCTGGGCCGTCAGCACCCTGCGCACGCACGTCTACCACCTGCGCCGCCAGCTCGACGAACTCCTGGGGCCCGCGTCCCGGCAGCTGCTGCGCACCGGCCGGTCCGGCTACCTCCTGGACATCGACCCCGAGCAACTGGACGCCACTCGGTTCACGCGGCTCTTCCGGGAGAGCGAGCGGCTGCTCGCCCGGGACCGGGTGGACGAGGCCGCCGCCGCCTGCGACGCGGGGCTGGCGCTGTGGCGGGGCCGCGCCCTGGCCACGGTCCGCCCGGGGCGGGTCCTGGCCGGTCACGTCCAGTACCTGGAGGAGTTGCGCGTACGGGCCCACCAGGTGCGCGTCGAGGCGGAGATGCGCCGCGGCCGTCACACCCACCTCGTACCCGAACTGCGCGACCTGGTCGCCTCGCACCCCTTCAACGAGTGGTTCCACCACTCGCTGATCGAGTCCCTGCGGGAGTCCGGCCGACGCGGTGAGGCGCTCAGCGCCTTCCAGGAGCTCAGGACCATGCTCCGGGACGAGCTGGGTCTCGAACCCGCCGACGCTCCGGTGTGGAGCGTGCCGGCGTGACCGGGTCGCGCGCCTTCCCCCCATGGGCCCCTCCTTCGTCTGCCTGAGGGCCCATGCTGGGGCGCCGCCATGAAAGCCGGATAAAAGCGGGCGGAGGAACTGCCGGATGGACGGGAAGTGCCACTTTGGAGGCACGGGCGGCCCCTCCCCGAGGAGTACGGGGACCCCGGCCCTGGCGGTGCGCCCCGCGCGGGGCGTGATCGCCGTACTGCGCCTGCCGGGCGCGCGGGAGGACGGGGGCGGGGAGGACATGCACCCCGAGGAGCGGGCCCTGATGCGGGGAACCCCGCCGGCCCGCCGCCGGGACTTCGCGGCGGGGCGCGCCGCGGCCGCCGACGCGCTGCGGCTGCTGGGCCGGTCGGGGCCGGTGCTGCGCGAAGGCCGGCGCCCCCGGTTCCCGGCGGGGGTGCGGGGGTCCATCAGCCACTGCCGGGGCGCGGTCGCCACGTGCCTGGCGACCGCCCGGCCGGACGTGTCCGCCGTGGGGGTGGACGTCGAACGCGTCGGCCGCCTCCCCCCGGAGGCGGCCGGACTCGTGTGCACACCGCGGGAGCGCGACCTGGTGGCCGGCGGCGACCCGGGCGGACGGCTCCTCACGGTGGTGTTCTCGGCGAAGGAGGCCTTCTACAAGGCGGCCACCGCCCTGGGCCTCCCCCGCGAGCCGGTCTTCCACGACCTGGAGGTCTCCCCGGTCCCCGGGCCCGGGAACGGCACCGGGCTGTGCCTGACCCCCGTGCCCGGGCTCCTCCCCGACGGATGCACCGTCGGGGGGCAGGTCCGGTCCGTGGGCCCGTACGTGTGGACGACCGTGCTGCTCCGCGCCGGCGGCGGGCCCCGGTGATCCGGTCGGCGAGGGCGTCAGGCGGGCTTCTCCGCCGCCTTGTCGGCCGGGGCCGGGTCCGCGTCCTGGGGCTGTGACCCGGCGGGCGGCTCCGGGACGGGCGGGGTGCGGACCAGGAGCGCGATCAGCACGGTCAGTCCGCCGAGTACGGCGCCGACGCCGAATCCCCACCGGACGCCCGTGGCCAGGGCTCCGGTGGCGTCGGCGCCGTCGGCAGCCGCCGTGGCGGCGTGTCCCGACATGACGCTGATGACCAGGGCCGTTCCGGCGGCGGCCGCGACCTGCTGGAGCGAGCCCAGGATGGCGGAGCCGTGGGGGTAGAGGTGCGGCGGCAGTACGGACAGGCCCGAGGTGAAGACGGGGGTGAAGACGAACGCCATGCCGACGCTCAGGGCCACGTGGAGGGCGAGCACCAGCCAGGGAGAGGTCCCCTCGCCCGTGAGGGCGAACAGTGCGAGGCAGAGCGCCGTGAGCACGGCTCCGGGCACGACCAGGCGCGGTGCGCCGAGCCGGTCGTAGAGCTTGCCGACCTGCGGTCCGAGCAGGCCCATGGTCAGGCCGCCGGGGATGAGGAGCAGCCCGGTCTGCAGCGAGGTCAGGCCGCACACCTCCTGCAGGTAGATCGGCAGGAGGATGAACGCGCCCATGAGGCCCATGAAGGACAGGCACATCAGGGCGAGCGCCACGGAGAAGTGCCGGAAGGTCAGGGCGCGGAGGTCGAGCAGCGGCGTGGACGAGCGCTGCAGCGCCAGCTGCCGCCAGGCGAACAGGGCCACCAGCACCGCGCCCACCACGGTCGTGACCGCCGGGGACACGGGGGCCTGGGAGGCGGCCCCGGCGCCGAGCTCGCTCAGGCCGTAGACCAGGGCGCCGAAGCCCGCCGCCGCCAGCGGGACGGACACCCAGTCGATCGGGCCGGCCTGCGGCTCGCCGACGTTGACCAGGGTGCGCCGGCCGAAGACGGCCATGGCTCCCGCGATGGGCAGTACGGCCAGGAACAGCAGGCGCCAGCTCCCCAGTTGCAGCAGCACGCCGGAGACGGCGGGGCCGAGGGCGGGGGCGACGGAGATGACGAGGGTGATGTTGCCCATGACGCGGCCGCGGTCGTGCGGGGGCACGAGGGTCATCAGCGTCGTCATGAGCAGCGGCATCATGACGGCGGTGCCACTGGCCTGGACGACGCGGGCGGCCAGCAGTACGGGGAAGGCGGGCGCGGCGGCGGCCAGGGCCGTTCCGGCGAGGAACAGCGCCATGGCGAGGCCGAAGGCGGTCCGGGTCGTCACGCGCTGGAGGAACCACCCCGTCACCGGGATGACGACGGCCATGGTCAGCATGAAGGCCGTGGACAGCCACCCGGCGGCCGCCGCGGTGACGTCGAACTCGCGCATGAGCCTCGGGATGGCGTTGACCATGATCGTCTCGTTGAGGAAGACGACGAACGTGGACAGCACGAGGACCCGCAGCACGGCGGTGACCCGGGCGGGCGGGTGGGCGGGCGTTGCGGGGAGTGCGGGGGGTACTGGCATGGTGCCTTCCGTCGTGTGAGCGTCCTGCGCGCGTGGCCTGTCACGAAGACAGACCTCGCCACCGGGAGGAACTCATCGGTGTTCCCCGATCCTGTCCGTACCGGGGTCAGGGCTCAAACCATTTTGTCGGACCGGACCGGGCCGCACGTCACTCCGGATGGTTCCGGATGTCCCGCCCGCGGGGCGCCCGGCCGTCAGGGCGCGGTCTCGAACTTCGGGGCCTTCAGGCCCTTCAGGCAGTCCGTGTCCGGTGCGGCGGGGTCGTCGAAGAAGGAGACGGTGATCTCCTGGGCGCACTTCGACGTCGCGAACACCACGTGGGGTTCGTAGGGGATCGTGAAGGCGTGGGCCTTGCTCAGGGTCCGGGCCACGTACGCACCGTTGCTCGCCGCGGTCTGGGCGTCGAACGCGCCCGAGAGCACGAGGGCGGGGATGTCACTCGTCGTGACGTCGCGGATGGAGCCGGGCGCCGCGGGGGCCTTCCAGACGTCGCAGTCGGGGCGGAGGAAGGTGAGCCCCGGTGCCTGGGCCTGTACCGAGGCCGGGAAGGACGGGAAGGCCTCCTCGCCCGCTCGGAGCGCTTGGGCTTCGGTCTCGTAGGGCGTCCACTCGCTGCAGAAGACTCCGTAGACGAGCCCGTGCGACAGCCGTCCGATGGCCTGGGGGCTGTACTTGCCGCTCGCCCACTGTTCGGCGATCCGCTGGGGCTTGCCGTTGGCCAGTTCGTCGAGTGCCCGCGGTACCTGGGGGGCCACGTGCGTGGCGGCGGTCATCCAGTTCACCAGGGCGCCGCCGTCCAGGACGACCTTCACCTGCTTCTTGCCGTCGGGCAGTGTGACGGTGGTGGTGACCGGCTTGGCCTCCAGTTCACGGACGAGGCGTTCGAAGGTGGCCGCCAGGTCGGGGTAGCGGCTGTTGCAGGCCGGGTCGTCCGCGCAGGCCTTGAAGAGGCCTCCGAAGCCCTGCTTGGCCGCCTGCCAGGTCACGGCCGAACCTCCGGTGGAGGGCGGCAGGATGCCGTCGATGCCCACGGACCGGATGCCCTCGGGGTGCAGGCGCATGTGGACGAGGGCCAGTTGCGTGCCATAGGAGATGCCGAAGACGTTCCACTCCTTGAGCCCGAGCGTCTTGCGCAGGTCCGCGAGGTCGGCGGAGCTCTCGATGTCGTTGTAGGCGCTGAGGTCCGCGCCGCTCGCCGCCAACTTGTCGCGGCAGGCCTTCGTGGCCGCGACGTGCTCGCGCTCGGTGGACGGCGCGTCGTAGACGAGCCCGGTCGCGCGCGCGTTGAACTCGTCGATGTTGCGGCAGGTGAGCGCCGGGTCGGCCGAGTACGTTCCGCGCTGGGACATGAAGATCACGTCGCGGTCGCGGTTCAGACCGCCGTCGACCGCCATCTTCGCCTCTCCGACCGCGTCGTCGCCGGGCCCGCCGGCGAGCCAGACGATCGGGTCGGGTTTCGGTTCGGCGGCCTTCGCCGCGACGACCGCGACGCCGAGGGTGATATTCCGGCTGTCCGGCTTCGTGCGGTTCTCGGGCACGGTGAGCGTTCCGCAGCGCGCCCCGTCGAGTTCGGCGACCGGGTCCGCCGTCTTGGGGCAGGGCCCGGGTTCGAAGCGGGCGTCGCCCACGGTCCGGGCGACCGTCCCGATCGCCGGCCCGTCGTCCGCGCCCGTGCCGGATTGCGCTTGGGCGGGCGCCGCGAGCAGGCCCGTGACGAGGACACCGGCGGCCACGGCGGCCGACCTGGCGTGCAGCCGTCGCGCGGTGCGGCGACGGGGCGTGGGGTTGAGAGGCATCTGCCCTCCCGGTCACTTCGTGGTGATGGTGAACGGGGCCGGCGTGAGGTCGGCCACGCAGCCGGTGTCGGGTGCGGTCGGACGTGCGAGGAACGAGGCGAGCACCTGCTGCGCGCACTTCGACTGCGGGACCACCCAGTGCCCGATCCCGGGGATCAGCACGGAGGTGGAGCGGGACAGGGTGCGGGAGGCGTCCTTCGCGTAGCTCGCCCCGGTCTTCATGTCGAACGTCCCGGAGATGACGAGCGAGGGCACCGAACTGACGGTGGCCACCCGGTGTTCGGCCGCGTTGTCGGCGACGTTCCAGACCTTGCACACGTCGTACTGGAAGGGGAGTTGCGGTGTCTGGGCCAGGACCGTTTCCGGCCAGCCGGGGAAGGCCTCGCGCCCGGCGGCCAGCACGTCGGGCTCCGAGGTGCCCGGTACCCACTCGCCGCACGCCACCGACTCCGTGAGTCCGTGCGCGGTCTGGCCGACGGCCGCGACGGAGTCCCTCGCGCGGCCCTGGGCGAAGCGCTCCGGGTTGCCCCGGCCGAGCTCCTCGATCGCGGCCGGGAGGTCGACGGGCTTGACGTTGAAGCCGACCATCATGTTGAGCAGGGTGCCTCCGTCGAGGACGACCTTCACCGGGTTCCCGCCGCCCGGCGGACGGGCGTCCGGCGTCAGGGGGTTCGCCTCCAGCTTGGCCACCTGTTCGTCCAGGGTCTTGCGGAGGTCGGGGTAGCGGCTCTTGCAGGCGGATTGGGCCGCGCAGGCGTCGAAGACGGCGTCGAGTCCTTCCCGGGCGCTGCTCCAGCCCCACGGCAGGATCGTGACCTGCGGGGGGCTGAGCGAGTCGATGGCCAGGGAGCGGATCCCCTGGGGGTGCAGCCGCAGGTAGGTGAGGCCCAGGTTGGAGCCGTACGAGTACCCGTACACGTTCCACTGCGCGATGCCGAGGGCCGTGCGCAGGTCGGCGAAGTCGGCGGCGTTCTCGGTGCTGTTGTAGGCGCTCAGGTCGGTCCCGTCGGCCGTCAGGCGGTCCCGGCACTCCTTGACCGCCTTCAGCATCAGCTGCTTGGCCTCCGGCGCGTCCCAGCCGAAGGCGACGGCCTCCGCGTTGGACCGGTCGATCTCCGGGCAGGCCAGGTTCGGCTGGTCGTAGAGGTTGCCGCGCTGGGCCATGACGATCAGTTCGCGGTCCTTGTTCAGACCGGAGTCGATCAGGAAGGGGATGTCGTCGAAGGTGTCGCCGCCGGGGCCGCCCGCCATGAACACCACCGGGTCCGGGGCGGGCTTCGCCGAGGCGGCCTTGATGACCGCCACGGCCAGCTTGATGGTCCGGCCGCCGGGGCGGGCCCGGTTCTCGGGGACTTCCAGGTACCCGCACCGTGCCGTGCTCAGCGCCTCGATCGGCTCGGGCGTCCTGGGGCAGGGGCCGGGCACGAACCGTGCGGACGGCGCCGCCGAGCCGGTCCCTGCGGGCTGCGCCGGTGCCGCGGCGGCGGTGCCCTGCGCCGGTCCGAACGCCGACAGGCAGGCGAGGGCGGCCGCGGCGGCCGCCGCGTTGAGGGTGTGCTTCGCCATACCGATCCCGCTCCTCGGCCGACTTCCCCGAGCTGCCCGGCTGGTCCGTGCCCAGCGGTGCGGACGGAACGCATGCGAGTCAACGCTACCGCCGGGTCGGGACCCCCGCACATCAGCGGTGCGTCACCGGTCCTGGACGCGCCGGAACGGGTGCTCGGCCTCCAGCTGGAAGGCGATCTCCAGCAGCTTGCGCTCGCCGCCGGGGCGGGCGGAGAACATGACGCCCACGGGCAGTCCGTCCTGCGTCGTGGTCGGCGCGGGGAGCGAGACCGAAGGGGTGCCGACGACGTTGTCGACCGGTGTGAAGGCCACGTACGCGAGGATCCGCTCGATCAGCGTCGGATAGGGAACGGCCGGGCTGAGGTGGCCGATCGCCGGCGTGGTGTGGGCGAGGACGGGGGTGAGGACGAGGTCGAGCCCGCGGAAGGCGGCCGCGTACGCCTCCTTGGTCCGCTTCAGCCTGCGCAGTACCCCGGGGGTGCGCCGCCAGTTCTCCAGGTACGTCTGGCGCAGCCCCCTGCTGAGAGCGTCCATGCGGTCGCGGTCGAAGTCCGTGCCGAGGGTGCGGCCCGTGGCGCCTATGAGGAAGGACAGCATTCCCCAGTAGGTGAGGAAGTCGTCGGTGAAGGCGGGGTCGATGGCCATCTCCACCGGCTCCACGGTGTGCCCGAGCCCCTGGAGCACCGCCGCCGTACGGGCGACCGCCTCCCGGGTGGCGTCGTCGGACCGGACGCCGTTCGGCGAGTCCGCCAGGAAGCCGATGCGCAGCCGCTGCCCCGAGGGGCCTTCGGCCAGGCCCACGGGCGGCAGCGCGGGGTTGCGCCAGTACGTCTCGGCGGCGGAGAGGAAGGCGGCGGCGTCGCGCACGGAGCGGCTCACGATGCCGTCGCAGACGAGGTCGAGGGGGAGCCGGCGGCTCTGGTCGTTCGGCACGACCCGGCCGCGGGTCGGCTTGAGGCCGACGAGGCCGCAGCAGGCGGCGGGTATCCGGATCGAGCCGCCGCCGTCGTTGGCGTGCGCGAGGGGCACGGCTCCGGCGGCGACGAGGGCCGCCGCCCCGCCCGAGGAGCCGCCGGCGGAGCGGCCCGTGTGCCAGGGGTTGCGGACCGGTTCGGCGTCCTCGTACTCGGTGCTGGGGCTGAAGCCGAACTCGGGCAGCCGGGTCTTGCCGAGCACGGTGACGCCGCTGCTCAGCAGCTGCCGGGCGAAGGGCGCGTGCCGCCGCGCCGGGCCGGGCCGGAAGGCGGTGCTGCCGTGGCCGGTGGGCAGCCCCCGGTAGTCGGTGTTGTCCTTGACGAAGGTCGGCACGCCCGCGAAGGCGCCGGTGCCCGCCGCGCCCGTGGGAGCGGCGGGGTCCGTGTACGCCTGGACGGCGTTGAGCCGGTCCTCGACCGCGCGGACCCGTTCCCGGGCGTCCCGGGCGGCCTCGGCGGCGGAGACCTCGCCCCGCCGGATCGCGGCGGCGAGGCCGACGCCGTCGTGCTCGCCCAAGGCGTCGTCCCGGAACGCGTGCACCCTGGTCCGGTCGCCGGTCCGGTCGTCGAAAGTGGTCACCGCTGATCAGCCCCCGCCGTGTGAGTGGTCGCCCGCCATCATTCCCTACCGAGAAGTAACACGGGAGGGGTTCAGCGGGTTCGGCACGCGGTCACCGGCCGGGCGGCTCCTCTTCCGTGCCCGGCAGGTACGCGATGCACTCCACGTCGATCTGGTCCGCGAAGGCCATCAGTACGCCGGCCAGGCCGAGGGTGGTCCTCGGATCGAGCGGGGCCCCGCCCTGGTACACGGTGTACAGCCACTCCCCCGCGAGGTTCCGCAGCAGCCCGGTGACCTCCTCGGCGGGGATCAGCACCCGGCCGTCCGGTACGGAGACCAGGGGGATGGACGCGTGCACGGCGGCGCCTCCCTCGCTCCCGCGCCGGGTGGCGCGCCTCAGCTGCCGGGTTCGGCGGCCGCGATGGCGGCCAGGGCGGAGCCGGGATCGCTCTCGACCGCGAGGTCGCCCAGGGTGACGACGCCCACCAGTTCCCCGTCCTCCGTCTGCACGGGCAGCCGGCGCAGCGCGTTCCGGCGCATGAGGGCGACCGCCTGGTGGACGTCGTCGCCCGGCCGGACGGTGAGCGGCTCGGTGGTGCAGATGTCGCGCACGGTCGTCTCGGCCGGGTCCCGGTTCTCGGCCATGCCCCGGATGACGAGGTCCCGGTCGGTCACGATGCCGTGGAGCCGGCCCTCGTCGACGACGAGGACGTCCCCGATGCCGGCGTCCCGCATCACCCGTGCGGCCTCCGCCAGGGAGGTCAGCTTCCCGACGGTCACCGGGTTCGAGGTCATCACCTCGTGGACGCTTCGGGTCATGGGTCCTCCCGCTGCTGGAAGCGGCTCCTGCCGGGCGCCTACCCACCCCGGCGGGCGCTACGCACGCCCCCGCGCCCGATCACCCGCCGGCCTCGCGGCGACCACCTCGACGGCGCCGATGCGCGGGACCGGGACCCGCCGCGGGTCGTCGCCGAGAACGGCCAGGTCGGCGCGTTTGCCCGGGGTGAGGGTGCCCGCGACGTGCTCCCAGTGGCAGGCGCGGGCCGCGGCGACGGTGGAGGCGTACAAGGCCTCCCCGACGGTGACGGCCTCGTCCGGGCCGGTCCGCCTGCCGGACTCCGAGGCGCGTCGCCGAAGCCTGTGCGCAGGCCGAGGCCGAGGGCCCGGGGGATCCCGTCGGCCTCGTGCGCGGCGGCCGGGCGGAGCCGGTCGGCGGAGACCATAAGCTGGGCGCGCATCGGCAACAGGCCCTGTTCCCAGGTGAGTTGCCAGGTGCCGAGCTCCACCGGGCTGTGGCCGAAGGAAGGCCACGGCCTCGTCAAGGCCGACGATCCGGCCGCGCCGGACGCCCGGTTCGCGGGCGTCCGGGCGGTCCGGGTCCATGGCCAGGAAGCGGGCGCTGGTGAAACTGGTGGAGAGCGAGACTCCCCCGGGTCAGGCGTCCGCGGACTCGGCGAGGGAGCGGGGGCGCAGATCGGTCCAGTGGGTGTCGACGAAGTCCAGGCAGGCGTCCCGGGTGTCCTCGCCGAAGACGGGCGTCCATCCGCCGGGCACTGCTGCGAAGGAGGGCCAGAGCGAGTGCTGGCCCTCGTCGTTCACCAGGACGAGGAAGCTGCCTTCGGCGTCGTCGAACGGATTGGTGCTCACGGTCGGTGCCTCCCCGGAACGTTCTGATTAGGTTAGGCTCACCTGATTGCGATGAGCTTAGACGTTCCCCTTGCCGCTCACAAGGAGACCTCGATGCGCCCCACGGATGCGGTGGACGGCCCCTCGGAGGGCGCCCGGAGCCCCTTCGCCTCGTACGGACTTACCGGCGTTCCCGGCGGCGCGGAGTTCTGGTCCGCCGTGGACACGGCGGGCCCGCCCACGTCGGTGCCGGCCGACGGCGGCGGCTGGACGACCCTGTTCCTGTGGCGCGGCTCCCCGGCCGACGTGGTCTTCGAAAGCTGGTCGCAACCCGTGCCGCTGCGCCGGTGGGCCGGCACGGACTGCTGGTACGCCGAGGTGTGGATGCCCGAACGGCTGCGCGTGACCTACTGGTTCCTCGCGGACGGCTCCGCGTACGCCGACCCCTCCAACCCGGTCGGCGCGGGCGGCGACCGGTCCATCGCCGCGACCCCGGACGCCCCGGCCCAGCCGCACTGGCCCGACCTCGGGCCGGACGCCGTGCTGCCGCTGCCCCCCGCCAGGATCCGCTGGGTCCCCGGGGGGACCGGCGGGCGGCGCACCGTACGCCTCCATCCGGCGGGCGGCGGCGGCCCGTTGGTGCTGCTGCTCGACGGGGACGACTGGCTGTACCTGCACCCGGCGACGGCCGCCTTCGACTCGGCCGTGGCCGCCGGCGCGGCGCCCCCCGTCACGCTCGCCTTCCTCCCGGTCAGGGACCGGGAGGCCGAGTTCGCGTGCAGTCCGCGCCTGTGGGAGGCGGTCCGGGACGAACTGCTGCCGCTGGTGGCGGAATCCGGGGTGCCGGCGGACCCGGACCGGCTGGTGGTCGCGGGGCAGAGCCTCGGCGGGCTCAGCGCCGTGTACGCGGCGCTGGAGTTCCCCGAGCTGGTGTCGCGCGTGGCCTGCCAGTCGGGGTCGTTCTGGTGGACGCCCGGCGCGACGGGCTCGGCGGACCCGCTGGGCGGGCCGGTCGGCGGTGCCGTCGCCGCGCGGCTGCGCGAGCGCCCCGACCTGTCCGGGCTGCGGGTCGCCTTCGACGTCGGGGAGCACGAGACGCGGATGCTGCCGCACTGCGCGCTGACCGAGACGCTGGCCGCGCGGGCCGGCGCGGCCGTACGCGTCTCGCGTTCGGCCTCGGCGCACGACCGGGCGGGGTGGCGCCACGCCCTCCTCCGCGACGTCGTCTGGGCGCTCGGCTGATCCCGGGAGGCGGGGTCAACGGGCCACGGCCCGGCAGTAGTCGGCGTCGCCGGCCAGCAGGTTGCGGTGGGTGTCCTCGGCGGTGATGACGCCACCGTCCAGGACGAGGACCCGGTCGGCGGCGTCCAGGAGCGGGGGGCTGCTGGTGATCACGACCGTGGTGCGGCCCCGGCGCAGCTCCGCGACGCCCCGCGCGATGAGCTGTTCGGTGACCGCGTCGACGGCCGTCGTCGGGTCGTGCAGGACCAGGATCTCGCTGTCGGCGGCCAGCGCCCGGGCCAGGGAGAGGCGTTGGCGCTGCCCGCCGGAGAGGTTCGCGCCGCGGTCGCGGACGGGGTGGTCGAGCCCCTCCCGGTGCAGGGCGACGACATCGGCCAGCATCGACGCCCCGACGGCCTCGGGGACCGTGCCGCTGGTGCCCGAGGGGTCGATGTTCGTACGGAGGGTGCCCGCGAAGATCTCCCCGTCGTACGGGTTCACCAGCAGGTGCTCGCGTACCGCCTCCACGGACAGGCCGGCGACGTCCCGGCCGCCGAGCCGGACCGCTCCCCCGTACGCGCCGGGCGGCACCCGCAGGGCCAGTACCGAGGCGAGGTCGGCCGCGGCGCGCGGCTGGTAGGCGGCGATCGCCACGAACTCGCCTGCCGGAACCCGGAACCGCAGCCCGCGCAGGGAGCCGTGGCGGACACCGTCGACCTCCAGGTCCGCGCCCGGGGCCGGGCGCCCGGTCCCCGGCGCGGCCACCGGGGGGGCGGCCGCCAGCAGGGCCATGCGCTCGGCGGAGGCCCGCGCCGTCATCACGTACTTCGGCATGTCCGAGAACAGCTTGAGCGGTTCCATGATGAACTGCGCCAGGCCCACGGCCATGACGAGCTCGCCGATGGTGATCCTGCCCTCGAAGGCCAGCCATCCGGCGGTGAGGGTCACCGCGGCGGCGAGGACCGCGTTCAGGGCCAGCGCGGTGCCCGCGTACGCGCCGTTGACCCGGGCGACGGTGACCGCCTGCCGCTTCGCCTCGGTGCTGACCTTCCGGTACGAGCGGAACGCCGCGTGGTTGCCGCCGAACCCGTGCAGCGGGCGCAGGCCGGTGATCAGGTCGGCGACCTTCGCGCCCGCCCGCGCCACCCGGGCCTGCTGTTCGCGGGTACTGGAGCCGATCCGCTTGGACAGCACGCTCAGCACCGACAGGATCGCCACGGTGCCGGCGATCACCAGCAGGCCGAGCCGGAGGTCGGCCAGGCCCAGGGCGGCGGCCGCGACCAGGACCGCCACGAGCGAGCTGATCAGCAGGGGCACCACCTCGATGATGTCGGCGGTCTGGTCGGCGTCCTCGGTGGCGAGGGTCAGCACCTCGCCGGACTTCAGGCCGGTGTCCCTGGCCACCGGCTGGAGTCCGCAGTCCGCGACGCGGACCCGCCAGCGGTGCGCCTCGGTGGTGTTGGCCTTCTGCAGGACGCGCATGCCGAACCGCCACGACAGCGACACGGTCGTGATGATCACGGCCAGTGCGGCGATCGACAGGACGAGCGCGCCCGGGCTCCGCTCCCGCAGCGCGAGCTCGACGATCAGGCCGAGCGCGATGGGGAAGGCGGTCTCGCCCGCCTGGTAGAGGCCCATGAGGAGGGTGCCCCGGGCCATCGCGCCGCGGTTGCGGCGCAGCGCGGTGCGCAGGATGTCGGAGCCCGTGCGCGGCTCCCGCGTGTCAGGAGCGTTCATCGAGGTGGCGGGCAATCGCTTCCGGGGTGCGCAGGGTGAACAGGTCTCGGATGGTGATGACGGGACCGTACTCGCGGCGGAGCAGCCCGATCAGCCGCACCGCCAGCATGGAGTGCCCTCCGAGGGACACGAAGTCGCCCACCGCGCTCACCTCGTCGTCGTCCAGGTCCAGGGCCTCCGCGAAGTATTCGCAGACCACGGTCTCGGTCCCGGGGCGCGGGGCCCGTTCCCCCGCCGTGGTGAGGGCGCCGAGCGGCCTGGCCTCCGGCAGCGCCTTGGTGTCGGCCTTCCCGTTGACGGTCAGCGGTATGCCCCCGACCCGCGCGTAGTGGGTCGGGCGCAGGAAGTCCGGCAGCGCGGCGCACACCTCGGCGGCGACCGCCGCCAGGTCGGCGCCGTCCTCCAGGACGAGGTACGCGGCCAGCCGGCGGGATCCGCCGGCCTGCGGATCGGGCTGGGCGACGGCGGCCGCGAACCGGACCGCCGGGTGGGCGGTGAACGCGGCCTCGACCTCGCCCGGTTCGACCCGGTGGCCCCGGATCTTGACCTGCTCGTCGGTGCGGCCGAGGTAGGCGAGGTTCCCGTCGGGCCGCCGCAGCACCAGGTCGCCGGTGCGGTACATCCGCTCGCCCGGCGCCCCGAACGGGCAGGCCACGAACCGGTGCGCGGTCTGGCCGGGCCGGCCGAGGTAGCCGCGGGCGATACCGGTGCCCGACACGTACAGCTCGCCGGGCACTCCGTCCGGCAGCGGCCGCAGCCAGGGGTCGAGCACGTAGACGTCGGTGTTGTCGATGGCCACGCCCACCACCGGGTCCTGGCATTCGAAGGTGCCGACGCCCAGGGTGTTGATGGTGTACTCGGTGGGCCCGTACAGGTTGTAGCCGGCGGTCCCGCCGGTGTCTGCGAGCCGCTGCCACAGGGCCGGTGTGACGGCCTCGCCGCCCAGCAGCACCAGCGCGGGGCGGCGCTCCGGGTCGTCGAGGAGGCCCTCGGCCACCAGCTGCTGGGCGTAGGTCGGGGTGACGTTGACGACGTCGATGCCGTGTTCGAGGCAGTACGCGGTCAGCCGGGGGGCGTCGCGGCGCAGTTCCTCGTCGCAGACGTGCACTTCGTGTCCGTCGGCGAGCCACAGGAGCTCCTCCCACGACATGTCGAAGGCGAAGGACACGGTGTGGGCGATGCGGAAGGTGCGGTGCCCGTGTTCGGCGAGCACGGGCTCGAAGATCCGGCGCTGGTGGTTGGCCAGCATGTTGGTGAGCCCGGCGTACTCGGTGACGACTCCCTTGGGCCGCCCGGTCGATCCGGAGGTGTAGATCGTGTACGCGGGGTGCCGCAGCCGGTACGGGTCCCCGGGGGCGAACGTCACGAGCGGTTCGGCCTCCGGGAGCGGCCGGTCCAGCTCGATCAGTTCGCCGCCCAGCCGGGGGGCGACGGCGCTGACGGTGAGGATCGCGTCGGGGCGGGCGTCCGCGACGATGGCGGCGATCCGCTCGTCGGGGTGGTCCAGCTCCAGCGGTACGTACGCGGCCCCGGTGCGCAGCACCGCGAACAGCGCCACGATCGAGTCGAGGGAGCGCGGGACGGCGATGCCCACGGTCTTCTCGGGGCCGATGCCGCGCCGGGCGAGGACTCCGGCGACCTCGCGGCTGCGGTCGCGGAGCCGGCCGAAGGTCATGTCGCGGCCGTGGGCGACGAGCGCGATCCGCTCCGGGTCCCGGTCCGCCGCGCGGTCGAAGCGGTCGACGACGGTGTCCGTGCCGATGTCCGTGCGTACGCCCGCCACGGGCTCGGGGCCCAGTCCCGGCA
Source organism: Streptomyces sp. NPDC040718 (assembly GCF_055593565.1). Taxonomy (NCBI): domain Bacteria; kingdom Bacillati; phylum Actinomycetota; class Actinomycetes; order Kitasatosporales; family Streptomycetaceae; genus Streptomyces; species Streptomyces sp. NPDC040718. Next base: position 193,620 of record NZ_JBVIXO010000003.1, on the reverse strand, counting down.
GCGAGCCGAGGGGTCCGGTCGCGCGGGCCAGGTCGTCGAGGACGCGCAGGTAGTCGTCGAGGAGGCGGCGGGCGGCCGGTGTGTCGTGGTCGCGGTACTCCAGCTTGACCGTGAGCCGTTCTCCCGGGGTGACGACCCAGGTGAACGGGTAGTGGGTGGAGTCGTCGGCGCGCACCGCGGTGATGCCGTGCCGGGTGTTCATCGCGGCGAAGGCGTCCATGTCCAGGAAGTTCTGGAGCACGAACAGGTTGTCGAAGAGGGTGTCGTGGCCGCCGGCCCGCTGGATCTCGCCGAGTCCCAGGTGCTCGTGCTCCATCGCGGCGACCCGGGCGGCCTGTACGTCCGACAGGTACTCCCCCGCCGTCGCGCCCGGCCGGGGCCGGGTCCACACGGGCACGGTGTTGAGGAGCACGCCGACGACGCCGGACAGGCCCTCGCCCTCGCGGCCGGACACGGTCACGCCGAACACGGCGTCGGCGCGGCCCGTGCGCGCTCCGAGCAGCAGGCCGAACGCGCCGGTCAGCACCGTGTTCAGGGTGACGCCGTGGGCCCGGGCGGCTTCCCGCAGCCGCTGCGAGCGCTCGGCGGAGAGCGTGTCGACGAGGGTGCGGGGCAGGCCGTCCGCGAGGGCCGGTGCCGCTCCGGCGAGCAGGGTCGGGCCCGGGAGGCCGGCCAGGTGCTCCGCCCAGAACCGTTCCGCCGGGGCGGGGTCCTTCGCGGCGAGCGCCCGGGCGTACTCCTCGAAGCCCGGCGCGGCGGGAGCGGGTGGTGTGAGGGTCCCGGCGAGGGCGGCCTCGTAGGCGTCGAACAGGTCGCGCAGCACGGTCTCGCGGGACCAGCCGTCCCACAGCAGCAGGTGGTAGCTGAGCAGCAGGCCGTCGCGCCCGCCGGGCAGGCGCACCACGGTCAGCCGGAGCAGCGGCGGCTCGCCCGGGTCGAATCCCGTGTCGCGGTCCCGGGCGAGCAGGGCCTCGACCTCCGTGTCCGTCGTGAGGGCGAGCGTGCGGACGGGGGCGCGCCGGCCCGCCGCGAGGAGCTGGACCGGGTTGCCGTCGTCGTCGGTGCCGAAGCCGGCGCCGACGACCGGGTGGCGTGCCATCACCCAGGCCATGGCGTCGGCCAGGGCCCCGGTGTCCAGGGGGCGGTCGAAGGTGAACCAGCTCTGTGCGACGTAGTGTCCGGCCGGGCCGCCCAGCTGGGCCTGGAAGAACAGGCCGCGCTGGAGGGGGGTGACGGGCGCCGTGCGCCCGTCCGCGCCGGCGGCCTCCACGAGGAGTTCCAGGGCGTCGAGCCAGTGCCCGGTGATCTCGTCGGGGACGCCGTCGGCGAGGGTGAACTCGGCGTGCAGGCCGCCGGTGGCCGCGTCGGTCCAGGCGTTGACCTCCACGGCGTACGGGCTGCCCTGTTCGCCGCCGGTGATGCGCGGTGCCTGCGACTCGCAGCCCCGGCCGAGGTAGTTGAGCAGGACCTGCGGGGTGCCGGCGGCGGCCAGCAGCGGGGCCGTCTGCGGGTCGAGGTGGCGCAGCCGTCCGTAGGCGAGGTGTGCCGCCTCGTCGGGCCGGCGTTCGGCGGCCTCGCGGGCCGCGGCGAGGGGGTCGGTGCGGGCGGTGAGCCGGACGGGGGCGATGGAGGTGAACCAGCCGATGGTGCGGGTGTAGTCGTGGTGGGGCAGCACCGGGTGCCGGCCGTGCCGCTCCAGGTCGACCGCGAGGTCGGTGGGGGCGGGCTGGACGCGGGTCAGCGCGGTGCGCAGGGCGCCGCACAGCAGTTCGGTGAGGTCGGTGCCGAGGGCGGCGGGGGCGGTGCGGGTGAGGAAGCCGGCGGCGGCGGGCGGGAGCACGGCCGTGGTCACCCGCGTCCGGCCGGGCGGTCCGGCGGGCAGCAGCGGCGGGGCCTGGAGGGTGTGGATCCAGTGCCCGGGACCGGGGGTGCCGGGGTCGCCCGTGCCGGGGGCGGCTCCGTGGGCCAGGGCCCGCGCGTACTCGGCGTAGGAGGTGGTCGGCGGGGCGGGCGGGGTGCCGCGCAGGGCGGCGGCCAGGTCGTCCAGCAGGATGAGCCAGGACACGGCGTCGACGGCGAGGTGGTGCGCGGTGACCACCAGGGTCCGGCCGGGCTCCAGCCAGGTGAAGGCGACGACGTTCCCGGCGGCGGGGTCGAGGCGTCCGGCGGCCTCGTTCGCGGCGGTCGCCGCGTCGGCCGTGTCCGTCCGTACGACCTCCACGGCGCGGGCGGGTCCGGTGCTCAGCGCCCACACCCCGTGTCCGGTGCTCAGCCGCAGCCGCAGCACCGGGTGCGCGGCGACCACTGCGTTCGCGGCGCGCTCGGCGTCGGCGAAGCCGGTGCCCTCGGGTGCGGCGAGGGTCCTGGCCTGGGCGAACCGGGCGAGGGAGCCGCCCAGTTCCCGTTGGCGCAGGATGATCGGCGTGGGGACGAGGGGGCCTGCGTCCTGCACGGCGGCGGGCGCGGGTTCGGGTGCGGCCGGGGTTCGCGGGGTGCCGGCCGCCAGGTGTTCGGCGAGCGCCCGCGGGGTCCGGAGCAGGAACACGTCCCGGGGCGTGACCGGGTGGCCCAGCGCCCTGGCCCGGTTGACGACGGTGATGGCGAGGATGCTGTCGCCGCCGGCCCGGAAGAAGTCGCTGTCGGCGTCGACGGCGGTGCCGGGCAGGGTGTCGCCGAAGACGGCGACCAGGTCGGCCAGGGCGGGGCCGGCCGGGGCCGCGGGGAGGTCCGGCTGCCGTGCGGCCCGTTCGGTCAGGGCAGCGCGGTCCAGTTTGCCGTTGACCGTCAGCGGCAGGGCGTGGGCCGTCAGGACCCGGGCGGGCACCATGTGGGCGGGCAGCCGCGCCGAGAGCGCGGCGGTGAGGGCGTCGGGGCCGCCCGGGAGCGGGCCGACGACGTGGGCGACGAGGTGGTCGCCGGCCGCGGTGACGGCCGCGTCGGTCACCCCGTCGAGTTCCCTGATCTCGGACTCGACCTCGCCGAGTTCGATGCGGAAGCCCTTGAGCTGGACCTGGTCGTCGGCGCGGCCGGCGAACTCCAGCCCGCCGTCGAGGGTGCGGCGGGCGAGGTCGCCCGTGTGGTACATGCGGGAGCCGTCGCCGGCGAACGGGTCGGCCACGAAGCGGCCCGCCGTGAGCCCCGGGCGGCCCAGGTAGCCGAGCGCGACCTGATCGCCGGCCACGTACACGGCGCCCACCCGGCCGGGCGGCACCGGCCGGAGCCGGTCGTCGAGCAGGTGGGCGACCAGGCCGGGGAGCGGGGTCCCGATCGGGCTCGCGCCGTCGCCGCCGGCGGGCCGGCCGAAGTCCGCGTCGGTCAGGCGCCGGTGGGTGACGTGGACGGTGGTCTCGGTGATCCCGTACATGTTGACCAGTTCGGGCGAGTCCGTGCCGTGCCGCTCGGCCCAGCCGCGCAGCGGTCCGAGGTCCAGCGGCTCCCCTCCGAAGACGATCCGGCGCAGTGCGGTGGCCGGGGAGCCGGCCCGCCGGTCGGCCTCGGTGAACTGGCGGAAGGCCGAGGGGGTCTGGTTGAGGACGGTCACCCCCCGCTCGCGGACCAGCCGGTGGAAGTCGGCCGGGGAGCGGGTCAGGCCGTAGTCCGGTACGAGCAGTTCACCGCCGTGGGCGAGCGCGCCCCACAGTTCCCAGACCGCGAAGTCGAAGGCGTACGAGTGGAACTGCACCCAGACGTCGTCCGGTGAGGGGTCCATGTCGTGCCAGGTGTTCGCCAGCAGGGCCACCACGCTGGAGTGGGTGACGACGACCCCCTTGGGCCTGCCGGTGGAGCCGGAGGTGTAGATCACGTACGCGGGATCGTGCGGGCCCGCCCCCGCGGGTTCGCCGGCGGCGGTCTCCGCCGCCGGCTCCTCCCCCTGCACCAGCAGCCGGGCCGGCACGCCCGCCCGGGCCAGCAGCCGGGTGAAGCGCTCCCGCTGCCCGGGCTCGACCAGCACGGCCCGCGGGGCGGAGTCGGCGAGGACGAACTCCAGGCGTTCGTCGGGGTGGGCGAGGTCCAGCGGTACGTACGCGCCGCCCGCGCCGACGACGGCGAGCAGGGCGACGACCTGCTCCACGGAGCGCGGTACGGCGACGGCGACCCGTACGCCCGGTCCGACGCCGGCGGCGCGCAGTACGGCGGCCAGTTCCCGCTTCGCGTCCGCCAGTTCGCCGTAGGTCAGGGAGCGGGTGGCGCCGTCCAGGGCGCAGTGGGTGACGGCGGTCGCCGCCGGGTCCCGGCGGGCGGCGGCGTCGAAGAGCGCGCCGAGGGTCGTGCGGGCGGTCGCGGCGGGGAGCCGGGTCCCGTCGGCGGTGCCCAGGCCGGCGACGAGGGCACCGGGGCGGGTGAGCAGGGTGGTGAGGGTGCGGTTGAAGGTGTCCAGGAGCGTGCGGGCGCCGTCCTCCGGCAGCAGTGCGCGGTCGTGGATCAGGTTGAAGCGCGGGCGGCCTTCGGCGGAGCGCTCCACCACCAGGGTGAGGGGGTAGTGCGGGGCGCCCTCGTTCACGACGGCGGTGACGGCGAGGGTGTCGCCGGGGCCGCCGAGGGCGGCCGGATCGGCGGCGACGTCGAAGACGACCAGGGTGTCGAAGAGCGGGCCGGCGCCCGCCCGCCGGGTGATGCGCGCCAGGGAGACGTGCTGGTGCGCCAGCACCGCGCTCTGGTGTGCGCGCACGGAGTCCAGGAGTTCGCGGGCCGTGGTGTCGGCGGTCCACCGGGCGCGCACGGGGACGGTGTTGATGAACAGGCCGACCATGTCCTCGATGCCGGGCAGGCCGGCGTCGCGACCGGAGACCGTGGAGCCGAACACCACGTCCGTGCCGTGCAGGAGGCCGCCCAGGGTGAGCGCCCAGGCGCTGTGCACGGCGGCGCTCAGCGGGACGCCGGCCGAGCGGGCGGCCGCCTCGGGGTCTCCGTACGCGTCCGCGGCGGCGTCGGCGAACCGGTCGGAGGGGGTGTGCCCTTCGGCGACCAGTGAGGGGCCGGGCAGGGCGGCGAGCTGTTCGCCCCACACCCGGTCGCTCTCGTCCTGGTCGCGCCCGGCCAGCCAGCGCACGTAGTCGGTGAAGCCGCCGCGCGGGTGCACGCTGCCCGGTGCGTGGTACTCGGCCAGCAGGGCCCGGAGCATCGGCGGCACGGACCAGCCGTCGGCGACGAGGTGGTGCACGGTCTGCACCAGGACGCCGCGTGCGGGGCCCGTGCGGATGAGCGTGTACCGCATCAGCGGGCCGGTGGCCAGGTCGAAGCCGGCCCGGCGGTCCCGCTCGGCGTACGCGCTGATCTCCTCGGCGGTGGCGGCGGGGCGGTCCAGGGTGGTGAACGGGGCGTGGACGCCGCTTTCCAGTACGGAGACCACCCGGCCGTCGGCGAGGTCCGTGAAGCGGGCGGCCAGGTTCGGGAAGAGCGCGAGCAGCCGGGTGGCGGCCGCCGCGAGCCGGCCGGGGTCGACCTCTCCCTCCAGGGTCAGCAGCTGCTGCTCGACGTAGCTGCCCGGGGAGTCGTCGTCGAAGACGGAGTGGAAGTACAGGCCTTCCTGGAGCGGGGTCAGCGGCAGTACGTCCCGCAGGGCGGGCCCGTCGAGGCCGTCCACGTCGTCCTGGGTGAGCGGCACCAGGGGGAAGTCGCCGGGCGAGCGGCCGCCCAGGCCGAGCGGGGCCAGGCCGGCCAGTCCGGTGAGGGCCTCCCGGAACCAGCCGGTGAGGGTTTCGACGTCCTCGTCGGTGAACATCCCCTCGGGCCAGGTGACGGTGGTGGCGAGCTCGTAGCCGCCGGCCGGGTCCGGTTGGGCGACGGCGTTGAACTCCAGGGCGCGCGGCAGCCGCATCCGCGGGTCGCGCCGCTCGCCCAACTGGCTCGTCGTCCCGGCGAGTTCCCAGTCACCGGGGGTTCCGGCGCCGGACCGGCCCAGGTAGTTGAACAGCACCTGGGGGGCGGGGGCGTCGAAGGCCGTGCCGGCGAGGTGGCGCAGGACGCCGTAGGAGAGGCCGTTGCCGGGGACCCGGGCGAGGTCGTCCTTGACCGCCTTGAGCGCGGCGGCCAGGTATTCGGGCGCGGTGGGGTCGGCGGCGGATCCCGGGTCCACGGTCACGGGGAAGAGGGTGGTGAACCAGCCCACGGTGCGCGACAGTTCGGGCTCGAAGCCGGCGGTGTCCGCCAGCAGGCCGCCTTCGCGTCCATGGCCCTCCAGTTCGATGTGCGCGTACGTCTGGTCCTGCCCGAGCCGGCGGCGGAAGCGGGCCAGGGTGACGGCGAGCGCGGTGAGCAGTACGGCACGCGGGCCCGTGTGGAACCGCGCGGGGACCGTGCCGAGCAGGGCGGCCGTGACGCCGGGGCCGACGGTGACGGTCGCCGCCCGCTCCCGTGCGACGGTGTCGGCTGCGGACAGGGCGCGCCGGCCGAGCGGTGCGTCCGGTGCGGGCAGCGGCCGCCGGTAGTGGTCCCGGTCGGCGCCGAAGTCGGCGCGCTCCAGCAGCTGGGTCCAGCGACGGAACGACGTGGCCACCGGGGGGAGTTCGACCGGGCCGCCCGCGGCGGTCTGCCGCCAGGCCGCGGCGAGGTCGTCGCGCAGGATCCGCCAGGACACCCCGTCGATCACCAGGTGGTGGACGACCAGGACCAGTTGGCGTTCCGCGCGGCGCCAGACGGCGCGCAGCATCACCCCGCCCTCGGGGTCCAGTCCGGCGGTGGCGAGCGCCACGCACGCGTCGAGGGGCCGGTCGCTCTCCTCCCACCGGGCGCGGACCGGGTCGGCCCCGGGGACGTCGAAGCTCCAGCGGTCGCCGCGTACCAGGCGGGCGCGCAGCATGTCGTGCCGCCGCAGCACGGCGGTCAGGATCCGGTCGAGGGCTTCGGCGGTGAGCGCCGCGGGGGTGTCGAGCACCACCGACTGGACGAAGCCGTCGATCGCGTCGGTGGTCCCGCCGAGCCACCGCACGATCGGCGATCCGGTCACGGGGCCGGTGGGCGTGTCACCGTCGTCCACGGGGGCCGCGACCGCCCGGCCGGCCACCGCCGCCAGGTCCCCGACGACGCCGTGGGTGAAGATCTGCCGGGCCGTGACGTGCAGTCCGGCGTCCCGCAGGGCGCTCAGCAGGGAGATCGCCAGGAGGCTGTCCCCGCCGAGCCGGAAGAAGTCCTGGTCGACGCCGACCTCGTCGAGCCGGAGCACGGCGGCGACCGCCGCGCAGACCAGGCGTTCGTTCTCGGTGGCGGGTGCGAGCAGCGGGCCGGATCCGGTCTCGGGTTCCGGCAGCGCGTCCCGGTCGATCTTGCCGTTTGCGGTGAGGGGGAACTCCTTCAGCACGACGACGTGCGCGGGGACCATGTACTCCACCATGTGCGCGGCGGCCCAGTCCCTGACCTCGCCGGCCCGCAGGTGTTCGCTTCCGGCGGCCGGGATGACGTACCCGACGAGGTGGGTGGCGCCGGCCGCGTTCTTCCGCGCGACGACGCAGGTGTGTCGGACTTCGGGGTGTTCGGCGAGGCCGGCCTCGACGTCCTCGGTCTCCAGCCGCATGCCCCGGATCTTGACCTGGTTGTCGGCCCGGCCGAGGAAGTCCAGCGAGCCGTCCGGGGCGTAGCGCGCGAGGTCGCCGGTCCGGTAGAGGCGGGAGCCGTCCGCGGCGAAGGGGTTGGCGACGAAGCGGGAGGCGGTGAGGCCGGGGGCGCCCGCGTAGCCGCGGCCGAGGAGGAAGCCGCCCACGTACAGTTCGCCGCCGACGCCGACGGGGACGGGACGCAGTTCCTCGTCGAGGACGTACAGCTGGGTGTTGGGGTTGGCCTTGCCGATGGAGGTGGTGAGGCGTTCGGCGGCGCCCCGGTAGACGACGTGGGAGACGCCGATCGTCGTCTCGGCCGGGCCGTAGCCGTGGTACATGGGTATGCCGAGCCGGGCGCGGAAGCGTTCGTACAGCTCGGGGGTGAGCACCTCGCCGCCGCACCAGACGTGCCGCAGGCTGTCGAGCCGCCCGGAGTCGCCCGCGATCTCCAGGAGCACGTCCAGCATGGAGGACACGAGGTAGGTGAAGGTGACGCGCTGCTCGGCGATGACGCCGAGCAGGTGGTGGGGGTCGCGTTCGCCTCCGGGCCGCAGGACCACCAGGCGGCCGCCGGTGACGAGCGGCAGGAAGATCTCGTTGACGGAGATGTCGAAGGACAGCGGGGCCTTGAACAGTGACGCGTCGTCGGGGCCGAAGCCCAGGACCTCCCGGCTCTGCCAGAGCAGCCGCTCGCTGATCGCCTCGTGCCGGATCATCGCGCCCTTGGGCCGGCCGGTCGATCCCGACGTGAAGATCACGTAGGCGAGGGCGGCGCCGGGGACGGGGGCGGCGGGCCCGTCGGCTGGGTGGGAGGCGAACTGCCAGTCGCCGAGGTCGACGGCCACGGCCTCCGGTTCGGCGGGGTCGTGTTCGCCGGAGTCGTTGAGCTGGAGCACCACGCCGGCGTCCTGGATGACGGCGGCTCTGCGGGCGGCCGGCCACTGCGGGTCGAGGGGCACGAACGCGGCCCCGGCCTGGAGCACGCCGAGCAGGGCGATCACCATGTCGGCGGAGCGGGGCAGGGAGATGCCGACGGCCTGTTCGGCGGTGACGCCGTGCTCGGTCAGGTGGTGGGCCAGCTGGGCGGCCAGTTCCGCGGCCCGGCCGTAGGTCAGCGTCCGGTGCCCGTCCACGACGGCGACGGCGTCCGGCCTCCTCCGGGCCTGCTCGCGGAACAGCTCCACGACGGTCGGGCGGGCCCGCTCTGCGCCGGTGTCGTTCCACGAGGCCAGGACCGCGGCCCGCTCCGCCGCGCCGCCCGGGCCGATGGTGCCGAGGGGGCGGGCCGGGAAGTCGGCCAGGTCGTCCAGGGCCCGCTGCGCGTCGGCCGGTCCGACGCCTTCGGGGACGGCGATGCTCCGGCCGTCCGCGCCGACCTCCCAGCCGGCCGGCGCGGCACCGCCGCGGCCGGCCAGGGCGAGGACGTCGGTGAACGGGGTGCTCGGGGTGAGCGCCGTGCCGTCGGGGCCGCGGCCCGTCGCCCAGTACGACAGCCCGATGGCGCAGGCCGTGGCGATGGTCCTGTCGCCGTGGTCGCCCTGGTCGCCGGCCCGCCGGCGCACACCGGCCAGCCGGGTGGGAGAAAGCCGCACGAGACGAGCGGTCGGTTCGGTCATCAAAGACTCAACGCCCCTTCGGTTGCCTTGCGGCGGCCCACCGGATCAGGTGGGCCGGCTTCCCTCTCGCCAGGCCCGCCACAGGCCCGCGTACCGGCCGCCCAGGGCCACCAGTTCCTCGTGGGTTCCCTGTTCGGCGACCCGTCCCGCGTCCAGTACGGCGATCCGGTCCGCGGCCATCGCCTGCGTCAGCCGGTGCGCCACGAACAGGGTGGTCCGGCCGGCGCAGGCGGCGCGCACGGCCCGTTCCAGTCCGGCCGCGCCCTCGCTGCCCGCCTCGGCCGTGGACTCGTCGAGCACCACCACGGGCGTACGGCCGAGCACCAGCCGGGCGAGGGCGATCCGGGCGACCAGGGTGGCGTCCGGGCGCTCACCGCCCTCGCCGACCGCGGTGTCCAGCCCCTCGGGCAGGGCACCGGCCCACTCGGCGGCGCCGGCCGTGCGCAGGGCGTCCGCCAGTTCGGCGTCGGACGCCCCCGGCGCGGCGAGGCGCAGGTCGTCGGCGAGCGTCCCGGAGAAGACGTGCGTCTCCTGGGTCAGGATGCTCACCAGGGCCCGGGCCCCCGCCTCGTCGAGGTCGGCGAGGTCGGTCGGGCCGATGTGCACCGAGCCGGTCTGCGGGGTCCCGATGCCCGCGACGAGGGCGGCGAGGGTCGACTTGCCCGCGCCCGTCGCGCCGACCAGGGCGAGCGAGCCGCCCGCCGGGATCGCCAGGTCGACGTCCCGCAGCACCGGCTCCTCGGCGCCGGGGTAGGTGAAGGTCAGCCCCTTGACCGTGACGGGGTGGGCGCCGGCCTCCGCGGGTGCGACCGCGGGCGCACCCACCAGCCGGTCCGGTGCGCCTTCGCCGAGCACTCCGACCAGCCGGGTCAGGCTCGCGCCGGACTTCTGAGCCTCGTCGAAGGTGAACATGATGGAGCCGAGCGGGGTGAAGAGCCGGTGGAACACGAGGGGGGCCGCCGCCACCTCGCCCAGGGTCGCGGCGCCGGCCTCCAGCAGGGCGTACCCCACCACGATGATCAGCACCAGTCCGATGAACTCGGCGCGGTTCTCCCTGCCGACGAAGCGGCCGAAGAGCCGGAACACCTCGATGCCGAGCTCGCGCACCCGCCAGGACTCGGCGGTGACCTTCTCGCGGACGGCGTCTTCGAGCCGGTAGGCCCGGACCGTGTCGATGCCGTCCAGACCGCTGATCAGGGCCTGTGCCCGGTCGGCCTGGACGGCGCGCTGCCTGCGGTAGAGGGGGGCGGAGCGGGGCAGGTACCAGCGCAGGGCGAGCGCGTACGCGGGCAGCGCGCCGGCGCCGGCCAGGCCGAGCCGCCAGTCCAGGCCGAACATGCCGGCCGTGGCGATGACGACGAGCACGCCGGCGGAGAACACCGTGGGCACGGCCGAGCGGATGCCCCGGGACAGCACGGCGACGTCGTCGCCGACCCGGGAGAGGACGTCGCCCCGGCCGACCTGCTCGATCCGGGCGCTGGGCATGCCCAGGACCGCGCGGACGGCGCCCTCGCGCAGCCGGGCGAGCAGGTCCGCGCCGAGCCGTCCGACCAGGTACGTGGAGAGGGCGGCGGCGACCGCGCCGAGCAGGGCGGCGGCTGCCATCACCGCGCCGGTGCGGAACAGGACCGAGCGCGGTCCGCCGGCGGCCGCGGCGTCGACCACCCGGCCGAGCAGCAGCAGCGGGAGCACCTGGAGCGCGGCCCCCGCCACCGTGGTGAGCACGGTGGCGGAGGTCAGCCAGGGCCTCTCGCGGCAGTGCGCCGCGACCCAGCGGGCGGCCTCGCGGCCCGTCGTCGTGCGCAGGGCCGACGGGGCGGGGCGGGTTCCGGTGGTGCTCACGCCTAGCCGGCCGACTTGACGAGTTCGTCGATCGCGTAGGGCAGGGAGAGCAGCGTGCCCTGGGACATGGCGGCGCCGACGGCGGGTCCCTCGCTGTCGAGGAGGTAGGACACCTTTCCGTTCTTGACGGCCTTCAGGTTGGCGAACAGCTCGGACTTCTTCAGGGCTTCCTGGTCCGCCTTGTCGTTGATCACGAAGATGCGGTCGACGTCGATCAGGTCCATCCGCTCCGGGGAGAGCACGGTGAAGAACTTGCCGCCCGCGATCTTGTCGATCTCGGTCTGCCCCTTGTAGCCGATGCCCGTCACCAGCCGTCCGCGTACGTCGGTGGTGGTGAACGGCGCCGCCGCGTCCTTGTACCAGGACAGCGCCACGGCCGTCTGGTTCGCGAATTCGGGGTGGGCCCCGCGGGCCGCGTCGAGCCGGTCCTGGATGCCCTTCACGCGTGCGGCGCCCTGCCGCTCCTGGCCGAGGGCTTTGGCGATGTGGACGGCGTTGTCCTGCCAGGGGGCGCTGAACGGCTCCTTCTCGGCCTTGGTACGGCCCACCGTGGGGGCGATCTTGGAGAGCTTGTCGTAGGCGGCCCGGTCGATCTCGGAGTAGACGGCGATGATCAGGTCCGGGCGCAGGGCGGCGATCTTCTCGTAGTTGGGGGCGGTGTCGCCGTTGTTCATGACGACCTCGGGGCGGGTGTCGCCCCACTTGTCCTTGACCCAGGGCCACTGGGTGTTGACGTCGGGGCTGGTGCCCGGCGGGTTGGGGTACTGGTCGACCATGCCCACGGGCTTGATGCCGAACGCCAGGACGGCCTGGTCGTCGGTGTAGCCGACGGAGACGACCCGGCGGGGGGCCTTGGCGACCTCGGTGGTGCCGAAGGCGTGCTCGACGGTGACCGGGAAGGCGCCGGTCGCGGCGGCGGGGGCGTCGCCGCCCTTGTCGGCGGCCGGGCCGGAGCCGCATCCGGCGAGGAGGGCGGCCGCGAGGGCCGCTGCGGACAGGGCGGCGGCAGGGCGCCGCCGCGGGTTCGTACGTGGTGCCGTTCGCTGGAGGGGCATCCGCGATCCCTTGCTCTCGTGCCGTCCGTTGCATTGCCGCCCGGGGGCAGCCAAACCCTAGCGCTCCAACTAAGGGCAGCCTAGCCTTAGTTGGCCCCGTATCTATGTCCGAGCGGGGCCGCGCCGTACGTGCGCGCGGCCTATCGGGACGATCAGCGGGCGGTCGCCCACCGGGTCGTCGATGACCTCCGCGCGCAGGCCGAACGCCTCGTACAGCAGGGCGGTGGTGACGATCTCGCGCGGGTGGCCCTGCGCCAGGACCGAACCCGCCTTCATCACCACGAGGTTGTCGCTGTAGCGGATGGCGAGGTTGAGGTCGTGGAGCACCATGACCACCGTGCGGCCGCCCTCGTGCAGGTCGTCCACCAGGTCGAGCACGTCGACGGCGTGGGCGAGGTCGAGGTAGGTGGTCGGCTCGTCGAGCAGCAGCAGGTCGGTGCCCTGGGCCAGCGTCATGGAGATCCAGACGCGCTGGCGCTGCCCGCCGGACAGGGTGTCCACCGGGCGGTCGGCCAGGTCGGACACCCCGGTCATGGCCAGCGCCCGCTCCACCACGGCGGCGTCGTCCGAGGACCACTGCCGAAGCCAGCCCTGGTGCGGGTGCCGGCCCCGGGTGACCAGGTCGGACACGGTCAGCCCCTCCGGCGCGACCGGTGCCTGCGGCAGCAGGCCGAGCTTCTTCGCCACGTCCCTGGTGCGGAGCCGGCCGATGTCCTCCCCGTCCAGCACCACGGTCCCGCCGGTCGGCTTCAGCAGCCGCGACAGGGTCCGCAGCAGGGTCGACTTCCCGCAGCCGTTGGGTCCGATGATGGTGGTGACCACCCCCGGCGGGATCACCACGTCGAGGTCCTCGATGACGGTCCGGCCGCCGTACCCGACCGTGACGCCCCTGGCTGCCAGCCGGGAGGCGCCACCGGCCCCGGAAGCGCCCCCGGTGTCGTGCTCTGCGGCCACGAGTCCCCCTGTTCCGTGTGTGCCCGAATGTGTGACGGCTAGGACAGGCCCTGGCGGAGGTTGGCCCGCACCAGCAGGTATACGAGGAAGGGACCGCCGATCGCGGCCGTGACCACGCCGACGGGAAGGGTGACGGGCAGCGCCGTACGGGCGACCAGGTCCGCCCCGATCAGCAGCAGGGCCCCCACCAGCCCGGAGGCCGCCAACGGCGGTGTCGGGCACCTCGCCAGACGCATCGCCGCCTGCGGCGCCACCAGCGCGACGAACGGAACCGGGCCCGCCGCGCTCACCGCGACACCGGCCAGCAGCACCGCGCACAGCAGCAGCACGGCCCGTACGGCCGAGTAGCGCACCCCGAGCCCGGCGGCGACCTCGTCACCCAGGTGCAGCGGCTTGAACTGGAACGCCGCGCACGCCACGACGCCCAGCAGCACGAGCGTGCACCAGAGCGCCACCCGGACCTCGCCCCACGAGCGGCCGTCCAGCGAGCCGATCAGCCACGCCTGCGCGCGGGCCACGTCCCTGATGTCGGCCGTGACCAGCAGCCAGGTCGTGACCGCCTCCGTCACGGCGCTCACCGAGATGCCGACCAGGATCAGCCGGAATCCGTCGACCCCGCGCCGCCACGCCAGGAAGTAGACCAGCAGGCCCGCGCCGAGCCCGCCCGCGAGCGCCGCCGCGGACAGGCCCACGGCGTCGGCGACGGCCGCGGCGGCCCCGCCGGAGACCGTGACCAGGAAGACCGCCACCATGCCGGCGCCCCCGGTGATCCCCAGGATGTCCGGGCTGGCCAGCGGGTTGCGCGCGACGGACTGGGTGATCGCCCCGGACACCCCCACGGCGACGCCCACGACCAGCCCGGCCAGCGCCCTCGGCATCCGCAGGTCCATGATCACGAACTGGTCGACCCGCTCGCCGCCGCCGAGGACGGTGGCGACCACCTGCGGCAGGGCGATGGGGAACTCCCCGACGCCGATGGACAGGCAGGCCAGCAGGAAGACCGCCGCGGCCAGCAGCACGGTGGCCGCCGCGATCCAGGGCCGCCAGACGAACGACACCCGGCCGAGCCGCACCCCCGGCGCCACCACTGCCCTCATGTCCGCCCCGTTCACGCGCTCTTGAACTTTCCGCGCCACACCAGCACCGCGAAGAACGGCGCCCCGAGCAGGGCCACCAGGACCCCCGCGTCCAGCTCGCCGGGCCGCACCACCAGACGTCCCGCGATGTCGCAGACCAGCAGGACGATCGCGCCGAGCAGGCCCGCGTACGGCACCAGCCGGCGGTAGTCCGGACCGGTCAGGTACCGGGCCACGTGGGCCACCATCAGGCCGAGGAACGCGATGGGGCCGCAGGCCGCCGTCGCCGCGCCCGCCAGCAGGGTGATCGCGACGATGCCGGCGCTCCGGACCAGCGTGGTGTTCACGCCGAGCCCCCGCGCCACGTCGTCCCCCAGGTTCAGCAGGTTGACCGCGGGCAGGGTGGCCAGGGCCAGTACCAGCCCGGCGGCGACGAACGCCGCCACCGGCCCGATGACAGCGAAGCCGACCCCGGACACGGAGCCCGCGTTCCAGAACCGCAGCGCGTTCAGCGAGGCCTGGTCCGACAGCGCGACCGCTGTGGTCATCGCCGCGAGGAACACCGTGACCCCCTGCCCCGCCAGTGCCAGGGTCAGCGGATTGCCGGCCCCCCGCCCGATGCTCGCCAGCCCGAACACGACGGCCCCTGCGACCGCCGCCCCCAGGAAGGCGAACCAGACGTACTGGAACGGGCTGGTGAATCCGAACTCCGCGATCACCGTCACCACGGCGAACGAGGCGCCCGAGTTCACCCCCAGCAGCCCCGTGTCGGCGATCGGGTTGCGCGTGTACCCCTGGATCAGCGCCCCGCCGGCCCCCAGGGCGGTTCCGGCCACGATCGCGAGGACCGTCCGGGGCACCCGTACGGTCTGCACGATGAGCCTGATCTCGGTCAGCCTCCGGTCGGCTTCCTGCCCCGCGAACAGCCCCTGCCACACCTCCGCGGGAGTGAGCGCGCGGGCGCCCACGGCCAGCGACACCACGGCCGCCACGAGCAGGACCGCCACCAGCGTGCCCGGCCCCGCCGCCCGCCGCCGGCGCGGCGCCCGGGGCGCGCCCCCGGGCGCGGGGCGCTCCATCGCGCTCGTCGTGCCCATCTCCGAGTAGGCCACCTTCCGCTAGCGGGCGGTGCTGCCGGTGCCGTCCGCGACGGTCCGGGCCGTGCCGGAGCCGGGTCCCGGTCCGGGGCTGCGGCCCAGGAGGGAGCCGAGGATCTCGCCGACCCTGACGGCGGTGTTGGACAGCAGGGAGGAGGTGATGCCGTGCGTGTGTTCGGTTCCGCCCTGCACGTAGATGCCGCAGCGCACGCCGGGGTCGGTGCCGATGCGGTAGTCGCGTTCGACGCGCAAGCGCCCCTCGTCGTCGCGCAGGCAGCGGCCGGCGACCTCGCCGAGGAGGCCGAGGGGGTCGGCGGGCCGGTAGCCGGTGGCGAAGACCACGGCGTCAGCGTCCAGGGGGGTCTCCTCGCCGGTGACGAGCGACCGCACGGTGGCCCGCACCCCGGCCGCGGGGTCCTCCTTCACCTCCGTCAGCCGGGAGACGTTGAGGAAGCGCAGGCGTTCGGTCCCGAGGACCTTCTCCTGGTACATCTGCCGGTACAGGTCGTCGATCAGGTCGATGTCCACCACGGAGTAGTTGGTGTTGCGGTGGTAGTCCATCAGGCCGCGCTTGACGTCCTCGGGGGCGGTGAAGAACTCGTCGACCGCCTCCGGGTCGAAGATCCGGTTGGCGAAGCCGCTGTCGTCGGCGGGACTGTAGCCGTAGCGGGTGAAGACGGCGCAGACCTCGGCACCGGGGAAGCGGCGGTGCAGGTAGGCCACGTTCTCCGCGGCGCTCTGCCCCGCGCCCACGACGATGAACCGGGAGGGCGCGGACCCGGCCATCTCCTCGACCCTGGTCAGGAGTTCGGAGGTGTGCCAGACGTGTTCCGTGCGTTCCACGCCCTCCGGCATCAAGGGGCGCAGCCCGGTGCCGATGACGAGGTTGCGCGCCCGGTGCAGGGCGAGGCCCTCCCCCGAGCGGACGGTGACGTCGAGGTGTTCCACGACCCCGTCGCCGGATAGGACGGGGGTCACGCCCACGACCTCGTGGCCGTAGCAGACCATGTCGTCGACCTGGGCCGCGGCCCATTCCAGGTAGTCGTGGAACTCCACCCGCAGGGGGAAGAGGCTCTTGTGGTTGATGAAGTCGACCAGCCGGCCCCTGCTCTTGAGGTAGCACAGGAAGCTGAACTCGCTGGCCGGGTTCCGCAGGGTCACCAGGTCCTTGAGGAAGGACACCTGCATGGTGGCGTCGTCGATGAGCATGCCGCGGTGCCAGCCGAAGCGCGGCTGGACCTCGAAGAACTGGGCGGTGATCGCGTCCTGTCTGCCGACGCGTGCGTTGTGCTCGCTGAGCGCGATCGCCATGGCCACGTTGGACGGTCCGAAGCCGATGCCTACGAGGTCGTGGATCAGAGGGGCGTCGCCGGGACGAGCCTGTGCCATGTCACTCCCATCGTGCGGGGGCGGCCGCAGCGCCGCGCGGCGGCCGTTGGTCGAGCAATGGGGAAATACGGGACGCGGGACCGCCGGCCAAGGCCCCGGCCCGAAACTTAGGTAAGGCTAAGCTGATTCTCTTGGGGCTGTCGAGGGGCCGGAGCGGGCCGGCGGGAGCACACGGAAGCCAACACGCCCCCCAATGCGCCCCGTTGCGCGCTTAGGCAAGCCTTGCTTAACTGACCGGCGGCCAACCCCCTGCGCTGAGGAGGAACTCCATGCGGGTCGTCATGTTCGGCTACCAGACCTGGGGGCACCGCACCCTGCAAGCCCTCCTGGACTCCGAGCACGACGTGGTACTGGTCGTCACGCATCCCAAGAGCGAGCACGTCTACGAGAAGATCTGGAGCGACTCCGTCGCCGACCTCGCCGAGGAGCACGGCGTCCCGGTACTGCTGCGCAACCGCCCCGACGACGACGAGCTGTTCGAGCGCCTCCGGACCGCCGACCCGGACGTCATCGTCGCCAACAACTGGCGGACCTGGATCCCCCCGCGCGTCTTCGGCCTGCCCCGCCACGGCACGCTGAACGTGCACGACTCGCTGCTCCCGAAGTACGCCGGGTTCTCCCCGCTGATCTGGGCCCTGATCAACGGGGAGACCGAAGTGGGCGTCACCGCGCACATGATGAACGACGAGCTCGACGCCGGCGACATCGTGCGGCAGGAGGCGGTCCCGGTCGGACCTGCGGACACCGCCACCGACCTCTTCCACAAGACCGTCGACCTGATCGCCCCGGTCACCATCGGCGCGCTCGGGCTGATCGCCTCCGGGCAGCGGGAGTTCACCCGCCAGGACCGCTCGCAGGCGAGCTTCTTCCACAAGCGCTCCGTCGAGGACGGCCGGATCGACTGGACCTGGCCCGCGGAGACCCTCGAACGCCTGGTCCGCGCCCAGTCCGACCCGTACCCCAGCGCCTTCACCTTCCACAGGGGCCGGCGCGTCGAGGTCCTGGCCGCCGCGGTCTCCCGCGCCCGGTACGGCGGCACGCCCGGCCGGATCTTCTACCGCGAGGACGACGGCGTGGTGATCGTCGCCGGCGCCGACGCCGCCACCGGCCGCAACCACGGCCTGGCCGTCACGCGCGTACGGACCGAGGACGGACGCGAGCTGCCCGCGACCGAGTACTTCACCTCCATGGGCGGCTACCTGACCCGGACACCGTGAGCCCCCGGGGGTCCGGCCGGCGGTTCCAGCGCATCCGGGACCACGGCAGGCACAGCTCGTCCGCACCGGTGACCTCGCACGGTACGAGGTCGCCGATGCGGGCGGCCTCGCGGTGGCGGGCGTAGACGGAGTCGACGTAGCGGTGCCCGGTGTCGGCCGCGACGAAGACGACGGTCCGCTCCGGGGCGCGCCCCAGTTCGTGGCGGGCCGCCAGGTAGCCGGCGCCGGTGGACAGCCCCGCGAAGACCGCGTGCCGGCGCAGCAGGTCGACTCCGCCGGCGAGGGCCGCGTCGAAGGAGATCCAGTGCAGGGTGTCGTACAGCTCGTGCGCCACGTTGCCGAAGGGGATGGAGCTGCCGATGCCCGCGATGATGATCTCGGGGTCGCTGACGTGCTCCGCGCCGAAGGTGACGCTGCCGTAGGGCTGTACGCCGGCCAGCTCCACGTCCGCGCCGCCGCCCTGGCCCGCGCGGAGGTAGCGGGCGAGGGCGCCGGTGGAGGCGCCCGAGCCGACCCCGCCGACGAGGGTGAGCGGGCCGTCGCCGACCGCCTCCCTGATCCGGTCGGCGACGGCCCGGTAGCCGAGGTAGTGGACGTCGTCGTGGTACTGCCGCATCCAGTGGTACTCGGGGTATTCGGCGAGGATCTCGTGGATCCGCTCGACCCGCCGCTTCTGGTCCAGCTTGAGGTCGCTGCACGGCTCCATCCGCTCCAGCGTCGCGCCGAGCACGGCGAGCTGGACGCCGAGGGTGCGGTCCACCGTCGTCGAGCCGACGATGTGGCAGCGCATGCCGTACCGGTGGCAGGCGAGGGCGAGGGCGTACGCGTAGATCCCGCTGGAGCTGTCCAGCAGGGTGTCGCCGCGCCGCACGGCGCCGGTGTCCAGCAGGTGGCGCACCGCCGCGAGGGCGGAGACCGCCTTCATCGTCTCAAAGCGCAGGCAGACGAGCCGGTCGTCGAGCCGTACCAGGTCCGGCCGGCCGACCGCCTCCGCGATGTGCTGGTCCATTCGGGATCTCCTCGGTGGTGGTGAAGGTCCGGGTGGCGGGGATGCCGTGGGCGTCCAGGGCGCGCAGGCAGGAGCGCACGCGGTGCCGCAGGCCGGGTGCGGCCGGGTCGAGCAGCAGGCCCGCCACGGCCCCGCTGTGCGCGATCTGCACGCCCGCCGCCCCGACCCGCCGGGCGATAGCGGTGAGCGCCTCGAACTCCGGGTGGGCCAGCACGCGCTGGCCGGTCCGGGCGCTGGCGGTGGCGACCTCGCCGAGCAGCCGTACGTCGCCGGTGGCGACCGCCCGGCGCAGCAGCGCGCGCAGCCGCTCGAAGGCCCGTACCTCGTCCGCGCCGGCCTCGGCGGGCGGGCGTACGGGCAGGGACAGGGTGTCCACGGGCGCGCCCCCGCCGAGGGCGCAGCCCACCACGACCAGCGGCGGCAGGGCCGGGCCGAGGACCTCCAGGACGCGGCCCTCGCGCTGGGCGAAGAGCACCGGCCGGCCGTCCAGCATCAGCGGGTCGCAGGCCAGTTCCGCGCGTACGGCCAGCCCGGCGACCGTGTCCGGCGGCAGCCGCAGCCCGTACCCGTCGGCGACCGCGCGCACGGCGGCGATCACGTCACTGGTGGAGCTGCCCATGCCCAGGCCCACCGGGACGCCGCCGGTGAGCCGCAACTCGCCGCCGCAGGGCGGCCTCCCGGACCGCCGCGCGCACTCCGCGACCGCGAGGGCGGCGGCCCGGGCGGCCTTGGTCCGGCCGGCGGGTACGACGGTGAGGGCCCCCGGGTCCGTCCCGGGCCGGGGGTGGAACCGGGCACGGCTGCCGGGGCCGGCCATGGGGAGGGTGACCAGGCCCGCGCAGCGGCGTCCGGCGCCGTCGAGGAAGACGCCCTGGAGGATCTCGCCGTGGTGGCAGGGGGCGCGCCCGCTGCCCGCGCGGAGGGCACCGGGAGCGGCGACGGTACGGGCGGGCGCGGTACGGGTGGCGGGGATCATGCGCGGTCCGCCGTCCGGTAGCGGTACAGGACGGTCTCCCCGGCACTGAACTGGGAGAAGGGAAACGGTTCTGCGGACAGGGCCGTCACCCCGGACCCGAGGAAGGCCCGGGCCACCGCGCTGCCGCTCTGCGCGTAGACGACCAGCGGGACGCCCCGGGACCGGCAGCGCTCCAGGATGGTGTCGAACGAGCCGTTGCCCAGGGTCATCCCGGTGGCGACGACGGCGTCGGCTCGCTCCAGCACCTCGTGCATGTCGTCGGTGACGGGGTCGCCCCACTGGGTGGCCTTCAGGTTGAAGTCGCAGGGCAGCGGTACGCCCCCGCGCTCGCGGATCGCCGCGACCAGCGGGTTGACCACCCCGATCAGGCCGACGGAGGCGCCCTCCTCGATGTCGAGCAGGCCCGCGATGGCCGCGTCCCTGGCCCCGGCCCGGACCTCCGGGGCACCGGCGGGCAGGACGACCGGTTCGGCGTCGCCCGCGCCGGCGGCCGCGGCGTGCGGGCGCACCCCGCCGAGGTAGGCGTCGAGCGCGGCGGTCCGCAGCGGACGCGGGGCCTCGCGCAGCAGGACGTCGAGCGGGGCGCCTGAGTAGTCGCGGCAGAGCGCGGGGTCGATCTGCCCGGCCTCGAAGGCGCAGCCGCCGAAGGAGGCGCCGGCGCGGACCAGGACGTACTGG
Organism: Streptomyces sp. NPDC040718; assembly: GCF_055593565.1. Lineage (NCBI taxonomy): Bacteria > Bacillati > Actinomycetota > Actinomycetes > Kitasatosporales > Streptomycetaceae > Streptomyces > Streptomyces sp. NPDC040718. The sequence continues at coordinate 173,179 of NZ_JBVIXO010000003.1, read as the reverse complement.
TTGAGGTAGGTCGTGTCGCCGCCGGCCAGCCGGGTGCCGTGGTGGATCCAGAAGACGCTGGTGGCCGTGAGCTCGGAGGGGAGCGGGCCGTGCGAGCCCGCGAGGACGGCCTCGGTGAGGGCGTCGACGGTGGTGCGGGTACTGGTGGTGCCGTGCATGGGTGTCCTCTTCAGGGTGCGGGTCGGGGTGTCGCGGGGAGGGGGCCCCGGTAGCCGACGGCGGGGTTGCCGAGGGCGTCGGTGGTGAGTTCGGCGTCCACCTCGAAGACCTCGGCGAGCCGTTCGCGGGTCAGTACGGCGGCGGGGGTGCCCGAGGCGGCCAGGCGGCCGTGGTGCAGGAGCAGCAGCCGGTCGCAGTACCGGGCGGCGAGCGACAGGTCGTGCAGGGCGATGAGGACGGTCCGGCCGGTGCCGGTGAGCAGCTCCATCAGTTCCAGCTGGTGGCGGACGTCGAGGTGGTTGGTGGGCTCGTCCAGGAGCAGCCCGTACGGCTGCTGGGCCAGCGCGCGGGCGATGTGCGCGCGTTGCCGCTCGCCGCCCGACAGGGCCCGCCAGGACCGTCCGGCGAGCCCGGTGAGCCCGACGCGTTCCAGTGCGGCGGCGACCACCGTCCGGTCGCGGGCGTCGGGTCCGCGCCAGCGGTCGCGGAACGGGGTCCGCCCGAGGCCGACGACGTCGGCGACCGTCAGGTCGCTGTCGGCGGCCGCGTCCTGCCCGACGAAGGCGACGTGGCGGGCGGTCCGGCGCGCGCTCCAGTCCCGTACGCACTCGCCGTCGTACCGGACGGTGCCCGCGTCGGGGGTGCGCAGCCCGGCGAGGCAGCGGAGCAGCGAGGACTTGCCGGAGCCGTTGGGGCCCAGCAGGCCGACCGTCTCCCCTGGGGCGACGTCCAGGCTGACGCCGCGTACGACGGGCGTGCCCGCCACGGACCAGTCCAGCCCTTCTGCGCCGATCCTCACAGCTCCCCCCTCCTGCGCAGGACGAGGAGGAAGAGCGGTACGCCGAGCAGGGCGGTGATCACGCCGACGGGCACCTCGCGGGGTGCGAAGGCGATCCGGGCCAGCGCGTCCGTCCACACCAGGAACACCGCGCCGGCCAGAGCCGCGTACGGCAGCAGCACCCGGTGCCGCGGGCCGGCGAGGAACCGCACCCCGTGGGGGACGATCAGGCCGACGAAGCCGATGGCGCCGACGGTGGCCACGGCCACGGCGGTCAGCACGGCGGTGACCACGAGCAGCAGCAGCCGGGTGCGCCGTACGCCGATGCCGAGGGAGGCGGCGGTGTCGCCGCCGAAGGCGAGCCCGTCGAGGGCGTTCGAGCAGAGCCAGGCGGCCGCCAGGCCCAGCGGGGTGACGGCCGCGCAGACCGCGACGGTGTCCCAGCGGGCCGGCGCCATCGAGCCGAGCAGCCAGTGGGTGACGGCCCGCGTGGTGTCCGCGTCCGCCGAGGCCATCAGGACCAGCGAGGTGAGCGCGGTGAAGAGCTGGCCGACGACCACACCGGTCAGCACGATGCGGACCGAGTCCAGTCCGGTGCGCCGGAGCAGCAGCAGGAGCGCGCCGAAGGAGAGGAGCGCGCCGGCGAGCGCCCCGCCGGTGACCCCGAGCGCGCCCGCGCCCACCCCGAGCACGACGACGGCGACGGCTCCCGCCGAGGCGCCGGAGGAGACGCCCAGCAGGTAGGGGTCGGCCAGGGCGTTGCGGGTGACGGCCTGGAGGACCGCGCCGCAGACGGCCAGCGAGGCGCCCACGAGGGCGGCCATCAGCACGCGCGGCAGCCGCAGGTCCCAGACGAGGGAGTCCAGCAGCGGGGGCAGCGGCTCCACGGCCAGACCGAGCCGGGACCCGAGGACCCGGGCGAGGCCGCTCCAGCCGACGTCGGCGGTGCCGGTGCGCACGGCCGCCGCCAGGGAGCCCGCCAGGACGGCGGCGGCGGCGGGGCCGCGGACGGCACCGAGGGTGCGGCGCCCACGGCGCGGCCCCGCGGAGGCCGGCCCGGACCGGGCGGCGCCGGAGCCGGAGCCCGCGCCGGCCGCGTCCGGCACCGCCGGCCCGCGCCCCGCCCGCTCGCGGGCCTCCGGGAGCAGCGGGTCCGCCACGGGCCGGGGGCCGGCCGGGAGCAGCAGGTCCGCCGGGCCGCCGTGCCCGCCCGGGTCAGCGGACATGTCCGAGGTCCTTCATCCCGGCGGCCAGCAGCCCGAGGGCGTGCACCGACCGCACGGAGGGGTCGAGTTCGATGCCCGGTACCTCGATGATGCGGCCGTCGCGGACCGCGCCCAGCCGGGACACCACCGGGTGCTGCGCCATCACGGCGCGCTTCTCGGCGGCGCTGTCGCCGGGGCGCCCCCGCTCCGAGAGGTCGCCGATCACGATGAAGTCGGGGTCCCGTTCGGCGACTTCCTCCCAGGAGACCTCCGGCCAGTCCCCGTCGACGTCGTCGAAGGCGTTCCTGGCGCCGACGATCCGGCTCATCTCGCCGGGCAGGCCGCTCTTCCCGGCGACGTACGGCATGCCGTTGAAGACGGAGTACAGGTAGACCACGGTGGGCCGGTCCGCGCCCTGCGGGGCCTTGGCGCCGGTCTCCGCCGCCCTGGCGACGGCGGCCCGCTGGCCGGCGGCCAGCCTGCCCGCGCGCTCTTCGGCGCCGAAGACGCGGCCGAGGTTCTCGTAGTCGGAGAAGAGCAGTTCGAAGGGGGACTTCCCGGCGGGGTTCCGCTCGGGGCAGTCCACGGCGCTGACGAAGGCGGGGACCTTGAGGGCGGCCAGCTCCTCGCGGGTTCCGGCGCGGTCCGCGGTGAAGAGGTCGGCGGATCCGGCGACGACGAAGTCGGGGGTGGCCGCGCGCAGTTGCTCGCCCGTGGCGATCTTGGGGGCGATGACCGGGATCTTGGCGTAGGCGGCCTCGTACTGCGGGGGGATCTTCGTCTTGAGGTTGGCGGTTCCGGCCATCCGGTCCTGGAGGCCCAGTTCGAGGAGGGTCTCGGTGGAGGCCTGGTCGAGGGCGACGGCCCGCTTCGGGGGTGCGGCGAAGGCCAGCGGGCTGCCGCAGCTGGTCACCGATGCCGCTCCGGCAGCGGGCGCGGGGGCCGCCGCACCGGAGCCGCCGCCGCCCGCAGTGGAGCAGCCGGCGGTGGCGAGGGCGAGGGTGGCGAGGGTGAGGGCGATGCCGGGGCGGGCGGGGTGGCGCATGGGTTCTCCGGTCTGGGGGCGGGGGCGGGCGTTGTCGTGCACCGGGCAGAAGTGCCGCGATGGAAGGGTACTGTAATGGCAATCATTTTCATTAACCACCTCGGGGGTGGTTCCCCGAACCGCCTCCCCGCCTTCCAGGAGCACCCGCCCCGTGGCCACCACACCCGCACCGACCGCCGCCAAGTCCCCTCCCCCGCCCCCTCGTTCGATCCTGCGCGAACCCGCCTTCCTGCGGCTCTGGGCGGGCACCACCGCCTCCGGCCTCGCGACCTGGGCCCTGCCCTTCGTCCTCGGGCTCGCCGTGCTCCACCGCGATCTCGGAGCCGCCGGCCTCGGACTGGTCCTCGCCGCGCGCACCGCCGGATTCCTCGCCGCCGTCGCCGTGGGCGGCGTACTGGCAGACCGGCACTCGCGCCGTGCGGTCGTCCTCTGGTCGGCCCTCGCGGCGGGGGCCGCCGCGCCCCTGCTCGCCGCCGGACTCGGCCGCTCCCTCGTGCTGATGACGGCCGCCGCCGCCCTCGCCGGTGCCGGACAGGGCGCCTGCCGACCGGCGTTCCAGGCACTCGTCGCCGAGACCGTCGACCCGGAGCGGCGGCAGCAGGCCAACGCCGCCATGACCCTCGCGGTGCGCGCCTCCACGCTCGCCGGCCCCGCCCTGACGGCGCTGCTCGCCGCCTTCCTCGACGTGCGGACGCTGCTCCTCGGCATCGGGCTGCTCTGGCTGGCCGCCGCACTCGTCCCCGCCCGGGGCGCCGCCTCCCCGGCCCCGGCGGCCGGTCCCGCACCGCGCGCCGGCTTCCGCGCGGAGTTCGCGGAGGGGATACGCGAGGCGCGCCGGCACCCCTGGTTCCCGGCCGGACTCGCCGCCCTCGTCTGCGTCATCTCGCTCGGCTACTCCGCCACCAGCGTCGCCCTGCCGCTGATCAGCCGGGACCGCTACGGCACCGAGTGGGTGCTGGCCGCGGCCATGACCGCCTACACGGTGGGCGCGCTCGCCGGAGCGCTGCTCATGGCCCGGCGGCGGCCGCGCTCGCAGGGCTGGGCCGCCTTCGCCGGGCTGGCGGCGTACGGGTTCGCGCCGCTGAGCCTCGTACTGCCCGTGCACCCGGCGGTGGTCGTCGCCGCGTACGCGGTCGCCGGGACCGGGATAGAGCTGTTCAACGTGCCCTGGTTCACGGCCACCCAGCGCGAGGTGGCCCCGGACAAGCTGGCCCGGGTCTCCTCGCTGGACTTCCTCGTGTCCTACGGCCTGGCTCCGGTCGGGCTGGCCCTGATCGCCCCCGCCATCGACGCCTTCGGGGTCACGGCCGTCCTCGCGGTCTGCGCCGCCGCCTGCTTCCTCGTACCGGCGGCGGCCGCCCTGGTGCCCACCGCCCGCCACTTCGCCCGCACGGCCCCGGCGGCGCGCGGCTGACCGCACCGGCCGGGGGGTTCCCCGACACCCGCTACCCGAGGGCGGCACGGGTGTCATCCCGCAATGTTCCGGATCCCCCGGCCGCATGGCCGTCGCCACGTTCCCGAGCGCCAGTCCACCCGGCCGCCGGGGCGCTCAGACCGCCCGGCTGCCGCACCCTTCGCACCGGGAGGCCCCGTTGACCGCGCAGCACCCCACCCGCAGGAGCATCCTCAAGCGGACGAAGGACCGGCCGGAGCCCTCCGCCGCCCTGCCCGTGCGAAGGCGCGTCGAGCGGCGCGGGACGGGCGGTGGCCGGAACACCGCGCCCGGCCGCGGGGTCGGGGTGGCCGTGCTCACGGCCGCCGGCTCGCGGCCGGTACGGTTCCGGCATGGACGTTTCCGCAACGAGTTCGAATCCCGAACGCACGAGCCCTGCGGCCCGGGTCATGGACGCCGCGCGTGCGCAGCTGGCGAAGCTGGGGGCCGCTGGGCTGTCCCTGGAGGCCGTGGCACACGAGAGCGGTCTTGCCGTCACCGATGTGGAAGCCGTCTTCCCGCACCGGGACGACCTGCTGACCGCCCTGGTCATCGACGCGTACAACGCGTCCGGCGCCGCGATGGAGCGGGCCGACGGGGCGGCCGCGGCCGAGGGGGCCCCGACGGGCGCGCGGCTGCTCGCGGCCGCGCGGGCGCTGCGGCAGTGGGCGTTCGAGAACCCGGCCGAGTTCACCCTGATCTACGGCTCGCCCGTACCCGGTTACCACGCGCCGCAGGACACGGTCCCGCCGGCCTCGCGTACGCCGGCGGTGCTCGCCGGGGTCATCCGCTCCGCCCTGGAGGCCGGTGAACTCACCCCGCCCCGGCGGACGCCGCCCGCCCGCCGGCTCCTGCTGCCCGAGGCCGTGGCGGCCTTCGGCGGTGTGCCCGGGGCTCCGTTCTCGGACATCATCGAGCGCGGCATCGTCCTGTGGAGCGGCCTGATCGGCCTCCTGGTCTTCCAGGTCTTCAGCCGCACCCACGACAGCGTCAGCGACGAGGCCGCCTTCTTCGACTACGCGATCGCCGTGGCGGCCGAGGGCGTCGGCCTCGACGTCCCCCTGGCCGAGAAGACCGGCTGACCCGTCCGTCCCCTACGCGGCACCCGCAGAAAATCCAGGACGTGAACACCACCAGAACCCTCTGCTTCGTCATAGCGGCGCTGTCCTCGTACGCGGCGCTCGTCTACCGGCTGTTCCAGGCACGGCGCAGCTGGCGGGACAGCGCCTACCGCGCGCTGATCACCACCCTCCTGCTCCAGTGCCTGACCTTCACGATGGGCGCCGTCGCCATGGGCGGCGGCAGCGTCCTCGGCGTCGGCAACCTCGCCATCCTCCTCATGCACCTGGCGGCGGTGGCCTTCTGCGTGAGCTCGCAGATCATCCTGCTGAAGTGGGCGGACGCCGACGAGGAGGCGCTGCGCAGGGCCCGCTGGTGGACGGTCACCGGCATCGCCCTGAACGTGCTGCTCGTCGCGCTGTTCCTGCTCGCGGACGGCACGAACCGGCCGTCCTCCGACTTCGACACGGGCAGCGGCCGGCCGCTGGTGCTGACGTACCTGCTGGCCTTCATCGTGTCGCAGGCGGTTCCGTGCGTCACGATCTTCCGCCAGTGCGGCCCCTACGCGGAGATGACCGACAACGCCTCGCTGCGGCAGGCGCTGCGGATGCTGCGCGTCGCCGCGGTGGTCCTCTTCCTGTACTGCTCGGCGAGGACGGTCAACATCCTGACGTCGGCGGCGGGGATCGACATCGGCGTCTGGAAGCTGGCGTCGAACGTCTTCAGCGCGACGGGCATCGTGATCCTGTCGCTGAGCCTGACCAACTCCTCCTGGGGCCCTTCGGCCACCAGGCTGCTGGACTGGGCGCGCAGCTACCGGTCCTACCGGGCGCTGTACCCGCTGTGGCGGGACCTGTACGAGTCCTCCCCGGACATCGCGCTGGAGCCGCCGGGCGCCTCGGTCTCCGAGATGGACTACCGGCTGCACCGCCGGGTCGTGGAGATACGCGACGGGTGGCGGGATCTGCGCCCCTACATCGACCGCACCGCCCCCGGTTCCGGGGGGCCGGGCAAGGACGCCAGCGAGGAGTCCCGGCAGGCGTTCACGGAAGCGGCGCAGATCAAGCAGGCCCTGCTGGCGAAGCGGAACGGCACCGTCCCTCACGACAACAAGGACGCCGGCGATTTCGACGACCGCGACACGGACAACTTCACGGCGGAGGTCGCATGGCTCACCAAAGTAGCGGCTGCCTACAGTAAGCTCGGCACCGCGAGTTGAAGCTCCCGCCCGGTTTGCATCCCCCGTCAAACCGGGCGGGTGGCTCCCCCGTTACCCCCCGTCTCCGCACGGGGCGGGACGGGCGGTTCACCGCCCGGACTGGCCCGGCCCATCCCCCGAGGGCCGGGCCAGTCCGTTTTTCACCGGCGAGCCAACCGACGAACCCCCGTGAGTCGAGTTAACTGCCAGCTATCGGCGAGACCCAACGTTGGCAGGAGTCCAGCCCAATTGTCAACTGACCGCTAATCTGTGAAACTGACGTATAGCCAAGGGCTATACCGAGGAGGTGACGGGAGGAAGGATCACCATGACCGACACCGAGACCGAGGCCGACGACCGGCCCCTGCTCGCGACGCGCCTCGACGACCTCTTCAAGACCGTCCGCCCCAAGGGCAGGCACTGGACGAACGCAGAGGTGGCGGAGGAGCTCAAGCGGGCCAACCCCGAACTCAAGGTCGGGGGTGTGTACCTGTCCCAGCTGCGGACGGGCAAGCGTTCCAACCCCTCGCCCGACCTCCTGGCGGCCCTCGCCCGATTCTTCGGCGTGTCGGTCGCCTACTTCTTCGACGACAAGGTCGCCGAGTCCGTACTCAGCCAGGTGGCCGCCATCGAGGCGCTGCGCCAGTCCGGCGTCCGCGCCGTGGCGATGCGTGCGGCCGGCATGAAGAAGGAGAACCTCGCCGCGATCACGGCCATCATGGACCAGTACCGGCAGTTGCAGGGCCTTCCCCCCGTCACCGACGCCGGCGACCCCGGATGAGGAGCGTCTGGAAGGAGCGGGCCGCCGACCACGACCGCCGCAGCCGGCTCAAGAAGCTGCGGAAGGCCGGAGCCCGGCGCATCGCCGAACTCGGCCTCCCCGAGGCCCCCGACGTCGCCGAGCTCTGCCGCCACCTCGGCGAGGTCCGCGACCGCCCGATCATCCTGGTCCCGATGCAGATGCCCTCGTCGCACCCGTGCGGCATGTGGGTCGCCGCCCGCGACGAGGACCTGATCTTCTACGACGCCAACACCACCAGCGCGCATCAGGAGCACATCATCTTGCACGAGCTGGGCCACATCATCTGCTGCCACCGCGGGGCCGGCGGACTGGACGAGGCGGCCGCCCGCCTCCTGTTCCCCGACCTCGACCCCGACATCGTGCGCGACATGCTCCTGCGCGCGACCTACGACGACGTCCAGGAACAGGAGGCGGAGATCATCGCCTACCTGCTCTCCCAGCGCATGGGCGGCGGCACCGACCGGCACGCCGGCGACGCCGAAGAGGGCGCGGGCGACCGTCCGGCGAAGAGCGCCACCCTCAGCCGCATCGAACGCACCCTGATCTGAGATGGGCTCACCCGCCCCCGGCTTACCCCCCTGCGGCCACCTCCTCGGCGAGCAGGGCGACGGTACGCCTGATGTCGTCCTCGCGGTGCTCGCTGGTGATGAAGAACCGCAGCCGCGACAGCCCCTCCTCCACCGCGGGGTGGAAGATGGGGTCGGCCACGACGCCCCGTTCGAAGAGCCCGTGCGCGACCCGCAGGGTCTTCGCCGAGTCCCCGAGGATGCACGGCACGATCGGAGTGCCGCCGCTGGAGCCCGTCGACAGTCCGGCCGCGGCGGCCAGGTCCAGGAAGAGCGCGGAGTTGCGCCGCAGCGCCCGGACCCGCTCCGGCTCCGCGGCCATCAGCTCGGTGGCGGCCAGGGCCGCAGCCGCGTTGGCCGGGGTCAGGCCGACGCTGTAGACGAAGCCGGGCAGGGTGTGGCGCAGCCAGCGCACCATCCTGGCCGAGCCGCCGAGGTAGCCGCCGCAACTGGCGAAGGCCTTGGAGAGGGTGCCCATCCACAGGTCCACGTCCGAGCGGTCCACCCCGTGGAACTCTCCGACGCCCCGGCCGCGTTCGCCCACCGTGCCGATGCTGTGCGCCTCGTCCACCATCAGCAGGGCGCCGAAGCGCTTCTTCAGCTCGATCACGGCGGGCAGGTCGACGAGGTCCCCGTCCATGCTGTACGCGCCCTCGACGGCGATCAGGACCCGCCGGAACCGGGACCGGTTGAGCCTCAGCATCCGCTCCAGGGCGGCCATGTCGTTGTGGGCGAAGGGGCGGCGGGCGGCTCCCGACAGGGCGCAGCCCTGGAGGATGCTGTCGTGGGCGAGCGCGTCGTGGACCACGAGGTCGCCGGGGCCGACGAGGTGGCCTATCGCGGTGACGTTGGTGGCGTGGCCGCTGACCAGGGCGAGGCAGTCCCCGACGCCGAGGAAGTCGGTGAGCGCCCGCTCCAGCCGTACGGTCAGGTCGCGTTCGCCGGAGAGGACCCGGCTCGCCGAGACCGAGGTCCCGTACCGGTCCACGGCCTCGTGCACGGCCGCGTTGACCGCCGGATGGCCGGACAGGCCGAGGTAGTTGTAGCTGCCGAAGGACAGGTACGGGCGGCCGCCGATCACCGTGGTGTCGGTGACGGTGCCCTCGTGGACCCGGAAGTACGGGTAGCCCGAGGGGCTGCCGGCGACCGCGTCGAGCCGCTCCTCGAACCGGGCCACCTCGGGGAAGGCGTCGACACTGGCGGAGTCGGGGCTCCACTGCGGCGGCACGTCGAGCAGGATCGTTTCCGCAGAGGTCGCCGGGACCCCGGGCGCGTCCCCGTCCCCGGCGGCCAGGGCGATCAGACGGCCGACGGTGAGGCCGGGGGTGAACAGCTCCTCGGCACGGAAGCCCGGCACCCGCTTGCCGATGTTGGCCTCCAGCTCCTGGAGCATGAGGGAGTCGAAGCCCAGGTCGGTCACGAGGGACATGCCCGTGCCCACGTCCGAGAGGGGGAAGACACCGGCCCGGGAGACCTCCTCCAGCACGATGGCCGCGACGGACTCCGTGACGGAGGGGACCGCGGGTCCCGCTGCCGGCCGTTCCACCGCGTACGCGTCCCCGGGCGCGTCCGGGCCCGCCACGTCGCGGGCCGCCCCGTCCACGGCCCAGTGGCGGCGCGGGGCGAGCGGGCTCGGCGGCAGCGTGCACGGCGGTACGCGCGGCCCGGGCACCGCGGGCCGCTCCGCCCCGGGGTCCCCCGTACGCCCCGCCTCCACCCCGGCGGCTGCCTCCGTCAGCCGTGCCACGGCGTCGGCCGCGTCCTCCACCACCAGGGTGAGGCGTTCCCCGAGCGGCGCGCGGCGGGCCAGGGTGTCCGCCACCGCGGCCGGCTCCGGCCGGTCCTCGGCGATGACCTCGGCCAGTTCCCGGGCGTGCCGGGCCAGCCCCGCCCGGTCGCGGGCGCTGAGCACCAGCACGTGCGGCCCCTCCCCCGGCGCGGCGGGCACGGCCGGGCCGGGGGCCTGCTCCACCACCATGTGGACGCCGGTGCCGCCGAAGCCGAAGGCGCTCACGCCGGCCCGCCGCGGTCCGCCGGTCTCCGGCCAGCGGACCGGTGCCGTCGGGACGGCCAGCCGTGCGGAGTCCAGCAGGGCGCCGTCGGCCGCCTCGAACTCCGGCTGCGGGGGGATGACCCCCCGGTGCACGGCCAGCACCGACTTGATGAGCCCCGCCAGGCCGGCGGAGTTCAGCGAGTGGCCGACCACCGCCTTCACCGCGCCGAGGTGGGCCGGCCGGGCGCCCTCGCCGCGCAGTTCGCGCAGGACGTCGAGCTCGACGGGGTCGCCGACCGTGGTGCCGGTGCCGTGCGCCTCCAGGTAGTCCACCGCGTCCGGCGCCAGGTCCGCGTCCCGGTAGGCGCGGCGCAGGGCGCGGAGCTGGCCGGCCGCCTGGGGGTGCATCCCGCCCTGCACGGTCCCGTCGTTGGCGGTGCCGATGCCCCGGATCACCGCGTAGACGCGGTCGCCGGCGGCGAGGGCGTCGGACAGGGGCCGCAGCACGAGGATCCCGGCGCCCTCGCCGAGGACGAAGCCGTCGGCCTTCGCCCCGAAGGGCAGGCACCGGCCGCTGCGCGAGATCGCCCCGATCCGGCACAGGCCCACCAGCAGGTCGGGGGTGAGCACCAGCTGCGCGCCGCCCGCCAGCGCGATGCGTGTGCGGCCCGCGCGCAGCGCGTACACGGCGTTGGCCACGGCCATGAGCCCGCCGGAGCAGGCGGAGTCCAGGGCGTAGCTCTCGCCGTGCAGGTCGAAGACCGAGCTGATGGTGTTCGGTCCCATGTTGAGCAGGAGCCCGGCGGCGGAGGTGCCGTGCAGCCCGTCGACCGCGCGGACCGTCTCCTGCCAGCGCGGGTCGGCGGCCCGCGCCCCGAACTCGCCGCCGGCGAGCTGGCGCATCCGCAGCCGCATGGTGCTGAGCTGGCGGTAGCCGCTCTCGGTGAGCGCGGTGATGACCGAGGTCTCCTCGCGGTCGAAGCCGCCGGCCTCCCACCCCGCGTCCTGGAGGGCCTCGCGGGCGAGGTCGATCAGCAGCCGGTGCTGGGGGTCCATGGCCCTGGCCCGGCGCGGCGGGATGCCGTAGTGGGCGGCGTCGAAGCGGTCCACGTCCGGCAGCAGGGCCATGGTGTCCGTGTAGGCGGCCGAGGTGTCGCGGAAGTCGTCGCTGAGGAAGGCCGCGGCGCGCCACCGCGAGTCGGGTATGCGGGAGAACTGCGGCTGCGGGTCGGTGAGGAGCCGCCAGTACTGGTTGACGTCGCGGGCGCCGGGGAACCTGCACGCCATGCCGACGACGGCGATGTCGTCGCGCGCCACCGGGGACGGCGGGTTCGGCGGGGTCATCGGCCGGCTGCCAGGCGCTCGCGCCACCATGCCACGGTCGCCTTCACCTGCTCGTCGACGGGGGTGGCCCGTACGGTGAACGCGGCCTCCCAGGCGCTCGCGTCGACGACGAACGGGCGGTCGAACTGGTAGCGGATCTCCTTGAGTTCGCGCAGCAGCGGGGAGAAGAGCCCGCCGACGGCCAGCACGGCCGGGGGCAGCCCCCGCACCGCGACGGGTCCGGTTCCCGCCTCGGCGGCCAGCCGGCCGGTCATCTCGCGGACGGACAGGGCGGGTCCGGTCGGCGCGTGCCAGGCCCGGCCCCAGGCCCGCTCCTCGTCCGCGGCCTCGGCCAGGGCCCGGGCCACGTCGGGGAGGTAGGTCCAGCTGTGCGGGGCGTCCGGGTCGCCGAGGGTGGAGACCGGCTTGCCGCGCAGCAGCGGGGGCACCACGCGGGCGGCCAGGTGGCCGCCGTCGGTGACGCCGGGTCCGAAGAAGTCCGAGGCCCGCACCTCGACGGCCTTGAGGCGGCCCTGTTCGTGGAGTGCGCGCGCCCGCTCCCAGGCGGCCGCGCGGACCCGCCCCTTGGGGCCGGTCGCCGCGAGCGGCAGCTCCTCCGTCATGGGGACGTCCACCGGGCCGTACCCGTAGAGGTTCCCCAGCATGACGAGGACCGCACCGGTGGCCTCGGCGGCCGTGCACAACGACGCGGCCAGCGCGGGCCATTCGGCGGCCCAGCGGTGGTAGGGCGGCGAGGCGCAGTTGTAGAGGGCGACGGCGCCCCGCGCCGCCTCGGTCAGCCGCCCGCTGTCCCGGGCGTCCAGTGCGACGTGCTCGATGCCGGGTTCCGGGGCCCGGCCCGAGGCGGTGACGACCTTGACTGAGTGGCCCCGTTCGGCGAGCAGCCGAGCGGTGGCGGCCCCGGCGGGCCCGAAGCCTATGACGACATGAGAGTTCACGCACGCACAGTAGCGCGGGGGGTACCCGCCCCGGGCAAAACGACCTCCGGTCGCACCGGCCCGTTTGGCTTGAAGCAGCCCTGCGGTTCGCACCGGCCGGGCGGGGTTTGCGCAGTGGAACGAGCGCCGGCCGGCGGGCGGGGCCGCGGCGGACGGATCAGGATTCGAGAAGCGCCGGACCCCGGACCCCGCATAGCGTGGCTGCCGTACGGTGCGGCGGTCACGCCGCAATGGTCGGACCGAGCGATGGAGACACGAAGAGCATGGCCAAGAGGACGGACACGGGATCGCCCGCGCCCCACATCGCCGACAGCCACGGTCTGATCCGCGTGCACGGCGCGCGCGTGAACAACCTCAAGGACGTCGCGATCGAGATCCCCAAGCGCCGGCTGACGGTGTTCACGGGCGTCTCCGGCTCGGGGAAGAGCTCGCTGGTGTTCGACACGATCGCCGCGGAGTCCCAGCGGATGATCAACGAGACCTACAGCGCCTTCGTGCAGGGCTTCATGCCCGCGCAGGCACGGCCCGAGGCGGACGTGCTGGAGGGGCTGACGACGGCGATCATCGTCGACCAGCAGCGGATGGGCGCCGACCCGCGTTCCACGGTCGGCACCGCCACCGACGCCAACGCGATGCTGCGCATCCTCTTCAGCCGGCTCGGCGATCCGCACATCGGGCCGCCCGGCGCGTACTCCTTCAACGTGCCCTCGGTCCGGGCGAGCGGGGCGATCACCGTCGAGAAGGGCTCCAGGAAGACGGTGAAGGCGACCTTCAACCGCACCGGCGGCATGTGTCCGCGCTGCGAGGGCCGCGGCAGCGTCTCCGACATCGACCTGACCCAGCTCTACGACGACTCCAAGTCCCTCAACGAGGGCGCTCTCACCATCCCCGGCTACAGCATGGACGGCTGGTACGGGCGGATCTTCGCCGGCTGCGGCTTCCTCGACCCGGACAAGCCGATCCGCAAGTACACCAAGCGCGAGCTGGGCGACCTCCTCCACAAGGAGCCGACCAAGATCAAGGTCGACGGCATCAACCTCACCTACGAGGGCCTGATCCCGAAGATCCAGAAGTCGATGCTGTCCAAGGACCTCGACGCGCTGCAGCCGCACATCCGGGCGTTCGTGGAGCGGGCGACGACCTTCGCCACCTGCCCCGAGTGCGAGGGGACCCGGCTCACCGCCGAGGCCCGGGCGTCCAGGATCGGGCGGATCAGCATCGCCGACGCCTGTGCCATGCAGATCAGCGACCTGGCCGCCTGGGTCCGCGGCCTGGACGAACCCTCGGTGGCTCCGCTGCTGGACAAGCTCCGGCACACCCTGGACTCCTTCGTGGAGATCGGCCTGGGCTACCTGGCACTGGACCGCCCGGCGGGCACGCTCTCGGGCGGCGAGGCGCAGCGCGTCAAGATGGTCCGCCACCTCGGCTCGGCGCTCACGGACGTCACCTACGTCTTCGACGAGCCCACCACGGGCCTGCACCCCCACGACATCCAGCGGATGAACGACCTGCTGCTGCGGCTGCGCGACAAGGGCAACACGCTGCTGGTGGTGGAGCACAAGCCGCAGACGATCGCGATCGCCGACCACGTCGTCGACCTCGGCCCCGGGGCGGGTACCGCGGGCGGCACGGTCTGCTTCGAGGGCACCGTGGAGGGGCTGCGGGCCTCCGGCACGGTCACCGGCCGCCACCTGGGCGACCGCACCGGCCTGAAGAAGACCGTACGGACGCCCTCGGGCGCCCTGGAGATCCGCGGGGCCGACGCGCACAACCTGCGCGGGGTCGACGTGGACGTCCCGCTCGGCGTGCTGGTGGTGGTCACGGGCGTCGCCGGCTCCGGCAAGAGTTCGCTCGTGCACGGTTCGATCCCCGCGGAGGAGGGCGTGGTCTCCGTCGACCAGGGCGCGATCCGCGGCTCGCGCCGGAGCAACCCGGCGACGTACACGGGGCTGCTCGACCCGATCCGGTCGGCGTTCGCCAAGGCCAACGGTGTGAAGCCGGCCCTGTTCAGCGCCAATTCCGAGGGCGCCTGCCCGGCCTGCAACGGTGCCGGGGTGGTCTTCACGGACCTCGGGATGATGGCGGGCGTCTCCTCCACCTGCGAGGAGTGCGAGGGGAAGCGCTACCAGGCGTCGGTGCTGGACTACCGCCTCGGGGGCCGTGACATCAGCGAGGTGCTGGCGATGCCGGTGCGCGAGGCGGAGGAGTTCTTCGGTTCCGGAGAGGCCCGCGTCCCGGCCGCGCACCGCATCCTGGGCCGGCTCGCGGACGTCGGGCTGGGCTACCTCACCCTCGGCCAGCCGCTCACCACGCTGTCCGGCGGCGAGCGTCAGCGGCTGAAGCTGGCGACCCACATGGCGGACAAGGGCGGGGTCTACGTCCTGGACGAGCCGACGACGGGACTGCACCTGGCCGACGTCGAGCAGCTGCTCGGGCTGCTGGACCGGCTGGTCGACTCCGGCAAGTCGGTGATCGTCGTCGAGCACCACCCGGCGGTCATGGCGCACGCGGACTGGATCATCGACCTCGGGCCGGGCGCCGGGCACGACGGCGGCCGGATCGTGTTCGAGGGCACTCCGGCCGACCTCGTCGCCGGTGCCTCCACCCTCACCGCCGAACACCTCGCGGCGTACACGGCCTGAGCCGCTCCCGCGGCAGCACGCGGGCCGTCCGGGCACCGGTATCCCCACACCGGAGGCCGGACGGCCCGTGCTGTGCGAGCGGAGACGGCACGCGTCCGCGGCGCCCGGTCCTTACCCCCACGGTGGGACCGTGCTCCGGTCGGCGTGCCGCCGGCCGTCGTCCGGCTCCGTCGCACTACCAGTCTGTGCCCGGCCGACTCCCCTGGGCGCACTTCCTGACGTGCCCTTTGCACAAGGAGACCGATCTTTGACACGGTCCTGACGATCCCGTTCCGGTTCGGCGGAACCGCTACTGCCAGTCGTCCCAGGGCGGGTCCTCGTCCAGGTCGAAGGGCGGTTCGTCCTCGTGCGGCGGCTCCTGCGGCGGCTCGTGGGGGGCCGACGAGGGTTCGTGGGGGGCCGACGGGGGCTGCGCGGCGGGGGGCGCGGCCGCGGTGAACCCGGCGAGGGCCTCGATGACCCCCTCGCCGTACTTGGCGAGCTTGGCCTCGCCGACGCCGCCGACGCCGGACAGCTCCCCGACCGTGCCGGGCAGGAGCGTCGCGATCTCCCGCAGCGTGGCGTCGTGGAAGACGACGTACGCAGGGACGCCCTGCTCGCGGGCCGTCGCGGCCCGCCAGGCGCGCAGGGCCTCGAAGACCGGCACCGCGGCGGCGGGCAGGTCGACCGGGACCCGGGCGCTCTTGCCGGAGCGCGAGCCGGACTCCTTCTTCCGGGAGGCGGCGGCCGGCGCCTTCTCCTTGCGCATCTGGACGGTGCGGCGCCCGCCCAGCACCTCGCCGCTCGCGTCCGTCAGCACGAGGGTGCCGTAGTCCCCCTCCACCGCCAGCAGCCCCAGCGCCAGCAGCTGGCGCACGACCCCGCGCCACTCCGCGGTGCTCAGGTCCGAGCCGATGCCGAACACCGACAGGGCGTCGTGGTCGAACTGGATGACCTTGGCGGTCTTCTTGCCCTGGAGGATGTCGATGATCTGCCCGGCGCCGAACTTCTGCCGCCGCTCCCGCGCCAGCCGCCACACCGTGGACAGCAGCTTCTGCGCGGCGACCGTCCCGTCCCAGGACTCGGCGGGCGTCAGGCAGCTGTCGCAGTTGCCGCAGGGCTCGCCGGACTGCCCGAAGTACGCCAGCAGCCGGACCCGCCGGCAGTCGACGGTCTCGCACAGCGCCAGCATGGCGTCCAGGTGGGCGGCCAGGGAGCGGCGGTGGTTCTCGTCGCCCTCGGAGCCGTCGATGAGCTTGCGCTGCTGGACCACGTCCTGGAGGCCGTACGCGAGCCAGGCGGTGGCCGGCTCGCCGTCACGGCCGGCGCGGCCGGTCTCCTGGTAGTAGCCCTCGACGGACTTGGGCAGGTCCAGGTGGGCCACGAAACGCACGTCGGGCTTGTCGATGCCCATGCCGAAGGCGATCGTGGCCACCACCACGACCCCGTCCTCCCGCAGGAAGCGCGCCTGGTTCGCCGCGCGCGTGCGGGCGTCCATCCCGGCGTGGTACGCCACGGCGTCGATGCCCTGCTCCACCAGGAAGGCGGCGGTCTTCTCCACGGAGGCCCGCGACAGGCAGTAGACGACGCCGGCGTCCCCGTCGTGCTCGGACCTGATCAGCTCCAGCAGCTGCGCCAGCGGCTTGTCCTTGGCGGCGATGCGGTACTGGATGTTCGGCCGGTCGAAGCTGGCGACGAAGTGCCGGGCGTCCTCCAGGCCCAGCCGCTTCGCGATCTCGGCGTGGGTGGCCTCGGTGGCGGTCGCGGTGAGGGCGATCCGGGGCACCTTCGGCCACCGCTCGTGCAGCATCGACAGGGCCAGGTAGTCCGGCCGGAAGTCGTGGCCCCACTGGGCGACGCAGTGCGCCTCGTCGATCGCGAACAGGGACACCTTCCCCCGGTCGAGCAGCCGCTGGGTGCCCTCGGTGCGCAGTCGCTCGGGGGCCAGGTAGAGCAGGTCCAGCTCGTCGGCGAGGAAGGCCTGCTCGACGGCCTGCCGCTCGTAGGGGTCCTGGGTGGAGTTGAGGAACCCGGCCCGGACCCCGAGGGCGGTGAGCGCGTCCACCTGGTCCTGCATCAGCGCGATCAGCGGCGAGATGACGATGCCGGTGCCCTCTCTGACGAGCGCCGGGATCTGGTAGCAGAGCGACTTGCCGCCGCCGGTCGGCATCAGCACGAGGGCGTCGCCGCCCCCGGCGACCTGCTCGATGATCTGCTCCTGCTCGCCGCGGAAGGAGGTGTAGCCGAAAACGCGGTGGAGTACCTGCAGGGAGTCCGAGATCTCGGGGGAAGCGTCCGAAAGAGCCATTCGAGAAGCCTAGCGGCCCCCGCCGACACCCCGTCCCGCCTGTGGACGGCCGGGGGCCGGACCCAGCCGCCACAGCGGCGCGGCCCGGCGGTCGCCCAGGGCGGCGAACAGACCCCGGGCCTCCCCGGCGCTCAGCTCCAGCTCCTCGGTGATCCGGCGGGTGGTGGCGTACGCGATCCCGTCCCCCAGCGTCTGCCGCTCCCAGGCGGCGAAGCGGGCCCGGACGGCGGCGGGGTCCCGGTCCGGGCGCGGTGCGGGCGGGGCGGCGGGCAGGGCCGCCGCCCGGCGGCGTTCGCGTTCGATCTCGGAGAAGCCGCACACGGCGCGGGAGGCCTCCTCGGCCTCCTCCAGACAGCGGGTGCCGGCCAGCGCCCGGGCGAGGGGGCTGAGGGCGAGGACGCCGTCCAGGGTGAGCCGGTGGACCCCGGCGGCGGGGGCGTCCAGGTGGACGGGCTGCGGGGCGTCCCGGGTGCCGCAGACCCCGCGCACCCCGCGGGCGGCCGCCACCAGCAGGGCACTGGCCTCGGAGGGGTGCCAGTCGAAGACTCCGGCCACGACCTCGGTGTGCCGGGCGCCGAGGGCGAAGGCGGGCTCGCCGAGCCGGGGCAGCAGGTCGGGCGGGGGCACCTCGTTGTCGAGCCCGGGCCCGGCCACGTACACGCGGGTCGGCAGTCCCGCGGCCGCGCAGGCGGCGACGGCGAGGGCGTCGCCGAGCGGGCTGCGCAGGGTGGGCTCGTCGCCCCGGGCCACGATGTCGCCGCCCACGTCGACGAGGTCGATCCGGCCGGCCCCGCACCAGCGGGCGGCCGCCGCGATCTGGCGGGCCAGGCCCAGCGCGCCGCCGTAGGGGTCCAGCAGTCCGAGGCGCGGCCGCAGTTCGCCGGACAGCCGCGGGAGCAGGGAGCCGGCCGGGGCGACGGGCCGGGTCGCCGGGGTGACCAGGGCGAGGTCCGGTGCGGCGGTCTCGGTGCCGTGGAAGTCGCCGGCGCGCCGGGGGCCCGGGACGGGATCGACGACCAGCCGCTCCCAGGCGTAGGTCAGGACGAGTGCCGGGGTGTCCGCGCCGTGCAGGGCGGCGTGGACCATGGCGGCCGTGATGGGGTCGCCGCCGCCTCCGGCGGCGACGAGCAGTCTCCGCGCGCCCCTGGTGTTCTCGGTCTTCGTGCTCTCCATGGCGGACAGGGATATCCCGGCCCGGGACGGAATCCCAGCTTCCACAAAAAGTACATATGAAGCTCTACATCCCGAAAGGCTGTTCATGGGAATCGCACTGCGGAAAGCGGCACGGGCCCCGACCTAAGGTGACGCCTGGTCACGAAGAGTGACGCCCTCTTTCCGAGAGAGAGTCAATTCCCGTTATGACGAAGCCCGTTCTGCTGCCGACCCCGTCCTTCCCGGACTCCGCCACCGCGACGGATCCGGAAACCCCGTACGAGCAGTACGTGTACGCCTATCCGCACCAGAAGGCGTACCGCCTCCTGGAGGACGGCCCGCTGCTCGGCGACCTGTGGGCCGGGGAGCGCCTCGACGCGCTCTCCCTCTACGCGCACATCCCCTTCTGCGAGATGCGCTGCGGCTTCTGCAACCTCTTCACCCGCACCGGCGCCCCCGAGGAGGTCACCCGCGAGTTCCTCGCCACCCTGGAGCGGCAGGCACGCGTCACCCGTGAGGCGCTGGAGGCCAAGGGCGAGCCGATCCGCTTCACCCTCGCCGCGTTCGGCGGCGGCACCCCCACCTACCTGACCGCGGACGAGCTCACCCGCCTCTGCGACATCAGCGAGAACATCATGGGAGCCGACCTCAAGGCCGCCTCCTGGTCGGTGGAGACCTCCCCCGCGACCGCGACCGCCGACCGGATCGCCGTGCTCGCCGAACGCGGCGCGACCCGGCTGAGCATCGGCGTGCAGAGCTTCGTCGACGAGGAGGCGCGCGCCGCGGTACGGCCCCAGAAGCGCGCGGAGGTCGAGGCCTCGCTCGCCCGCCTCAAGGAAGCGAAGTTCCCGATCCTCAACATCGACCTGATCTACGGCATCGACGGGCAGACCGAGCGGACCTTCAGGGTCTCCCTGGACGCCGCCCTCTCCTGGGAGCCCGAGGAGATCTACCTCTACCCGCTGTACGTGCGCCCGCTGACCGGGCTGAGCACCCGCCACGCCAAGACGCTCCAGGACTGGAACGACCAGCGGCTGCGGCTCTACCGCTACGGCCGTGACCACCTGCTCTCCGCCGGCTACGAGCAGACCTCCATGCGGGTCTTCCGGCGGGCCGGCACCGCCGCCGTGGAGGACACCGACGGCAGCAGCATCAGCGAGTACAACCAGCAGGCCGGCATGGTCGGACTGGGCGTCGGCGCCCGCTCGTTCACCACCGATCTGCACTACACCACCGACTACGCGGTCGCGGTGCCCGAGGTGCGGCGGATCATCGACGACTACATCGCCACCCCGACCGAGCGGTTCCGGCGCGCCCAGTGGGCGTTCCGGATGGACGGCGGCGAGCGGCGCCGGATGTTCGTGCTCCAGCACCTGCTGGAGTCCACGGGCATGCGCACCGACGCCTACGAGCAGCGGTTCACGACGCGCTTCGAGGACGACTTCGGGCCCCAGCTCGACTTCCTGCTGAAGCGGAACTGGCTGCGGGAGAAGGGCGGCACGCTGGGGCTGACCCCGGACGGCATGGCCTGGGCCGACGCGATAGGCCCGATGTTCTTCTCGGACCGCGTCCGCACGAACATGACCGCCTACCGGGACCGCTAGTGCTGTGACCGCGAAGGTTCACGGATTGGTTCGCGGAGCCGGAGGGTCAGCGAGGCCAGGGACTCCGGCGCGGTAGCGGTCGGCGAGCCTGTCGAACCCGGTCGCGATCGCGCGGAACCGCTTGAGGCGTGCGAAGCGTCGTTCGACCACGTTGCGGTCGCGGTGGATCTCCTTGTCGAAGGCGGGCGGCCGGCCGCCGAGGCGCCCTCGGCGCCGGCGGTTGGCCGCTTGGTCGCGGCGCTCGGGGATCGTGACGGCGATGCCCCGACGCCGCAGCAGGTGCCGGATCGCCCGGCTGGAGCAGGCCTTGTCCCCCACTACCCGCACCGGTGTCCCGCCGCCGCGCGCACGGCCGTGAAGGCGGCCGCCGACCATGCGCTTCATCACGTACGAACACGGCGGATTTTGCTTGTCCCGCACTACGATTCGCCCAACTTCGCCCCCGACGGAACGCGAACTCACCTGACGGTCGTCGTCTACCTGTCGTACGAGGCAGTGGGCGGAGAAACGCGGTTCATCGCCGACAAGCAGAACGACCTTCCCTTTGCGCAACGCGACTTCTCGGACTGGCCCCGACTCGCAGAGCCTGAGGAAATAGTGAGCGCCCACCGCCCCGAACCGGGCGATGCGCTCATCTTCTGGCATCGGACGCTTCACGACTCGGCCCCGCTTCTTGAGGGTACGAAGACAATTCTCAGAACCGACGTGCTCTACGAGCCCGTAGATGTGTCTTAGGTTCGACAAGCTCGCCGACCGCCACCACGCCTGAGTCATCTGGCCTCGCCGACCCTCTGGCTCCGCGCACCGATCCGTGATCATTTGTCAAGGCACTGCCCGGGGGGTGACGGCGTTGCGGCGCCGCTCCGGCAGGGATACGAGGACCAGCCCGAGCAGCATCAGCGCCGCCCCGGCCGCCGCGGTCGGCCCGGGCCGCTCGCCCAGCACCGCGACCCCCAGGACCGCCGCCACCAGCGGCTCGGTCAGGCTCAGCGTCCCCGTCGTCGCGGCGCTGAGCCGGCCGACGCCGCGCGTGAACAGCAGGTAGCCGAGCGCGGTCGTGCCGAGGCCGAGCCAGCCGATCAGCGCGAGCGCGCGGCCCGTTGCCAGCCCCTCGGGGGCCACCAGCAGGTACGGGGAGACCAGCAGCCCCGCGCACAGCACGCTCACCGGGGCCGCCGTGGCGAGGTCCGCGCCCAGGGCGGCCAGCTGCTTCGACGCGGCGATGTACACGCCGAAGCTCGCCCCGGACACCATCGCGAAGGCCGGCCCGAGCAGGTCGGCGCCGGCCCCGCTGCCGGGCAGCAGCAACAGTCCGATGCCGGCCACGGCGCAGCCCGTCCCCCACAGCCAGCGGCGGGTCAGCCGCTCGCCGCCCAGCCACCGGGCGCTCAGCCCGCCGACCACGGGCACGGTCCCGAAGGCGACGGCCGTCGCCAGGGCCGCCCCGCCGCGCTCCACCGCCTGGAGGAAGCAGACCTGGAAGGCCGCCGTCACCAGCACGCTCAGCACGAGCCACCGGAGCGCTCCGGGCTTGCCCAGGGTGCGCAGCCCCGCCGGGCGCACCGTCAGCAGGCTGAGCACGAGGCCGCCGAGCAGCATCCGGCAGGCCCCGAGCGACACCGGGTGCACGCCGGTGTCCGCCCACAGCTGGGCGGGCCCCACCGTCCCCCACAGCACCGCCGCCGCCAGTACGGACGCCACTGCTCCCACGGCTTCCCCTTTCGCCACATCCGGAATGTGGCGAACGTATCGGGCGGGAGCCGCCGGACCTACTGGGGAATTCCATGGGATTCCGCCCGTGCGCGGGGCCCGGTCCGTGCCTTCGCACAAGGGCACCGGGGCTCTCAGGGCGCCCGGCGCCCCAGCGGCAGCAGGTACTGGAGCGGCTGCTCCAGGTCGTCCAGGCCGAGGAGTTCGTGCGCGAGGTCGTCGTGGAATCCCCCCAGCGGAGTACCCGCCAGGCCCAGGGCGGTACCGGTCAGCAGCAGGGTCTGGGTGAGGTGGCCGGCCTCCAGCAGGGCCAGGCGCAGGGCCCGCAGGCCGTAGCGGCGGCGCAGCAGCCCGAGGTCCGCGTACACGGCGAGGACCGCGGGCGCACCGTCGACGCCGATCCAGTGGGGGGCCGTGTCCGGCCGGGACAGGTACGTGGAGAGCGACTTGAGCTCCGCCAGGGCCGGTGCCGGGCCGACCGGGCGCAGGGCGCGCCGCTCCGGCAGGCACTCGTACGTGCCCGCCGGCACCCCCGCCACGTCGAGCACCAGCAGCCGTACCCGGGCCGTGTACAGGGCGCCCGCGCTCGGGTAGGGGCGGTGGGACGGGGTCGGGGGCGGGCCGTCCGGGACCGGCTGCCCGGTGCGGCCGCTCCCGGACAGGGAGTGCCACAGCAGGGAGCCCAGGGTGGCGGCGTCCAGCGGTCCCCGGAGCCGGCCGCGCATCGAGGCGCGGGCGGCCAGCACGTCGGACAGCGGCACGTCGGGCAGCGGATCGGCGGGCAGGGCCAGTTCGGGCCCCGCCGCCCAAGCCCGGTCCGCCCGCTCCCGGTCCGCCCCCTCCGGGAGCGGGCGCAGCTCGCTGTCCTCCCCTCGGCCGATCTGGAACTTGCTCCTCTCCAGGTACCGGAAGTCGGCGGCGGTGTGCCCTTCCGGGAAGTAGCCCGGCGGCTCCTCGGTCTCCAGCAGGGTGCGGGCGACCAGCCGGCACACCGCCCGCTCCTCGTCGGGGGTGATCCCGAGCCGGTTGAACAGCATGTGGAGCTGTGAGCCCCACACCGAGGCCCGCAGCTCCTCCCCCAGGTCCCGCAGCCGCTCGTCGGCCCCGCCGACCGCGGCCGCCCACCGCAGGAGCGGGGGCGCCGCGGTGCCCGTGCCGAGCCGCTCGCGCAGCTCCCCGGCCCGCCGCCGCAGGCCCGTGCGCTGCGCCGCGTACACGGTGTTGACGCGGGTGTGGACGGCCGCGCCGGGCAGCAGCGGCACCTCGGTGACCCACCGCCAGCCGGCGGCGTGCCCGCGCAGCCGGCGCGCCGCGGTGAGCGGGTCCATGCGGAGCGCGTGCACCGTCGTAAGGGCCAGGTCGACGGCGGCGGCCGGCCGGGCCCCCGTTCCGCCGCCCCCGGGCAGGGTGCGCAGGGTGTCGAGGACCACCCGGGTGGAGGCCTCGAAGACCTCCTCGGCGACGGGCAGCGCCCGCGGGCCGCCGTAGCGCCCGGTCTCCGGTTCGTAGGGCACGGCGCGCACCTCGCCGTGGCGGGACGGCCAGGGGCCGGGCACCTCGGGCACCTCCTTCGCCGCGCGGGCCAGTTCGCCGGGGAGCCCTGCGGCGCCAGCGGCGCTCAGGCCGCGCACCCGGAGGCGTACGTGGGGTCCGCCCTCCCCGTAGCGGATGAAGAACCATCCGGCGGCCTCCCCCGCCGCGACGAGGCCGTCGAGGAGCGGGGCCGCGCCGTGGACCAGGAACGCGTCCGTGTCCTCGGTGGCGCAGTGCAGGAAGAGGTGGTGGCTGTGCCAGGTGTCGGGGGTCGTCACGGGATCACGTCCGGTCCTCGTCGGGTTCGGCAGGGGTCAGGGGAAGGGGTGCGGGTGGAGGGCGAGGTCCTCGTGGCGCAGCGGCCGGTCCGTGCGGCCCAGCCGGTGGGGCACCTCCAGCAGCCGGGGCAGGCCCCGGGTACGGCGGTTGACGTGCCCGAAGGTCATCGGCAGCGATCCGGGTACGACGGCCTTCACGCAGTGCAGGCCGAGCCGGTCACGCAGTCCCGGCTCGGTCTGGTCGACGGTGACCACCTCCAGGCCGGCCGCCGCGAGCCGGCCCACCGTCGCGGTGAGCAGGGCGGAGAGGTCCGTGACCGGCTCGGGCGCTCCCGGCCAGGTCTCGGCGACGGTCAGGCACGGGGTGTCGGCGAAGAGGAACTCCAGCCTCGGGGCGGCCTCGGGCAGGGCGTTGAGCCCGACGTGGTCGTCGAGGGTGACCACCAGTTCGGGGCGGTCCAGCATCGGGCGCAGCCGCCCGGGATCGCGCGGGCGGTCCCCGGCGAGGGCGCGCTGCGCGGACTCCAGCACATTGGTGACGGCCTCGGCCACCGCGGAGCGGATCGCGGCGCGCGGGTCGTGGTGCGCGCCGGCGGCGAGGAACATCCGCGGGGCGTCGGGGTGGGAACCCTCGTAGCGGCAGACCGCGACGACCGCCGGGATCCCGAAGTCGTTCGTCGCGTCGAGCAGCAGGAGCCGGTAGCCGGCCAGGGCGGCCCGGTCGGCGAGCAGGGCCGTGTCGGTGTCCCCGGGCGGCGGCTGGACGCGGCGCAGCGGGGTGGCGGCGTACCAGGCCATCAGGAAGGCGTCGCGCTCGGCGACCTCGAACAGGCCGTAGAGCGCCGCCTCCTCGGGGCTGTTGCCGAGGCCGCAACCGTTGGAGGACTCGTACACCACGCGCGGGCGGCCCTCGCCGGGCGGGTCCCAGTACGCCACGTGCTCGGGGACGGCGATCTCCCGGCGCCGGGTGAGCGACCAGCCCCGCACCCAGTCCATTTCCAGGGCGGGCGTGTAGGGGACGGTCGGGGAGGCCGGGTGCCCGTGGTGGGCGGGGTCGGGCAGGCCGAGGTGTTCGGGGTCCAGGGCGCGTTCGGGGCCGAGTTCGGCGAAGGAGGCCCGCAAGTCGGAGCGGCGGCCGGTGGGGCGCATCCCGGCGTACCGTTCGACGGCCTCGAAGAGGGCGGTCCGCTCGCTGTCGGGGAAGTCCCCGGCCCGGCCGTGGCCGCCGTCGTCGACGCCCCGGCCGTCGGTGACGAGGGCGGTGGTCAGGCAGAAGGCGGAGTCCTCCGTGCGGAACAGGCCCCGGACCGGCCCGAACCGCTCGTCGTACAGGGCCGCGCGCAACCCGTCCGCCGTGGTGCGGGGGTTGGGGGCGCGCAGCAGGTACGGGTCGGGCAGCGGGCGGGGCGCCGAGGGCAGCGGGGCCGCCGGGGTGGCGGAGTCGGCGGGCAGCGGGTGGCAGACGGCGCAGCCGCCGACCGGGCGGACCCGGTGCCCGGACCAGGTGCCGCGTCCCTGGTGGAGCAGGTACACGGTGGCCGTCGGCGGGTCCTGCACGGGCTCCGGCTCGGCCTGGGCGTCCAGGAGGTCCCGTACGAGGGCGCCGAGCGCCTCGGCCAGTGCCGGGGACGGTACGCCGGCCAGGGCCATCTTCGGGCTCCGCAGGGGTACGCGTCCGCCGGCCGTGGCGAGGCGTTGGTACTCGGCGCAGCAGAGGCAGGCGGGCGCGGCGGGCGCGAGGAGCGGCCCGACCACGGCTAGCGGCCCGTCGAAGCGTACGGGGACCAGGGCCACGGGACGGGCCAGAGCGTGCCGGCTCAGCTCCTCGGCGAGCCCCTGCGTCCACTCGGTGAGCAGGACGGCGGCCGGGCCGGCGGTGGCCGCCAGCGCGGCTCCGGCGTCGAGGACCGGGACGGGCAGGTCGGCGAAGAGGGCGGCCGCGCCGGGGGCGGTGCGGACGGCTGTGGTCACCACGGCTCCCCGGGGGTGTGCAGGACGGTGAACCCGAAGGCCCGCAGCAGCTCCAGGAGCGCGCTGCTCCGGGCCGGTGCGGGTGTCCCCGTGGGCCGGTCCGGCCCGGCGAGCCGGCGCAGGGCGTCCTGGAAGGCCTCCTCTCGTCCGGCGGCGCCGGCCAGCCAACGGCTGGTCCAGCCGTCGTCCTCCCAGCCGGCGGTACGGGTGCCCGCCGCGGCCAGCGGGGCCACGGCCCCGCCGGAGGGCGGGCCGCCGGAGGGCCCGCCCGCGCGGACGGCGGCCGCTGCGGCGAGCGCGGCGAAGGCGGCCGCGTCGCCCGGGGTGGCCTCCACGGCCTCCCCCAGCACCTCGGGGTCCCCGGCCCGGCGGACCACGGCGTGGTACGCCGTGTCCGTACCGGCCCGCAGCACCCGGAGCCGGGCGGGCACCTCCAGACGGGCCGTCAGGGTGTGCCACCAGTGCCGGAACTGGGGGTGGCCGGACCACTCGGGCCCGGCGACGGCGGCGCCCGCGGGGGTGCCCCCGCCGGGCGTCCGGGCCGCGCGGCGGGTGAAGGCGGCGCGCAGGGCCCGGCCGCGGGCGTGGCCGGGGTTCGCGCCGACGGTGAACCCCGGCCCGGCCAGCAGCAGTTCCGCCGCCCGGCAGAACAGCTCCAGGCGGGCCAGGTCCAGCCTCGGCGCCCCGGCGGTCAGGCGTCGGCGGGCCTGGCCGTCGCCGTCGCCGTCGCCGGGTAGTTCGCAGGTGGCGAGGGGCACCGGGAGCTGCCGCAGGTCCGCCGGGAGCGGGGCGGGCAGGGCGCCGCACCGCTCGTCGGTCAGGGCCGCCAGCCGCCGGAGCGCTTCGCCGAGGGTGGCCGCGGGGGCGAGGTCCGCCCGCCGGCCGGGGTCCTGGCTGCGGGGCCCGAGCCAGGTGCGGTACTCGGCGCGCAGGGGCCGGGTGCCGGCGAGGAGCACCGCCGGAAGGCCGGGCAGCAGCCGGTCGCCGCCGCCTTCGTCCGCCGGGTCGGGAAGCCCGGCGGCCGCGCACAGCAGCCGGTGCGCGGCGGAGCCGCCGAGCAGCGGGGCGAGTGCCGGGGCGGCGGCGGCGCTCCCGCCGGGGCCGAGCCGGGCCTCCAGGGCCGCCGCGTCGGAGCGGGCCCGGGCCGGGCTGCCGGGGGCGGTGGCGTAGCCGCCTCCGGGGAGCAGGCCCGCGGCGAGGGCGCGGACCGGTCCGGTGCCGTGGAGGTGGAGCAGCACCCGGCCTTCGGGCAGGGCCGGGTCGGCGGTGCGGGTGACCGGCAGTCCGCCCCGGGCCAGCGCCCGCCCGGCGGCACGCGCCAGGGGCCCGTCGGGGGCGGCGGCCAGTACCTCGGCCCGGGCGGCGGCGAGTGCGGCGCGGGCGGCGGCGGGCCGCTCGGCGGCCGATCCGAGCCACAGCGAGACGGGGTCGTGGCGCTGGTCCCCGTACCCGGTCTCCGCGTACCCGGCGGGGTCGGACACGAGCAGGCCGTGGGCCTCCAGCTGCCCGAGCAGGGTCTCCACGGCGGTGCGCAGCGCCGGGCCGGCTCCGGCCGCGTCGAGGTGGTCGTCGAGCGCGCCGGCGCGCAGCGGCCCCTCCAGCCACTGCCACAGGGCGGGCAGGGCGGCGCTGCCCTCCAGGGTGACGCTGCCGGCCCGGCCCCGCAGGTGGAGTCCGGCCCGCAGCGGGGTCACGGCGACGCCGGGCCGGAGCCTGCGCACGTCCCGGGCGTCGACCGCCGTCGCCCGCTCGGGGGCGGTCATGCGCCGCGCTCCACGGCGGCGACGGCCGCGTCGAGTTCCGTGCGCCAGTCGGAGCCGGTCAGCGCGGGGACCGTACGGATCACCAGGTGCGCCGCCAGGTACCGCTCCGGCGGGCGGACGTCGCAGATGGCGAGGAGCCGGTAGAGGGCGTTGGTGCAGGCCCGGTGGACCAGGTAGCCGGGGTCGGTGAACATCGCCCCGCCGGGGTCGGCGCGGCTCAGCAGCCGGTGGAACCCGCTGAAGCGGGTGCGGGTGTCCGGGTTCCAGCGTTCGGCCGTCGCCCGGTCCCCGGTGGCGGCGGCCCGGTCCCGGTAGGCGGGCGGGCTGCCGTGCAGGTCGGCGCCGGCCTCGTACCGGGAGCGGGTCAGGTTCCGGGCGGCGGCGGAGAAGTCGGCCCAGGACCGTTCCCAGCCGTGGGCCCCGCCGTCGGCGATCCGCCCGACGAGCGCGGTGACCGTGTCCCCGGCCCGCTCCCACTGCCGGTCGAAGGAGGCCCGCAGCCGCCCGTCGGGGTCGTCGTGGAGGAGGAAGTCCTCCAGGTGGGAGACGTACGACCAGTGGCCGCCGGCCAGGCCGCCGGGGTGGGCGGCGGCGTGCGCGGCGAGCGCGGTCACCGCGAGCCGGAGCCGGGCCCGCGCGGTGTCGTCGTGGTCGCCGAGGAAGCCGGCGCCGGCCCGCAGCGCGCCGAGCCCCTCGCGCAGCAGGTCGTCGCGCAGGGCCAGGCCGTCGTCGCCGAGCAGGGCCCGTACGGAGGTCGGGTCGGCGGGCTCGACGCGGACCGTGTTGTCGGGGGTGATCGGCCCGTGGGGCGGGGGGACGAGTTCGGCACGCCCGGCCTCGGCGGCCGCCTCCAGCAGCTCGGCCTCGGTGCGGTCGCTCCGCGAGGGGTGCAGGCGCAGCCAGGCGCGGATCCCGGCGGCGGCGGACGCGGCGGCGGCCTCCACCCGTGCGGCCGGGCCCCTCAGGCACAGCCGAAGGTGGGGTCCGTGCAGCCAGTGCCGCTCGACGTGGGCGTCGAGCCCCTGCGCCGCGCAGGACGCGGCGAGGGGGAGCAGCACCTCGCGCAGCAGCGGGGCCTTGACCGGGTGGTGGTGGTAGGCGATCACGTCGATGGCGCGGCTGTCGGGTGCCGGCATGGTCGGTTCCTCTGCTGTCCGGGGGCGGGTCATCGGGTCCGCCCGGCCCGGTAGACCTCCAGTACGAGTTCGACGGCGCGGGCGGGCGCGTCCTGGGCGCCGGGGGCGGGCAGTGCCTCTTCGAGGACGGCGCCGCCGCCGTGGCGGGAGAGCCACTTGGCCAGGCAGCGCAGGTGCAGGGCGTTGCCGAGGTCGACGAGCTGGGGTTTGGGGCGGCTCAGCCCGCTCAGGAAGTCCTCGGCGGGGCGCCCGGTGGGGGCGGTGGCGGCGGGGTGCAGGAAGAGCTGTTCGGGGAGTCCGAGGGCGGCGCGCCAGCGGGCGGCGGCCGCCGCCGGGACCTCTCCGCCGGCGGCGAGGTCGGCGCGCAGCCGCTCGACGGCGTCGGGCGGGAGCAGCCAGCGGCGGCGGCGCAGCACCACGTCGCTGTGGCGCAGCCGGGGCGTGTGGGTGATCCGGGCGCCGCCTGGCGCGGGGAGTGCGGTGCGGGGGACGAGCGGGCGGAAGTCGACGACGCCGTGGGGCTGGTCGCCGAGGTGGGCGCCGAGGCGGCGCGGCAGCAGCACCGGGGAGAGGAAGCCGGGGTAGAGCACGTCGAGGAGTTCGCCGGTGCTCCTCAGCCGGACGCGCACCTGGTCGTCGGCCTCGTCGTGGACGAGGTCCAGGTCGGCTTCGCCGAGGGGGGTCCAGCGGCGGTCGGGGCCGATCTCGTCGGGCACGAGGAGGGGGTGGAGGTTGGCGTTGAACCCGCCGACGGGCCGGATCTGGGCGGCCCGGGCGCCGGGGCCGAGGGCGCGCCGGACCTGCCGGGAGACCTCGGTGGCGGCGCCGGGGTCGAGGGAGTCGAGGAACCGGCTGGTGAAGCGGCCCCAGCCGCCGTAGACCTGGTTGACGCAGAGCAGGCCGTGGCGGGGGTCGCGCTGGAGGAAGTACGCGTAGCCGAGCGGGCGGGCCCGGGACCAGTCGGGGAGCCGGTCGCCGAGGCCCTTGAGGAGGTCCGGGGGCAGGACGATCTCGCCGGCTCCGGCCGGGCCGCCGCCCAGGGCCTCCCCGACGGCCGTGACCGCCTCGGCGCGCAGGGCGGCCAGCGGGCCGAGGCCGGTGGGGAGGGCGCCGGCGGGGTCGAGGGCGGAGAGCCGCCCGGCTGCCTGCCAGGCTTCGGCGACCTCGGCCCCGAACTCCCAGGGGTGGGGGCATGTCCCGCCGGGTCCGTAGCGGGCGACGAAGCGGTCGCGGACGACGCGGCGCAGGAGGTGGCCGAGGTCGAAGAGTTCCGCCAGCGGGGTGACCTCGCCGAGCGCCTCGTGGTCCGCGGGGCCGAGGAACCCGTCGAGGTCGAGCGGGCGGGGGGCGACCACGTCCTCGGAGACCACGCTGAGCGGGGCGGACACGGCCGGGACGGGCCGGCCGGCGGCGGCCAGCGCCCGCGTCCAGCGGTCGGTCAGGGCGGCCAGCAGGGCGGGCCGGCCGGCGGCGGGGGTGTCGGCGAATCCGGCGGTGAGCCGCGCGAGCTCGTCGAGGCGCCCGGCCTGGGCGGCGTCGTCATCGGCGTCATCGGCACCCTCGGCGGCGGCGTCCTGGGCGTTGGCGGCGCCCAGGGAGCGCAGCCAGTGCGCGAGGCGGCCGAGCGGGTCGGGGTCCTGGGGCGGGACCGGTTCGCCCGGCACCAGCAGCCCCGCCTCGGCGAGGCGGCCGAGGAAGCCTGACGCTGCGGCCCGGCCGTCGCCGCCGGCCCCCGCTCCAGCCCCGGCTCTCGCCCCCGTCCCCGTCCCCGTCCCCGGCAGCGCGGCGGCCAGCAGTCCGGTCAGCTCGTCCAGCGGTACGGGGTCCTCGGCCCGCTCGGTGACCAGCCCGAGCGGGCCGGTGGCGGGCAGCCGGGCCTCGTCCTCGTCGGCCACGAGGTGGCGGCCCCCGGCGAAGGCGGTCCGGTCGCGGGAGTACGCGGCCCGCCCGCCGGTGGTGGTGCGGGCGGTGCTGGTGACGCGGTGGGGCAGGGCGGCCCGGCGGTGCGGGGCGTCCAGGAGGGCGAGGGTGAGGGCGGTGGTCAGGGTCCGGCTGGGCCGTACGACCGACCGGAGCGGGCCGTCGAACAGGGGCGCCAGCCCCCAGGAGGGGACGGCGCGGGCCGGTTCCGCCGGCAGGGTTCCCCAGCCGACGGCGGTGAACCAGGACAGCGGGCTGGTCTTGGTGCTGGCCCGCAGGGCGTAGCGCAGGACGGCCGCTTCCTCCTTGCGGGCCCGGCGGTCCCGTGTCCCGGTGGCGGCCCGTTCCACGGCCCGCAGCAGGTCGGTGCTGGTGAGGGCGACGGCGTTGGCGAGGGCCGGCTCGCGGCAGAGGGCGGCGAGGGCGCGGCGTTCGGCGGCCAGGGCCGGTTCGGCGGCGGCCGCGAGTCCGGCGAGGAGCGCGGTGCGGCGTTCGCGCAGGGCGAGCCAGCCTGCGAGCCGGGGCAGCCGTTCCGGGAGGTCGCCGAGGCGCTCCAGCAGGGCGGGCCGGGGTTCGCGTCCGTTGTGCAGGGCGCGGCGCAGCGGGAGGACCACGTCGCGGTGGAGGTCTGCGGGGTGCCCGGACCGGCTGTCGTGCAGGTCGTCGCAGAGCGGTGCGGCGGTCTCCAGCAGCCGGTGCTCCGTCTCCCGGAGGCGGGCGAGCAGGGTGCGGAAGGCGACGGCCTCCGGCGTCTGGGCGGGGTGGTTCAGCACGGTGGCGCGGACCAGCGCGTACGGCGCGGACCACACCCGGTAGGCGTCGGCGTCGGCGTCGGCCTCGGCCGGCGTGCGGTACGGCTGCGGCATCCCGGTCCCCTCCTGTGGGCGTGGCGCGCGGGCTTCCCGCCGCACTCGGGAGCGGGGCGGGAAGCGGGTCCGTGTCGTGGGTGTGCGGGGGGTGACGCGCGCGGCGGTCAGCCGAGGGGCGTGTCCACGTGCGGCTTGTTGCAGGAGGAGGAGGCCTGGCAGGAGCAGGAGCCCCAGGACGCGCCGCCCTCGGGGAGCGCGACGGTGTCCCGCATGGCGGTGACGGTGAGGTCCCCGAGGTCCAGGTCGAGGTCCTCGAAGGCGAATTCGGGGGTGCGCGCGGCGTCGGACATGGGTGTCTCCCTGTATGTGGAAGCGAAAGCCGGAAGGTGCACGGGACGGAATTCCGCAGGCCGGACGAACGGCCCGCGGGCCGCCGAAGGGAATGCCGGATTTCCTCGGGTTCCGGTCCGGCCGGATATCGAGCGCATCCGGCCACTGGTGCGGCCGACCCGGACCTCAGGATCGCCCAGGGGCCGGAGGGCCACCAGAGCGGAGATCCGGCCGCATTTCCGAAGCCGTACGGCGAGTGGCGGGATTCCCCGGAACGACCCTCCCCACCCGGCGCCCGATCCGCCCACTCAGGCCATCGCGGCCGAAATCAGGAGGCAATGGCCGGGCCCGATAGGGCGACGCCCCCGTCCGCCAGAGGCGGACGGGGGCGGAAAGGGGGCGCGGCGTCAGTGGGAAATCAGCCTTTCCTCACCACGCTGGACTTCAGCTGCATGGCGCCGAAGCCCTCGACCTTGCAGTCGATGTCGTGACCGTCGACCCCGTCGACGAGGCGGATGTTGCGGACCTTGGTGCCCGCCTTGATGCCGGTCGGGTGGCCCTTGACCTTCAGGCCCTTGACCACGGTCACGGTGTCCCCGTCGACGAGCACGTTGCCGACCGAGTCCTTGACCACCCGCTCCTGGGGGGCGTCGGCGTCCTCGCCGGACGCGAGGGGCCATTCGTGCCCGCATTCGGGGCAGACGAGGAGGGCGCCCATCTCGTAGGCGTAGGGGCCGGAGCACTCGGGACAGGGGGGAAGCACGTTCTCGGTCACCGGACCAGTCTATGGAACGCGCGGTGCCCCGCCGACGGCTGTCGGCGGGGCACCGGGTCAGGCGATGCTCGGGATCAGACCTGCGGGACCGGGTAGGTCGGGTACTCCACTCCGGAGACGTGCTGGACGACGCGGATCACCTGGCACGAGTAGCCGAACTCGTTGTCGTACCAGAGGTAGAGGATCGCGTTGTCACCGTCGACCTTGGTGGCGCCGGCGTCGACGATGGAGGCGTGGCGCGAGCCGACGAAGTCCATGGAGACGGCGTCGGGCGCGGTGGTGAAGTCGATCTGGCGCTTGAGCGGCGAGTGCAGCGAGACGCCGCGCAGGTACTCCAGGACCTCTTCGCGGGTCGTCTCACGGCCCAGGCGCAGGCTCAGGATGGCGATCGAGACGTCCGGGACGGGGACGCGGATCGAGCTGCCGGTGATCGGGGCCTTGAGGTCGGGCAGCGCCTTGGCGACGGCGGAGGCGGCGCCGGTCTCGGTGATGACCATGTTGAGCGGCGCGGAGCGGCCGCGGCGGTCTGCCTTGTGGTAGTTGTCCAGCAGGTTCTGGTCGTTCGTGAACGAGTGGACGGTCTCCACGTGGCCGCGGAGCACACCGTACTCGTCGTCCATCGCCTTCAGCGGCGGGACGATCGCGTTGGTGGTGCAGGAGGCGCAGGACAGGACGCGCTCGTCCGGCTTGATGGTGTCGTGGTTGACGCCGTGGACGATGTTCGGGACGTCGCCCTTGCCGGGGGCCGTCAGGACGACCTTGTCGATGCCCGGGCGCAGGTGCAGCGAGAGGCCCTCGCGGTCGCGCCACTTGCCCGTGTTGTCGATGAGGATGGCGTCGTTGATGCCGTACTCGGTGTAGTCGATCTCGGACGGGTCGTTCGCGTAGATCACCTTGATGGTGTTGCCGTTCGCGACGATCGTGCCCGCGGCCTCGTCCACCGTGATGGTGCCCTGGAACTGGCCGTGGATGGAGTCGCGGCGCAGCAGCGAGGCGCGCTTGACGAGGTCCTGGTCACCGCCGCCGCGCACGACGATGGCGCGCAGCCGCAGGCCGTTGCCGGAGCCGGCCTTCTCGATGAGCAGGCGGGCGACGAGGCGGCCGATGCGGCCGAAGCCGTAGAGGACGACGTCGCGTCCCTCGCGGCGCTCGATCTTGTTCTCACCGGTGGCGCCGACGACGGCCTCGGCGGTGAAGTCCGCGACCGACAGACCGCGGTCGTCGGTCTTGTAGGTGGCGGCGAGCATGCCGATGTCGATCTGGGACGGGCCCAGGTCGAGGGCGGCGAGGGCCTCCAGGAACGGCATCGTCTCGGTGACCGACAGCTCCTCGCCGTCGATCTGCCGGGCGAAGCGGTGGGCCTTGAGAATGCTCACGACCGACTTGTTCACCAGGGAGCGGCTGTGGAGCAGGATCGTGACGTCCCGCTCCCGGTGCAGCTTCCCGATGAGGGGGATCATCGACTCCGCGATCTCCTCGCGGGTCTTCCAGTTGGCGAACGAGTCCTCGTTGACAGTCACAGACGTTATCTTTCGAGCTAGGCGGCGCTCATATGCTAACCCGCCGCCGGATCGTTCCTTCAAGGGGGACCGCCCGAGCGCCGCCGGGGACGGCCGCCCCGGGCGTGACCTGCGGCTCCCGGGGTTCAGTCGAGCGCCGGCCGGGCCTCCGGGTGAGCGTCCCACCACGCTCGGTGGAAGTCGTTGTTGTCCACGTTCGCCAGGTACGCGGCGACCGCCGCGCGGTAGAGCCGCTCCGCCTGCTGCTGCGGGACGGCGGAGCGGTTCCAGGCCAGGCGGATGCGGCCGGTGACGGGCGTGCCGGCCAGGGGGCGCATCACGGTCCCCGCCACGGGCGGGGCCGTGGGCTGGCAGAGGGCGATCGCGCGGCCCGCGGCGATCAGGTCGTGCCGCATCTGGCGGTCGGTGATCCGATGGCGCAGCGAGGGGGTGAAGCCCGCCTTCGCGCAGGCCTCGACCAGCGCCTCGGGGCCGCCGTCGTCGTCCTCCACGAGGGTCATCCACTGCTCGCCCGCCAGCTCGGCCAGGTCCAGCGTCACGCGGTCCGCGAGGCGGTGCCCCGAGGACATCCGGATGCAGAACGGCTCCTGCGGCACCACCGTCCGGGCCGCGACCCCCCTCGGCAGCGGGACCTCGTAGTCGTTCACCTCGCCGTACACGATCACGTCGTACTGGCCGGCTCCGAGCATCCGCACCAGCGCCGTGACGGAGTCCTCCAAGTCCACGGTGACCTCCCGCCCGGACAGGGCCTGGTCGGTCCGGGCGAGCAGGCCGTCCAGGAGCACGAGCAGGATGCAGCCGAGCCGGAGCGGGGCGTCGGCCGCCAGGGCGCGGGCCTCGGCTCCCAGGGCGTCCATCTCGCCCAGCACGCGGCGCGCCTTGGCCAGCACGAAGTGCCCCAGGGCGGTGGGCTCCACCCCGTGGCGGCCACGGCTGAAGAGCTCGCCGCCGGTGACCGCCTCGATCCGGCGCAGCTGGGCGGAGAGCGCCGGCTGCGAGACGCCCAGCCGCCTGGCCGCCTCCCCCAGACTGCCCGCTTCGGCGATCCGGCAGACGGCTTGCAGATGCCTCAACTCCAGCTGCATCCGGGCAGCTTACGGAGCGCTACCGCAGTGCACCATAACCCGCGCCTTATGCCCGCAGGGATGTCCCAATCTCGCCATGTCCACGCCCATACTCGGCGACGGCGTACAGCCAGCCACCCCCCACACACGATCGGAGTGGACTCGTGCAGCCCACCAGATGGACGGCGTCCGTGGCAGCCCTCGCGCTGACCGCGAGCCTCGCCGGCGCGCTGGCCGGCACCGCGGCGGCCGCGCAGCCGGATCCCGTACCACCCCGCCAGTCCAAGGCCGAGCGGGCCGTGGCCGCCGCGGACGCGGCCGTCCGCAGCGGTCTCGACACCCTGGTCAACTCCCCCCGCCAGCAGTACGAACGGCGCCTGGTCACCCCCTGGGTGAAGGACCTGTACTCCGTGGCGTACGAGCGCAGCTACCGGGGCCTGCCGGTCGTCGGCGGCGACGCGGTCGTCCTCGCGGACGGCGAGGGCCGGGTCCGCGCGCTGCAGTCGGCCTCCGCGACCGTGATCGACGTCGCGACCACGCCGGACGTCGACGCGAACGCGGCCGAGGCCTCCTCGCGGCGCGAGCTGGAGAAGGTGGACAAGGTCGAGAGCAGCAGGCTCGTCGTCCGGCTCAAGGACGACAAGCCCGTCCTCGCCTGGGAGACCGTGCTCACCGGCCGCACCCGTACGGCGCCCAGCCGGCTGCACGTCTTCGTGGACGCCCGCACCGGCAAGGTCGTCGACCGCTACGACGACGTCGTGGCCGGCACCGGCAACAGCAAGTGGAACGGCCCCAATCCCCTGACGATCGACACCACCGCCTCCGGCGGCTCGTACTCCCTGCGCGACCCGAACCGCCCGGGTCTGAGCTGCGCGGACTACAGCACCGGAACCGTCTTCAGCAAGTCCTCGGACTCCTGGGGCACCGGCAACCCGACCTCCAAGGAGACCGGGTGCACGGACCTGATGTTCGCCGCGCAGAAGCAGTGGGACATGCTCGGCCAGTGGCTCGGCCGCAACGGCGTCAGCGGCAACGGGCGCAGCTTCCCGGGCAAGGTCGGCCTGAGCGACCTCAACGCCTACTGGGACGGCAGCTCGGTCACCATCGGCCGCAACAGCGCCAACGAGTGGATCGCCGGCGTGGACGTGGTGGCCCACGAGTACGGGCACGCCATCGACTCCAACACCCCCGGCGGCACCAGCGGCCAGGAGGCCGGCCTCGGCGAGGCCACCGGCGACATCTTCGGCGCGCTGACCGAGGCGTACATCAACGAGCCGGCCCCGTACGACACCCCCGACTACACGGTCGGCGAGGTCATCAACCTCCAGGGCCGCGGCCCGATCCGCAACATGTACGACCCGCCGGCCGTCAACAACGACCCCGCCTGCTACAGCTCCGCGATCCCCGGCACCGAGGTGCACAAGGCCGCCGGACCCCTCAACCACTGGTTCTACCTGCTGGCCGAGGGCACCAACCCGGGCGGCGGCAAGCCGAACAGCAGCACCTGCAACCAGACCACGCTGACCGGTGTGGGCGTACAGAACGCCGGCAAGATCTTCTACGGCGGCATGCTCCTCAAGACCAGCAGCATGTCCTACAAGAAGTACCGGACGGCCACCCTCGGCTCGGCCAAGTCCCTCGACGCCACCTGCAACCTGTTCAACAGGACCAAGGCCGCCTGGGACGCCATCAGCGTGCCCGCCCAGAGCGGTGACCCGACCTGCACCCCGAGCGGCCAGAACGACTTCTCGCTCTCCCTGAACCCGGCCTCCGGCACCGTCCAGCAGGGCGGCTCCGTCACCACCACCGTGGCCACCAGCACCACCAGCGGCTCCGCCCAGCAGGTGACGCTCACCGCGACGGGCCTGCCGGCCGGGGTCACCGCCTCCTTCAACCCGGCGACCGTGCAGTCCGGGCAGTCCTCGACGCTGACCCTCTCCGCCTCGTCCAACGCGGCGCCAGGGGCGTCCACCGTCACCGTCAAGGGGCAGGGCGCGTCCCTCGCGCACACCGTCGACTACGCCCTCAACGTGGGCGGCACCCAGCCCGATCCGACCGCGCCCGACATCAGCGTCGCCAACGTCCAGGCGCACCTGGCCCAGTTCGGCACGATCGCCTCGCAGAACGGCGGCCACCGCCGGGCCGGCAGCGCCGGCTACACCCAGTCCCTCGCGTACGTGAAGGGCAAGCTCCAGGCCGCCGGCTACACCGTCACCGAACAGGCCTGCACCTCCTGCACCTACCCGTCGAACAACCTGATCGCCGACTGGCCGGGCGGCCCCGCCGACAAGACCGTGATGTTCGGCGCCCACCTCGACGGCGTCTCGGCCGGACCGGGCATCAACGACAACGGCTCGGGCTCCGCCACCCTGCTGGAGAACGCCCTCGTCCTCGCGCAGAAGAACCCGACGATGACCCAGCACGTGCGGTTCGCCTGGTGGACCGACGAGGAGCAGGGCCTCAACGGCTCGAAGTTCTACGTCAACCAGCTGACCAGTGCCCAGCGCGCGACCATCAAGGGCTACTACAACTTCGACATGGTCGGCTCGACCAACGGCGGCTACTTCATCAACAACGTCAACTCCGCCACGGCCGCCCCGCTGAAGGCGTACTGGACCTCGCTGAACCTCGCCCCGGAGGAGAACACCGAGGGCCAGGGCCGCAGTGACGACTACTCCTTCCAGCAGGCCGGCATCCCCACCTCCGGCTACGCCGCCGGCGCCAGCGCCCGCAAGACCTCCGCGCAGGCGGCGAAGTGGGGCGGCACCGCCAACGCGGCGTACGACTCCTGCTACCACAGCTCCTGCGACACCACCTCCAACATCAGCGCCACGGTCCTCGACCGCAGCGCCGACGGCGTCGCGTACGCCGTCTGGAAGACGGCCGTCGGCGGCGGCACCCCCGCCTCCGACTTCTCGATCGGCACCAGCCCGGCCGCCGGCTCCGCCAACCCGGGCGGCGGCGTCACCTCCACGGTGAACACCGCCACCGTCAGCGGCAGCCCGCAGACCGTCGCCCTGTCCGTCTCGGGCGCCCCCGCCGGCGTGACCGCGACCGTCAGCCCGGCCTCGGTCCAGTCCGGCCAGTCCGCCACCCTCTCGGTCCAGGTCGCCGCGGGCACGCCCGCCGGCACGCACACCCTGACCGTCACCGGCACCGGCACCACCACCCACAGCACCACGTACACGCTGACCGTCGGCGGGGGCGGCGGCACCTGCACCCCGGCCCAGGTCGTCGCCAACGGCGGCTTCGAGAGCGGCTCCTCCCCGTGGTCCGCGACCTCGGGGGTGATCACCAACCAGGCGGGCGAGACCCCGCACGGCGGCTCGTACATGGCCTGGCTGAACGGCTGGGGCAGCTCCCGCACGGACAGCGCCTCGCAGTCCCTGACCCTCCCCGCCGGCTGCGCCTCCGGCCGGCTCTCCTTCTACCTGCACATCGACACCGACGAGAACGAGGACGTCGTCTACGACACGTTCACGGTCTCGGTCGGCGGCCAGACCCTGGAGACCCTGTCCAACCTGGACGCGGGCTCCGGCTACACGCTGAAGAGCTACGACGTCTCCCAGTTCGCCGGGCAGACCGTCGTCCTGCAGTTCAAGGGCGTGGAGGACCAGTCCCTCCAGACGTCCTTCGTGGTGGACGACGTGACCCTCCAGACGAGCTGACCCACCGCACGGCGCACAGGAGCCCGGCCGGCACCCCCGGCCGGGCTCCGCCCATACGGAGCGGAACCCGCCGCCGTGTCGAAATCGGCGACCGCCGCGGCACCTCCGTGGACAGGTGTGGCGGCGCCGGGCGCTTGCTACGTTGCGTCGGTCCGTCGATCACAGGAGTTGCCGCACATGTCCGACGTCAAGGTCCGCGCCGTCCGGCCCGGGGACTTCGCCCAGTGGCGTGCCCTGTACCGGGGCTACGCCGACTTCTACCGGGTGGAGCAGACCGAGGAGGCGGCCGCCACCGTGTGGGCGTGGGTGAACGACCCCGGCCACGAGGTGGGCGCCCTGGTCGCCGAGGACGCCGAGGGCCGGCTGCTCGGGCTGGCCCACTACCGGCCGTTCGCCCGTCCGCTGTCCGCGACCGTCGGCTGCTTCCTGGACGACCTGTTCGTGGCCCCCGAGCACCGCGGCTCCGGCGCCGCCGACCTGCTGCTCGGGACCCTGCGCGAGCTCGCCGCCGAGCGCGGCTGGAGCGTGGTGCGGTGGATCACCGCCGACGACAACCACCGCGCCCGGTCCAAGTACGACCAGGTGGCCACCCGGACCATGTGGGTCACCTACGACATGGCCCCCGGCCGCTGATCATCCCCCGCCGGCCGCGTCGTCGCAGGCGGGGCAGATCCGGTCCGCGTGCTCCCGGGGGAACCAGCCGGAGCCGGGGTGCTCGGCCGGCTGCCAGGCGGCCGTCCCCATGGCGAAGGTGTCCTTGCCGCACAGCGTCCTCGGACCCCGTACACCGCTCTGCCCGGGGGCGGCGGGCGCCGCGTGCACCCGCAGCACCGCGGCCCGGTCCCCGGGCGCCGCTCCCGCGGTGTCGTCGTACTCGTACACCACGACCGTCGCGCTCATACCCCGACCATATGCCGCCCGGCGGCGCACCGCCTTCCCCGGTCGCAGCGGGGAAGGGGAGGAGAGACGATGGGAAGGGCGGTACCCGCGCCCGTCGCGCCCCGGTCCCGGACAAGGAGACGGCTCCCGTGCGGCCGGGGGCCCGCAGTTTCCCCCCGGTAAGGATGACCCATGACCCCGCGTACACGCCTCCTCGTCCTCGGCCCCCTCGTGGCCGCCTCGCTGATCACCGCCCCCACCGCCCTCGCGGCGGTCTCCGGGCACCTGCCGGCCGCCGCCCCAGCCGCGACCTGCTCGGTGTCCGGCATCCTCGCCAACGGCATGGTGCACCTGTCCGGCGGCGGCTTCACCCCGGGCCCGGCCTACGTCTACGGGTCGGCCGGATTCGGCGGGACGATCGAGATCGCCCAGAACGGCGGCTTCCAGATCCTGAACGTGACGCCCGACGAGTACAGCGTCCGCCAAGGCGGCGAACTCACCGAGTGCAGCGGCTTCAACGACTGAGCCGGACTACCGGCACAGCTCCGCGACCCGTTCCAGCTCGTCCCCCCATACGGCGATGTCGCGCGGCCCTACGTGCGGGGCGGCGATCGACCGTACGCGGAAGCGGTTGCGCGGGGTGGTCTCGTCCGCCTCCCGGATCATCAGGTCCTGGAGCTCGAGCGGGATCGAGCGGTCCTCGGTGAACCGGAGGAAGGTGCGCGGCACCCGGCCCCACCGGTCCGCCAGGCCTCGGGAGTCGGCGGCGCCGATCGCCGCGGACTCGTCGGGCTCCAGGGTGTTGAGGAGCGCCCGGACCTCGGCGTCGGTCCGGTCGGCGGCCAGGGCCTCCTTCATCACGGCGAAGAAGGCCGGGTCGGCGGAGCGCCAGTTGACCCGGTTGACCCCCAGCTCCGGCGGGGTCTTGAAGGGCGGGATCCGGAACAGGGAGCTGGAGGAGCCCTCGGGGGTCATCATCAGTTCGACCACCGAGGTGTGCCGCGTCGGGCAGAAGGCGGAGGCGTACACCAGGTGGGAGACCAGTTCCGGGACCCGGTTGGCGACCGCGTTCAGGGTCGCCCCGCCCAGGCTCTGCCCGACCAGGATGACCGGACCGTTGCGGTGGGCGGCGCGTACGACGCCCACGACGTGCTCCGCGAAGTCGGACAGCGTGACCCTGCCGATCGGCGACGGCTCGGTGGCCAGCCGGTCCAGGTCCTGCGGGGACTGGTAGGAGAGGGGGAAGTAGGCTCCGGCCCCGTGGCCCGGCAGGTCGACGGCGACCGTGCGGTGCCCGCGCAGGCCCAGCTCGGCGAGGACGGCGGACCAGCCGTAGGAGTTGCTCCCGGAGCCGTGGACCAGGACGAAGGTCGGCGCGCCGCGCCGGCGTCCGTCGGCGTGCGCGGCGGAGGCTCCGGCGCCCACGGCGGCGACCGCTCCCGCGCCGGCCGCGGTGACCCGCAGGACCCCGCGCCGCGACCAGCCGCCGCCTTCGACCATGTCACTCTGTTCGCTCATACGGGCGACTCTATGATCGGCTCCGACCGATGCCGCTCGAATCCGGCCAGTGTCCGCCGTGCGGTCAACTCCCGCTGTCGAGGCCCTCGTCGGCCGGCATGAAGGCGCGCAGGCAACCCGCGGTCGCGCGCGTACCGCTCGCGCTGTTCCAGGAGTCCGGTGTGGCCCGAGAGGTCCTCGGCGCGCTCCGCCTCCAGCCTGCGCAGCGACTCCTCGCGGTGGCGCGCGCCCCACATCAGGACGGCGGCGCGGGTGACGAGGGTGACCAGGTTCAGCAGGAGCCGGCCGGTCTCCAGGGGATGGCCGGGCAGGGGGAGGCGTTGCATGCGGGGCAGGTCGGGAGGCCCCCGCGGAGGTCCCGATCTCTCGGGACATCGTCGGATCGTCACCCGATCGCACCGGAGCATGTCCGACGCTCCATCAGGTCATGCGTCCCGGACTCTTGACTCCTTTCGAGCCAGTCGGGATTCTCGTCCCACCCTTGTGCGGGGCATGACAATTCATGCCCGGATCCGACCGCGCCGCATCCGACGACCGAAGACATGAGTGATGACCTTGACCCCTCACCCGCCCCCACGGCCGTACCGCGGCGCCGCGCGCCGACGGCGCCGCCGCCTCGCGCTCCTGACCCCGCTCGTCGCCGCGCTGGCCCTGCTGCTCGGCCCCGCGCCCCTGTCCTCCGCCGACCCCGGCTCCACGGCCGACGCCGGCTGGTGGAACCCGACAGCGCGGCCCCAGCCCGACTCCGCGATCGACGTCACCGGCGAACCCTTCAAGGGCACCGACGCCCAGGGCAAGGTGCGCGGGTTCGTCGACGCGCACGACCACCTGATGTCCAACGAGGGCTTCGGCGGCCGCCTGATCTGTGGAAAGCCCTTCTCCGAGATGGGCGTCGCGGACGCCCTCAAGGACTGTCCCGAGCACTACCCCGACGGGACCCTC
Organism: Streptomyces sp. NPDC040718; assembly: GCF_055593565.1. Taxonomy (NCBI): domain Bacteria; kingdom Bacillati; phylum Actinomycetota; class Actinomycetes; order Kitasatosporales; family Streptomycetaceae; genus Streptomyces; species Streptomyces sp. NPDC040718. The sequence continues at coordinate 131,159 of NZ_JBVIXO010000003.1, read as the reverse complement.
GCCGTCTTCGACTTCATCACCAAGGGCGGGGACGGCAAGCACGACCCCAACGGCTGGCCCACCTTCAAGGACTGGCCCGCCCACGACTCGCTGACCCACCAGCAGAACTACTACGCCTGGGTCGAGCGCGCCTGGCGCGGCGGCCAGCGCGTCCTCGTCAACGACCTCGTCACCAACGGGGTGATCTGCTCGGTCTACTTCTTCAAGGACCGCGGCTGCGACGAGATGACCGCCATCCGCCTGGAGGCGCAGAAGACGTACGACATGCAGGCCTTCGTCGACAAGATGTACGGCGGCCCCGGCAAGGGCTGGTTCCGCATCGTCACCGACTCCGACCAGGCCCGCGAGGTGATCAAGCAGGGGAAGCTGGCCGTCGTCATGGGGGTCGAGACCTCCGAGCCCTTCGGCTGCAAGCAGATCCTCGACGTCGCCCAGTGCGGCAAGGCCGACATCGACCGGGGCCTCGACGAGCTGCACAAGCTGGGCGTGCGCAGCATGTTCCTCTGCCACAAGTTCGACAACGCCCTGTGCGGCGTCCGCTTCGACGAGGGAGCCCTCGGCACCGCGATCAACGTCGGCCAGTTCCTGTCGACCGGCACCTTCTGGCAGACCGAGCAGTGCGCCGGCCCGCAGAAGGACAACCCGATCGGCCTCGCGGCGGCTCCGACGGCGCAGAAGGAGCTCCCGGCCGGGGTCGCGGTCCCCTCGTACTCCGCCGACGCGCGCTGCAACAAGCGCGGTCTCAGCGAACTCGGCGAGTACGCCGTCCGCGGCATGATGAAGCGCGGAATGATGCTCGAGGTCGACCACATGAGCGTCAAGGCAGCGGGCCGCGCCTTCGACATCCTGGAGTCCGAGTCCTACCCGGGCGTCATCTCCTCGCACAGCTGGATGGACCTGGGCTGGACCGAGCGGCTCTACAAGCTGGGCGGCTTCGCGGCCCAGTACATGAGCGGCTCCGAGGCCTTCAGCGCGGAGGCCAGGCGCACCGACGCCCTGCGCGACAAGTACAAGGTCGGCTACGGCTACGGCACCGACATGAACGGCGTCGGCGGCTGGCCCGGCCCCCGCGGCGCGAACACGCCGAACCCGGTGAAGTACCCCTTCACCAGCACCGACGGCGGCTCGGTCATCGACCGGCAGACCACCGGGCAGCGCACCTGGGACCTCAACACCGACGGCGCCTCGCACTACGGTCTGGTCCCCGACTGGATCGAGGACATCCGCCTCGTCGGCGGCCAGGACGTGGTGGACGACCTGTTCAAGGGCGCCGAGTCCTACCTCGGCACCTGGGGGGCCTCCGAGCGGCACAAGTCGGGGGTGAACCTCGCCGCCGGCTCCTCCGCGTCGGCTTCGTCCTCGCAGTGGTGGAACCCCTTCGTCGACTACTCGCCCGGCCGGGCGGTCGACGGCGACTCGGGCTCCCGCTGGGCCAGTGAGTGGAACGACGCCCAGTGGCTGCGCATCGACCTCGGCTCCGCGCACCGGATCGGGCGGGTCACCCTCGACTGGGAACAGGCGTACGGGAAGGCGTACCGGCTGGAGGCCTCCACGGACGGCGCGAACTGGCAGACGGTCTGGTCCACCTCCGACAGCGACGGCGGCCTCGACACGGCCCGGTTCGCCGGGGTGACGGCCCGGTACCTGCGCGTCCAGGGGGTCCAACGGGCCACCCAGTGGGGGTACTCCCTCCACGAGGTCGGCGTCTACAGCAGCTGACACCACCGGCGGGGCCGGCCGGACCGCCCGGCCGGCCCCGCCGCCGTACCAGGCGGCCCCACCCCGAGGAGTTCCATGCCCCGTATGCCGTCGGCCGAGCGGCGCGCCCAGCTGACCGAGGCGGCGATCCGCGCGATGACCCGCGACGGCGTCGCCCGGACCACGACCCGCTCGATCGCCGCCGAGGCCGGCGTGTCCCTGAGCGTCTTCCACTACTGCTTCGACTCCAAGCAGGAGCTGCTGGAATCCGTCCTCGACGCGATCACCGCGCACTACATCACCGTGGTGAAGGAGGCGATCCGGCCGAAACCCACCCTTCGCGAGACCGTCCGGGCCGGTTTCCAGGCGTACTGGGACCACGTGGGCGCCCAGCCCGGCGAGCACATGCTCACCTACGAGCTCACCCAGTACGCGCTGCGCCGGCCCGGGTTCGAGCACCTGGCCCGCCGCCAGTACGAGCTGTACTGCCAGACCTACGAGGAGCTGATCGGGCAGCTGTGCCGGGACATGGGGCTCGTCCCGAAGGTCCCGGCCCCCGTCCTGGCCCGGTACCTGGCGGCGATGACCGACGGGCTGACCCTGAGCGTGCTGGTCCTCGGCGACGAGAAGTCCGCCGCGGCGATCCTCGACATGATCACCGAGCACGTCCTGGGGCTGATGGAGGGCTGACCCGGGCCGGCCGGTCAGCCCTGCTCCGCGGCCTGCCAGACGGTGGTGATGTTGCAGAACTCGCGGATGCCGTGCCCGGACAGCTCCCGCCCGTACCCGGACCGCTTGACCCCGCCGAAGGGCAGGGCCGGGTGGGAGGCGGTCATCCCGTTGACGAAGATGCCGCCCGCGTCGAGCTCGCCGACGAAGCGCTCCAGGTCGGAGTCCTCCCGGGTCCACACGTTGGAGCTGAGCCCGAAGGGCGTGTGGTTGGCCCGCTCCACGGCCTCGTCCAGGCTGTCCACCCGGTAGAGGGTGGCGACGGGGCCGAAGGTCTCCTCCAGGTCGATGCGCATCGCCGGGGTGACGTCGGCCAGTACCGTCGGCTCGTAGAACCAGCCGTCCGGCCGGCCGGGCGGCCGGCGGCCACCGCACAGGACCGTGGCCCCGTGGCGTACGGCGTCGTCGACCAGCTCCTCCACGTCGGCCCGGCCGCTCTCGGTGGCCAGCGGGCCGACGTCGGTGGACTCCTCCATGGGGTCGCCGACGGTCAGCGCCCGCATGCCCTCCGTGAAGAGGCGGGCGAACTCGTCGTAGACGTCGGTGTGGACGATGAACCGCTTGGCGGCGATGCAGGACTGGCCGTTGTTCTGCACCCGCGCGGTCACCGCGGTCTTCGCGGCCCGGGCGACGTCCGCCGAGGGCATCACGATGTACGGGTCGCTGCCGCCGAGCTCCAGGACGGTCTTCTTGACCTCGTCCCCCGCGACGGAGGCCACGGCACGTCCGGCCGGCTCGCTGCCCGTGAGGGTGGCCGCCGCCACCCGGGGGTCGCGCAGGATGCCCTCGACGGGGCCCGAGCCGATCAGCAGGGTCTGGAAGCAGCCCTGAGGGAAGCCCGCCCGGTGGAAGAGGTCGCCGAGGTACAGGGCCGTCTGGGGGACGTTCGACGAGTGCTTGAGCAGGCCCACGTTGCCGGCCATCAGCGCGGGCGCGGCGAAGCGCACGACCTGCCAGAGCGGGAAGTTCCACGGCATGACGGCGAGGACCACGCCCAGCGGCCGGTAGCGGACCCGTACGGCCGAGGCGCCCGCGTCGCGGACGTCGGCGTCGGCGGGGTGCTCGTCCGCGAGGAGGGACTCGGCGCGGGCCGCGTACCAGCGCATCGCCTTGACGCACTTCGCGGCCTCCGCGCGGGCCGCCGCGAGCGGTTTGCCCATCTCGACGGTCATGGTGCGGGCGATGTCCCCCGCCTCCGCCTCCAGCAGGTCCGCGGCCCGGTCCAGCAGTGCCGAGCGCTCGGCGAAGGAGGTGAGCCGGTACGAGGCGGCCGTGCGCGCGGCCAGGGCCAGGCAGCGCTCGATGCCGGCGGCGTCGAGGGCGTCGAAGGAGAGCAGCGTCTGGCCCGTCGTGGGGTTGACGGTGGCGATGGGCATGGTCGGACCTTCCTGCGAGGGGACCGCCCCACCGACCCTGCCCGCCCGGACCCGCCCCCGCAACGCGAGGACCGGCCACCCGCCGGACACCCCCTAGCGGCGGCCTCGCGGCTTGCCGCCCCGCTTGGCGGCCGGCTTGCCGCCCGACCGGGCCGCGGGCTTGCCCGCGGCCCTGCCGCCGCCGGTCTTCGCGCCGCCCGTCTTGGCGCCCGTCTTGCCGCCGGCGCCCCCGGCGGCCTTGCGCTGCTTGGGCTGCGGCGGGGTGGGCTGCCGGCCCCGGGTGCTGTTCACGGTCCGTCCGCGGACGATCCCGATGAACTCCTCCACCAGGTCGGTGGTCTTCTCCTCCGGCCAGGACAGCGCGATCCGCGAGGCGGGGGCGTCGGAGACCGTGCGGTAGGTGAGGTCCTTGCGGTGGTGCAGGCGGGCGAGGGACTGCGGGACGACGAGCACGCCGATGCCCGCCGCGACCAGCTCGACGGCGTCCGCCGTGGTTGCGGGCCGTTCGAAGGCGGGGCGTCCGGGCAGGGTCTCCCAGGCGAGGACGTCGTCGAGGGGGTGCAGCACGATCTCGTCGGCCAGGTCCTCGGTGGTGATCTCCTCGACGGAGGCCACCACGTGGTCCTTCGGGACGACCACGACGGTCGTCTCGGTGTAGAGGGGGATCGCGCTGAGGTCGGCCCCGTCCACGGGCATCCGTACGAACCCGGCGTCGGCGTCGCTGGTGCGCAGCGCGGCGAACGCCTCGGCGGCGGGCACGCCGACGAGGGTCAGGGGGACGTCGGGCAGCCGCTCGTTCCAGATCCGCACCCACTTCGTGGGCGTCACTCCCGGGACATAGGCGAGCCGGAACGAAGGGGGTGTATCCGAGCCTGTCACCCCGCCAGGTTACCGGTCGTGGTCGGAGGTAGTGCACATGCTCGATACCCTTGACCCCATGACGTCGCACCAGAGCACCCAGACGATGAAGCCCGCGACCGCGGCGAAGAAGCTGGGTGTGTACCTCGAGGCCACCCCCGCAGAGTTCCAGGAGGGCGTGGTCTCGCGCGCCGAGCTGAACGCACTCCAGGCCGAGCCGCCGGCCTGGCTGGTGGAGCTGCGGCGCAACGGCCCGCACCCGCGTCCGGTGGTCGCCGCGAAGCTGGGCGTCTCCATCGCCGGTCTCGCGCGCGGCGGGGTCACCGAGGCGCTCACCACCGAGCAGATCGAGGCGATCAAGCAGGAGAACCCGGAGTGGCTGCAGAAGGAGCGCTCCACCCAGGCCGATGTCCGCAAGGAAGCGGTGCGGATCAAGGAGAAGCAGGCGCAGGACGCCGCCCGGCGCGCCGGGAAGCAGGACTGAGCCCCACCCCCGCGGAAGACCGACGGCCGGGCCGGGACCCTTCGGGGTCCCGGCCCGGCCGTTCTCCGTCGCGCCCCCGCTTCGTGTGAGCACCTGAAACCCGTTCGGCTGTACGGCGTTAGAAGGACGTACGGACCGGCGTGCACGCCCCCGCCCCGCGCCGGTCCGTACGACGACGGCTCCCACGGGCCGTACGGGCCACACGAGCACGAGTACGAGGGACACGATGACGGACCCCATGCCGGCCGGATCCGGCCGACGGAGACTTGCCGCCCGCTGCCGCAGCATCACCGAGGCCCCGCCGTTCGGGATGGGCGTGTTCGCCGCCATCCTGCTCAACGCGGCGCTGATGGGCCTGGAGACGTACAGCGGGCTGGCCGCCGAGTACCGCCAGGTGCTCCAGCTCGCGGAGCAGTCCTGCCTCACCCTCTTCACCCTGGAGATGCTGCTGCGCCTGGGTGCCCACGCCGACCGGCCGAAAGCATTCTTCCGGGACCCCTGGAACATCTTCGACCTGCTGATCGTCACCTCCGCCTTCCTGCCGTTCCTGCGCGAGAACACCACCGTGCTCCGGCTGCTGCGCCTCGCCCGCGTGCTGCGCACCGCCCGCTTCCTGCCCCACCTGCGGATCCTGTTGCTGGCGGTGGGCCGCAGCCTGCCGGGCACGGCCAGTTTCCTGTTCATCGGCGCGCTGGTGGTGTACGTGTACGCCATGGTCGGCTGGGTCTGCTTCGCCTCCTCCGACCCGCAGCACTACGGCTCGATCGGGCGGGCCGCGCTCACCCTGTTCCTGCTGACCACCCTGGACGGGCTGACGGACGCGGTCCGGGCGGGGCTGGAGATCTCCCGGTTCAGCATCGTCTACTACGCCTCGTACGCCCTGCTCGCCTCCTTCGTCCTGGTCAACGTCCTGATCGGGGTCGTGCTCAACTCCCTCGACGAGGCCCGGGAGATGGAGGAGGCGGACGCGCGGGCCCGGGAGCGCGCGGCGAACGCCATGGACCCGGCGGACGAGGTCCGGGACCGGATCGCCGCGGCCCGCCTGGCACTGGACGACCTGGAGGCGAGCCTCGATCCGGCCAGGGCCGTACCGCCTCCCGCCCCGGAACCGGAGCGCCTGGCGGACCGGCGGCTCGAAACCGCCAGGTAGCGGACCGCGCCCGGGCCCGCCACCGGGCCCGGGCGGCCCGGTTTCGGCCATCCCCGGCGCACTCGCTCCCGGGCCTTGCCCCAACTCCCCTACTCCGTGCAAGAGTTGCCCAGACGCCGAGCCGCTGGGCAACGGGGAGGGTGGGCGGTCATGAGTACCGAGGTGCGTACGGTCGAGGTCCCCCTGGGGGACGGAACCGACGGGGTGCTGCGGGTGCAGATCCGCGAGGTCGACGAGTCGCTGGCGCGGGTCGGGCGCGGCGGCGGCTCCGTCGCGCGGGCGTCGCGGTCCTTCGGGGAGATGGTGGACAGCATCCGGCCGCTGGCCGACAGCTTCGTGGGGCGGCTCAGCGGACTCGCCCACCGGCCGGACGAGATCACCCTGGAGTTCGGGGTCTCCCTGTCGGCGGAGGCGGACATCGTCATCGCCAGCACTACCACCCAGGCCAACTTCGGCGTGACCCTCACCTGGAACTCCCCGTCCCCGCAGAGCGCCCCGCAGAACACCCCCTGATGGCCACGGCGGGAGGGGCCGGGCAGGCGGACGCCGTGCTCGGTTCGGCCATCGTCCGGGTCGCGGGCCCGGCCGGACCGGTCGGCGTCGGCTTCCTGGTGGCCCCCGACCTGGCGCTGACCTGCGCACACGTCGTCGCCGACGCCCTGGGGGCACCCCGTGCGCAGATCCCCGCGCCGACGGGCGTCCTGACCCTGGACCGCCCCCTGTCCGGGGCCTCCCGGCAGGCCGCGGCCGAGGTGGAGCACTGGGTTCCGCTGCGCGCGGACGGTACCGGGGACATCGCGGTCCTGCGGCTGCGGACGCCCGTCGCGGGTGCGGGCGCGCTCGCGATGGCCTCGCCCACGAGCGTCTGGGACCACCCCGTACGGGTGGCGGGCTTCCCCGCGGCCTTCCCGGGCGGCGTCTGGCACGCGGGCCGGCTGCGCGGCTGGACCGCCGAGCACTGGGTGCAGCTGTCGGGCGCCGACCGGCAGGGCGTCCCCGTGGACAAGGGCTTCAGCGGCAGCCCCGTCTGGGACGAGGAGGCCGGGGCCGTGGTCGGCATGGTGGTCGCCGCCCAGCTGTCCGGGGACCGGCAGAGCTTCGTGATCCCCACCCGGACCCTGATCGCGGAGGTCCCCGCGCTCGGCCCCGTGCTGAGCCCCGCCTCCCCGTTCCGCGGCCTCGCCGCCTTCCGGGAGGCCGACGCCGAGGTGTACTTCGGCCGGGACCCGGAGGCCGAGGACGTCGCCGACCTGCTGGACGCGGGCGGCCCGCGCTCCGGCGTGGCCCTCGTCGGGCCCTCCGGCTGCGGGAAGTCCTCGCTGGCCCTGGCCGGGGTGGCGCCCCGGATGCGCGCCCGGGGGTACGAGGTGCTGGTGGTGCGGGCGGCCGAGGGACTGCCGGTCCGCACGGCGCTCGCCTTGGAACTGGCCCGGCTCGCCGGCGGGCCGGCGGGGCCGCGGGAGCTGGAGGAGGACCTGGCCCGGCACGGCCTGGCCGCGGCCGCCCGGCTGGCCCTCGGTGACCGGGCGGCCCGGCTGCTCGTCGTGCTCGACCAGGCCGAGGCGCTGCTCTCGGAGGGCCGGCCCGGCGACGACTCCGCGGCTCTGCTCTTCCCCGAGCCGCACCCCGCCGGACTGCGGGTGCTGCTGACACTGCGGGCCGACTTCCTGGAGGCGGCCCTCGCGCACCCGGTCCTCGGCCCCGCCCTGGACCGGGCGGCGGTCCGGCCTCTGCTGCCGATGACCCGGGCCCAGATGTCCGAGGTCATCCTGCGGCCGCTGGCCCGGATCCCCGCCGTGTCGTACGACCCCGGCCTCGTCACCCGGATGCTCGACGACGCCGGCGCCGAGCCCGGGGCGCTGCCGCTGCTGGGCTTCGTGCTGGCCCGGCTGTGGGACGAACAGGCCCTGGGCCGCCTGCGCTTCGCCTCGTACGAGGAGATCGGCGGCGTCCGCGGCGCCCTGGGCCGGCACGCTGAGGCGGCCTGGCGGGCCTGTGTCGCGGAGGCCGACGAGGTCGAGGCCCTGAGGCTGCTGACGGCGCTGGTCCGGGTGCTGCCCGGAGGCGAGGCCCCGCTGCGCGCGGTGCTCAGCCGGTCCGACGCCGGGGAGGAGCGGTGGCGGATCGCCGGGCTGCTCGCGGAGCGGCGGATCCTCGTCGTCGGCGGGGACCCGGAGCGCGGCCAGACCGTCGAACTGGCCCACGAGGCGCTGATCGGAGCCTGGCCCACCCTGGCCCGCCGGGTCGCGCAGGACCGGGAGTTCCTCACCTGGCGGGCAGGCTTCCGGCGCGACCTGGACCGCTGGGAGGAGCTGGGGCAGGCCCGCGACCAGCTCCCGACGGGCGCGCCCCTCGACGCCGCCGTCGCCCAGACCGAAGTGCGCGGGGAAGAGCTCTCGGCGCGGGAACGGGAGTTCCTCGAAGCGGGACTGGCCCGTCGCGCCGACGAGGCGGCGCAGTCCCGGCGCTCCCGCCGGCTCAAGCAGACCGGCATCTCCCTGCTGAGCGTCCTGCTGGTCATCGCCGCCGTCGCCTCCTGGCAGCTGTACGGGGCGAACGGCCGGCTGGACGAGGACCTGCGCAGGGCGGCGTCGCCGCAGATCGCCCAGCTGGCGGGCCGGCTGGACGACGTCTCGCTCGCCACCTCGGGCCTGATGAGCGCGGCCGCGTACCGCAGCGCCCCAACCCCCGAGGCGCAAACGGCCCTCTTCGAGCAGTACGTGCGGATGCGGCACGTGGAGCGGATCGCGCTGGAGGGCCGCGGCGACGTCCGGGACGTGGTCCTCACCGAGGACGGCACCCGGGTCACCATCGGTCTGCACTCCGGTGACCTGCTGGGCGCCGACCTCGGCGCGGGAGCACCGGACCTCGAATCCATCCGGAAGGAGGCCGGCTTCCACCTGGCCACGGCCTCCCCCGACGGCCGCACGGTCATGGCCTCGACCTCCCTCGGCCAGATCATGATGGCCGTCCGCTCGCAGGGCACGACCTGGCGGGTGGCGACGCTGCGCGGTGTCGAACAGGCCCGGCAGAACGCCCGGTCGGCCACCGACCTGCGCTTCGACGCCGCCGGACGTCGGGCCCTCATGGCCGTCCCCGGAGAAGGGGTGTCCGTGTGGCAGGCGCCCGAGGGGACGCGCGTCGGCACGGTGCTCGCACCACCGGCGAACTGGACCGTCTCACAGGCCTGGTTCGGGCCGGACGCCGACACCGTCATCGGCCGGATCGTCCCGGAGGGCTCCGCCGCCGGGGCGAACGGCAGGCTCGTGCGCTGGCGGTTGTCCGACGGCCGCCGTGACGAGGAGCCCTGGGCGAACCAGGACGTCGGCCCGGTCACGGTCAGCGCCGACGGCTCCACCCTCGTACGCTGCACCGCCGACGGGATCCTCCAGGCCTGGGACCTGACCGGGCAGCCGAAGGTGAAGAAGCAGTACACGACGAGCCAGTTGAGCCTGGTGTGCCCGCTGTACGTGCCCCGGCTCGACCGCACCGGCCGCTTCCTGATCAACCCCGCGCAGCGGTTCGGGCCGAGCCTGGGCCGGTACCGGTTCCTGGTGCTGGACCTCCAGGACGGCCTGCCCGCGACCCTCGACCTGCCGGCCGCCGCGCAGCAGGACGAGTTCGTCGCCGGCTCCACGGCACTCCCGGCGATCAGCCTCACCGGGCCCCCGGAGGCGATGAAGGTGGCGGTCACCGCGGGCGGGACCGTGGTCGTCGCCAAGGTTCCCCGGCCGACCTCCTTCGACAGCGCCATGCTCACCAGCCTGATCCGCACCGTGGACGTGGACCACGGCCGGGTCGCCACGGTCGAAGCGGACGGCGGGGGCCTGCGCCTGTGGGACCTCACGACCCGCCGCCAGCTCGCGGGCCTGCGCCCCTCCACCCCGCTCGCGCGGAGCTACCCGCTGTTCAGCCCGGACGGCGAGCGGCTGCTGACCGTCACGGCGGACGGCCAGGGGGTGCTGGTGTGGGACGTCAACACCTCGGGCGGCGGCCCCGCGCTCACCGAGGTCCGCCGCCTCGCGCTGCCCGCTCCCCCGGGCATCGATCCGGCCCGCCCGGATCCGCGCACGGGTCGCACGCCGGCGTGGGTCAACGTCTGGTACGACGGCAACGACCACGCGATCGTCTCGGCCGTCTCCTACGTGTCCCGGTGGGACCTGAAGACCGGCGCACAGACGGGCACGCCGTACCGGCCCTCGGTCCAGGAGCCGGTCGAGCTGTCGGGAGCGGCCGCCGCCGTCTTCATCGCGGGCCGTCCGGGCCACCAACAGGCAGCGGTCCGCACGGGCGGGGACAAGATCCAGCTATGGGACTTCGCGAAGGGCCAGGTGGTGGAGACCTTCGAGTCCGAGAAGGGCAATCCCCGGCACATGGCCTTCGACCAGACCGGCCGACAGCTGGCCGTGGTCACCACCGACGGCGTCCTGCGGATCCGGGACATGGACCGGAAGAAGTGGCGGACCCTGGCGTACCAGGGCGTCCAGTGGCTGAACGGCTTCCCCACCCCGGACAGGCTGAGCACGGTGGCCACTGCCAACTCCTTCACCTTCTGGGACGCGGAACGGGGCACCGAGCTGTACCACTTCACCCCCGGCTACGGGGCGACCGGCGCCTGGTCGGCGGACGGCAAGCGGCTCGCGTGGGCGGAGGGCTCTGCGGTCGAGGTGCTGCCGCTGGACCCGGAAGCCTGGCGCGGGCGCGCCTGCGACCTGGCCGCCCGCACCCTGACCGGTCCGGAGCACGACCTCCTCCCCCCGGGCAGCCGCTCCGACGCGTGCGCGGGCCTGTGACGCCCGCCCGGATGTGACGGAAGTCTGACGGAAGTCCGTCCACCCTGGTGCCCGGGCGGGACCGGTGGTCGAATCGGCGGGTGAGCACAGAGGGAAACACCGGACAGCGGGCGGAGCCCGAGCCGCGGGACGCCGGCCCCGACGGGCACGGCGCCCCGGTCGGGCGGCGCCTGGTCCTCGGCGTGGTCGGGCTCGGCGCCGCCGGGCCGGCGGCCGCGCCCTGGCTGCGGCGGGGCGTGGAGACGGGGCTCGGCGCGGCCGCCGACAAGGATCCGAGCGGCCTGACCGGGCTGCTGCCGAACGGGGGCGGGTTCAGGTACTACTCGGTGACCGCCTCCGTGCCCGAGCGCGGTCCGGGCGACTACCGGCTCACCGTCGACGGCTGGCATTGGCCGTCGTCCTCGCGGCGCACACCGGCAAGGCCCTGGGCGATCCGGAGGCCCGGCGAGGCCTGCGCACCGGTTCCGTGGCGCGGTGGTGGGCCGAGCACGAACACCCGCTGTGGCGGCCGGGCGACTGAAGGCCCCGGCCGCCGGAGCTCGCGGGCGGTCAGCCGCCGTCGCGGACCGCGACGATGCCGTTGAACACTCCGATGTACGCCGTGCCGTCGGGGCCGAGGGTGATCGGCGCCCAGTTGTTGTCGTACAGCGGTCCGGTGCCCGTCAGCTGCCGCCAGCGCCGCTCACCGGTGCGGAAGTCGACCGCGGTGAGGTACCAGGAGTCGATGCCCCAGCGGTTGGGCTCCTTCTCGTAGAAGTAGAGCAGCCCGTTCGCGGTGGAGAGCTTGGGCACCACGGAGGGAGCGCGGATCGCGCTCTCCCACACCGTGTCGCATCCGCTGCCGTCGGCGCGGACGTCGACGCGGCTGACACCGCCGACGACCGACTTGCCCAGGAGCAGCGAGGTGGGGTTCTCGTACCCGTAGTTGTTCTCGACGATGATGCTGTTGCCCCAGGTGATCAGGGAGTTGTCGGTGGTCGAGGCGCCGGGTCCGAAGACGGGCACCTTGCACACCAGCCGCCGTTCGGCGGGGACGTCGGCGCCCCGCCGGTAGACGAGGACGTTCATCCGGTCGTCGGCGTTGTCGGTGATGGCGACGTAGCCGTTGCCGAACAGGTCCGGGGTGGTGCCCGAGCCCTGGTTCACGGAGCCGGGCTTGGTCCCGGTCCCGCGGTCGTACGTCTGGCGCCACTGCGCCTCGGGGGTGCCGTCGGCGCGGGTGCGGAAGCCGTACAGGGCGTGGTCGGTGACGATGGAGACCCCGTCCTCGGCGACGGAGAAGGAGTTCTGGATCTCCTCGCCCTCCAGCCTGATGGAGCGGATCCGCGAGGTGGCCGGGTCGACGGTGCCCACCCGGCCCTGGCGGGTGACCCACCAGATGAGGCCGTTCCAGTCGGGCATGACCGAGGTGACGGGGTCGCAGGTGCCGCTGGGCCACAGATTGGTCCAGCTGACGCAGTCGTGCGGTACCTGGCCGGTGAGGTCCCAGTCGTCCTCGACCGTGAACTTCCAGCTCCCGTCGGGGTTCCGGGAGTGGCCCAGGCGCAGGATGTGCTGGCGCGAGTCGGCCAGCACCGCGCGGTCCTGGTCGTCCAGGTAGAAGTAGGCGCCGCCCGAGGTGTCCTTGAAGACCTTCGCGAAGTCGAGCGAGGTGATCGCCTCGACGGTGGAAGAGCGCTGCGGGAGCCGGTACTCCGCGAGCGTGGCGAGCGTACGGGGCTCCAGGAGCTTGACCTTGAAGCCGGAGAAGGTGCCGCAGACGGTGACCAGGCGGCCGCCGGCGTCGAAGGTGGCGGTGGCGCACTCGCCTCCGAGGGCGGCGATCTTCTCGCTGGTGACCTGGGGGTCCTTCCCCAGGGGGCCGGACCACGGGGCGGTGGCGCTGCCGCCCGCGTCCGAGTGCATGCCGCTGCGGCCGTTGGGCGCGAGGTGGGGGTGCTGCGGCGGGGCCTCGCCCGGCAGCGGGGCGGCGGTCGCGGGGGCGCCGTCGTAGTGGCTGACCAGGCGGTGGCCGGGGGCTTTGGGGATCTCCTCGGCCCGGGCGGCCGGGGCGGTCCCGCCGATCAGCGTCAGGGCGGCGATGGCCGGTACCACGGCGCAGTTCAGCGCTCTTCGGAACATCCGGTCGTCCTCCTTGCTCCTCGGTGTTGTTGACATTGCGTCTGACATCGCGCCGCCGCCAGACGCTAGATCGCACTGCCCGAGGAGTCCATGGACGAGCCGGATGATTCACGAAGGCGCAACAGTCGGTCAGCCGTCCGCGATCTCGCTCCAGTGCGCCGTGCGGTCGCACCAGCGGCCGAGCAGCACCGGATCGTGCCCGACGGCCAGCAGGCCGGCCCCGGTCCGCCTCCGGTACTCCTCGACCACCCCGACCAGGGCCGCCGTGGTCGAGGCGTCGAGCATCGCGGTCATCTCGTCGCAGACCAGCCAGCGCGGCCGCAGCACCAGCGCCCGGGCCACGCAGGCGCGCTGGAGCTGCCCGTCGCTGACCTCGTGGGGGCGCCGGGCGAGGAGGTCGGCCCCCAGACCGACCAGGTCGGCCAGCTCGGCGACGGCCGCCTCCGCCTCCTTGCGCCGGCCCGTGGCCCGGAGCGGTTCCGCGACGAGGTCGTACAGCCTGAGGCGGGGGTCGGCCGAGAGACGGGGCTGCTGGAAGACGACGCCGACTTCGGTGCGCAGGGATCGCGGGGCCCGGTGCCGGAAGCCGGTCACCGCGCGGCCGTCGAGGGCCACCGTCCCCCGTTCGGGCCGGTGCAGCAGGGCGGCGACCCGGGCCAGGGTGGACTTGCCGCAGCCGCTGGGCCCGAGCAGCCCGAGGGCCTCGCCGGGGTGCAGCGCGAGGTGCGCGTTGCGTACGACGGGAGTCCCGCTGCCGTAGCCGGCGGTGATGCCCTTGAGCTCAAGCACGGTGGCAGGCCACCCCTTCGGTCAGCGGGGGCCGCCCGGCCCGGCAGGCCGCGTCGGCGAGGGCGCAGCGGGCGGCGAAGGCGCAGCCGGGCGGCAGGTCGCCCAGCTCGGGCGGGGCGCCGGGGATCGGGGTGAAGGCCCGCTCGGGCAGGGCGTCGAGCAGGCCCCGGGCGTAGGGGTGGCGGGGGCCGGGTTCGCCGAAGAAGGTGTCGGCGGGGGCGAGTTCCACGATCCGGCCCGCGTACATGACGGCGACGGTGTCGGCGATGCGCTGGGCGGCCGCGAGGTCGTGGGTGATCATCAGGAGGGCGCGGCCGGCGTCCCGGGTGTGGGCGCGCAGTTCGTCGACGGTGCGTTCCACGAGGTCCCGGTCGAGGCCGGTGGTCGGCTCGTCGGCGAGGAGCAGGGGCGCGTCCCCGATGAGCGCGAGGGCGGTGGCGGCGCGCTGGGCGAGGCCGCCGGAGAGCTGGTGGGGGTGGTGGTCGAGGTGGCTCGCGGGGAAGGCGGCCCGGGCGGCCGCGGCTTCGGCGGCGGCGCGCGGGTCGTCGGCGCCGGTGAGCTCCCGGACGGTCTCCTCCAGGTGGGAGCGGACGGAGCGGACGGGGGTGAGGTGTGCGGCGGGGCTCTGCGGGACCAGGCCGACGCGGCGGCCGCGCACCGTGCGGGCCAGGGTCTTCTCGTCGGCGGCGAGCAGGTCGAGGCCGTCTCCGAGGCGGGCCGAGCCGGCGGTCTCGGCGTTGCCGGGGAGCAGGCCGAGCAGGGCGGAGGCGAGGACGGACTTGCCGCAGCCGCTCTCGCCGACGAGGGCGAGGCATTCGCCGGGACCGAGGCGGAACGCGGCGTCGGAGACGGCCTCGACGTAGCGTCCGCCGCGCATCCGGAAGCGGACGGAGAGCCCTTCCACCTGGAGGACGTCACCACCCGCGTTCACGGGGCCGGGATGCCCCGCCGTCTCGGGTGACCCGGCCCCGGCAGTGGTCCGAGGCAGGGGGTCCCTTCCCGGTGGGGACGAGGGCGTGGGTGCGGGGTGCGGGGTCACAGGGTCAGCTCCGAGCGGCGGCGGGGGCTCAGGCGGTCGCGCCAGGCGCCCGCGAGGCCGGCGATGGCCAGGGTGGGGACGATCAGCAGCAGGCCGGGGAAGAGGGTGGGCCACCAGTCCCCGGCGAGCAGCGAGCCGCGGCCGCCCTGGACGAGGGTGCCGAGGCTGGCCTGGTGGGCGGGCAGGCCGAGGCCGAGGAAGGACAGGGCGGACTCGTGCCACATGGCGTGCGGGATCATCAGCACCGCGGCCAGCCCGGCCTGCGGCAGCACGCCGGGGACCAGGTGCCGGACGGTGACCCGCCACCGGGAGGCGCCGCCGGAAACGGCCGCGTCCACGAAGGGGCGGCCGCGCAGCGAGAGCACCTCGGCGCGCACGATGCGGGCGGTGGAGAGCCAGTGGGTCAGCGCCACCGAGACCACCACCGGCCATACGCCCGGCCGGAACAGGGCCACGATGAAGATCCCCAGCAGCAGGTGCGGGATCGCGGCGAGGGCGTCGACGGCCCGCATCGCGAGCCGGTCGGTGCGGCCGCCGAGCGCCCCCGCGGCCGCGCCCACGGCGGTGCCGAGGACGGTGGCGACGAGCGCCGCGACGACGCCGACCAGCAGGGAGACGCGCAGCCCGTAGACGCAGCGCAGCAGCAGGTCGCGGCCCACGTCGTCGGTGCCGAAGGGGTGCTCCCACGACGGCGGCAGCAGCTTCGCGGAGAGGTCCACGGCCTGCTGGTCGAGCTGGACCAGCGGGGGCACCAGCAGGACGGCGAGGACGAGGACGGCGGTGACCGCGGCCGCGGTGCGCACGCGCAGGGCGCGGGTGGAGCGGCGGTCCGGAGCGTGCCGGCGCCAGGCGGTGTCAGCCATCGAAGCCCACCCTCGGGTCGGCCAGCCCGTACAGCAGGTCGGACAGCAGGTTCCCGGCGAGTACGGCGGCGGTGGCCAGTACGGTCAGCGCGGCCAGCAGGGGGAAGTCCACCGAGGTGGCGGCGGCGACGGTGGCGGCGGCGATGCCGGGCCAGCTGAACACGGTCTCGACCAGCAGGGCGCCGGTGATCAGCTCCGGGACCCGGGAGCCGATGAGGGTGAGCATGGGCAGCATTCCGGAGCGCAGGCCGTGGCCCAGCAGGACCCGCCGCTCGGACAGGCCCCGCGCGCGGGCGCCTCGTACCGGGTCCTCGTCGAGGGCGTCGGCCACGCCCTGGCGTACGTAGAGGAAGAACCAGGGCAGTTGGGAGATGCCGAGGACCAGTGCGGGCAGCACCAGGTGGGAGGCGACCCCGGCGGCGGTGACGGTGTCGTCGGCGGCGTCGGTGAGCCCGCCGGAGGGCAGTACGCCGAGCCGTACGGAGAAGAACCAGACGGCGAGCAGGCCGAGCCAGAAGGCGGGGGCCGCCTCCAGGGTGTACGCGAGGCCGGAAACGGCCCGGTCCAGGGCCCCGCCCCGGCGGCGGGCCGCGAGCACCCCGAGCAGCGTGCCCAGCAGGACGGCCACGGCGAAGGCGCAGCCGGCGAGCAGTGCCGACCAGCCCACGCGCTCGGCGATGACGTCGGCGACGGGCTGGCGCATCACGGCGGAGTCGCCGAGGTCACCGGTGAGCGCGGAGGTGAGCCAGTGCCACCACTGGGCGGGGAAGGGCCGGTCCACGCCGAGGTTGGCGCGCAGCTGGTCGAGTTCGGCCTGGGAGGCGGTGAGTCCGGCGGTGCCGGCGTAGGCCTTCACGGGGTCGAAGGGGGACAGCGCGGCGACGGCGAAGACCCCGAAGGTGACGACGAGGAGGACGGGGACGGCGGACAGGGTCCGCCGTCCCGCCATGCGCGCCATCGGCCCCCAGGGCGGGCGGCCCGGACGGCGGCGAAGCGTCACTTCTGCTTCGGCTTCCAGTTCTCGACGTTCCACCAGGGGCCGGAGCCGAGGCCGTGGTCGTGCGGCTCGACCTGGGTGGAGGGGCCCTCCCACTTGTCGTTCACCACGTACAGGTGGTCGATGTGGGTGAGGAACACGTAGCCCGGGTTCTGGACGAGTTCGCGCTGCACGGTGTCGTACGCGGCCTTGCGGGCGGCGGGGTCGCCGCTGGTGCGGCCGTCGGCCACGGCCCGGTCGACGGCCGGGTTGGCGTACTGGGCCATGTTGTTGAAGCCGTCGCCCGCGAGGGAGGAGGTCAGCAGCTGGTACTGGTCGAAGTCGGGGTCGGCCGGGGAGCCGCCGCCGGCGAGGACGGCGTCGGTCTTCATCCGGGGCTCGATGACCTCCCAGGTCCCGGCCTGCGTCTTCACCTCGATGCCGGCCTTCTTCGCGTCGGAGGCGAAGGCCAGTGCGTGGTCCTGGCGGATCTTGTCGCCGGAGGTGTACCAGAGCGGGAAGGAGGCGCGGACCCCGTCCTTGGCACGGATGCCGTCCTCGCCGGTCTTCCAGCCCGCTTCGTCGAGGATCTGCTTGGCCCGTTCGAGGTCGTACGGGCGCTCCGTGCCCGGCGTGAACCAGCGGCTGTCGGTGGGCACGGGCCCGTAGGCGGCCTTGCCCGCGTCGTCGAGGAGCTTGTCGACCATGGCCTGGCGGTCCACGGCGATGTCCAGCGCCCGGCGCACGGCCACGTCACCGGTGACGGTGTTGTGCGTCGGGAGGGTGACGTTGCGGTAGTCGAAGGTCTTGGCGGCGAACGTCTTGCGCGCCCCGTCCTTCGCGAAGCCCCGGGCGAGGTTCGGCGGCAGGATGGCGGCGTCCAGTTCCCCGGCGCGCAGCCGGGTCGCGCGGACGTCGTCGTCCTTGACGACGGCCATGGTGAACTTCTTCACGGCGGGCTCGCCGCCCCAGTAGTCCGGGTTGGCCCTGAAGCTGATCTTCTCGCCCTTGGACCAGCCGGTCAGCAGGTACGGGCCGGTGCCGACGGGCTTCGTGGTGAACTCGCCGCTGTTGACGTCCTGCCGGCCCGCGATGTGCTCGGGGGCGATGGGCAGTACGGTCCGCTCGGCGAACGGGGCGTAGGGGTACTTGAGGGTGAAGACGACCTTGTCGGAGCCCTGGGCCGTGACGCTCTCGACGGCGTCCAGCTCGGTCCTGGAGGCGTTGTTGGTCTTCGGGTCCAGGATGGTCCGGTAGGTGAACTCGACGTCCTTGGCGGAGAAGGGCTCCCCGTCGCTGAACTTCACGCCCCGGCGCAGCTTGTAGGTGTACGTGCGGCCGTCCGCGGAGACCTCCGGCAGGGTCTCGGCCAGCGCGGGCTTCAGTTTCATGTCCGCGTCGTGGGTGAGCAGGCCGTCGAAGACCTTGGAGTTGCCGTCCTTGCCGTAGCCGAGCAGGGGGCTGAGGCTCTCCGGCTCGGTAGCGATCCCGACCACCGCGGATTCCGTCGGCGAGGCGGCCCCCGAGGGGTTCGAGCAGGCCGCCAGGCCCGTGATGAGCGCGGTGGCGAGCATCGCGCCGGCCGCTCCCCGTACTGTCCGGGCCGTCATGCTGTACACATCCCTGTTCAAAATCAGCTGTTATTGCAAAGAGATCGCAATAATGCCAGACAAGAGCAGAAGAAGACGAACCCACCCAGAGCGGCCCCCCGGGCCGCCCCCGCCGGTCGCGGGGTCTTGCGGGTCCACCCCACCCCGTGCCATATATGTCTAGACCAATAGTGGTTGAAGGGCGGAAGGGGCACCCCGTGCGAGGCACCACCTCCCCGCGCCGCGCCGGGGCGGCGGCGCTCGCCCTCGGCCTGGCCGCCGTCCTGGCCGCGTGCGGCGCGGACGGCGGCACCCGGCCCCCGCCGACCCCCACCGGGCTGACCGCGCAGGCGGGCAGCGCCACCTCGGCCCACGTGATGTGGCGGGCGCCCGGCACCGCCGACGGGGTCAGCGGCTACCAGGTGTTCCAGGGCGGCCAGTTGGTCCGGGAGCTCCCCGCCGACAAGACCATGACCGACATCACCGGCCTCTCCCCGCGGACCACGTACGCCTTCACCGTCCGCGCCAAGGGCGCCGCCGGGAACCGCTCCCCGCTCAGCGCCCCGGCCGAGGTGACCACCCGGGCCGCCAAGGCCGAGGACCACCAGGCCCCCACCGCCCCGCCCACCGCCACCGGCCGCGCCGAGGGACCCCACGAGGCCCGGCTGAGCTGGGGCGCGGCGGCCGACGACACCGGCGTGACCGCGTACGACGTCTACCAGGCCGGGATCCGCGTCCACACCGCGCCCGGCACGGACGGGGCCACCACCGTCACCGGCCTCCAGCCCGGCACCGCCTACGTGTTCACCGTCCGCGCCCGCGACGGCTCCGACAACTCCTCCCCGGACGGCCCGCCCGTGGCGGTGACCACCCCCGCCGACCCGGGCCAGGCCCCGCGCACGGCCCCCGGCTCGTTCACCGCGGCCGCCTCCCCCGGCGCGGTGGAGCTGACCTGGACCGCCCCCGACACCGGCCGCCCGACCGGCGAGTACCAGCTCTACGTCAACGACCGGCCCGTCACCGTCATCCAGTTCGGCGCCGGGGCCGTCCCCGAGGGCCGGGCCTCCTACCGGCTCACCACCACCGAGCCCGCCGGCACGGTCTGGACGCTGAAACTGCGCGCCCGGCTGCCCGACGGCAACTGGGGCGCCTTCTCCGAGGAACGGCGGATCCCGCTGTCCGGCTGACCCCGGCCCGCGCGGCCCGGGACGGATCCGGACCGAACGGCAGACCCCGCGAAAGAAGATCGCGCACAATACATCCGTGTTCGGTGAGTACTCGGTCAACCACAATCAGGCAGACTCCGCATGCGGGGACCCCACTCCGGACCCGGGCGCCGTCCCGGGAAAGCCGCCGGGCAACCTGCCTCCGGAAGCAGCCGGCTTCATCGGCCGCGACGACGAACTGGACACCCTCGACGGCCTGTTGGGCGAACGAAGACTGGTCACCCTGACCGGGGTCGGCGGCGTGGGCAAGACCCGGCTCGCCCTGCGCGCCGCCACCCGGCGCAGCCTCGCCCCCCGTCCGGACGGCACCCGCCCCGGCCGCGCCTGGCCCGACGGGATCTGGTGGGTGGAGCTCTCGCCGCTGCGCGACCCCTCACTGCTCACCACGACCGTCGCGCACGCCATCGGCCTCGCCGACCACTCCGTCCACCCGCTCGACGAGGAACTGTGCGCGTGGATGGCCGACAAGGCCCTGCTGCTCGTCCTCGACACCTGCGAGCACATGGTCGCCGAAGTCCGCCACCTGGCGGGCGAACTGCTGCAGTCCGCGCCCGGCCTGACGGTGCTGGCCACCTCCCGGGAACGGCTCGGCTCCCCCGGCGAGACGGTGCTCGAAGTCCGCCCGCTCTCCTGCGAGGGTCCCGACAGCGAGGCGCTCGCCCTCTTCCGGGCCCGCGCCCTCGCCGCGAGCCCGGGGGCCTCGGCCGACTTCGCCGACCCCGCGCGGTCCCGGACCGCCGCCGAGGTGTGCCGCCGGCTGGACGGCATCCCGCTCGCCCTGGAGCTGGCCGGGGCCCGGATGCGGCTGTGGAGCCTGGAGCAGATGGCGCAGCGCCTCGGCGCGCGCTTCGAGGTGCTCGCCGGCACCCGCGCCGTGGTCCCGCCCCGGCACCAGACCATGCGGACCGCTATCGGCTGGAGCCACGAGCTGTGCGAGCCGGTGGAACGCCTGCTGTGGGCGCGGTTGTCGGTGTTCAGCGGGGACTTCGACATCGCCGCCGCCCGCGCCGTGTGCGCCGGCGGGCCGCTGCCCGCCGCACGGGTGGAGCGGGTGCTGGAGGGGCTGGTCGCGAAGTCCGTCGTACGGCGCTCCCGGGAGCGCGGGGCCGGCGCCCGCTACCGGATGCTCGACACCATCCGGGAGTTCGGCCACGACTGGCTCGCGGAGCTCGACGAGGTACGGACCGTCGCGGACCGCCACGCCCACTGGTACGCCGCGCTCTGCGGGGCCGCCGACCGGGGCTGGCTGGGGCCCGGCCAGCTCGACTGGTACCGCAGGATGAGCGCCGAGCACGCGCAGCTGCGCACCGCCCTGGAGCACCTGCTCGGCACGGACCCCGCCGAGGCCCTGGAGATGGCCGGGGCCCTGTGGTTCTTCTGGTTCTCGTGCGGGCACGTCCACGAGGGCCGGGCCTTCCTGGAGCGGGCCCTGCGCGGGGCCCCGGAGCCCGGGGCCGCCCGGGTCCAGGCGCAGTGGGCGCTCGGGCTGACGATGCTGCTCCAGGGGGACATGGACGGGGCCCGGGCGATGGGCGCCGAGTGCGTCCGGGCGGCGTCCCTGCTCGCCGACCCGGAGCGGCGGCTGCGCGCCGCCTACCTGCGGGGGGTTTCGGTCCTGATGCCGGGCGACCCGGTGGAGGCGCTCGCGCTGGCGGGGCCCCCGGCGCGGGCGGCGCACGGGGGGCGGGCCGACGGGCCGGGCCGGCTGCTGTGCCGGCTGGTCACGGCGTACGCCCTGTGCGACCTCGGGCGCTTCGAGGAGGCCGCCGAGGAGGCCCACGGGCTGCGCGAGGCGTGCGCGGAGCTGGGCGAGCGCTGGCTGCGGGCGTACGCGGACTACGTGCTGGCCGTCGCGGCGCTGGGGCTCGGCCAGTACGGCGAGGCCTCCCGGCACGTACGGGCCATGCTGTCCGGGAAGCGGCTGCTCGGCGACCGCTTCGGCATCGCGCTGGGCCTGGACCTGCTCGCGGCGGCGGTGGCGGCCCTCGGCGACGGGGAGCTGGCGGCGCGGCTGCTCGGCACCGGGCACGCCTGGTGGCGCACGGTGGGCCGGCCCCAGATGGGCTCGCCCTCGCTGACGGCCCTGCGGGACCAGGGCGAGCGTCAGGCCAGGGCGGCGATCGGCGACGCGGCGTACGAGACCGCGTTCAGGGGTGGTGCGGCGGCACCCACCGGCTAGGTCGCACAGCCGGTGGGCCGCTTGATGCCTGGGCTCCCGTCAGTACGGGAGGGGTCTGCCCGACGGCGTGCGCAGGTCCAGGTCTCGGGGGGCGGGCTTGGGGACGGGCTTGCGGATCAGCTGCTGACGCATGCTGCCTCCTCGCTCAGACCAGCGCCGGGCGACGGGGTTCCACCGTCCGGCCTTCGGGGAGCAGTTCACCGGTGTCGTCGAAGATGACCACCCCGTTGCAGAGCAGGCTCCAGCCCTGTTCGGGATGGGAGGCCACGACGCGCGCGGCCTCGTGGTCGGCGCTGTCGGCGGGCGGGCAGGGGGGCTGGTGGGAGCACATGGCGCACCTCCTCGCAGTGTGGGGCGGGAGGGCCGGTGGTCACCCGGCCGAACCCACGATCCACGGTGGCGGTGAGTATTGCTGATCGCCGCCCTCCGACGGAAGCCGTATTCGACGTCCAGTTCAGGGTGTGTATGCCCGCTTACCATGCGCTCATGCCCGTTATCCGGATCATTCGCCGCACGCCCCTCCCGCCCGCCGAGGTGTGGAGGCGGCTGACGGACTGGGAACGCCATGGGGCGCAGGTGCCGCTGACCCGGACGATCATCGAGACGGAGCCGCCGACGCGCGCCGGAACGCGCTTCACGGCGCGCACGGGAGTGGGAAGCGTCACGTTGGACGACGCCATGGAGGTCGTCGTCTGGGAGCCCCCGAACCTGGTCCGGCTGGAGAAGCGAGGCAGGACGGTGACGGGCTGGGCGGAGATCGAGCTCCACCCGGCCCCCGCCGGGGGCACGGAGGTCCACTGGCGCGAGGACCTGCGCCTGCGCCCCCTCCCCCGGGCCCTGGACCCGCTGGTGGCCCGCGCGGGCCACCAGCTCTTCAGCCGGGCCCTGGACCGCCTCCTGGCCTGAGGCGCGCCCCCGGCCCCGTAAAGCCGCGGCTAGCGGATCGGCATGCCGGACAGGGTGCGGGCGATCACCAGGCGCTGGATCTCGCTCGTCCCCTCGAAGATCGTGTAGATGGCCGCGTCCCGGTGCATCCGCTCCACCGGGTACTCCCGGGTGAAGCCGTTGCCGCCGAGGATCTGGACCGCCTGGGCGGTGACCTTCTTCGCCACCTCGCTCGCGTAGAGCTTCGACATCGAGCCCTCCGCCGAGGTGAACGGCTTGCCCGCGACCGCCATCCAGGACGCCCGCCACACCAGCAGCCGGGCCGCGTCGATCTGCGTGCGCATGTCCGCGAGCTGGAAGGCCACCCCCTGGTTGTCGATGATCGGGCGGCCGAACTGGGTACGGGTCTTCGCGTAGTCGAGGGCGACCTCGTAGGCCGCGCGCGCCGTGCCCACGGCCATGGCCCCGACGGCCGGCCGGGAGGCCTCGAAGGTGGCCATCGCGGCGTTCTTCACCCTCTCGCCACCGCCCGCCGCCGCCCGCTCGCGGGCCCGGGCGAGCCGCTCGTCGAGCTTCTCCTTGCCGCCGAGCAGGCAGGAGCCGGGGATCCGGACGTCCTCCAGGACCACCTCGGCGGTGTGCGAGGCGCGGATGCCGTGCTTCTTGAACTTCTGGCCCTGGGACAGGCCGGGGGTGTTCGGCGGCACGATGAAGGAGGCGTGCCCCTTGGAGCCGAGCTCCGGGTCGACCACGGCGACGACGATGTGGACGTTGGCGATGCCGCCGTTGGTGGCCCAGGTCTTGGTGCCGCCCAGCACCCACTCGTCCTTGGCCTGGTCGTAGACGGCCCGGGTGCGCATCGCGCCGACGTCGGAGCCGGCGTCCGGCTCGGAGGAGCAGAAGGCGGCGACCTTGACGTCGTCCGGGGTCCCGTACATCTGCGGGATCCAGGTGCCGATCTGCTCCTCGGTGCCGTTGGCGACGACCCCGATGGCCGCGAGGCCGGTGCCGACGATGGACAGGGCGATGCCGGCGTCGCCCCAGAAGAGCTCTTCCATGGCCATGGGGATGCCGAGGCCGGTCGGGTCGAAGAACTGCTGGGCGTAGAAGTCCAGCGAGTAGATGCCGACCTTGGCCGCCTCCTGGATGACGGGCCACGGAGTCTCTTCCCGCTCGTCCCATTCGGCGGCCGCGGGCCTGATCACGTCGGCGGCGAAGCCGTGGATCCAGTCCCGGACCTGCTTCTGGTCGTCGTTGAGCTCCATGGTGAACTCCGCCATGTCCCCTCCAGCTGTCTCACACGGTTACCGTTACTGCCGGTAACCCTCACCGTGGCCACAGTCTGTTACCGGCTGGTAAGCACTGTCAAGCGCCGCCGATTCGGTGACGGGGGTACGAGGGGTGTTACGTTGCGTGGGCGTCACGCACATCGCAAGGGCGGGGAGAGAAGCACGTCATGGAGACCAGTCAGCAGCCGGGTGAGCCGGGAACGGGAGAACGCCGCCGGCGCGAGCTGCTCGAAGCGGCGGACCGCGTCGTACTCAGGGACGGCCCCAAGGCCTCCATGAACGCCATCGCGGCGGAGGCCGGCATCACCAAGCCGATCCTCTACCGGCACTTCGGCGACAAGGCGGGCCTCTACCAGGCACTCGCCGTCCGGCACACCGACGCCCTGCTCGACTCCCTGCGCGCCGCGCTCGACGCCCCGGCCGAACGCCGCAAGCGGGTGGAATCCACCCTGGACACCTATCTCGCCGCCATCGAGGCCCGCCCGCAGGTCTACCGGTTCCTGATGCACCCCGCCGAGGACTCGCAGAGCAGCGAGCGCGGCTTCGACGTCGGCCTGCACTCCGCCCCGCTGCTGCGCCGGCTCGGCGAGGAGCTGGCGCAGGTGGTCGGGGAACGGGTCGACCTCGGCCCCGGCGGCGAACAGCTCGCCCGGATCTGGGGCCACGGCATCGTCGGCATGATGCACGCGGCCGGCGACTGGTGGCTCGGCGAGCGCCCCTGCGAGCGGGCCGCGCTGGTGGCGGGCCTCACCGACCTGCTCTGGGGCCGCCTGGCCACCGCCGGCAACCGCGCGGACGGCCCCGGCTTCTGACCCGCGCCGCCGTTCAGACCCGGCTGCCGCCCCACGGGGCCTTGGCGATCGCCCGGCGCAGCCGGCGGGCGCGCAGGCCGGTCACCCGGTCCGCGTAGACCGTGCCGTCGAGGTGGTCGCACTCGTGCTGGAGGCACCGCGCGAAGAACCCGGTCCCCTCCACGCGCACCGGGGAGCCGTCGGAGGCGACCCCCTCGACGACCGCCCGGTCGAAGCGGACGGTGCCCGCCTCCAGGCCGGGCAGTGACAGACAGCCCTCGGGGCCGCGGAACTCGTCCCCGTCCGCCTCGACCAGCCGGGGATTGACGACGTGTCCCACATGGCGGACGTCCTCGTCGTCGGGGCAGTCGTAGACGAAGACCCGCAGCCCGGTCCCGACCTGGTTCGCGGCCAGCCCGACGCCCTGGGCGGCGTACATCGTCGCGAACATGTCCTCGATGAGCCGGTCGAGTTCGGGCCCGAAGTCGGTGACCTCGGCGCAGGGAGAGTGCAGCACCGGTTCGCCCAGCAGGGTCATCGGGCGTACGGAACCGGTGGTACCGGGGAGGGGACGCTGTCGCATGGCGGTAAGGGTACGACGGGCGAATATATGAGGAGATCCGCGGCGACCTGGGGCGCCGCGGTCAAGGCCGCGGCCGGTACTGGATAGGCTGGGGCGACCGACGCTAGGAGGACAAGGGACGATGGCAGGCAACACGGAGCCGCTTTCGCCGCGGGCCAAGCTGGCCGTGACGGCGGGCAAGGCCGCGGCGGCGGTGTCGCGGGCCGCGGGACGCGGAAGCGGATCGGTGATCGGAGGCAAGGTCGCACTCAGGCTGGACCCCGATCTTCTCGGCGCGCTGGCGCAGCATCTCGATGTCGTCCTCGTCTCCGCGACGAACGGCAAGACCACGACGACCCGCCTGATCGCGGAGGCCCTGCGGGCCAGCGGTCCGGTCGTGTCCAACGCGCTGGGCGCGAACATGCCGGCCGGCATCACCTCGGCGCTCGCCGGCGGCTCGGACGCCAAGTACGGCGTCATCGAGGTGGACGAGAAGTACCTGGCCGGGGTGGCCCGGGACGTCACCCCCAAGGTGATCGCCCTGCTGAACCTCTCCCGCGACCAGCTGGACCGCGCGGCCGAGACCCGCATGCTCGCCGAGAAGTGGCGCGAGGGCCTCCAGGGCTCCAAGGCGGTCGTGGTCGCGAACTGCGACGACCCCCTGATCGTGTGGTCGGCGTCCTCGTCGCAGAACGTGGTCTGGGTCGCGGCCGGCCAGGAGTGGAAGGACGACGCCTGGTCGTGCCCCTCCTGCGGCGGCGTCATGCAGCGCCCGGGCGACGACTGGTTCTGCGGCGAGTGCGGCTTCCGCCGCCCGGCCCCGAGCTGGGTGCTCTCCGGCGACCACGTGCTCGACCCGCACGGCAGCGCCTGGCCGATCCACCTCCAGCTGCCCGGCCGCGCGAACAAGGCCAACGCCGCCACCTCGGCCGCCGTGGCCGCCGTGTTCGGCGTGCCCCCGCAGGTCGCTCTGGAGCGCATGTACCAGGTGCAGGCCGTGGCCGGCCGCTATGACGTGGTGAGCTTCATGAACCGTGAGCTGCGGCTGCTGCTCGCGAAGAACCCCGCGGGCTGGCTCGAAACGTTTTCGCTGATCGACGGGCCGCCGGCGCCGGTGATCCTCGCGGTCAACGCCCGCGGCGCGGACGGCACCGACACCTCCTGGCTGTGGGACGTGGACTACCCGCGCCTCGCCGGGCACCCGATCTTCGTGATCGGCGACCGCAAGCTCGACCTCGCGGTCCGGCTGGAGGTCGCGGGCCTGGACTTCCGGGTCTGCGAGACCCTCGACGAGGCCGTCCAGCTGGCGCCTCCCGGGCAGATCGAGCTGATCGCCAACTACACGGCGTTCCAGGACGTGCGCCGCCGCGTCGGCAACTAGTAACCGGACCTTCGAAGGACAAGAGCATGAGCGACAACAGCCTGCGTCTGGTGTGGGTCTACCCCGACCTGCTCAGCACGTACGGAGACCAGGGCAACTGCCTCGTCGTGGAGCGCCGGGCGCGCCAGCGCGGCCTCGACGTGCAGCGCGTGGACGTGCGCAGCGACCAGCCCATCCCGACCTCGGGCGACATCTACCTGATCGGCGGCGGCGAGGACCGGCCCCAGCGGCTGGCCGCCGAGCGGCTGCTGCGTGACGGCGGTCTGGAGCGCGCGGTCTCGAACGGGGCGATCGTCTTCTCCGTCTGCGCCGGTTACCAGATCCTCGGCAACGAGTTCGTCAACGACATGGGCGAGCGGCAGCAGGGCCTGGGCCTGCTGGACGTGGTGACCGTGCGCGGCGAGGGCGAGCGGTGCGTCGGCGACGTCATCGCCGACATCGACCCGCGCCTCGGCCTGCCGCAGCTGACGGGCTTCGAGAACCACCAGGGCGTCACGCACCTCGGCCCGACGGCCCGGCCGTTCGCCCGGGTGACGATGGGCCGCGGCAACGGCACCGGCGACGGCACCGAGGGCGCGTTCAACGACACCGTCTTCGGCACGTACATGCACGGCCCCGTCATGGCGCGCAACCCGCTCATCGCGGACCACCTGCTGAAGCTGGCCCTCGACGTGAACGCGCTGCCGGCCATAGACGACCGCTGGTACGACGCGCTGCGCGCGGAGCGCATGGCGGCGGCCACGCAGACCGCGTAGGGGCGCTGCCGCCCCTGCCGCACGGCCACCGGCCCGGATTCCCCCTCGGGGAGTCCGGGCCGGTGTGCATTCGTACGATCTTCTGTTTGTTCCGACCATCCTGTGGAGGATGGTTCAGTCCAGCGGGAATCCGCTTGTAGGGTGACGGGTAGTTCCAACCGGACGACGTGGTCCGGTCGTCGGCCCACGTTGCAAAGGTTCTTCCTGCCATGCGCATTGGTGTGCTCACTTCCGGCGGCGACTGCCCCGGCCTCAATGCCGTCATCCGCTCCGTCGTGCACCGCGCCGTCGTCGACCACGGCGACGAGGTCATCGGCTTCCACGACGGCTGGCGCGGCCTCCTGGAGTGCGACTACCGCAAGCTCGACCTGGACTCCGTCGCCGGCATCCTGGCCCGCGGCGGCACCATCCTCGGCTCCTCCCGGGTCCAGCCCGCGCACCTGCGCGACGGCGTGGAGCGGGCCCGCGGGCACGTCGCGGACCTCGGCCTGGACGCCATCATCCCGATCGGCGGCGAGGGCACCCTGAAGGCGGCCAACCTGCTCGCCCAGGGCGGCCTGCCGATCGTCGGCGTGCCGAAGACCATCGACAACGACATCGCCTCCACCGACGTCACCTTCGGCTTCGACACCGCCGTCGGGGTCGCCACCGACGCCCTGGACCGGCTGAAGACCACCGCCGAGTCCCACCAGCGCGTGATGGTCGTGGAGGTCATGGGCCGCCACACCGGCTGGATCGCCCTGCACTCGGGCATGGCGGCCGGCGCGCACGCCATCGTCGTCCCGGAGCGCCCCTTCGACATCGAGGAGCTGACGGCGATCGTCGGCGAGCGCTTCTCGGCGGGCAAGCGGTTCGCGATCGTCGTGGTCGCCGAGGGCGCCAAGCCCCTGCCCGGCACGATGGAGTACCAGGCGGGCGGCAAGGACCAGTACGGCCACGAGCGCTTCGCGGGCATCGGCAACATCCTGGCCGTCGAACTGGAGCGGCGCCTGGGCAAGGAGGCCCGTCCGGTCATCCTGGGCCACGTCCAGCGCGGCGGCACGCCCACCGCGTACGACCGGGTCCTGGCCACCCGCTTCGGCTGGCACGCGGTGGAGGCGGCGCACCGGGGCGAGTTCGGCATGCTGACGGCCCTGCGCGGCACGGACATCGTGATGGTCCCCCTCGCGGAGGCCACCTCGACCCTGAAGACGGTCCCGAAGGACCGCTACGACGAGGCCCAGACCGTTCTGTGATGTTTCCCCCCTTCTGAGACCGCCCCCGGACGCGATCGCGTCCGGGGGCGGCACTACTGTGGTGGAGCGCCACAGTCAAGGGAGTGAAGGCATGGATCACAGCGGTCACGGCATGGGCATGGACATGGACCTGCCGCCGTTCACCCTCGGGCGCGGGCTGGAGTTCTCCTTCGACGCCTTCTTCCTCTTCGGCTCGCTGCTGGGGCTCGCCCTGTACGGGTGGGGCGTGCTGCGGCTGCGCCGGCGCGGGGACTCCTGGCCGGTGGGCCGGGCCGTCGCCTTCGTCACCGGTGTGCTGACGGTGATGCTGGTGATGTGCACCAAGCTGAACGACTACGGCATGATCATGTTCAGCGTGCACATGGTCCAGCACATGGTGATCAGCATGGTCACCCCGATCCTGCTGCTGCTCGGGGCGCCGGTGACGCTGGCCCTGCGGGCCCTGCCGCCGGCGGCGCGCGGCCACAAGGGGCCGCGCGAGCTGCTCCTGATGCTGCTGCACAGCCGGTACATGCGGATCGTCACCCACCCGGCCTTCACGATCCCGATGTTCATCGCGAGCCTCTACGCGCTGTACTTCACCCCGATCTTCGACTTCCTGATGGAGAGCAAGCCCGGCCACATCGGCATGATGGTCCACTTCCTCGCCGTCGGCCTGATCTTCTTCTGGCCGATCATGGGCGTGGACCCGGGCCCGCACCGCCCCGGCTACGTGATGCGGATGCTGGAGCTGTTCGCGGGCATGCCCTTCCACGCCTTCTTCGGCATCGCGCTGATGATGGCGAGCGAGCCGATGATCAAGACGTACGCGAACCCGCCGGCCTCCCTGGAGATCGACCCGCTGCTCGACCAGCAGTGGGGCGGCGGCATCGCATGGGCGTTCAGCGAGATCCCCTCGGTGCTGGTGCTGATCGCTCTGATCTACCAGTGGTACCACTCGGAGCAGCGGGTGGCGCGGCGCTCGGACCGGGCCGCCGACCGGGACGGCGACAAGGAGCTCGCCGCCTACAACGCGTATCTCGCCTCGCTCCAGCAGCGCGGCCAGTAGCGCGGAGCCCGCATCAGGCGCCACCATGGGGCATGACCGGATCCGTTAAGGCGATGGCCGTCACGACCTTCGCCGCTCTGGTGGCCGTCTCCACATATTCGGTGGCGCTCGGCAGCAACGGCTGGCTGTGGTTCGGCTGGGTAGTGCTGGGGCTGCTGACGATGGGGATGGCGGCTTCGCGCAGCGCCTGACCCTCCCGGCCCCGCGTTGACTGTCCGTAGGATGGCCGTGACATAGGGGCATCGACGGGAGCGGCCTGGTGTTCTACCACTTGCTCAAGCACGTACTGCTCGGTCCGCTGCTGCGGCTGCTGTTCCGGCCGCGGATCGAGGGGCTGGAGAACATCCCCGCGGCGGGCGCCGCGATCGTCGCGGGCAACCACCTGTCCTTCTCGGACCACTTCCTGATGCCCGCGATCCTCACGCGCCGGATCACCTTCCTCGCCAAGGCCGAGTACTTCACCGGGCCCGGCCTCAAGGGCCGGCTGACCGCCGCCTTCTTCCGCAGCGCCGGGCAGATCCCGGTGGACCGCTCCGGCAAGGACGCCGGGCAGGCGGCCCTGCGCGAGGGCCTCGGGGTGCTGGCCGAGGGCGAGCTGCTCGGCATCTACCCCGAGGGCACCCGCTCCCACGACGGGCGGCTCTACAAGGGCAAGGTCGGGGTGGCGGCCATGGCCCTGGGCGCGGGGGTGCCGGTGGTGCCCTGCGCGATGCTCGGCACCTTCGAGATCCAGCCGCCCGGCCAGAAGCTCCCGAAGATCCGGCGGGTCACGATCCGCTTCGGGGCGCCGCTGGAGTTCTCCCGGTACGCCGGCATGGAGGGCGAGCGGGCCGTGCTGCGCGCGGTCACGGACGAGATCATGTACGCGATCCTGGGCCTCTCCGGCCAGGAGTACGTGGACCGGTACGCGGCCGAGGTCAAGGCCGAAGAGGAGGAGAAGAAGCGGAAGAAGGCCCGGCGCCTGTCGCGCTGAGCCTTCTCCCGTTCTCTTTGCGGGGTACTACCGGGTCCTAGCGGACGGCCGGGAGCTCCTCGTTCTGCGGCAGCGCGGCGGCCGGGGCCTCCGCGAGGGACTTCGCCGCGGCCGGGGCCGGCGGCACCGGGGCGGCGTGCGGGCCGCACTTCACGTCCTGGGCGTCGACCTTGCCGGTGAGCAGGTAGGCGTCCACGCGGGTGTTGATGCAGGGGTTTATCAGGCTGGTGACGCCGTGCGAGCCGGCGTTCTGCTCGGTGATCAGGCGCGAGCCCGCCAGGCGGCGGTGCAGCTCGACGGCGCCCTGGTAGGGGGTGGCCGCGTCACGCTCGGACTGGACGATCAGGACCGGGGCGATGCCGCGCTTGGCACCGACCTCGATCGGGGTGCTCTGCTTGGACTTCCAGGTCGCGCAGGGCAGGTTCATCCACGCGTTCGACCAGGTCAGGAACGGGTACTTCTTGTGCAGCTCGGTGTTGTCCCGGTCCCACTTGGCCCAGCTGGTGGGCCACTTGGCGTCGGCGCACTCCACCGCGGTGTACACGGCGTTGGAGTTCTCCGAAGCGGCGTTGCCCTTGGTGTCGGACATGTCCGGGGCGATGGCCTCGATCAGCGGCTTCTCGTCACCGGCGGCCCAGGCGCTGAACGCCTGCGCGACCGGGACCCACGAGGAGTCGTAGTACGGGGCGCCCTGGAAGAAGCCGATCAGCTCGGCCGGGCCGACCACGCCGCCGAGCGGGTTGGCCTTGGCCTTGCCGCGCAGCTCCTGGTACTTGGCCTCGACCTTGGCGCGGGTGTCGCCGAGGTGGAAGACCGCGTCGTTCTTGGCGACCCAGTCCTGCCAGTCGTTCCAGCGCATCTGGAAGGCGACGTCCTGCTCCAGGTTGGCCTGGTACCAGATGTTGTCCTGGGCCGGGTTGACGACGCTGTCGACGATCATGCGGCGCACGTGGGACGGGAAGAGGGTCGCGTAGACCCCGCCCAGGTAGGTGCCGTAGGAGACGCCGAGGTAGTTCAGCTTCTGCTCGCCGAGGGCGGCCCGGATGACGTCCAGGTCGCGCGCGGTGTTCGGCGTGGTCATGTGCGGCAGCATCTCGCCGCTGCGCTCCTTGCAGCCGTCCGCGTACTCGGCGGCGAGCTTGCGCTGGGCGCGCTTGTCGGCCTCGTTGGAGGGGACCGGGTCGGCCTTGGGGGCCTTCACGAACTCCTGCGGGTCGATGCAGGAGATGGGCGCGGAGTGGCCGACGCCGCGGGGGTCGAAGCCCACGAAGTCGTACGCCTTGGAGGTGTTGACCCACAGCGGGCTCTTGGTGGTGACCCGGCGCGGGAAGCGCATGCCGGAACCGCCCGGGCCGCCCGGGTTGTAGACGAGGGCGCCCTGGCGCTCCTCCTTGGTGCCGGTGCTGACGGCGCGGTCGACGGCGAGCTCGATGGTCTTGCCGAAGGGCTTGGTGTAGTCGAGCGGAACCTTGACCCAGCCGCACTGGATCGGCTTCTCGAAGCCCCAGTCGGCAGGACAGTCCTTCCAGTCGATGCCGGCGCGCGCGGCGCGGGCGGCGGCGATCTGGACGCCGATCGCCTCGGCACCGCCGTTGTCCCGGCCGGCCGGAGCGGCCGAGGCCGGCGGCGCGAGCAGCAGGCCCGCTGCCAGCGCGCCGGTGATGAGGGTGGCGGCGCTCCCCAGCGTCGCGTTGCGTATCACGTGGTTGATCCCCCTGGTGATGTGCCGCCCGGAGCGGCGGGTTTGGGTCAGGTGGATCCTTTCGTCTGACCGGTACCCGGCAACAGAGCACGGTCGAGTTCTTTGCCAACCCGATAACCGGAAACGTGTGTACCGCTGAGCGGTGTCCCATTGCCCCGCTTCTGTCCCCCCGTCACCAGCCGTACGTGCGCAGCGCCGCGTCGAGCACCTCGCGCAGCCGCAGCGCGTCCGGCGCGAGGGCCGTGACGAGTACGGCGGGTCCGGCCAGCGGGGTGGCCGCCGCGAACTCCCCCAGCACGGCGGCCGGCGGCGGGTCCTGCTCGAAGCGCGGGTCGACCACGAGGAGCTGGCCGAGGGCGCGGTGGCCGGCCGTGACGGCCGGTCCGTCCCAGCCGCCCGGTGCGCCGGGGCCGCAGGACAGCTCCTGGTCCAGCAGGGGCCGGCCGTCCCGGGTGACCGTGAGCCGGCTGCGCAGCAGGCCGGGGGCCTCGGCGCTGCGTCCCAGCACCTGTTCCTCGCGCAGCAGGAGGCGGGCGGTGGGGGCCAGTTCGGCGCGGGTGGTGGCGCGCAGGTCGCTGCCGCGCACGGAGACGAGCGGCTCCGGCAGCCAGCGCACCGCCGCCCGGTCGGCGAGCTCCAGCCGTACGTCGTACCGCGCGGGCGCTGCGGTGCGGCCGGGCAGGGCCAGGGTGGCGGCCGCCGAGCGCAGGGCCAGGCGGGCGCCGGGTCCCGCCTCGGCCTCCACCGCGAGGCGGTCGCCGCCGAGGGGGGCGCTCATCGCGCCGACCAGCATCACTCCCGCCTCGGCGCCCTCGCCCCGGGTGCGGCGCAGGGCGAGCGGCCCCTCCCCGGCCAGCAGCGGCAGGACGGTGCCGCCGCGGCCGTCGGCGGCGGCGCGGATGCGGGCGGTGGCACGGACGGAGGCCGGGTGGGGAGCAGCGGGGGCTGCGCTGGTCACCGTACGGCCCACGCGGCGATCCGGCCGCGCACCCAGTCGGCCACCGGGGCGACGCCGTCGGCGCCGCGCAGGGACTGGAAGGCGACGGGCAGGTCGCCGCGCTGGGCGGCGGCGTCGCGGGCCATGCGGTCCAGGTCGGAGCCGACGTGCGGGGCGAGGTCGGTCTTGTTGACGACGAGGAGGTCGGAGGTGGTGACGCCGGGGCCGCCCTTGCGGGGGATGTCGTCGCCCCCGGCCACGTCGATGACGAAGATCTGGGCGTCGACCAGGCCGCGGGAGAAGGTGGCGGTCAGGTTGTCGCCGCCGGATTCTACGAGGATCAGGTCGAGGGGGGCGCTGTCCCGGAAGGCCTCCTCCAGTTCCTCCACCGCCTCCAGGTTGGCGGAGATGTCGTCGCGGATGGCGGTGTGCGGGCAGGCGCCGGTCTCCACGGCGCTGATCCGCTCGGGGGGCAGCACCGCTTCGCGCAGCAGGAACTCGGCGTCCTCGCGGGTGTAGATGTCGTTGGTGACGACGGCCATGGACAGTTCGGCGCGCAGGGCGCGGCAGAGGGCGGCGACGGTGGCGGTCTTGCCGGAGCCGACGGGGCCGCCGAGGCCCACGCGCAGGGCGCGGCGGGTGCCGTCGGCGCGCAGCGGGGCGGCGCCGTGGGTGTGGCGGTGGGGGTACGTGGTGTCGTGGTCGAGGTGCACGGCGGGTCTCCTTGGGGAAGGTGGTCGGGGCACTCAGGAGGCGAAGAGGCGTACCGCCCAGTCGGCATGCACCTCGGCCGCGATCTCCAGCAGTGGTGAGGAGGCCGCGGGCAGGGCGTCCGCGCCCTCGGTGCGGGCGAGCAGGGCCGCCTCGGCCGCCCGGGCGGCGACGGCGTCGAGCTCGGGGGTGAGGCGGGCGAGTACGCCGCTCGCCTCGAAGGGGTCGAGGCCGAGCAGCCGTACCGTCGCCGTGGCCGGCCCGCTGACGCTCTCGTACGCCGCCACGTGCGCGGCGTCCAGGGCCCCGAGCCCGGCGGCCCGGGCGGCGAGGCCCAGCACCACGGGCTGGTGGGCCCCGCGCGGGAAGGCGGCCGCCAGTGCGTCGAGTTCGGCGGCGGGCCAGGTGGCGCGGGCGGCCCGCAGCAGCTGCCGGCCGAGCCGCCGCGCGGCGGCGCGCAGCGCGGGCGAGGGGGTGCGGGCGTCGGCGGCGGCGTCGAGTTCCGCCGGGTCGAGCCCGAGGGCGGCGGCCGCGGCGAGCCCGGCGGCGGTGAGCCCGGCGGTGTGCAGGCGTCCCCGGCAGAACTGGGCCAGGGTGGCGGCGTCGTGGATGCGGCCGGCCTTGCAGGCGGCTTCCGCCCCGCCGGAGTGGGCGTGCCCGCCGGCGGGGAAGCGGCCGTCCGCGAGTACGAGCAGCGCGGCGAGGCTCATCGGCGGTCGCCCATCAGAAGAGGAAGTATCTCTGCGCCATGGGCAGTTCGGCCGCGGGTGCCGGCTCCACCGCCTCGCCGTCGATGGTGACGGTGAAGGTGTCGGGGTCGACCTCCACCCTCGGCATGGCGTCGTTGTTGCGCATGTCCGACTTGCCGAGCTTGCGGGTGTTCTCGATGGCCGTGAACTTCTTGCCGAGGCCGAGGCGTTCGGGGAGGCCGTCGTCGAGGGCGGACTGCGAGGTGAAGTTGAGGGAGTTGAGGGCGGGAGCGCGTCCGATGGCGCCGTACATGGGCCGGGGCAGGATCGGCTGCGGGGTGGGGATGGAGGCGTTGGCGTCGCCCATCTGCGCGTACGCGATCTGGCCGCCCTTGACGACCAGTTCTGGCTTGACCCCGAAGAAGGCGGGGGTCCACAGCACCAGGTCGGCGAGCTTGCCGACCTCGACGGAGCCGATCTCCCTGGCCAGGCCCTGGGCCACGGCCGGGTTGATCGTGTACTTGGCGACGTAGCGGCGGGCGCGCTGGTTGTCGGCCGGGCCGTCGCCGGGCAGGAAGCCGCGCCGCTGCTTCATCACGTGGGCGGTCTGCCAGGTGCGCAGCACGACCTCGCCGACGCGGCCCATGGCCTGGGAGTCGGAGGAGATGATGGAGATGGCCCCGAGGTCGTGGAGGACGTCCTCGGCGGCGATGGTGGAGGGCCGGATCCGGGACTCGGCGAAGGCGAGGTCCTCGGGGACGGCCGGGTTGAGGTGGTGGCAGACCATCAGCATGTCGAGGTGTTCCTCGACGGTGTTGAGGGTGTGCGGGCGGGTGGGGTTGGTTGAGCTGGGCAGGACGTTGGGCTCGGAGACCACGGTGATGATGTCGGGTGCGTGGCCGCCGCCCGCGCCCTCGGTGTGGTACGAGTGGATGGTCCGCCCGGCGATGGCCGCGAGGGTGTCGGCGACGAAGCCGGCCTCGTTGAGGGTGTCGGTGTGGATGGCGACCTGGGCGCCGGTCTCGTCGGCGACGCTCAGGCAGGCGTCGATGGCGGCGGGGGTGGCTCCCCAGTCCTCGTGGATCTTGAATCCGAGTGCTCCGCCGCGCAGCTGGGAGAGCATGCCCTCGCGGGACGTCGTGTTGCCCTTGCCGAGCAGGCCGATGTTGACGGGGTAGGCCTCCAGGGCGGCGAACATCCGGGCCAGGTGCCAGGGTCCGGGGGTGACGGTGGTGGCCTTGGAGCCCTCGGCGGGGCCGGTGCCGCCGCCGACGAGGGTGGTGATGCCGGAGGCGAGGGCCTCGTCGACGACGGTCGGGGAGATGAAGTGCACGTGGGCGTCGATGGCGCCGGCGGTGACGATCTTCCCGTTGCCCGCGATGATCTCGGTCTCGGGGCCGATGACGAGTGCGGGGTCGACGCCGTCCATGGTGTCGGGGTTGCCGGCCTTGCCGATGCCGCAGATGCGCCCGCCCGCGATGCCGATGTCGGCCTTGACGATGCCCCAGTGGTCGAGGACGACCACGCCGGTGATGACGGTGTCGGGGGCGCCCTCGGCGCGGGTGGTGCGGGCCTGTCCCATGGACTCGCGGATGACCTTGCCGCCGCCGAAGACCGCCTCGTCGCCGGAGTTGCCGGGGCCGCCGCTGAGGTCCCGTTCGATCTCGACGAAGAGGGCGGTGTCGGCGAGCCGGATCCGGTCACCGGCGGTCGGCCCGAACAGGTCGGTGTAGGCCTGGCGGGAGAGTTCAGCCATCGAGCGGCCCTCCGGTCTCGCCGCGCAGTCCGGGCACGGTGCGCAGTCCGCCGATCGGTACGAGTTCCACGGCGACGGGGATGCCCGGCTCGAAGCGGACGGCGGTGCCGGCGGCGATGTTCAGGCGCAGGCCGTGCGCGGCCCGCCGGTCGAAGTCGAGGCCGGGGTTGGCCTCGGCGAAGTGGTAGTGGGAGCCGACCTGTACGGGCCGGTCGGCGGCGTTGAGGACGGTGAGGCGGGTGACGGGGCGGCCTTGGTTGAGGCGCACCGGCCCGTCCCCGTGGACGATCTCGCCGGGGATCATGCTGCGGTTCCCCCTCAGACGATCGGGTCGTGGACGGTGACCAGCTTGGTTCCGTCGGGGAAGGTCGCCTCGACCTGGACGTCGTGGATCATCTCGGGGATGCCCTCCATGACCTCCGCCCGGGTGAGCACGGTGCGGCCGGACGCCATCAGCTCGGCGACGGTCCGCCCGTCCCGGGCGCCTTCGAGGAGGTGCGAGGTGATGAGGGCGACCGCCTCGGGGTGGTTGAGGAGCACCCCGCGCGTCCTGCGCTTCTCGGCCACGTCCGCGGCCACGTGGATCAGGAGTCTCTCTTGTTCATGTGGTGTCAATTGCACCTGTATCACCAAGCTTCCGGGACATGTTCTTCGTCGCGCCGGAGCGACCGTACCGGCCGTCAACACTTTGTTGACCTGCGCTTATCCGTGCCAAGCGTCTCTTGCCCAACGCAGGGCGAGCCTTTCCGCCCCCATCACCGGCGCTTTACCGGGCCGTGGGTGATCATTGGCGGAGGGGCGAGGAACATACCGTAGGGCGCGTATTTTTCCGCCGAGTTAACCCACGTTTCGGGAAGGCACTCGGTTCGGGTCCGCCCCGGTCCCGGCGGGGCGGTTCGTATACGGCTCGCGGGCAGCGGGCTCAACAGCCCCTGAGGGTGCGCGCGGAGGCGTCGGCGGGCCAGGGCAGGGCGATCCACACCGTCTTGCCGCCGTCCTCGGTGGGGCTGACCGAGAGCCGGCCGCCGGCCTCGGCCGCCAGCCAGCGGATGATGACCATCCCGCGGCCGTTGTCCTGCTGGACGGCGGCGGGGAGCCGCTTGGGCCAGCGCGGATGGCTGTCGGTCACCCCGACGCGCAGCCATTCCTCGCGTTCGAGGCGGACGTCGACGGTGAAGGTGGGCGACTGGCCGAAGGTGTGCTGCACCGAGTTGGTCGCGAGTTCCGAGACGATCAGCCGGACGGTGTCGGCGGTGCCCGCGTCCTCGGGCAGTCCCCAGTCGCTCAGTACCTGCGCCACGTAGCGGCGGGCGGCGGCCACCGACACCGGATCGCTCGGCAGAGTGACGGATGCTTCCAGCTGATCTGCCATGGCGACGTCCCTTTCCCACCGGGACGGAGCCGCCCCGGATCTACGCTGAGCGCCAGAGTGCCACCCATCGTGCCGCCGTTTCCGCCGTTCCCCCAAGATATGCATATATCTGTCGCTCAATGCGGTGAACTCTGCTACGGAAGAGCGTATTTGGACGGCAGACTGGTGCGAGGTGTGCCGGTGGAAGGAGTGCGGGTATGCAGCACGGTCCCGCGGTACGTCGGCGCAAACTCGGCGAGGAGCTGCGCGCGCTGCGCGACCGCTCCGGACTCACCAGCGGCGAGGTGGCCCGCATCGTCGGCTGGCACCAGTCGAAGGTCAGCCGGATCGAGACGGGCCGCAGCGGTGTGAAGACGGAGGACATCCGGCTGCTGCTGGACGCCTACGGGGACGTGGTGAGCGCCCAGCAGCGCGCCCTGCTGGAGGCCCTCGGGGCCTCGGCGGCCGGTCCGGCGGCGAGCGGGGACGCGGCGCGCGGGCGGCAGTGGTGGCACGACTACCGGGGTCTGCTCCCGCAGGAGTACCGGGACTTCATCAGCCTGGAGGCCGGGGCCCGGGCGGCGCGGACCGTCGAGCTGTCGGTGGTGCCGGGCCTGCTCCAGACCCCGGACTACGCGCGGGCCGTGACCCGCGCCGCGCTGGGCGGGCTGCCGGAGCCGAAGGTGGACGCGCTGGTCGACGTACGGCTGGCCCGGCAGGCGGTGCTGCGGTCCGATCCGCCGCTGGAGCTGAGCGCCGTGCTGGACGAGGCGGTCCTGCGCCGGCAGATCGGCGGGCGGGGGGTCATGGAGGAGCAGCTGAGGCATCTGGTGGAGGTGGCGCGGCTGCCCCAAGTGCGGCTCCAGGTGCTGCCGTTCACCGTGGGGGGTCATCTCGGCCTGACCGGACCGTTCGTAATTTTCTCATTTCCGAACATCGCCGATCTGGATGTGGTGGTGCTCGACCATTTGACGAGTAGCCTCTATCTGGAGCGGAAGGAAGACCTAGAGGCGTACAGCGCCGCGTTCCGCACCATCCAGGCGCACGCCCTCCCGCCCCGTGACTCGTCGGATCTCATCAGCTCTATCGCTGACGACGCGTAAGGAGGCACCCCCGTGTCCGCAACCCCCTTATCCACCAGCGGACTTCTGAACAGCGCGCGGTGGCGGCGGAGCAGCCGCAGCACCGGAATGAACAACTGCGTGGAAGCGGCCGCCCTGACCGGCGGCCTGCTGGCCGTCCGCGACTCCAAGCGGACGGACGGCCCGGCCGTGCTCTTCACCGGGCCGGCCTGGGACGGCTTCCTCGCCTCGGTAAGGGCGGACGTGCGCGTGTGACGTGACGCCTAGCGGTCCGTGGCTCCGGCCGGAGCGGTCCGCAGGACCGTGGCGACGGCCCGGCTGATCTCGTCCCCCGTGAGATCCGCCCGAGCCGTCAGCCGCAGCCGGGAGATGCCGTCCGGCACCGACGGCGGACGGAAGCACCCCACGGACAGACCTGCCTCGCGGCAGTCGGCGGCCCAGCGCAGTGCCGCCGGAGCCGACGGGGCCCGAACCGACACCACGGCCGCGTCCGGCCGGGCCGCGGTCAGGCCGGACGCGGTGAGCCGCCCGTACAGCTCGGCGGCCACCTCCCGGACCCGGGCCGCGCGCTCCGGTTCCCGGCCCAGCAGGCGCAGGCCCGCCAGTGCCGCCCCGGCGGCGGCCGGGGCCAGCCCGGTGTCGAAGATGAAGGCACGGGCCGTGTTGACCAGGTGCCGGATGACCTTGGCCGGCCCCAGCACCGCGCCGCCCTGGCTGCCCAGCGACTTCGAGAGGGTCATCGTGGCGACCACCCCCGGCGCGCCCGCGAGCCCGGCGGCGTGCAGCGCGCCGCGGCCGCCCTCGCCCAGCACCCCCAGCCCGTGCGCGTCGTCCACGACCAGCGCGGCACCCTCGGCCCGGCAGGCGGCGTGGTAGTCGGCGAGCGGGGCGGCGTCCCCGTCGACGGAGAACACCGAGTCCGTCACCAGCAGGGCGCGCCCCTCGTGCCCGGCGAGGGTCTTGCGGGCGGTCTCCGCATCGCCGTGCGGGGTGACCGCGACCTCGGCGCGTGAGAGCCGGCAGCCGTCGACGATCGAGGCGTGGTTCCCGGCGTCGGAGACCACGAGCGTGCCCCGTCCGCTGAGCGCGGTCACCGCGGCCAGGTTCGCGGCATATCCGGACGAAAGCACCAGAGCCGCCTCGAAGCCCGCGAACGCCGCGAGCTCCCGCTCCAGTTCGGCGTGGAGTTCGGTCGAGCCCGTGACCAGGCGCGACCCGGTGGCGCCGGCGCCCCAGCGCTCGGCCGCCTCGCAGGCGCCGCGGACGGTCTCCGGGTGCCGGGACAGGCCCAGGTAGTCGTTGCTCGCCAGGTCCAGCAGGGGCGAGGAGGCGGGCCTCGGACGCAGGGTCCGCACCAGCCCCGCCTGCTCGCGGACGCGCTCCGCGCCGTCGATCCAGGCGAAGACGTCCTCGGGATGCGGGGTGTGCTGGGTCATCGGCGGTCCTCGCGTCGCGTCTCGCGATGTGTCTCGCGTTTTGTCGGCAGTCGACAGATCTGCTCGACCCTATCCGCCGTGACCCGCGCGACTGGTGTGGCGATCCACACACTCCCTTCCGGCCATGTTGTCCGTTCTCTCCTTGGCCGGGAGTGGTCGCGTGGGACAGGATCGGGCGCATGGACCTGCTGAACACCCTGGTGGAAAAGGGACTGCGGCGCGAGCTGCCGACCCGCGAGGAGGCGCTCGCCGTACTGGCGACCTCCGACGACGAACTGCTCGACGTGGTGACCGCTGCCGGCAAGGTGCGCCGTCAGTGGTTCGGGCGCCGCGTCAAGCTGAACTACCTGGTCAACCTGAAGTCGGGGCTCTGTCCCGAGGACTGCTCGTACTGCTCCCAGCGCCTGGGGTCGAAGGCCGAGATCCTCAAGTACACGTGGCTGAAGCCCGAGGAGGCCTCCCAGGCCGCCGCGGCCGGCGTCGCCGGCGGCGCCAAGCGGGTCTGCCTCGTGGCCAGCGGACGCGGTCCGACCGACCGCGACGTGGCCCGCGTCGGCGAGACGATCGCCGCCATCAAGGAGCAGAACGAGGGCGTCGAGGTCTGCGCCTGTCTGGGCCTGCTCGCCGAGGGCCAGGCCGAGAAGCTCCGCGAGGCGGGTGCGGATGCCTACAACCACAACCTCAACACGTCCGAGGCCACGTACGGCCAGATCACCAAGACGCACACCTACGCGGACCGGGTCGACACGGTACAGAAGGCGCACGCGGCGGGCCTGTCGGCCTGCTCCGGCCTGATCGCCGGCATGGGCGAGAGCGACGAGGACCTGGTCGACGTCGTCTACTCGCTGCGCGAGCTGGACTCCGACTCCGTCCCGGTCAACTTCCTGATCCCCTTCGAGGGCACCCCGCTGGCCAAGGAGTGGAACCTCACCCCGCAGCGCTGCCTGCGGATCCTCGCCATGGTCCGCTTCGTCTGCCCCGACGTGGAGGTCCGGATCGCCGGCGGCCGCGAGGTGCACCTGCGCTCGATGCAGCCGCTCGCGCTGCACATCGCCAACTCCATCTTCCTCGGCGACTACCTCACCAGTGAGGGCCAGGCCGGCCAGGCCGACCTCGACATGATCGCGGACGCCGGTTTCGAGGTGGAGGGCGCCGGTACGACCACCCTGCCCGCGCACCGCGCCGACGTCGCGGCCGCCGCCCCCGCGGGCGGCATGTGCGGGTCCTCGGCCGGCGGCTGCGGGCCGGCGGACGGCGCACAGGCCCCCGGCTGCGGCTCGGCCTGCGGCGGCTGCTCCGGACACGCCGAGGAAGCGCCGGTGCCCGCCCAGGCGGAGGCCGGAGAGGTGCGCCCGGACCTGGTGGCGGTACGCCGCCGCGGCGCGGGGACGGACATCGCCCCCAATGCGTGACCAGTTCCCGCTGCACGACCCGCTCGACCCCTCGTCGGACACGGCGGACCTGCTCGCCCTGGACCGGCAGCACGTCTGGCACCCGTACGGCCCGATGCCCGGGCGGCAGGAGACCCTGGTGGTCTCCTCCGCCTCGGGGGTCCGGCTGCGGCTCGCCTCCCCGGCCCAGGGGCGGGAGGAGCTGGTCGACGGCATGTCCTCCTGGTGGTCGGCGATCCACGGCTACAACCACCCGGTGCTGAACGAGGCCGCGACCTCGCAGCTGGGCCGGATGTCACACGTGATGTTCGGCGGGCTCACCCACGAGCCCGCCGTCCGGCTGGCCGCCCGGCTGGTGGAGATCACCCCCGCCGGTCTGGAGCACGTCTTCCTCTCCGACTCCGGGTCGGTGTCCGTCGAGGTCGCCGTCAAGATGTGCCTCCAGTACTGGCGTTCGCTGGGCCGCACCGGCAAGACCCGGCTGCTGACCTGGCGCGGCGGCTACCACGGCGACACCTGGCAGCCGATGGCCGTGTGCGACCCCGACGGCGGCATGCACGAGCTGTGGCAGGGCCACCTGCCCCGGCAGCTCTTCGCCGACGCCCCGCCCGGGGACTTCGACACCCCCGTGGACCCGGCGTACACGGACCACCTGCGCTCGCTGGTCGCCGCGCACGCCGACGAGCTGGCCGCGGTGATCGTGGAGCCGGTCGTACAGGGCGCGGGCGGCATGCGCTTCCACCACCCGGGCTACCTGCGGGTGCTGCGCGAGCTGTGCGACGAGTACGGGGTCCTGCTGATCCTGGACGAGATCGCGACGGGCTTCGGCCGCACGGGCGCGCTGTTCGCCGCCGACCACGCGGGCATCACCCCGGACGTGATGTGCCTGGGCAAGTCCCTGACCGGCGGCTACCTCACCCTCGCGGCCACCCTCTGCACCGAACGGGTCGCCGACGGGATCTCGCAGGGCGAGGTGCCCGTCCTGGCGCACGGGCCGACCTTCATGGGCAACCCGCTCGCCACGGCCGTGGCCCTGGCCTCCGTCGACCTGCTGCTCGGCCAGGACTGGGCCGGCGAGGTCAAGCGGATCGAGGCGGGCCTGCGCGAGGGCCTCGCCGGGGCCGGCGCCCTGCCCGGGGTCAAGGACGTACGCGTACTCGGGGCCATCGGCGTGATCCAGCTCGACCACCCGGTCGACGTGTGGGCGGCCACCCGGGCGGCGGTCCGCGAGGGCGTCTGGCTGCGCCCGTTCCGCGACCTGATCTACACCATGCCCCCGTTCGTCACCGGCGACGCCGATGTGGCCCGGATCTGCCGCGCGGCCGTCGCTGCGGCGCAGGAAGGCTGAGATGTCCGTAGTCGTCGTGTCCGGTACCGGCACGGAGATCGGCAAGACGGTGGTCACCGCGGCCATCGCGACCGCCGCCCTGGCCGCCGGGCGTTCGGTCGCGGTGCTCAAGCCCGCCCAGACCGGGGTCGGC
Source organism: Streptomyces sp. NPDC040718 (assembly GCF_055593565.1). NCBI lineage: Bacteria > Bacillati > Actinomycetota > Actinomycetes > Kitasatosporales > Streptomycetaceae > Streptomyces > Streptomyces sp. NPDC040718. The sequence goes on along the minus strand of NZ_JBVIXO010000003.1, from coordinate 87,834 downwards.
CCGGACGAGCCCGGGGACACCGCCGAGGTCGTGCGGCTCGCCGGCCCGGCCGTGACCGCGCTGGAACTGGCCCGCTACCCCGAGCCCCTGGCCCCGGACACCGCCGCGCGGCGCTCCGGGCTGGCGACGCTGACCCCGGAGCGGATCGCGGAGGCGGCCGCACGGCTCGACGCCGAGCACGACCTGGTGCTCGTGGAGGGCGCGGGCGGGCTGCTCGTGCGCTTCGACGAGGAGGGCCACACCCTGGCGGACGCGGCGCGGCTGATGGCGGCGCCGGTGCTGGTGGTTGCCCCCGCGGGGCTGGGCACGCTGAACACCACCGATCTGACGGCGGAGGCCCTCGCGGCCCGGTCCGTCAGCGCGCTCGGGGTGGTGGTCGGCAGCTGGCCGGCCGCGCCCGACCTGGCCTCCCGGTGCAACCTCGCCGACCTCCCGAAGTCCGGGATCCCGCTGCTGGGGGCCGTGCCGGAGGGGGCCGGCGGGCTGGAGCCCGCCGCCTTCCGCGCGGCCGCGCCGGGGTGGCTGGGGGCCCCGCTGGACGGCACCTGGTCGGCGGAGTCCTTCCTCGCCGAGTGGCCCGCCTGATGTGACGCTGCGCCGGGGAGCCGGTGGCGGGGGCGGTGCCGGGGGGGCGGTGGCCGCGTCAGTGGCCCCCCGCCGGCTCCTTGCAGCCGCCCTCCAGGTACACGCCGTGCGCCTCGACGCGGGCCGGGGCCGGGGCCGGGGAGGCGGCCGCGCTGGTGCCCGCCGCCGCCCGCCCCGATACGCAGGGGCCGGTGCCGGGCAGCATCAGCGCGAAGCCGGGTCCCTGGGCGGCGTTCCCCTCGTACACGTCACCGCTGCCGACGGGGTAGCCCAGGCCGCGCAGCAGCGCGGTCAGTTCGGCGGGGTTCGCCGCCGGTGCGGCGGCCAGCTCCGCCCTGATCCGGGCTGCGTGGGCCTCCCCCCGGCAGCGGGCGGCCGGGCTCAGCTCCACCTGCTGCCGGTACGCGTGGTTCTCGGCGTACTTGCGCGACTCGGGATCCGTCGGCGTGCCCCCGGTGGCGGCGGCCGTCGGCGAAGCCGAGGCGGTGGCGCAGCGCGCGGCCACCTCCGCGCCGAACGCGGCGTTCGGGTCGGCTGCGGGCGCCCCGGCCGACGGTGCCGGCGCCGGGGCGGACTCGCAGCCGGCGAGCAGGAACGCCGCGGCGGCGAGCAGCGCGGCGGCCGCGCCCCGTACAGGGGCCTCACGGGATGTCAAGGTTGCGCTCTCCTCCTGTGCGCGGCCCCAAGTGCGGTGGCCGGAGTGCCGATTATGGCCTCCGCCGCACGGGCGGAGGCGGTTTCGGGGCGGGCCCCGGTGGGGAACAGCCCCGCTGGGGCCTGTCCGGCGGATCAGGGTCGGAAAGGCCGCGGTGTCCCGTGCGCGGCGAGGTGCCGTGCCCGGGGGCACCTACTCCCAGCGGTAGCCGGGGGAACACCGCGACCCCGGCCGTGATCCGCCGGACAGGCCCTGGGCACGCGCAGCCGTGTCGTCCGTCCGCCGCCCGTCCGCGCCCGGAGGCCCGTCATGCCCAGCCCCGTCCCCGATCCGGTCCACCACCCGTACTTCGCCCGGTTCTACGCCCGCGCCAGCACCGCCGCCGAAACCCACGCCGGTATCGGCGCCCTGCGCCGGGAACTCCTGGCGGGGGTGTCCGGGCGGGTCGTCGAGATCGGCGCGGGCAACGGCCTGAACTTCGCGTACTACCCGGCAGCCGTCTCCGAGGTCGTCGCCATCGAGCCGGAGCGCACCCTGCGCCGGCTCGCGGCGCAGGCCGCACTGCGCGCCGACGTCCCGGTGGACCTCGTACCGGGTGTCGCCGAGGCGCTGCCGGTCAAGAGCGAGGCCTTCGACGTCGCGGTCGCCTCGCTGGTGCTGTGCACCGTGCGCAACCTGCCGCGCGCCCTCGCCGAACTGCACCGGGTGCTCCGGCCCGGCGCCGAGCTGCGGTTCCTGGAGCACGGGCTGGCTCCCGGCCCGGGGATGGCCGGCGTCCAGCGGGCGCTCGACCGGACGGTGTGGCCCCGCCTGTTCGGCGGCTGCCACACCGCGCGCGACCCGCTCGCGGCGATCGAGGCGGCCGGCTTCCGGATCGCCTCGCACCGCTCCTTCCGCCTGCCCGAGCGCGGTCCGGCACTGCCCACCTCGTACTGCGTCATCGGTTCGGCCCGCCGTCTGGACGACTGAACCGCCGGGGCGTTCCCGTACCCCTTCCGGCGGACTGGCAGTCAGCCGCGCCCGGCAGGCACCACAATCGAGCCGGGTCGCGCGGTCCGGGGCGGCCCGGGGGCGTGTCAGGAGCGGAGCGGAGGGCGAGCGTGGCGCACGAGGCGCAGCCGGGACGGCTGGTCAACGACCGTTACCGGCTGGTCCGGATCCTCGGGTCCGGGGGAATGGGCCGGGTGTGGGAGGCACACGACGTGCAGCTCGACACCGAGGTGGCGGTGAAGGAGCTGGTGCTGCCCCCGGGCCTGTCGGGCGCGGCCGCGTCGGACGTCCTGAAGCGGGCCCTGCGCGAGGCCCGCAACACGGCCAGACTGCGCCACCACCCGAACGTCGTGACGGTCCACGACGTCGTCCTCGTGGGCGGGGCGCCGTGGATCGTCATGGAGCTCGTCAGCGGCGCGACGCTGCAGGAACGGCTGCGGGTGGGCGGCCGGATGCCGGTGGAGGACGTGGCGGAGGTGGCCTCGGCGCTGCTGAATGCCCTCGGAGCTGCGCACGGGGAGGGCATCGTCCACCGCGACATCAAACCGGCCAACGTGATGCTGGCCGACGACGGCCGGATCCTCCTCGCCGACTTCGGGATCGCCCTCAACGAGGCCGAGGACGGCCTGACCAGAACGGGCATGATCATCGGTTCGATGGCGTACCTTGCGCCCGAGCGCGCTCGGGGCGAGAAGGGCGGTGCCCCGAGTGATCTGTTCTCCCTGGGGACGACGCTGTACGAGGCCGTCGAGGGCGTGTCGCCGTTCCGCAGGGAGAACCAGGTCGGCTCGCAGTACGCCGTCGTGAACGACTCGGCCCCGCCCCCGCGGCACGCGGGCCGCCTGGCGCCGCTGATCACGGGGCTGTTGGAGAAGGACCCGGACGCGCGCCTGACGGCGGCGCGGGCGTTGGAACTGCTCGCGCCGCCGTCTCCGGAGCCGGCCCCGTCCGAGCCGCCCGCCCCCGAGGCGTCGTCGGGGGAGCCCGCCGCGCCTGCGCTTTCGTTCCTCCCGGGCCGTCGGGCCGCCGCGGAGCCCGTAGCCCGGCGGGCCGGGTCGGCGCCCCCCGGACACGCGGACGGCCCGACCCGGCGGGCGGCGGCGCCACCGACGCCGCCGCGCAACACCGCGCGCCGCGCGGCCCTCTCCGCCGTCGCGGCCCTCGTGGTCATCGGGACCGTGTTCGCCGGCTACCGGTGGACGCAGAGCCAGTACTACGTGGGCGCCAACGACGGGCACGTCGCGGTGTACCGGGGCATCAGCCAGAAGCTGGCCTCCATGGACCTGTCGGAGGTGGAGACCGATCATCCCGAGATCGAGCTGCAGTACCTGCCGTCGTACCGTCGCCGGCAGGTCGAGTCGACGATCGTGGCGACCAGCCTGGAGGACGCCCGGGCCCGCGCGGCCGAACTCGCCCTCCAGGCCTCCGCCTGCGCGAAGAACGCCGGACAGAACGGGGAGGACTCCGTCCTCTCGGAGGAGGAGCAGGCCCTCACGGCCCAATGCGGCACGTGAGCGCCCCGGCTCGCGCGGGTCGGCGAGGGCGGGATGGACACCGTCCACCTCTCCCGCTGAAGACGATCCGCCGCGAGTACGCGAACGGCCCCGGCTTCCGCGGCCGCTTCGAGCAGGAGGTGCGGTCGGCGCAGCAGGCGCGCGGCTACCACCTCGTAGCCGTGGTGGACCACGACACGAAGGGCGAGCAGCCCTGGCCCGCCACCGCCTACGTGCCGGGCCTGCCGCTGGACGAGGCCCTGGACGCCCACGGTCCGCTGCCGCTGACCGCCGCCCTCCAGGTCGTGGCGTGCGCGGCGCGGGCCCTGGAGGCGGTCCACGCCGCGGGGATCGTCCACCGGGACCTGAAGCCGGGGAACATCATGCCGGCGGCGGACGGGCCGTGGGTGATCGACTTCGGGATCGCGCGGGACGCCCCGGTTCATGTCGCCCGAGCAGGGCACGGGCGGGGACATCACCCCGGCCAGCGACGTGTTCGTCCTGGGCCTGATCGCCGCCGTGGGGCGACCGGGCGCCACCCGTACGGCGAGGGCGGGGCGCTGACCGTGGCGAAGCAGATCGCCAACACGGCCGTACGTCCGCCGGACCTCTCGGGGTACCCGGACCGGCTGCGGCCGCTGCTGGAGGGCGCGCTCGCGGCGGATCCCGCCGAACGCCCCGCTCCGGGAGGGCTGGTGGAGCTGTGCGAGCGGCTGGCCGGGCGCGCCGCCGGCGAGGTCGAGGGCTGGCTGCCCGAACCCTGGGCCGGCGCGGTCGCGGCGCGGCGGGCGGAGCTCGACCGCGTCCCGGAGGCGGGTCCGGCGCCCGGGTACGCCCCGACGTACGTACCCACGCAGGCGGGCGGGACGTCGCCGCACACCGCGCCGCCGCAGGTCCCGCCGGCCCCGCCCGCCGCTCCCCCGCTGCCGTCCGCCCCGTACGGGAACCGGACGCGGCTGCTCGGCGCGGCGGCCGCGGCGGCCGCGGCGGTGGAGCTCGGTCGTCACGGTCGACCTTTACACCCCGAAGGTGGTGCCCCCTAGGGCGCGACCTTGCCGATGCCTCCCGGGGCCTGCGCGGCGCGCCGGTCGATCTGCCACAGCTGGCCCTCGCGGTTGCTGACGTAGATCCAGCCGCCCTCCAGGGCGAGCCCCTCGCAGGTCCCCAGGCCGGAGGCCACCACCCGGTGCGCGCCGTCGGCGAGGGTGATCTCGTGGAGGAGGCCGTTGGCGTGGTCGATGGTGTAGGCCCTGCCGGCGCCGTCCAGTTCCACGCGGATGGTCCGCGCCCCGGCGGGGAGGGTGGCCACGACGCGCGGGGCGCCGCCGGCCAGGGGGATCTCGTACAGCTTGGCGCCGTTGTCCTTCTGTCCGACGTACGCGCTGCCCCTGCCGTCCAGGGCCACTCCGGCGATGCCCTGACCCAGGCCGGTGGCGATCGTGGTCTTGCGCCCGCCCGGCAGGTCGACCGCGATCAGCTGGCCGTCGGTCCAGTTGGTGACGTAGGCCCTGTTCGCCGCCGCGTCGAGCGCCACACCGTAGGCCCCCGGCACGTCGGCGATCTTGCGGGAGGTGCCGTCGGACAGGTTCACCGCGAGCAGGCGCCCGCCGGCCCAGTCCGTGGTGTAGGCGGTGCCCTGCCCGTCGGTCCCCACGTCGCCGACGTCGCCGAGGGCGCTCGCGGCCACGCGCTGGGCGCCGGTGTCGGCCTTCACCGCGGACAGCCTCAGGCCGCCCCGGTCGGCGACGTACACCGTGCCGCCCGCCGGGTCGACCGCGACGCCTTCGGAGGTGCCCAGCCCCGTCGCGACGAGGGTGTGGCTGCGCCTGTGGGCGATGAGCTTCGACAGGTCCTCCAGCTTGGGCATGTCCTCGTCGCTGATGCTCACCTTCGGCGGCCCGAACGCCTTCGTGGTGGACGAGGCCATGCCGGAGGCCGCTGCGGGGTCCTCGGTGACCTGGCGCTGTGCGGCGGCCGCGGCGCGGGTGCTCTGGAAGAGCGGCCCGAGGAAGCCCATGACGTCGAACGCCCCGTGTGCGGTCTGGCGTACGAGCCACGGGTCCCGCTCGCTCTCCAGCCGGCGCACCTCTTCCGAGACGCTCCCCGCCCCCGGGGTGTCGTTGCCGAGCTTCTGGCCGGCCTGGTCGGCGGAACCGGCCTGGTCCCCGCCGTTGTCGAAGATGTTCTTGAAGGACATGGTCTCTCCCCTAGAGCGGCTGCGGCTGCGTCTGGTAGTCGAGTACTTCCGGCTGGAACACCCGGTGTTCCCCGGCACGGACCGCGACCCTTTCGGCCGTCCCCTTCTGCATGAACCGCTTCCCCTCGTCGGCCAGGTCGAAGCGGCTGGAGTCGAGGGCGGCCTCGCCGAGCTTCCACGCGAGGACCTTGGAGTGCCTCGGCTCGGCGCCCTGCTTGGCCGTTTCCTTGACCTCGACCGGCTCGGGGTAGTGCAGGGCGACCCAGCCGCCGAAGGTGACGGGGAACTCGTAGTCGAACTGGCGGACCTCGCGCCGGGTCGTGGCCATCACGTCCGCCCGGCTGCTGATCTGGAAGCTCATCGTCGACACGTGCTTCCACTCGGTGGTCAGCGAACCGCTGACGGAGCCGGTGATCCCGAGCGCCAGCTCGCCCCACAGCTCCCCGGTGCCGGTGGCGGAGCTGGTGGCGGTGGTGTTGCTCGTCGCCTCCGTCTGCGTCTCGGTGTTGACGCCCTGGTTGTCCTTGCTGTTGAGCAGGGTGGTCTTCTGGTACTGCTTCATCTCCATGCTCTTCGCCAGCTGCTGCTGGAGCGATGCGATGGACTTGGCCCCGAAGGTGAGCTTCACCTCCCCCTGGAGCGACCAGCTGATCGTGTTCGAGATCGTGAACTCGACGGTGTCCGTCACGGTGATCACGATCGGGTCGGTGCCGTTGACGTACGTCTGCTTGGACACCATGTCGGGCGGCGGCTGCTGGATGTCGGCGCGCTCCTCGATGACGGGTACGCCGACGTTCATGAAGGCGCGCCAGCCGCGCTCCTGCGCCGTCTGCTCGTCCGCGGGGAACGTGCCGTAGCGCTCCTTGTTCAGGGAGAACCCGATCGGATCGAGCGGCTCGCCCCCTCCCTGGCGGTTGCGCCTGAAGACGCCGCGGCGCAGGTTGCGCTCCAGGATGCCGGCGGCCCTGGCGGCGATGTCGAGCTCCTGCTGGTTCTTCGTGGTCAGCGGGTGCCGCATGAACACGTCGTTGATGTAGGCCGTGCCCACGTCGTTCCTGGCGCTGCCTTGCCCCATACCCGTTTCCCCTCCCTGGGTTGATGATCGGTTACGCTACGCAACCGATCGAAGGGTGGACAGCGTGCAGAAGTCGCCACCCGGCGACAACCGGACAGAAGCCGCTGACCAGGCACTTGATCATGTCGGGGGCGGGGCGCGCGCCGGGGCCGGGCAGCCGTCCCGGGTGCGTCTTTGCATGATCCACTGAGGCCGGAGATCCCGGACGCGCCGCAGCGGCGGTCGTTCCGGGCGGGTGCGCCGCGTGTCCGGATCCATGAGCCCGGGGCTGCCTCGCCGTAGCCGGAGCGCCGCTTGCGGCCCGAATTGGCCCCCGGCCGCGCGTTCGGGGGGTTGCGGCCGGAGCCGGGGCCGGGGCCGGACGGGGCGTTCACTCCTCCGGCGGTCCGGGCTGCGCCGGATCAGCCCGTGAACGGCTTGACCCGGCGGGTCCAGATCGTCGGCGCGCCTGCCGCCCAGCGCCGCGAACCGCTCCTCGGGGCCGCCGGCAGCGCGGAGCCGATCCCCTGCCGGCGGTGGCCCGGGTGCACGGCGAGCCGGTACAGGTGGCAGCCCCAGCGCCAGCCGTCGAAGCAGCACGGCGGGCAGGGTCGGGGGCCGAGGCGGAGGTGATGTGAAGATCGTTCCTCCCGGGATCCCACGCCCCGCGCCCGCTCGCCCAAAAGGATGAGCCATTGCCTTTGCCTTTCCTTTACCATGTGCTCAACGGTTTTCCCCGATCCACGACGAAAGGTGTGAGCGTCCGCCCATGGGCGAGCCTCCCAGTCCCCGACATCCCGGTACGCGACATCGCGCGGCCCCCTCCCTCCTGACCGATCATGGGACGGAGGTGAACGACCGATGACCGAGGTAGTCCTGCTCATCGTGGCGCTGCTGCTCTGTCTCGCCTGCGGAGTGTTCGTCGCGGCCGAGTTCTCGCTGACGACCATCGAGCGCAGCGAGCTCGAACGGGCCGTCGAGCGGGGCGAGCGCGGGGCGGACAGCGCCCTGGCAGCGGTCCGCAGCCTCACCTTCCAGCTGTCCGGCGCCCAGCTCGGCATCACCGTGACCGGCCTGGTCATCGGAATGATCTCCAAGCCCTCGATCGCGGCCCTGCTCACGGGCCCGTTCCAGGACGTGGGCCTGTCGGCCGGCGCCGCGTCCTCCACCGCCCTGGTCCTCGGCACCGTCCTCTCGACGGTGGTCCTGATGGTCGTCGGCGAACTGGTCCCCAAGAACTGGGCGATCTCCTCGCCGCTGGCGATCGCCAAGCGCGTGGCGACCATGCAGCGGGTCTTCTCCCGAGCGTTCAAACCGCTGATCAGCCACTTGAACACCACCGCCAACCACATGGTCCGGCGCTTGGGCATGGAGCCCGCGGAGGAGCTGGCCTCCGCCCGCAGCCCGCAGGAGCTGGTGGCCCTGGCGCGGCACTCCGCCAAGGCGGGCGCGCTGGAGAAGGACACCGCCGAGCTGTTCGTGCGCACCCTGAACCTCGCCGACCTGATCGCGGAGAACGTGATGACCCCGCGCGTCCAGGTCACGGCCCTCGACGTGCACACCACCGCCGAGGACGTGGCCAACGCGACGATGGCCACCGGGCTGTCGCGCTTCCCCGTCTACCGGGGCAGCCTCGACACCGTGGTCGGCATCGTCCACATCAAGGACGTACTGGCCCTGCCCGCCACCGAGCGGCACCGCCACCCGGTGTCGCGGCTGCTGCGCGAGCCGCTCCTCGTACCGGAGTCGCTGACCGTGGACCGCCTGCTGGACCGGCTGTCCGGCAAGCAGACCATGGCCGTGGTGATCGACGAGTACGGGGGCACGGCCGGAGTGGCCACCCTGGAGGACATCGTCGAGGAGGTCGTCGGCGAGGTGCGTGACGAGCACGACCCGCACGAGACCCCCGACCTGGCCCCGGCCGGCACGGACGAGGCCGGCCGCACCCTGTACTCGGCCGACGGCGCCGCCCGTACCGATCAGCTCCGGCGGATCGGTCTGCGGGTGCCCGAGGGCCCGTACGAGACCCTTGCCGGGCTGATAGCCACCGAGCTGGGCCGGATCCCGGCCGTCGGCGACAGCCTGGAGCTGGACGGCTGGCGCCTGGACGTGGTCGACGCCAGTGGTCGCCGGGCCGCCCGCGTGCTCCTGCACGAGCCGGCCGGACCCGTCGGCGACGAGACCGCGGAGGAGACCCGATGACCGCGATCCAGCTGCTGATCGGCCTGGCGACGCTGGTCGTCAACGCCTTCTTCGTCGGGGCGGAGTTCGCGCTGATCTCGGTCCGGCGCAGCCAGATCGAGCCGTACGCCGAGCAGGGCGACCGCCGGGCCCGCGCGGTGCTGTGGGGCCTGGAGCACGTGTCGGCCCTGATGGCGGCGGCGCAGCTCGGCATCACCCTGTGCACCCTGGTGCTGGGCGTGGTCGCCGAGCCGGCCATCGCGCACCTGCTGAGCCCGCTGCTCGACGCGGTGGGGGTGCCGTCCGGGGTGACGCACGCGATCTCCTTCGTGGTCGCGCTGGGGCTGGCCACCTACCTGCACATGCTGTTCGGCGAGATGGTGCCGAAGAACGTGGCCCTGGCCGAGCCGGTGCGCACCGCGCTGGCGCTGGGGCCGCCGCTGGTCGCCCTGACCCGGGGGCTGAAGCCGGTGATCTTCGCGGTGAACACCTTCGCCAACGCCCTGCTGCGGCTGCTGCGGGTGGACGTGAAGGACGAGGTCGCGGCGACGTTCTCGGACGACGAGCTGGCCCGGATGGTCAAGGACTCCAGTGACGCGGGGCTCATCGACGACCGGGCGAGCGAGCGGCTGCACGACGCCCTCGAACTGGGCCGGCGCCCCGTCACCGACGTGGTGCTGCCCGTGCACCGGGTCGTCACGGCCGAGCAGGGCATCACCGCGGCCGCCCTGGAGGCCCTGTCCGCCGAGTCGGGGTACTCCCGCTTCCCGGTGGTCGACGCCCGGCAGCGGATCCTGGGGTACCTGCACGTCAAGGACGCCCTGGACGTGGTGGAGCGGGACGAGCCCTTCCCGCAGTCCGCGCTGCGCCCGATCGCGCAGGTGCGGGCGGACACCCCGCTGGACGACGTGCTGACCGCCATGCGGCGCAGCCGTACGCACCTGGCGGCGGTGCTCGGGACGGACGGGGCCCTCGCCGGACTGGTGACGATGGAGGACGTGCTGCGCGAGCTGTTCGGCCGTCCCGCCTCCGCCTGAGGCCGGGACGGGCGCCTGGGAAGAACGGCCTACCGCGCGGTAGCATCGCTCCGCCATGGAGATGAATGCGTCGTACACCAGTTTCGTCGCGGTCGGCGACTCCTTCACCGAGGGGATGTCCGACCTGCTGCCGGACGGCTCCTACCGGGGCTGGGCCGACCTGCTGGCCACCCGGCTCGCCGCCCGCGAGCCGGGCTTCCGCTACGCGAACCTGGCGGTGCGCGGCAAGCTGATCGGCCAGATCGCCGAGGACCAGGTCCCGGCCGCCGCCGCGATGGGCGCGGACGTGGTGACCCTGGTGGGCGGGCTCAATGACGCACTGCGTCCCAAGGTGGACATGGGCCGGGTCCGGGCGCACCTGGAGGACGCGGTGGAACTCCTCGCGCCGTCCTGCAAGCACCTGGTGCTGATGCGCTCGCCCGGCCGCGACGGGCCGGTGATGGAACGCTTCCGGCCTCGTATGGAGGAGCTCTTCGGCATCCTCGAAGAGCTCGCCGCGCGGCACGGGGCGCTGCTGGTGGACCTGTACGGGGCGCCCGCGCTCGGGGACCCGCGACTGTGGGACGTCGACCGGCTGCACCTGGCTCCGGAGGGCCACCGCAGGGTGGCCGAGGCCGTCTGGCAGACTCTGGGGCTGCCCGCCGAGGAGGACTGGCGGGCGCCGCTGCCCGCCGCGGCCGCGCCGGGCTGGCCCGTGCGCCGGGCCGAGGACCTGCGTTTCGCCCGGCGGCACCTGCTCCCCTGGATCGGGCGGAGGCTGTCGGGCCGCTCCTCGGGGGACGGCCGCCCCGCGAAGCGGCCGGAGCTGCTGCCGTACGGGACCCCGCCGCTCTCGTAGCAACCCACAATCCCGAGGGCTGCCCCTACCTGCGTAAACGCACAGCCGCGGCCCAAGTAGAATCCCTACACGTGACTGCCAAGCCCCGCATCCCCAATGTCCTGGCCGGCCGCTACGCCTCCGCGGAGCTCGCCGTCCTGTGGTCCCCCGAGTACAAGGTCACGCTGGAGCGGCGGCTGTGGCTCGCCGTGCTGCGCGCCCAGAAGGACCTCGGCATCGAGGTCCCCGACGCCGCCCTCGCCGATTACGAGCGCGTCCTGGAGACCGTCGACCTCGCCTCCATCGCCGAGCGCGAGAAGGTCACCCGGCACGACGTGAAGGCCCGGATCGAGGAGTTCAACGCCCTCGCCGGCCACGAGCACGTCCACAAGGGCATGACCTCCCGCGACCTCACCGAGAACGTCGAGCAGCTCCAGATCCGGCTCTCGCTGGAGCTGGTGCGCGACCGCACGGTCGCCGTCCTGGCCCGCCTCGGCAAGCTCGCCGGTGAGCACGCCGAGCTGGTCATGGCCGGCCGCTCCCACAACGTGGCCGCGCAGGCGACCACGCTGGGCAAGCGCTTCGCGACCGCCGCCGACGAGCTGCTCGTCGCGTACGACCGCCTGGAGAACCTCCTCCAGCGCTACCCGCTGCGCGGGATCAAGGGCCCGGTCGGCACCGCCCAGGACATGCTCGACCTGCTGGGCGGCGACGCCGCCAAGCTGGCCGACCTGGAGCAGCGGATCGCCACCCACCTCGGCTTCGCCCAGGCGTTCACCTCGGTCGGCCAGGTCTACCCGCGCTCCCTGGACTACGACGTGGTCTCGGCCCTGGTACAGCTGGCGGCCGCCCCCTCCTCGATCGCGAAGACGATCCGCCTGATGGCCGGCCACGAGCTGGTCACCGAGGGCTTCAAGCCCGGCCAGGTCGGCTCCTCCGCGATGCCGCACAAGATGAACACCCGCTCCTGCGAGCGCGTGAACGGCCTCATGGTCATCCTGCGCGGCTACGCCTCGATGACGGCCGAGCTGGCCGGCGACCAGTGGAACGAGGGCGACGTCTCCTGCTCCGTCGTCCGCCGGGTGGCCCTGCCCGACGCGTTCTTCGCGTTCGACGGCCTGCTGGAGACCTTCCTGACGGTCCTCGACGAGTTCGGTGCCTTCCCGGCCGTCGTGGCCCGCGAGCTGGACCGCTACCTGCCCTTCCTCGCCACCACCAAGGTGCTGATGGGCGCGGTGCGCGCCGGTGTGGGCCGCGAGGCCGCGCACGAGGTCATCAAGGAGCACGCCGTGGCCTCCGCCCTGGCCATGCGTGAGCAGGGCGCCGAGCGCAACGAGCTGCTGGACAAGCTGGCGGCCGACGAGCGGATGCCGCTGGACCGTGCGCAGCTGGACGCCCTCATGGCCGACAAGCTCTCCTTCACGGGCGCCGCGGGTGACCAGGTCGCCGCCGTGGTCTCCCGTATCGAGGCCATCGCCAAGGAGCACCCGGAGGCCGCCGGTTACGCTCCGGGGTCGATCCTCTGACCCCCGACGAGCTCGAAGCCGCCCGCGGCCGCGTCCTCCCGGACGTGGTCGCGGGCGGTCTGCGTGTGCTCTTCTGCGGGATCAATCCGGGTCTCCTCTCCGCCGCGACGGGCCACCACTTCGCCCGCCCCGGCAACCGCTTCTGGCCGGTCCTGCTTCTCTGCACTTCACCCTCACGGGTGAACTGGGGTATGTGACTCGTCAAAGGGCCTCCGAGGTTGAGGGGGATGGGGGCCGGTCGCAAGGGCCGGGCAAGGCCCGATAGCGCCGGTAAGATCAGCGCCCACATGGGGGTGCGATGCGAACATCAGGCCGGGGTGGCGAGGCGCGGAAGTATGCTCTGACCGCCGACGAGGACGACGCCGACTTCTGGGGCTTTGCTCACGAGGCAGAGGGGCTGTTCACGCCGCTGCGGGAAGAGGGGACGCGTCGGGTCCAACTCTCGGGGTGCGCCCCGCAGGGCGGTTTGCTGAGGAGCCTCGGCCATATCGGCGGTCGTCGCGCCGTAGCGGGGAACGCCAGGCTCGATGTGCTCGACGCGACGGCGTCACCATGGGGTCGTACTTCGTAAACGACGCCACTGTCGTCGCTGGCCAGCCCTCCGCCCACGGAGCCGGCCTCGTCGACCTCACCGTGACACTGTGGTGCGATCAAGCACTGCCCGGAGCGGAACGGGTGTGGGACCTGATCCGCACCGGTCGCCTGAATCGCACCGCCATGTGGAACGAACTCGATCCCAGGGACAGGCGAGCCTGGCTGTCGGTCGCGTTGTGGTCTCGGGAGTACCAGCGTCGAGGGAACCCCGACGCGTCGGCAGGCCAGGTGTTCAGCTTGGACGGTCGGCATGTCGTCGATCTGGACAGCTTCTACTGCGCGCTCGGTGAAGCCATCAACGGACCCGGCGGATACTTCGGGTGGAACCTTGATGCTCTGGTCGACTGCCTGAGAGGTGGCTGGGGTGCCGCCTCGCCCTTCACTCTGCAATGGCAGCACTCGGCTTTGGCCAGGGCCCAGTTGGCGGACCGTCGCCCTACTGGCGATGGCGTGGGTACCTTGTTCGACCTCGTGCTGGAAGTCCTCGAAGAGCAGGGCGTCCAGGTCGTCCTCCAGTGACTGGTCCCCGTGGTGCGGCGCGACCCCACCTCCTCGGCAGTGACCTGTCCTTGGCCCAGTGGGCTGGCGTCCCACCGCTCCTGCCAGGTCTGCCCAGGGAAGGTGAGGAGGTATTCGAGCAGCGTGCGGGTAGATCGCGTCCAGCCCTGACGGGTCGCGCGCGGTGTGTCCGGCCAGATCACGGCTGAGCCAGCCACGCTCGACAAGAGGGTCACGGAGGCTGTGCCGAACTCGCCATGAGGCCTGGGAGGGGTGGCCGCGACAGCCGCCTCCGGCTTGATCCGACCCTGAACAAAGCGGCTGGGGAACTCCAGGCCGTCCAGGACAGGGCCGTGGCGGCGACTGAGACCGGTGGTGCGAAGCTGCGTGTCAGGCACCGAACACCGCCGCGATGTCGTCCGCGTTGTAGCCGGTGGGGTAGCTGCGTTCGACCCGCGGGGCGTTGTAGTGCTCAGTGAGCTTGTCGAAGATCTCCTCGATGCGAACCGCCAGATAGCGACTGGTGGTCTGGATGTTGGCGTGCCGCAGGACGGCCTGGACCTCGGGCAGGGTGAGCTTGCCACCATTTGCCATGCGATTGGCGGCCGTGTGCCGCAGATCGTGCAGCGTCCAGTTGGTGCCCAGGGCCTCATTCGCACGCTGAATGATCCGACGCATCGCCCAGTAGGACATCGGCCGGTCCGCGCCGCGGCGAGTCCGCCACAGCGGCTCGTCCGCCGGCGGGGTGCCGATCTCGTCGAGGTAGCGGGCCAGGCGTACGAACGCCTGCGGCGAAGCCGGGACGGGCTGACGCTCCCGGGTGCCCTTGGAGATCACGTAGATCTTCTGACCCGCCCAGTCGAGGTCGCCGATGCCGACGCCGAGCAGTTCCTCGGCGCGCGCTCCGCTGGAGACGTAGAACTCCAGCAGTGCTCGGTCGCGCTCGCAGCCCATGCGCTCGAACAACTCGTCCCAGAGGTGGTCAGGGATCGACCTGGGCGGCCGGTCGGCGACCTTCTGCCGCAGCCGGGCCCTGCCGAGCACAGGCTTGGGCTCCAGCGGGCTGAGGTGGGCCAGCGCCCGCCGCCGCTGCGGCGAGACCGGCACAGGGTTGGCGACTGGCCCATTGCCCTGGTGGGCGTGGAACTCGTAGAAGCCGCTCACGACCGATAGAGCGTGGTTGATCGTCCGAGGCGCGTATCCGGCCCGCAGGACCGGCTTGCCGGTGCGCAGGTTCACCGAGCCCGGGGCGGCGGCTCCGGCGGACTTCCGTCGACGCTGCGGGTTCGGCGCCGTACGCAGCCACCCGGTCAGCGCAGCCGTCTCGGCCTCCGTCGCCTTCTCCCAGGCGACACCGAGCAGCCACAACAGCCGGAACCAGCGCAGCAGCCCGTACCCGTAGCTGCGTACAGTCAGCGGACTGCTGTCGTTCAACGCCAGGTCGCGCAGATAGGCGGTGACCGGCTCGATCTCGTCGTCGTAACCCATTGACGACGACGTACGGAGGATGGATCCCCCGCGCCGGGAGCACCGCCCCGACGCGGGGAAGGTCCGCCCGCCCCTCCATCAGTTCATGCCGTAGATCCACTTCGCTCTCCTCGTTGGTCTCGGGGACTGTCACCGAGACCAACGAGCGAAGATGGTGCAGATAACAGTGCACCTGTCGGGTTTCACCCCCCACAGGCTCGCCCCCGAGGAGCAGGAAGAGCTGTTGTCCTACCGGCTGGGCATCACCAACGTCGTCGCCCGGGCCACCGCCCGCGCCGACGAGCTGAGCGCCGAGGAATTCCGCGAGGGCGGCCGGATCCTGACGGCGAAGGTGGAACGGCTGCGCCCCCAGTGGCTGGCCGTGGTCGGCGTCACCGCCTACCGCACTGCCTTCGCAAGCCGTAGCAACTCGCATGTGACGCATACCGTCGGCCTAGCCGCCTGACCAGGACCGCAGCAACAAAATGCCCCCACCTGGACGGTGAGGGCATCCCGCCGGCCGCTAGCGCCCAGCGGGACGGACACGGACGGGAACGTTCAACCGCTCTACCGTCCGCGCCACCGACTCAAGGCGCGTGAGGACTTCGGCGCCGCTGGTGCCCCGTTCTAGCCGTTCGTGCAGCTGGCGCTGGGTGCCAGTACGCCAGCCAGCCCAGCGCAGAGGTTGCCGTTGTTGGAGAGGTTGGCCAAGCCGTTCTGATTTTGCATGTTGCTCTTCCAGTTCCAGTTCCATTCGCCCGGAGCTTGGTTGCTGGAACCACTAGCGGACGCTACGGACGACCCGGCAGCGCCGGGAAAGGGCAAACCGTCGTCTGCGCTGGCCGGTACGGCAAGGGCCCCGAGAAGGGCAGCAGTACCGAGGGAGAGGGCGGCAAGTACGCGCTTGGTGTTGTTCATGCGCTGCCAACGATCTTGCGCCGTTCGGGTAACGGCCGGTACACAGTCCCGCCCTGTGCTGGCCCGAGCCGGCGGTGTAAGGGTCTCCATCACCGTCAGCGCCGAGCCAGGCACCGTTCGGTGAGCGGAAGGCAGTGATCGGTCCCCAGGAGCGCTCCATCGGGGCCACCCTTATCTGGGCCCTGCCCAACCCGAGCGGTCTGAACGCCCACTGGACCGCCGAATCCATGGCCGAGGAGTACGCCCGCCTGCGCCTGGCCGCGACCTCCGCACCCTACGGCGGGTCGACCACGGTGACCCCTGCCATCAGCATGAGGGGGAACTCCTTGTCCCATTGGGCCACGCAGACCACCAGCCACCGCTCCCCGACCCGCCACAGGTGTACGTGGTCGGTGGTGTTGCACAGCTCGCTCCACGGCTCCGGTATCTCCTCCCCGTCGAACGACCGGTCCATCAGCGATGCCAGGGCGAAGACCTGCGGCGGTCCCCACCGGTCGGTGACGGCCTGGGTGAGCGCCGCGTACTCGGCGCTGATCTGTTCCTCGGCCTCCTCCCAGCCGGAGCCGTCGTCGTCCCAGGAATCCCGGGTCCGGCCGAGCTGGACCAGGTGGTAACCCAGGCCGGCGCTCTGTACGCCGGACACCGCCGGCCCGGACGGGAACTCCCGCCCCCGCAGCCGGTCGATCGTGTCGAGATGGTCTGCCGTGGTCATGCCGCCAGTATCGGGCGGACCACTGACAACTGGCCCGGCGTCACGCGTCGCGGCGCCGTACTGCCAGCCAGCCCGCGCCCAGGGCGGCGAGGGCCCACAGAGCGGCCACCGCGAGCCCGCTCCAGGGCCCGAGCGACCCGTCCGCGTGCGCCCGCATCACCATCTGGCCCGCCCGGTCGGGCATGAACTGCATGGCCCCGCCGACGACCTGGCCCACCACGAAGGGCACGATCAGCAGGAAGGGTATGAGCAGGCTCATCACGAGGGTTCCGCTGCGCACCAGGGCGGTCAGGCCGGCCGACAGCAGGGCGATCAGGGTCAGGTAGACACCGCTGCCGAAGACGGCGCGCACCGTCCCGGGGTCGCCGAGGGAGAGGGCGTACTCCCCCATCGACGCCTGCCCGGCCAGGAAGGTGACGAGGCCGGTGATCTGCCCGACCACGAAGGCGAGTCCGGCCACGGCGGCGGTCTTGGACAGGTACAGCCGGGTCCGGTTGGGCACGGCAGTGAGCGAGACCCTCAGGGCTCCAGGCCGGAACTCGCCGGCGAAGGCTGTCGCGCCGAAGGCTATGGCCGCTATCTGACCGAAGTTGATTCCGAAGAAGGCCCCCAGCAGGCGGTCCTCGCCCAGGGCGCCGGGCTCCGACGTGCCTATCGCGGCGGCGGTGAGTGCCGTGATTCCGGCGGTGGCCGCGAAGACGGCGATCAGCGATCCGAGGACGGCGCGGGAGGACCGTATCTTGATCCATTCCGAGTGCAGGACGGGGACGGGGGGCAGGGCGGCGGCGGTCACGGAAGTGGCTCCCATCGGATTCAGGCGGCGGTGGCGGAGAAGGGGGTGCGGTCGGCGGTGAGGTCGAGGTAGGCCTGCTCCAGTGAGGCCCGCTCGTCGGAGAGTTCCAGTACGGCGATGCCTTCCCGGGCGGCGAGGGCCCCGATCCGCTCGGCCTGTACGCCGTCGACGGTCCAGCGCCCGTTCTCGGCGGCGGACATGCGCAGGCCCTCACGGACCAGGGCGGCTTCCAGCCGGTCCGGGTCCGAGGTCCGCAGCCGGACCCTGGGCGTGCTGCGGGCGTCGATGAACTCCTGTAGCGGGGTGTCGGCGAGCAGCCGACCCTGTCCGAGGACGACGAGGTGGTCGACGAACGAGGCGGACTCGGCCATGAGGTGGCTGGAGACGAAGACGGTGCGCCCCTCGGCGGCGAGGCCGCGCATCAGCTCGCGGATCCAGATGATCCCCTCCGGGTCGAGGCCGTTGGTCGGCTCGTCCAGCAGCAGGACACCGGGGTCTCCCAGCAGGGCTGCGGCTATGCCCAGGCGCTGGCGCATACCGAGCGAGAAGGTGCCGATCCGGCGCCGGGCGACCGCCGCGATGCCGGCCTGTTCGAGGACCGCGTCCACCCGGGTGGCCGGGATGCCGTTGCTCACGGCGAGTGCGAGGAGGTGGTCCCGGGCCCTTCGTCCGGCGTGGGGCGCCTGTGGGTCGAGCAGGGCGCCCACCTCGCGCAGCGGGCTCCGCAGGTCGGTGAACCGGCGGCCGCCGATGGTGGCGCTGCCGGCGGTGGGCCGGTCCAGTCCCAGGATGAGGCGCATGGTGGTGGACTTGCCGGCCCCGTTGGGCCCCAGGAATCCGGTGACCCTGCCCGGCAGGACGTCGAGGTTGAGGTGGTCCACGACCCGGTGGGTGCCGTGGTCCTTGGTCAGTTCGCGGATCTCGATGCGGTTCATGGCTCAAGATTCGCCGTCCGGCCCGGTCCCTTCCCTCCCCCATGCGAGGGTGCCGTCTCCCCCACGTGGGGGAGACGGCACCGGCCCGTGCCCTGCCACGATGGGGGCATGATCCGACTTCTCCGCGCCCCGTTCCGGCCGGTGACGTACTCGCGCTGGCTGCACTTGTGCGTCCCGGTGCTGCTGCTGGCCCTATGGATGTTCATCAACCCCCGCGCGCCCTGGATGCCCCTGCTGATCGTCATACCGTTCGGGTTCGTGCCGTGGGTGCGGCTGGCCGAGGGGCTCCAGGCACAGTTCCTGCTCACTCCGCAGGACCGGGGCGGTGGGGACAGCCCCATCGGCAGCGCCCCGTCGGCGCTGTGGGCGGACCGGTGGCGGACCGTGCTGTGGCTGGAGATACGCCTCGTCGTCGCCGGGGCGGCGATGTTCGCCACCGTGTGGCTGCCCGCCCAGGCCATCGAGCTGATCACGATCGCGCTCGGGCACCCGCTGGGTTCAGACCTCTCGCTGCCGGTCATCCCGTCGCGCTGGGCCGCGGCCCTCCTCGCGCCGGTGCCGCTCATCCTGCTCGTCCTGATCGTGGTCCTGCTCGGCGAGCTGATCACCACCATCGCGCGGCGCCTGCTGGGGCCGTCCGCCGCCGAACGGCTGACCGCGCTGGAGGCTCGTACGGAGCAGCTGTTGGAGCGGACCCGGATCGCGCGCGAGCTGCACGACTCCATCGGGCACGCCCTGACGGTGGCGGTGGTCCAGGCGGGCGCGGCACGGGCCGCGGGGAACCCCGAGTTCACCGACCGCGCGCTGAGCGCGATCGAGGAGACCGGCCGGGCCGCTCTGGAGGATCTGGAACGGGTCCTGCTGGTGCTGCGGGAGTCCGCGCAACCGCCCTCGCAGCGGCCGACCCTGATGGAGGCGGACCGGCTGCTGGAGTCGGCCCGCGCCTCGGGGGCGGAGGTCGACGCACAACTGACCGGCCCGCTGGAGAAGTTGCCCGGGCCGGTCACCCGCGAGGGGTACCGGATCCTGCAGGAGGCACTCACCAACGTGCTGCGCCACTGCGGCGCCGTGCCGATCCGGGTGCGGATCGACACGGCCCCGGGCCGACTGGAACTGGAGGTGACCAACCCGCTGCCGGAGCGGCCCGCCGTCACGACGGGCGGCGGGAGCGGGCTGCGGGGCATGAGGGAGCGGGCGGCGCTGCTCGGCGGCGAGGCCGAAACCGGCCCCCACAAGGGTGGTTGGCGGGTGTGCGCGCGACTTCCGCTGGAGCGAATACCCTGACCGGATGCCGGTTACCGTACTGCTCGTCGACGACGAACCCCTGGTGCGCGCGGGTCTGCGCGCCGTCCTGGACGCCCAGCCCGACATCGAGGTGGTGGGTGAGGCCGCGGACGGGGCGTCCGTCATCCCCCTCGTGCGGCAGCTGCGGCCGGACGTGGTGGCGATGGACGTACGGATGCCGCTGCTCGACGGGATCGAGGCGACCAGGGCGGTGCTGCGGTCGGTGGACTCCCCGCCGAAGATCCTCGTGGTCACGACCTTCGAGAACGACGAGTACGTCTACCAGGCGCTGCGCGCCGGAGCCGACGGCTTCCTGTTGAAGCGGGCCCGCCCCTCGGAGATCGTGCACGCGGTGCGGCTCGTGGCCGAGGGCGAGACCCTGCTCTTCCCGTCGGCCGTGCGGGCTCTGGCCGCCGAGTACGGGAACCGGGAAGCCCGTGCGGTCCTGGAGCGGGCCGCGCTGACGGAGCGCGAGGAGGCCGTGCTGCGGCTCATGTCCCGGGGCCTGACCAACGTGGAGATCGCCCGCGAGCTGATCGTCGGCACGGAGACCGTGAAGTCTCATGTCAGCGCGATCCTGGGGAAGCTGGGGGCCCGCGACCGCACGCAGGCGGTGATCACGGCGTACGAGTCCGGCTTCGTCGCGCCGGCCTGAGGCGGGGGCGGGCTCCGGCCGGCGGGGGGCCGCTTCTCGCCGCCGCGCCGGGGGCGCAGTACGATCCGCCTGACAGGGTCGTTAGCTGGGAGGACACACGTTGGGGCAGCTGACCGGCGGGGATCCCTCTCTGCTCCGGCGCATCAATTCGGCCGTGGTGCTTCGCGCACTGCGGGCGGCCGGATCGCCCACCCTCACCGACCTCACCCGGGTGACCGGGCTCTCCCGGCCGACCGTCGAGGGGGTCGTGGAGGGGCTGATCGGCACCGGCCTGGTGGTCGAGGCGGTGGCCGAGGAGGGCGCACGCCGCCAGGGCCGGCCGGCGAGGCGGTTCCGCTTCCGCGCCGAGGCGGGGCACCTGCTCGGCATCGAGATCGGCTCGCACCGGATCGCGGTGCTGCTGTCCGGGCTCGACGGCCGGGTCATCGGGGCCGGGACCAAGGACGTCTCGGAGACGGCCTCGGCCGACGAGCGCCTGGAGCGCGTCAGGGCGGCCGTCGCCGATCTGCTGCGCCGGGCCGGGATCCCCCGTGACTCGCTGCGCGCGGTCGGTGTCGGCAGCCCCGGCATCGTCGAGGCCGACGGGACCGTCCGCCTGGGCACCGCCCTGCCGGGCTGGACGGGACTGCCCCTCGGCGAGCGGCTGCGGCGCTCGTTCCGCTGCCCGGTCCAGGTGGAGAACGACGCGAACGCGGCGGCGCTCGCCGAGCACTGGAAGGGCGCGGCGCGCGACACCGACGACATGGTGTTCGTGATGGCCGGGCTCAGCCCGGGCGCCGGGTCCCTGATCGGCGGCAGGCTGCACCGGGGCTTCGGCGGGGCGGCGGGCGAAATCGGCGCGCTGCACCTGCTGGGCCGGGAGGCCACCCCGGAGCGGCTGCTGTCGACGACGGGCGAACCCCTCCACCCCCTGGACGAGCCGGCGGTCGCCGAGGTGTTCGCGATGGCCAAGCGGGGCGACGAGCGCGCGGTGGCCGCGGTGGACCGTTTCCTCCAGCGGCTCGTGCACGACGTCGCGGCCCTGGTGCTGGCGATGGACCCCGAGCTCGTGGTCGTGGGCGGCTGGGCGGCCGGGCTGGACGGGGTCCTGGAGCCCCTGCGCCGGGAGCTGGAGCGGTACTGCCTGCGCCCGCCGCGGGTGGCGCTGTCCCTGCTCGGCGAGGCGGCCGTGGCGACGGGTGCCCTGCGCCTGGCCCTGGACCACGTGGAGGAAGAGCTCTTCGCGGTGGAGCGGACGGTCACCGCCCGCCGCTGACGCGGGGGCGGCGGCGCCCGGGGCACGGAAAGCCCGGACACGGAAAGCGCCGGACACGGAAAGCGCCGGACACGGAAGACCCCGGACACGGGAGAACCCCGGACACGGGAGAACCCCGGACACGCGAGAACCCCGGGGCCGCGGGGCTGCCGGGGTTCGTGTGCGGCGGGGTCAGGAGGCCGCGCGGGTCTCCGTGATCTCCACGCCCGAGTCGCCGAAGGTGAGGCGGCAGGTGTCGGCGCGGTACGTGGCCACCGAGACGGCGGCGGTGCCGGCGCCGGTGAAGTAGCGGGTGGTCACGACGAGCACGGGCGCGCCGGGCAGCCGGTCCAGCTCCTTGGCGTCGTCGGCCCGGGCGGATCCCAGCTCGACCGAGCGGTCCTGGCCCTCCAGGGAGAGCCGCTGGAGCTCCCGCATGACGGCGCGGGCCCGGGCGGGGCCGGTGGGCGCGTCGATGGCGGAGAGCCCGGGCACCGAGGCGGCGGGCACGTACAGCAGCTCGGCAGCGACGGCCTGGCCCTGCGTGACGCGGGTCCGGCGCACGGTGTGCACGGCTTCGCCGGCGGCGGTTCCGAGGAGCCCGAGGACGGCGGTGGCGGGGACGGCCTCGACGGCGTCCACGGCCTCCCAGCCGTCGGCGCCCTCGCCGGGCCAGCCCTGCTGCGCGCTACCGACGGCGACGCCCACGCGCGGCGGGGCCACGGTGGTGCCGACGCCGCGGCGGCGCTGGAGGCGGCCTTCGAGTTCGAGCTGTTCCAGGGCCTGTCGCAGGGTGGCGCGGGCGACTCCGAAGCGTGCGGCGAGCTCACGCTCGTTCGGCAGGACCTCGCCGACCGCGAAGTCCTGGTCCAGCGCGTCGCTGAGCACGGTCTTCAGGTGCCAGTACTTCGGCTCCGGCACCGATTCGAGCTGCGTCGTCCCCACCCTGACTCCTCCTGCAATCGCCGCTGTCACCGTGTCGGCATCGCCGTGTTCCAGCGGCGTTTCCGCGCCGCAGTTCCGCGCCCTTGTTTATTAAAGGTTCCTGCACTATCCGCGACGATAGGACGGCGCACCCCCTTGGTCAAGACCAATCCTGGCCGCTTTGCCGGGCAGATCGGGCATATGTAGCAACCCGTTCACGGGATGTTCTCGCCCGGCACCCGCGCGTCGCGAGGACCTCACAAAGGCTTGTAGTCGGACGCTACTCGACGGTAATCATGGAGGCAGTCGTTACTGACGGCCTGTCTCATATGCGTCCACCCGACGAGGAGCAGCATGACCGCCACGGTCTCCTTCACGATCGATTCGCCGCTGGGCCCCCGCACCGCCACCGTCGCCTACGAGCGCAAGGGCGCCGGCGAACCGCTTCTCCTGCTGCACGGCATCGGCCACCACCTCCAGGCCTGGCATCCGGTGACGGGCGTCCTGGCCGCCGATCACGACGTCATCGCGATCGACCTGCCCGGTTTCGGCGCCTCGGAGCCCCTGCCCGCGGGCGTCCCGTACGACCTCTCCACCATCACCCCGGCCCTCGGCGCGCTCTGCGCGGCGCTCGGCGTCGAGCGCCCGCACGTCGCGGGCAACTCCCTGGGCGGGCTGCTCGCCCTGGACATGGGGCGCACCGGGCTCGCCCGCTCGGTCACCGCCCTCTCCCCGGCCGGGTTCTGGTCGGAGCCCGAGCGGCGCTACGCCTTCACCACGCTGCGCGCGATGCGCGCCGGGGCCAGGGCGCTGCCCCTGCCGGCCCTGGACCGGCTCTCGCGCAGCGGCCCCGGCCGCGCCGCCCTCACCGGCTCCATCTACGCCCGCCCCGCCCACCGCACCCCGGAGGCGGTGGTCGCCGAGACCCTCGCCCTGCGGGAGGCCACCGGCTTCGAGGAGACGCTGGCGGCGGGCGGATCCGTACGCTTCACGGCCGACGTGCCCGGGATCCCCGTCACGATCGCCTGGGGCACCCGCGACCGGCTGCTGCTCCGCCGCCAGGGCGTCCGGGCGAAGCACACCGTCCCCGGGGCCCGGCTGGTCCGGCTCCCGGGCTGCGGCCACGTGCCCATGAACGACGACCCCGCCCTGGTGGCGCGCGTCATCCTGGACACGGCGACGGCAGCGAAGGCGACCGGCCCGGCGGATCGAACGGACGCGACGCGGGCGACGCAGACGACGCACGGCGACGCAGGCGACGGATCCGGCGAAGGCAACGGCGCCCCGGCCATGACCGGCTGACGGCTGTTCATCCACGGTTCGCGCGGGCGACGCGGTCGGTCCCGTGTGCGAAGGCACACTGGTCCGGCCCGCCCCCGCCGGCCCCTGGAGACGCACCCATGGCACCGATGCCGCACACCCGCCGGACCCTGCTCGGCGGTTCCCTGGCCGTCCCGCTGGGCCTGGCCCTGTCCACCGCGCTCGCCTCGCCCGCCCTGGCCTCCCCCCGGCGGGCCCCCGCCTTCGTCCGCTCCGGCCGCCCGGCCGCGCTGTGGGGGACCCAGTCGGGAGAGGTCACCTCCCACTCGGCCGCCATCTGGACCCGCTCCGACCGTCCCGCCCGGATGTACGTGGAGACCTCCCCTAGCGAGTCGTTCCGCTACGGCGTCCGCCGCCACGGCGGCCCCTTCCTCGGCCCCGCCACCGACCACACGGCCACCGCGACCCTGCGCGACCTGCCGCCAGGCCAGCGCATCCACTACCGGGTCGTGCTCACCGACCCCGACGACCCCCGCCGCTCCGGCGAGCCGGTGCGCGGCAGCTTCCGCACCACGCCCGTCTCCCGCCGCCACGACGTGCGCTTCCTGTGGTCCGGGGACCTGGCGGGCCAGGGCTGGGGCATCAACCCCGAGCTGGGCGGGTACCGCGTCTTCGACGAGATGCGGCTGCGCGACCCCGACTTCTTCCTCTTCAGCGGGGACACCATCTACGCGGACGGGCCGATCAAGGCCGCCGTGCCGCTGCCCGACGGCCGCGTCTGGCACAACGTCACGACCGAGGAGAAGTCCAAGGTCGCGGAGACGCTGGACGAGTTCCGCGGGAACTTCCGCTACAACCTGCTGGACCGCAACCTGCGCGACTTCTACGCGCAGGTCCCCGTGGTCGCCCAGTGGGACGACCACGAGGTGCGCAACAACTGGTACCCCGGGCAGCTGCTCGACGACCCCCGCTACGTCGTCAAGGACGTCGACACCCTCGCCGCCCGCGCCCGCCAGGCCTTCGGCGAGTACTTCCCCGTCACGGACCTGCGGGGCGGGCGCGCCGAGGGGCGGATGTACCGGGTGCTGCGGCACGGCCCGCTGCTGGACGTGTTCGTGCTGGACATGCGCACCCACCGCGACGCCAACTCCCCCGGCCGCCAGACCGAGGACCGGGCCGGCATCCTCGGCGCCGAGCAGCTGGCCTGGCTGAAGCGGGAGCTCTCGCGCTCCCGGGCCACCTGGAAGGTGATCGCCGCGGACATGCCGCTGGGCATCGTCGTCCCCGACGGGGCGGTGGACTTCGAGGCGGTGGCCCAGGGCGACCCGGGGGCCCCGCTGGGGCGCGAACTCCAGATCGCGGAGCTCCTGCGGCACATCAAGCACCAGCACATCACGGGCACCCTCTGGCTCACGGCCGACGTCCACTACACCGCCGCCAACCACTACGCGCCCGAGCGGGCGGCCTTCTCCGACTTCGCGCCGTTCTGGGAGTTCGTGTCGGGGCCGATCGGTGCGGGCGGCTTCCCGGCGGGCCGGCTCGACGCGACCTTCGGCCCGAAGGCGGAGTTCGTGCAGTCGGCGCCGGTCGCCAACATGTCCCCGGCCGAGAACCCCCCGTACTACGGCGAGGTGGAGATCGACGGCGGCAGCGGGGAACTCACCGTCCGGTTGCGCCGCCAGGGAGGCGGCGTACTCTTCACCAAGGTCCTCCAGCCGGGCCGCGTCGGGCAGTCGTGACCGCCGCCAGCCGAAATCCCCTGGAAAGCCAGACGAAACCGGCCAGATCGACACTTAACCAGTCGGTCACAGATCGTTCGTGATCACGCAACACCCCTGGGCCAGAGTGGTGTGCATGACTGACCGTAACCCCGTCTCCGCCGCCCAGCGTCCCCACCGCCACCACTGGCGCCGGGACCTCGTCGAACTCGCCGCCCTCTTCTGCGCCGTCGCGGTCGCCGACGGCATCGCCAACCTCGTCGCGCACGGCCCGGACGGCCCGGTCCTGCTGGTCGCTTCGGCCGTCGCGCTCCTGGTCACGGCGGCCTTCCACACCTGGTGGGCGCGCCGGCACAGCCATGCGCCGCCCCCGGCGGCCGCGGCCGCCTCCGATCCGGCGGCCTCGACCACGGGGACGGCTGCGGAGCCCGCCAACCCCGCGCTCTGGCGGATGCGGACGACCGTGCGCGACGAGCCCGGCAGCCTCGCCGCGCTGTGCACCGCGCTCGCCCGCCTGGGCGTCGACATCCTGACCCTGCAGACGCACCCCCTCCCCGAGGGCGGCACGGTCGACGAGTTCCTGCTGCGCTCCCCGCGCGAGCTGTCGGCCGCCGACCTGACCCGCGCCGTCGCCCGAGCCGGCGGCCGCGGCACCTGGATCGAGCGCGCCGACGCCCACGACCTGGTGGACGCCCCCACCCGGGTCCTGGGCCTGGCCACCCGTACCGCCCTGGACGCCGCCGAACTCCCGCTCGCGCTGCGCCAGCTGCTCGGCCGCTGCACCATCCAGTCGATCCCCGCCACCACCCTCTCGGGCCGCCCCAACGCGGGCGCCGACGCCCCCGTCGAGGGCGTCCTGGAGTCCACGGTGATGCGGCTGCGCGACCCCTCGGGCGGCGCCATCACCGTGGAGCGGCCCTACCTGCCGTTCACGCCGACCGAGTTCGCCCGCGCCCGCGCCCTCGTCGAGCTCGACGCGCGCCTGGGGCACCGGATGCCCCGGAACCAGGACGTGCTGACCCTGCCCGAGGGCAACGAGATCACCGTACGCCGCGCGGACGGCTCCGACCTGGCGGCCGCCCGCTCCATGCACGAGCGGTGCAGCGAGCGCACCCTCGGCCTGCGCTACCACGGCCCGGTCGCCGACGCCGACCGCTACCTCGGCCACCTGTTGAGCCCCCGCTTCGGCCGCACCCTCGCCGCCACCACCGCCTCCGGCAGGCTCGTCGCCCTCGGCCACCTGCTGTGGGACGGCGACGAGACCGAGGTGGCCCTGCTCATCGAGGACGACTGGCAGCGCCGCGGCATCGGTTCGCAGCTGCTGCGCCGCCTCATCGCGATGGCCGTCGAGGCCGGGTGCGACAGCGTGTACGCCGTCACCCAGGCCTCCAACACCGGGATGGTCGCGGCCATGCGCGGCCTCGGCCTCCCCCTCGACTACCAGATCGAGGAGGGCACCCTGGTGGTCACCGCCCGCCTCGACGCGACCCCGGTCGTCTCGCGCCTGCCGTACGAAGTCCCGCGCGCGCAGGCCCCGTACGGCACCCGGCAGCACCCCGGGCGCTGACCGCAGGTCCTGCGCCTCCGGCCGCTCAGCCGATCCGTCAGGAGGCTGAGCGGCTATGGTGATGACGAGGGGGCCTCCCGCGTACGAAGATGGCCGCATGTCAGACACCCTCCACACCGACAGCGCAGCGCGTCTGCCCCGCCAGGTCGCCGACGCCTACGTCGACGAACTCATCGCCCTCGACCCGATCCAGGGCACCTATCTCGGCGTCGCCGCCAGCTCCGGCCTGCTGCCGGACTACTCCCCCGCGGGCCGCGCCGCCGTCGGCGGGCTGCTGCGCACCACCCTCGCCCGGCTGGACGCCGCCGAGCTGCTGCCCGGCGCCGGCACGGACGCCGAGCGCCGCTGCGCCCGGCTGCTGCGCGAGCGGCTGAACGCCGAACTCGCGGTGCACGAGGCCGACGAGGACCTGCGGGCCGTCAGCAACATCCACTCCCCCGCGCACGCCGTCCGCGAGGTGTTCACCCTCACCCCCGCCGACACGGACGAGGACTGGGCGGCGATCGCCGAACGGCTGCGCGCCGTTCCGGCCTGCTTCGCCGGCTACCGCGAGAGCCTCGCGCTCGGCCTGGAGCGCGGGCTGCTCGGCAGCCCCCGTCCCGCCGCCACCTTCGTCGAGCAGCTCACCACCTGGGCCGGCCAGGACGGCGACGGCTCCCGCGACTTCTTCGGCGAGTTCGCCTCCGCCGGACCGGAGTCCCTGCGCGCCGAGCTGGACGCCGCGGCGGGCGCGGCGACCGCCGCCGTGGCCGAACTGCGCGACTGGATGCGCGACGTGTACGCGCCGGCCGTCGCGGACGCGCCGGACCCGGTGGGCCGCGAGCGCTACGCCCGCTGGTCGCGCTACTTCAACGGCACGGACCTCGACCTGGACGAAGCGTACGCCTACGGCTGGTCCGAGTACCACCGGCTGCTCGCCGAGATGAAGTCCGAGGCGGCCAAGATCCTGCCGGGCGAGCCGAACCCGTGGGACGCCCTGCGCCACCTGGACGAGCACGGCACCCACGTCGAGGGCGTCGACGAGGTCCGCGACTGGCTGCAGGGCCTGATGGACGAGGCCATCGAGAACCTCGACGGCACGCACTTCGAACTCGCCGAGCGGGTCAAGCGGGTCGAGTCGATGATCGCTCCGCCCGGCGGCGCCGCGGCCCCGTACTACACCAACCCCTCCGAGGACTTCTCCCGTCCGGGCCGCACCTGGCTGCCGACGATGGGCCAGACCCGCTTCCCGGTGTACGACCTGGTCTCCACCTGGTACCACGAGGGCGTTCCGGGCCACCACCTCCAGCTCGCGCAGTGGACGCACGTCGCGGACCAGCTCTCCCGCTACCAGGCGACCGTGGGGCTCGTCAGCGCCAACGCCGAGGGCTGGGCGCTGTACGCGGAGCGGCTGATGGACGAGCTCGGCTACCTCAAGGACGCCGAGCAGCGGCTGGGCTACCTGGACTGCCAGATGATGCGCGCCACGCGCGTGATCGTGGACATCGGCATGCACCTGGGGCTGGAGATCCCGGCGGACTCGCCGTTCCACCCGGGCGAGCGCTGGACGGTGGACCTGGCGCAGGAGTTCTTCGGCCTGCACAGCGGCCGGCCGGCGGACTTCGTCGAGAGCGAGCTCACCCGCTACCTGTCCATGCCCGGGCAGGCCGTCGGTTACAAGCTGGGCGAGCGCGCCTGGCTGCTGGGGCGTGACAACGCCCGTGCCGCGCACGGTGATTCCTTCGACCTGAAGAAGTGGCACATGGCGGCCCTGTCCCAGGGTTCGCTGGGTCTGGACGACCTGCTGGACGAGCTGTCGCGGCTCTGACCGCGCCCCCGAGTACGCCGGCGGACCGCCCGCTCCCTCCGGGGTGCGGGCGGCCCGTCGCCGTCGGCGCGGCTCAGCAGCCGCAGTCGTCCGAGTCGGTGGGGGCCGTCAGCGGGTCGGCCTCGGCGCGCTGCCGGCCGCCCTGCCAGGTCTCGACCTCGAAGCCCTCACGGATCCAGTACTCGATGCCGCCGAGCATCTCCTTCACCTGGAAGCCGAGTTCGGCCAGGGCGAGGGCGGAGCGGGTGCCCCCGTTGCAGCCCGGGCCCCAGCAGTAGGTCACCACGGGGACGTCCTTGTCGAGGAGCCTCTCGGCCTGCTCGGGGATCAGCGCGGTGGGCAGGTGGATCGCGCCGGGCACGTGGGCCTGGTCCCAGGAGGGCGTGGAGCGGGAGTCGATCAGCTGGAAGCCGAGGTCGGCGCCCTGCTCGCGGTGGGCCTTGAAAGCGGCGGCGACGTCCGACACGTCCGCGTGGAAGGCCAGGCTCGCGGCGAAGTACGCGGCCGCGGCGGCCGGGCTCGCCGGGGGGACCCGGAGCACGGGGTTGGCGGCGGCGGGGGTGCTGTTCTGGTTCTGCGTCGTCGTCATGGCTCAAAATCTACGATCCGACGATCAAGGCGAGAAGTGGATTTCCCCGGCCTTTCTCTTGTTTCCCCGGGGAATCCCCTGCTAGACCTCCAGCATGACCGGCTATTCCCCCGACGCCACCGACTGGCGGATCCTCGCGGCCCTCCAGCAGGACGGCCGCGCCAGCTTCACCGAGCTCGCCCGAGCCGTGTCCATGTCCGCGAGCGCCGTCACCGAGCGGGTCCGCCGGCTGGAGGAGGCCGGGATCATCACCGGCTACACGGCGGTGGTCGACCGCGAGAAGCTGGGCAAGACGATCCTGGCGCTGGTGCGGCTGCGCTATCCGCACGGCAACTACAAGCCGTTCCACGACTTCCTGGAGGCGACCTCCGAGATCCTGGAGGCCCACCACGTGACCGGGGACGACTGCTTCGTGCTCAAGGTCGCCGCCCGCTCGATGGCCCACCTGGAGGAGGTCACGGGCCGGATCGCCGGGCTGGGCCCGGTGACCACCAGCGTCGTGTACTCGTCCCCGCTCGCCCGGCGCCCGGTCAGCCCCTGACGCCGCCCGGACGGTGGCCGCGGCCGGACTCAGTCCGTCACGCCCGCCGTGCGGTGGCGCACCACGGAGCCGCCGCGCTGCTTGACGATCTCCAGCTGCGCCTGGACCCGGGTGCGCAGGTCGCCGACGTGGCTGACGATGCCGACGCTGCGGTCCCGTTCGCGCAACGAGTCCAGTACGTCGAGCACCTCGTCCAGGGCCTGATCGTCGAGGCTGCCGAAGCCCTCGTCGATGAAGAGGGTGTCCAGGCGCATGCCGCCCGCCTCGTCGGTGACCACGTCGGCCAGTCCCAGGGCCAGTGCGAGGGAGGCGAAGAAGGTCTCGCCGCCCGAGAGGGTGGCGGTGTCCCGCTCGCTGCCCGTCCAGGCGTCCACCACGTGCAGTCCGAGGCCGGAGCGCCCGCGCCCGCCGGCCCGCGCGTCGGAGTGGACCAGCGTGTAGCGGCCGCCGGACATGCGCAGGAGCCGTGCGGTCGCGGCGGCGGCGACCTGTTCCAGCCGCGCGGCGAGGACGTACGCCTCCAGCCGCATCTTGCGCTCGTTGTCGGCGGAGGTACCCGCGGTGAGCCCGGCCAGCCGGGCCACCCGCTCGTACGCCTCGCGCAGCGGGCCCAGGGCGCGCAGTTCCTGCTCCGCCTGGCGCGAGAGCCGGTCCAGCTCGGCGCACCGCACCCGCCCGGCGTCGACCGCCGAGGCGGCGGAGCGCAGCCGTGCGGCGGCCCGCTCCTCGGCGGCCGCGGCGGCGGCCGGATCGGCCGGGGGCAGGGCGGCGGCCGCGGCGGTGTCCCGCTCGGCGTGCCGGTCGGCCAGCATGGCCTCCTCGGCCTGCCAGGCGTCGAGGCGGTGCTGGAGGGCGGTGCGCTCGTACTCGGGGAGCACGGCGTCGGCGGCCTGCTCGGTGGTGTCGAACCCGGCCTTGAAGGCGGCGTCGGCGAGCTGGTCGTCGGCCTCCTTCAGCCGGGCGGCGGTGGTCTCGGCCCGGCGCAGCGCGGTGGCGGCCGTGGTGACCATCCGGATCCGGTCCTCCAGGGTGCGGGCGCGGGCGGCGACGCTGGGCGAGTCGGCGCGGACGAGGACCAGTTCGGCTTCGAGGGAGGCCTGCTCCTGGTCGAGGGCCTCGCGCCGGGAGGCCCGGGCGGCGGCGCGGCGTTCGGCTTCGAGCCGGTCGGAGCCGCGCGCCTCGTGCTCCCGCTCGGCCCGGGCGAGCCGCTCGCGGGCGGTGTGCAGCGCGGCGGCGTCCGCGTGGGCGGCGGCGTGGCGGGCGCTCAGGTCGGCGGTGAGGGCGAGGAGTTCGGCGGTGGTGGCGTCCCCGGCGGCGGAGGCGGCCTCGGCCTCGGCCTCCCGGACGGCGGCGAGCCGGCGCTCGACGGCGGCCCTGCGCTCCTCGGCCTGCTCGAAGCGGGCGTGGGCGGCGTCCTCGGCGGCACTGTCGACGTGCCCGGGGGCGGGGCGGGCCGGGTCGGGGTGCTCGGCGGACCCGCACACCGTGCAGGGCTCGCCGGCGGTCAGGGCGGCGGCCAGTTCGGCGGCGATGCCGCGCAGCCGGGCCTCCTTCAGCTCCAGCCAGGTCTCCCGGGCGGCGGACGACTCCTCGCGCGCCCGCAGCAGTTCGCCCGCGGCGGCTCCGGCGTCGGCGGCGAGGGAGTCGCGGCGCCGGGCGGCGGTGAGCTGCATCCGGGCGGGCTCCAGCCGCCCCGCCAGCTGCTCGGCGAGGGTGAGGGCCTGCTGCGCGGAGTCGACCCGCTCCTGGAGGGCGGCCCGGGTGGCCTCCCAGCGGGCGAGCCACTCGGCGGACTCCTGGTACCGCTCGTCGGCGTCCCGGGACTCCCGCTCCAGCGTGGCGCGCTCGCGGCCGATCTCGGCGCTGCGCTGCTCCGCGCGTTGGGCGGCCCCGGCCGCACCGAGGTCCTCGCGCAGGCGCTGTTCGACGGCGGCGAGCTGCTCGGTGCCGGCTCCGGCGAGGGCGGGGGGCAGCTCCGCCCGGGCCAGGGTCTCGGCGTGCGCGGCGGTGAGGTGGGCGGCGGCCGCGGCCCCGCGCAGTTCCAGGGCGGGGGCCACGAGAGCGCCCCGGCGGGCCCGGTCCAGCAGGGCCCGTACCCGCTCGCGCTCGGGCGCGGCCTGCGCCAGCAGGTCCGCCCGGCGGGCGGTCTCGGCGTGGCGGTGCTGGAGCCGGTCGAGTTCCCGCGCCTCCTCGGCGTCGCGCCGGGCGGCGGCGTGCCGTCCCTCGACGGCGGCGAGCGCGTACTCGGCGACGGTGAGCCGCTCCCGGGCGGAGCAGCGGGCGACGGCGGCCCAGGCGCGGACGGCCTCGGCGAGTCCGGGATCCCCGGGCTGGTGGCCGGGCAGCGGCCAGGCCCGCAGGTCGGCGCTGTGCCCGGCGGCCTGCGCGAGGCGCTGGGCGGCGGCGAGCACCTTCTCGTCGCCGGCCCTCACCTTGGCCTCGGCGGCACGGCGGCGCTCGGCGAGGAGCGTCTCGACGGCGGCGAAGCGGCGGGTGTCGAAGAGCCGGCCGAGGAGCCGGCCGCGGGCTTCGGCGCCGGCGCGCAGGAACTGGGCGAACTCCCCCTGGGGCAGCAGGACGACCTGGCAGAACTGCTCCCGGCTCATGCCGAGGAGCTGCTCGACCTCCTCGCCGATCTCCTGGTGGGAGCGGCTGAGGGCGGTCCAGCCGTCGCCGGTGTGCTCGCGGAGCCAGGACTGGGCCTTGTCCTTGGTGGTGCCGGTGCCGCGCTTCTTGGGGCGGTCCTGTTCGGGGCGCCGGGTGATCTCCAGCCGGCGTCCGCCCGCGGTGAGTTCGAGGGTGACCTCGGTGGGGGTGTCGGGGGCGGCGTGGTCGCTGCGGAGGGAGGTGCCGGGGGCCTGGCGGGAGCCGGGGACGGATCCGTAGAGGGCGTAGCAGACGGCGTCGAGGACGGAGGTCTTGCCGGCGCCGGTGGGTCCGTGCAGCAGGAAGATGCCGGCGGAGGAGAGGGCGTCGAAGTCGATCGTCTGGGGTTCGGCGAAGGGGCCGAAGGCGGTGACCTGGAGCCTGTGCAGCCTCATCGGCCGGCCTCCTGACGGCCGTCCTCGGCCCGTACTGCCTCGAAGGCGCCGCGCAGCACGGCCCGCTCGGCCTCGTCGGCGCTGCCGCCGCCGCGTACGTGGGCGACGAAGTCCTCGGCGATCTCCTGGTCGCTGCGGCCCTTGAGCCGCTGGGCGTAGGAGGCGGCGCCGTCCTCCTCGCGGCCCTCGGGGTCGAAGGCGAGGCTGAGGGTGTGCGGGAAGCGGGCGGCGAGGCGGGCCATGGGGTCCTCGGGGCGGGCGGGGTCGGTGAGGGTGGCCTCGATCCAGGAGTCCTCGCACGCGGTGTGCGCGGGGTCGTCGAGGAGGTCCTCCAGCCGTCCGCGCAGCCGGGCGAGGGGGCGGGGCACGGGGGTGTCGATCCGCTCGGCGGTGATTTCCCCGGCCGGGC
Organism: Streptomyces sp. NPDC040718; assembly: GCF_055593565.1. NCBI lineage: Bacteria > Bacillati > Actinomycetota > Actinomycetes > Kitasatosporales > Streptomycetaceae > Streptomyces > Streptomyces sp. NPDC040718. Next base: position 54,353 of record NZ_JBVIXO010000003.1, on the reverse strand, counting down.
CGAGGTCGACCAGCCACATGGTCTTGCGGTGGGTCGCCTCGGAGAAGGAGTAGGCGAGCGGGGAACCGGAATAGCGGACCCGTTCGTTGATCGTCTGGCAGCCGTGGAGGTGGCCGAGGGCGGCGTAGTCGACCCCGTCGAAGACGGCGGCGGGTACGGCCTCGACCCCTCCGACGGCGATGTCGCGTTCGCTGTCGCTGGCCTGCCCGCCGGTGACGAAGGCGTGGGCGAGGACCACGGAGCGGGTGCCGGGGGCCCGGCCTGCCAGGTCGGCCCGGATCCGGTCCATGGCCGCGCCCAGTACCGCCTCGTGGCTGACCTTCTCGGCGGCGAAGGTGTCCTTGACCAGCGCCGGTTCCAGGTACGGCAGCCCGTAGAGGGCCACGTCACCGTGTACGTCGGCCAGCACCACGGGGTCGGCACAGCCGGCGGGGTCCGTCCTGAGGTGGATCCCGGCCCGGCCGATCAGCCCGGCGCCGACACCGAGGCGGCGGGCGGAGTCGTGGTTCCCGGAGATCATCACCGTCGGGACGCCGAGGTCGGCGAGCCGGTGCAGGGCCCGGTCGTAGAGCTCGACGGCGGGCAGCGGCGGCACGGCCCGGTCGTACACGTCCCCGGCGACGAGGACGGCGTCGACCTCGTGTTCCCGGACGGTTTCGACGAGGTGGTCGACGAAGGCTGCCTGGGCTCCGAGCATGTTCACGCGGTGGAAGGACCGGCCGAGGTGCCAGTCGGAGGTGTGCAGGAACTTCACTCGACCGCTCCGACCCGCACGCTTGCTCTCCTCTGGCTCCGCACCGACCATCCAGGCTAACCGGTAGCCGGGCGCGCCCAGGCCCGACCGGGAATTCCGCCCGGTCCCCGGTGCGGTCCGGCTGCCCGGAGGGTGCGGGGCTCAGCCGTCGCCGTAGGCCTCGCCGCCGAGTTCGAAGCCGGCGGTCCCGGCGGTGACGTCGGCGAGCCAGGCCCGGAAGGCCTCGACGTCCGCCTCGGGGAGGCCGATCTCGATGGAGACGTCCTCCCCGTAGCGCACGTCGAGCACGGCGCGGCCGGTGGAGCGCAGGTCGTTCTGGGTCTTGCCGGCCCGCTGGTGGTCGACGGTGACGGTGGCCAGCCGGTACCGGTGGCGGGTGATGGTCCCGAGCGCGTCGAGCGCCTCGCCGACGACGCCGCCGTAGGCGCGGATCAGCCCGCCGGCGCCGAGCTTCACGCCGCCGTAGTACCGGGTGACGACGGCGACGGCGTACCGGATGTCACGCCGGGTCAGCATCTGCAGCATGGGCACCCCGGCGGTCCCGCCGGGCTCGCCGTCGTCGCTGGCCTTCTGGACGGAGGCGTCGGCGCCGATCACGTAGGCGTAGCAGTTGTGCGTGGCGGTGGGGTGTTCCTTGCGGACGCGCGCGATGAACTCCTGCGCCTCCTGCTCGGTCGCGGCGGGCGCGAGCGAACACAGGAACCGCGAACGGTTGATCTCCGCCTCGTGCATCCCCTCACGGGCCACGGTCACGTACTGGTCTGCCTTCACCGCTCCACCCTAGTCCGTGGCCGGAACCGGTCCGGCCGCCTCCCGCCCGGGGCCCCGTACCCGGGGTGCGATGCGCTGACCGGGGCCGACGTCCTCGCGCCAGTGCCTCGGGGCGGTCTCCGGGACGATGTCGAGGCACGAGGCGGCGATGAGGGACGAGACCGGATCGGATCGAAGGGGAATCGGACGGGTGCCCGCGCCGTTGATGCTGCCGAACGATCCGGCGGAACGGTCCCGTCGGACGACCCCGGCAGGAGGCGGCGCACGTGTACGGCGACCAGGCGACCATCCGCAGGATCCTCACCGAGCTCGGTGACACCTGGGCCGTGGTGGGCCTTTCCAACAACGAGCACCGGGCCGCCTACGGGGTGGCGAAGGTGCTCCAGCGGTACGGGAAGCGCGTGGTGCCGGTGCATCCGAAGGCGGAGACGGTGCACGGCGAGCCGGGGTACCCGTCGCTGGAGGCGATCCCGTTCAAGGTCGACGTGGTGGACGTCTTCGTGAACAGCGCCCTGGCCGGCCGGGTCGCCGACGAGGCGGTCGCGGCCGGCGCCGAGGCCGTCTGGTTCCAGCTCGACGTGGTCGACGAGGCCGCCTTCGCGCGGACCCGTGAGGCGGGGGTGGCGATGGTGATGGACCGCTGCCCCGCCATCGAGATTCCGGCCCTGTAGCCCCCTAGGCCGACCCCGGTCCGCCGGACGGGCCCTGGCGGTTGCCGGTGCCCTGGACCGGGGGGATCGAGACCGCCATGGTCATCACCATGGGGACCGTGCCCTCGTTGCGGTAGGCGTGCGCGCGGTCCGCCTCGAAGGAGACGGCGCCGCCGGCCGGGACCACGTATCGGTCGTCGGCGAGGTCGAGGGTCAGTTCCCCGGCCGTGACGTGCAGCATCTCGAAGGTCCCGGCCGGGTGCGGGTCGGAGGCCGTGCCGTCGCCTGCCTCCAGGCGGTAGGTCCACATCTCCACCGGCCCGCGCCGGTCGTCGCCGAGCAGCATGTGCGCTTCGCTGCCCTCCCCGCTGGACCACATCCGTACCCCCTGCCCCGGCAGCACCACACGGGCCTGCGGCCCCCGGTCGTGGTCGAGCAGGGTGGTGATGCTGACCCCGAGGGCGTCGGCGAGTTTGACCGTTGTGCCCACGCTGGGGTTCGTACGGGCCTGCTCGATCTGGATGATCATGCCGCGGCTGACCCCCGCGCGGGCGGCCAGCGCGTCGAGCGTGAAGCCGCGTTCGCCGCGCCACCGCTTGAGGTTGCGGGCGAGCGCCTGGGTGAGCTGTTCGAGGTCCGACACCATTCCGTCCAATATTTTGGATGACACAGTCCAACAGACTGAACTAACCTGCGGTGTATTCGATGCTGCACTCCACCGTTCACCGCACTGTACTGCGAGGCCCCCTGCCATGACCGCCATCTTCGCCCTGGCCACAGCCGTCCTGTGGGGCCTCGCCGACTTCGGCGGAGGGCTGCTGACCCGGCGGATGCCGGCGCTCACCGTGCTGGTGGTCTCGCAGCTCACCGCGGTCGTCGTGCTGGGCGCGGTCGTGGTCGGCACCGGGGCCTGGAGCGAGGCGGGGCCGCAGCTGTGGTTCGCGGTGGCCGCGGGCCTGGTCGGACCGGCCGCGATGCTCGCCTTCTACAAGGCCCTGGCCCTCGGCCCGATGGGCGTGGTCTCCCCGCTGGGCTCCGTCGGCGTGGTCGTGCCGGTCGGGGTCGGGCTGGCCGTGGGCGAGCGCCCGGGCCCCGGCCAGTTCGCGGGCATCGCCGTGGCCGTCGTCGGCATCGTCCTGGCCGGCGGTCCCGAGCTGCGCGGCGCCCCCGTGCAGCGGCGGGCGGTGGCGCTGACCCTCGTCGCGGCCTTCGGGTTCGGCGCGGTCATGGCCCTGATCTCCGAGGCATCCACCACCGTGACCGGGCTGTTCCTCGCCCTGTTCGTCCAGCGCGTCACGAACGTCACCGTCGGCGGCGTCGCCCTGCTCGCGCAGACCCGGCGCGGCGTCCCGGCACTGCCGGAGGGCACCGGCCCGCGCCTGCTGTGGAGCATGCTGCCCGCCCTCGCCTTCGTCGGCCTCGCCGATGTCGCGGCCAACGGCACCTACGCCCTCGCCGCCCAGAACGGCCCCGTCACGGTGGCCGCCGTGATCTCCTCGCTCTACCCGGTGGTGACCGCGTTCGCCGCCTTCGTCGTGCTCAAGGAGCGGCTGCGCAGCGTCCAGGCGGCCGGCGCCGGCCTGGCCCTGGCGGGCACGGTCCTGCTCGCCGCCGGCTGACCCGCCCCGGGGCTCAGGACTGCTCGGCCTCCGCCAGCAGGGCCAGCCCACGCAGCTGCTCGGGCGTCATCCCGTCGGGGATCGGCACCGGCGCGGGCGTGCGCAGCGGCGGCTGCCAGCCGGTCTCCGGCTCCCAGCGCCGCACGATCCTGGCCGGGGCCCCGGCCACCACGGCGTGGTCGGGCACCTCACCGCGTACGACGGCCCCCGCGGCCACCACGACGTTGCGGCCCAGCTTCGCGCCGGGCAGGATCACCGCCCCCGTGCCCAGCCAGCAGCCCGGCCCGATCTCCACCGGGGCGCTGCGGGGCCACTGCCGTCCGACGGGCTCGTGCGGGTCGTCGTAGCTGTGGTTGGTGGAGGTGATGTACACGCCCGGCCCGCAGAAGGTGTCGTTGCCGATGGTGATTCGGGCGTCGGCGATCACGTGGCTGCCGCGGCCGAGGACCACCCCGTCGCCCAGCACCAGTACCGGTTCCGCGCCGAGGTCGAGGTCCGGCATCATCCCGGCCGTCAGGGTGACCTGCTCGGCGATGATGCAGTGCCCGCCGAGCCGGATCCAGCGCTCGCCGAAGACGGTGCCCTGGGGGAAGGCGAGCCGGGTGCCCTCGCCGATCGCGCCGAAGCGCAGCCGGCCCGGGTGCTCGGCGGTGACCGCCCCGGCCCGCTGCATCCAGCGCCAGCCGGCGTGCACCGCGCGACTGGCGATCCGGCGGCGCAGGGCCGCCACGGATGAGAACGTGTTCTGGTTCTTCGGCACCCGGCCACGGTAGTGCGCCCCGCGCCGGACGTCGGGACCCGGATCCTGTGATCTTCACCCCATCGCGGGGCGGCGGCGTCCCGTGCCCTACCGTGCAGTTGGCGCGGCATCCGGAAGCAGCCGGAATCACACGAGGGAAGTGGCCATGACGTATCAGCCGAACCAGGCGCACCAAGGGGCTCTCATCGCGGGCGTCGGCGACCGCAAGCCGTCGGTGGACCCGACGGCCTTCACCGCCCCGACCTCCGTCGTCGTCGGCGACGTCACGCTCGCCGCCGGCGCGAGCATCTGGTACTCGGCGGTGCTGCGCGGCGACTGCGGCCCGATCACGCTGGGCGCGGACAGCAACGTGCAGGACAACTGCACGGTCCACGTGGACCCCGGCTTCCCGGTGTCCATCGGCGAGCGCGTCTCCATCGGGCACAACGCGGTCGTGCACGGCTGCACGGTGGAGGACGACTGCCTGATCGGGATGGGCGCGACCGTGCTGAACGGCGCCGTGATCGGCGCGGGTTCACTCGTGGCCGCACAGGCCCTGGTGCCGCAGGGCATGGTGGTCCCGCCCGGCTCCCTGGTCGCGGGCGTCCCGGCCAAGGTGCGGCGGGAGCTCACCGAGGAGGAGCGCGAGGGGATCAGGGTGAACGCCGCGATGTACACGGAGCTGGCGGAGCAGCACCGTGCCTCGGTGGCTCCCCGAGCCTGATTCCCACCCGACCCGCCGGGCCCCGGGGTCAGTCCGAGGCGCCCGCCGGGGCGGTGGCCGGCTCCGGCGACGGCGCGGCCGCGCGGGCCTCGGCGGCCGCCTTCTTCATCCGGCTGCGCAGCACGAGCGTCACGGTGAGCCCGATCAGCAGGGCCACGACCAGGGCCAGCCAGGAGAACCGCTTCAGCCACGGCTCGGCGACGATGCCGACGGAGTAGATGACGGCGGTGGTGCCGCCGGCCCAGAGGATGCCGCCGAGGACGTTGGCCACGAGGAAGCGCCAGTACGGCATCTGCAGTACGCCGGCCAGCGGGCCGGCGAAGATGCGCAGGAGGGCGACGAAGCGCCCGAAGAAGACGGCCCACATGCCCCAGCGGTCGAAGGAGCGCTCGGCCATGGCCACCTGGTCGGGCCCGAAGTGCTTGGGGAACCGCCTGCCGAGCTTCTCCAGCAGCGGCTTGCCTCCGCGGCGGCCGATCGCGTATCCGATGGAGTCGCCGATGATCGCGCCGGCGATCGCGCACAGGCCGAGGACCACCGGGTCGATCTGCCCGTGCTGCGAGGCCAGCAGGGCCGAGCTGACGAGGATGATCTCGCCCGGGAGCGGGATGCCCAGGCTCTCCAGTCCGATGACCAGTCCCACCAGGAGATAGACACTGATCGCCGGGATCTCCTCCAGCCATTCCTGGATGTGCACCCGTAGGTCCTCCCTCGTCGTCACCGGCGCGCCCCCGAGACACGCCGAACGGGCAGCCTATCCGCTCCCCGCCACGCCCTCCGTCCACAGCGGACGTTCTCGGGACGAACGACCGGCGAACACCTCAGGTTCCGGCGCCGCCCCCGAACCGCCGCCGGACAGCACGGCGGGAGCGGCCCGCGCCGGACCGCTCCCGCCCCCACTCTGCCGCTCCCGCGCCCCGTTCGCGGCGTGACGCGCCGCGCGGGGTGTCCTACGCGTTCGGGCGCAGGGTCCAGACCACGGTCATCTCGCCGGTGACGGCCTCGTCCTCGCGCTGGATGGCGATGGTGACGGGGAACTCGGGGCGGCCGCCCGCGTCGAGTTCGGCCACGACGTCGGCGGCCGGGCGGCCGAGGGTCGCGGTGGCGGTGACGACGCCCTTGGCGAGCTTCTTGTAGCCGATCTCGGCCCTGACGGCCAGCGGCACGGCGCGCGAGAGCTGGTCGCCGAAGGCGGCCAGGACGATGGCGCCGCTCGCGGACTCGGCCAGCGTGAACATGGCGCCGGCGTGCGGGCCGCCGACGTGGTTGTGGAAGTCGGGCTGGTCCGGCAGGCGGACGACGGCGCGCTCCGGGGTGGTCTCCAGGAACTCGAGGTTCAGGGTGCGGGCCATCGGCACCGTCTGGGCGAGCAGTTCGCCCACGTTCATCTGTTCTGCGCTCATGGCACGCGATGTTACCCACGAGTAGATGGAGTTGGCCAGAGTCGAACGGGGGGCGGACGTGGCTCCTGTCCGCGGCTCCCACTATGGTTACCGGCCATGTGGCCAGGACAGCAGCAGCCGCCCGGGGGCGAGCAGAACCCCCAGGGCGCGCATCAGAACCCGTACCAGCAGCAGCCGGGACAGCCGAACCCGTACCAGCAGCAGCCCCAGCCGGGATTCGGTGAGCAGCAGCCCGGTTACGGATACCCGCAGGCGGGCTACCAGACCCCGCCCCCGGTCCAGCCGTGGGGCAACGCCCCCCAGCAGCAGCCCCCCGCGCAGTCGTCCGGCGGGAGCCCCTTCTCCACCCGGACCGTCGCCATCGTCGCGGCCTCCGCGGTCGTGGTGACGGCGGCCGCCACCGCCGCCTTCGTGCTGACCCGGGACGACAAGGGCTCCAACGAGGCCGACAACAAGCCGGCCGCCTCCACCGCCGCCTCCGCGCCCGTCGCCCCGGTCGCGCCCCCGGCCCCGAGCGGCGACAACCCGCGCGCGGGCGGCGACGTCAAGCCGGTGATCCCCGGCTGGAAGGTGGTCATCAACCCGAAGCACGGCACCGCCTTCGACGTCCCGCCGGAGTGGAACGTGCTGGGCTCCGGCATGATCGCCGGCTTCGAGGACGCCGAGAAGAAGGACGGTTCCCCCCTCGTCACGTTCTCCGCACCCGCCTACCTCAAGGAGGACTGGTGCAAGGTGGACTCCAACAAGGACGGACGCGAGGAGAGCACCTCCCTGGCCGGCACCGGCACCAAGGGCGGCCAGGGCGCCAAGGACACCGCCCAGGCGGCGCACAGCGAGGCGGGCACCTGGGTGTTCGCCGCGTACTCGCAGAAGCTGCCCAAGGAGATGGTCAAGTTCACCGAGACCAAGGAGTACACCACCCTCTCCGGTCTCAAGGGGCACGTGGCGACGGCGACCGTGAGCGGCGTCCCCAAGGAGAACAAGTGCTCCTCGGACGGCAAGAGCATCGCCTTCAGCTTCAAGAACTCCAAGGGTGACTTCGCCAGCTGGGTCCTCTACGGAGCCGCCGGCGTCCCCGGCGAGGTCGACCAGGCGACCTACGAGAAGATCCTCAGCTCGGTCCGCCTCAGCGGCGGCTGATCCAGAGGCCCTCCGCTCCGGCACGACCCCGGCGCCCCGGGGCCCGCAGCCCGTACGAAACCCAGGCCGATCATCCGCTTTCCCTTATTTCGTTTGGATGATCGGCCCGGGGCAGGGGATAGTCCCGGGGTGACCCCCCGCACCGTCCTCCGGACCTCCCGCCGCCTGCCCGCCTGGGCCGGACGCAACTACAGCCTCCTGACGGGCGCCGCGGTCGTCACCAACCTGGGCAGTCACGGCGCGCTCATCGCCGCCTCCTTCGCCGTGCTCGAAGCGGGCGGCAGCAGTGCGGACGTCGGCCTCGTCGCCGCCGCCCGCACGCTGCCCCTCGTCCTCTTCCTCCTCGTCGGCGGGGCACTCGCCGACCGGCTGCCGCGGCACCGCGTGATGGTCGCGGCCAACGCCCTCAACTGCGTCTCGCAGGCTGCCTTCGCCGCGCTCGTGCTCACCGGCGAACCGCAGCTGTGGCAGATGATGCTGCTCACCGCGCTCTGCGGCACCGGCACCGCCTTCTTCAACCCGGCCGCCGAGGGCATGCTCCTGTCCAGCGTCTCCGGCGAGCACGCCAACCGCGCCTTCGCTCTCTTCCGCATGGCCATGAGCGGCGCCGCCCTCGGCGGCGCGGCCCTCGGCGGCGCTCTGATCGCCGCGGTCGGTCCCGGCTGGGTACTGGCCGTGGACGCGGCCGCCTTCGCCGTCGCGGGCTCCCTGCGCGCCTTCCTCGACGTCGGCCGCACCTCCGAGCGGCCCCCGGGCGGGGGCCTGCTGACGGACCTGCGCGAGGGCTGGGTGGAGTTCCGGACCCGGCCCTGGCTGTGGAGCATCGTGCTCCAGTTCTCCGTGGTCGTCGCCGTCGTGGGGGCGGCGGAGGCGGTGTACGGGCCCCTCGTCGCCCGCGACCATCTGGGCGGCCCCGGGCCGTGGGGCATGGCCCTGGCCTTCTTCGGCGCGGGCACCATCGCCGGAGCGGTCCTGATGATGGTGTGGAAGCCGCGCCGCCTGCTGCTGGTCGGCACCCTGTGCGTGTTCCCGCTGGCGCTGCCGTCGGCCGGGCTCGCGGTGCCGCTGCCGGTCTGGGGGCTGTGCACGGTGATGTTCTTCAGCGGCGCCGCGATCGAGGTGTTCGGCGTGAGCTGGATGACCACGATGCACCAGGAGATACCCGAGGACAAGTTCTCCCGGGTCTCCGCCTACGACTGGCTCGGCTCGGTCTCCATGCTCCCGCTCGCCACGGCCCTGGCCGGTCCGGCCGAGACCGCCTTCGGCCGGTCCCAGGCGCTGTGGGGCTGCGCGGGGCTGGTGGTCGCCGCCACCGCCCTGGTCCTGTTCGTTCCGGAGGTGCGCCGGATCACCCGGAAGCCCCCGCCCGTGAAGGGCTCCGCCCCCGCCCCGGCGGAGGCGGCCGCCCCGGCCGGGGTCACCCCAGGCTGAAGGCCCCCTCCGGCGGGGCCGGCGAGGAGACCGCGTCCGCGTCGGCGACCGGACGCGCCCCGCGCATGAACCGGGCGAGCCCCTCCCCCGACTCCACCCGGGCGGGGAAGGCGTCTGCGGCGCACCGCCGGGCCAGCGCGGCCAGCGGCAGCGGGGCGTCCGAGGCCAGCAGGACCGCGTTGCCGAAGCGCCGCCCGCGCAGCACCCCCGGCTCGGCGACGAGCGCGAGTTCCGCGAACGCGGTCGCGAAGTTGGCCAGCTGGGCCTTGAGAAAGCCGAACGGCGCCCCGTCGGCCAGGTTCGCCGCGTACAGCCCGCCGGGCCTCAGCACGCGCGCCGCCTGCCGCGCGTACTCCACCGAGGTCAGCTGGGCCGGCACCCGCGAGCCCCCGAACACGTCGGCGACCAGCACGTCCGCGCTCGCCGCCGGGGCGGCCTCCAACCAGGCCCGCGCGTCGGCGGCGTGCACCGTGACCCGCGCGCCGGCGGCCAGCGGCAGGTGCCGCTCCACCAGTTCCACGAGGGCGGCGTCGAACTCGACCACGCTCTGCCGGGACCCCGGGCGGACGGCCGCGGCGTAGCGCGGCAGGGTGAGCGCGCCGCCGCCCAGGTGCAGCAGGTCCAGGGCGGCCCCCGGCTCCGCCGCGCAGTCCAGTACGTGCGCGAGGCGGCGTACGTACTCGAACTCCAGGTGCTCGGGCTCGTCGAGGTCGACGTAGGACTGGGGCGCCCCGTCCACGGTGAGCAGCCAGGCCCGCTCCCGGTCCACGTCCGGCATCAGCTTGGCGGTGCCCTGGCCCACTTCCCGGATCACCGGGATCTGTTCGTCGCTCACCCCACCATTGTCAGGCCGCCCAGACGGCCGCCGCGTCGGCCGCGTGCCCGGCGGCCTGCGCGAGCCCGGCCCGGGCGGCGGGGTCCCGCCGGGCGGGGTCCAGGACGTTGCGCCCGAAGGCCTTGCGGGCCTGCGGGGACGGGGTGATCAGCAGTACCCGGGCGCCGGCCGACCGCAGCCGGGCCGCCTGGGAGGCGGGTGAGGGCACCAGGGCGGATCCGAGCGCGATCGGCGCGAGGATCACCACGCGCGCGTACCCGGCCGCGAGGTCGGCGTTGGTCGCCGAGCGGACCCCGCCGTCGATGAAGCGGCGCCCGCCGACCGTCACCGGGGGCCAGACGCCCGGTACGGCGCAGCTCGCGGCGACGGCGTCGACGAGCCCGGCCCCGCTCGCCCGGTCGAAGTCGGCCGGGGCCCCGCTGAGCGCGTCGACGGCGGTGACGACGAGCCGCCGTTCGGGCCACTCGTGCGACACGAGCCGCGCCGCCAGCACCTCGCGCCGCGCCGCCTCCGCTCCGGTCTCCGCGGCCAGGGCGAAGGCGCCGACGCGGCGGCGGTACGCGGCGGCGTCCCGGGAGCGCACCATGGCGAGGGCGTAGCGGGCGAAGACCCCGGCGCCGAGCCGGGCCGGGCGCTCCCCGGACGGGTCGCCGAGCTGGCGCTCGTACAGCTCGCGGGCGGTGAGGCCCGCGGTGAGCTGGGCGCCGACGACGGAGCCGGCCGAGGTGCCGACGACCAGGTCGGCGGTGGTGAGGTCCACGCCGGCCCGGGCGAGCCCGTACAGGATCCCGGACTCCCAGCCGACGCCGGTGAGGCCTCCGCCGCCGAGCACCAGTGCCGTTTCGCCGCCCATGTGGGCCCCCTCTTCCCTCGCGTCCGCGCACGCCGTGGTGACGGCAGTCTCGCTCAGCGGGACCGCCGTCACCACGCCGGGGTGGGACTCAGCCGAGGACGGCCGTCACCGTCCCCGCGCCGACCGTGCGGCCGCCCTCGCGGATGGCGAAGCCGAGCCCCGCCTCCAGGGGCACGTCCCGGCCCAGCTCGACGGTCATCGCGACCGTCTCCCCGGGCCGGGCCACCGCCGCCTCTCCCAGGTCCACGTCCCCGACCACGTCGGCGGTCCGGACGTAGAACTGCGGCCGGTAGCCGGTCGAGACGGGCGTCGTGCGCCCGCCCTCGCGCGCCGAGAGCACGTACACCTGCGCGGTGAAGCGCCGGCTCGGCGCCACGCTCCCGGGCGCCGCGACGACGTGCCCGCGGCGCACCCCGTCGCGGTGGACCCCGCGCAGCAGCAGCGCGACGTTGTCGCCCGCCTCCGCGGACTCCATCGGCTTGCCGAAGGTCTCCAGGCCGGTGACCACGGTCTCGACGGGCTCGCCGTCGCCCCCGAGGACGCTGACCCGGTCGCCGACCCGGACGGTGCCGCGTTCGACGGCGCCGGTGACGACGGTGCCCCGGCCCGTGATGGTCAGGACGTTCTCGACCGGCAGCAGGAACGGCGCGTCGGTGTACCGCACCGGCATCGGCACGTACGTGTCCACCGCGTCGAGCAGTGCCTCGATCGCGCCGGTCCATTGCGGGTCGCCCTCCAGCGCGCCGAGCCCGGAGACCCGTACGACCGGCGTGGAGTCGCCGCCGTAGCCGTGCGCGGAGAGCAGGTCGCGGACCTCCAGCTCGACCAGGTCGGTCAGCTCGGGGTCGCCGGCGTCGGCCTTGTTGAGGGCCACCACGATGTGGTTGACGCCGACCTGGCGGGCGAGCAGGACGTGCTCGGCGGTCTGGGGCATGACCCCGTCGAGGGCGGAGACGACGAGGATCGCCCCGTCTAGCTGGGCCGCGCCCGTGACCATGTTCTTGATGTAGTCGGCGTGGCCGGGCATGTCGACGTGGGCGTAGTGCCGGGTGTCGGTCTCGTACTCGACGTGCGTGAGGTTGATGGTGATGCCGCGGCGGGCCTCCTCGGGGGCCCGGTCGATGCGGTCGAACGGTACGAAGGAGGCGCCGCCTCGCTCGGCGAGGACCTTGGTGATGGCGGCGGTGAGGGTGGTCTTGCCGTGGTCGACGTGGCCCATGGTGCCGATGTTGAGGTGCGGCTTGGTGCGGGCGAAGGCCGTCTTGGCCATGATCTCTTCCCGTGGCTCGAAGCTCGATCGGGACCCCTGGGTTCAGCCGACCCTCCCCCTGTGGGGTCCGCCGGACGATCCGGGAAGGGTCAGCTTCGTGCGCCGTCGAAAGCGGCGGGTGCCGCTGCGGCGAACGCCTCTGCGAGGGCGACGGCCGGGGAGGCGGGAACGGCAGCCTTCGGCGCGTCCGCGACTGCGGACGGCGCTGCGGGGAAGGCGTACCGGGACATGCCCCAGATCCTGCCGGAGGGCCGGGGCGGCGTCGAACGATTTATCCGCGCCGCGGGCCGGAGGTCTCCTGGAAGAAGCCCGGACGGGGCCCGGACGGGGCCCGGACGGGCCCGGATGAGGTCTGGATGAGGTCTGGATGAGGTCTGGATGAGGTCTGGATTACGGCGGGGCGCCATATGTGTCGGTTAGTCTCCCCGGATGTCCCTCCTCCTCGCGCCGATGGCCCGGCTGGCGCTGCTCGTCGTGCTGCTGGTCGCGGCCGGGGTCTGCGTACTGCTCTACGAGCCCCAGCGGCTGCTGTCGCAGGGCTGGCCGCCCGGACTGCCGGTGGGTACGGGGGTGCTGCTGTTCGCGGGTGCGTACGGGGTGTGCACCGCCGCGTTCGTGCCCCGGCCGCTGCTCAACCTCGCCGCCGGGGCGGTGTTCGGATCCCAGTTCGGGCTGGTGGCGGCCGTCGGCGGCACCGTGGTCGGCGCGGGGCTCGCCTTCGGGCTGGGCCGGGCCATGGGGCAGGAGGCGTTGCGTCCGTATCTGCGCGGGCGCTGGCTGGAGGCGGCCGACAGCCAGCTGAGCCGGCACGGCTTCCGCTCGATGCTCGCGGTCCGGATCTTTCCCGGGGTGCCCTTCGCCGCGGCCAACTACCTCGCCGCCGTCTCCCGCTGCGGCTGGCTCCCCTTCCTCCTCGCGACGGCGCTCGGGACGGTGCCCAACACCGCCGCGTACGTGATCGCCGGCGCCAGCGCCTCCTCCCCCGGATCGCCCGCGTTCCTGGTCTCGTTCGGCTTCATCGCCGTCTCCGGGGCGGTCGCGGCGACGGTCGCCTGGCGCAAGCGGCACCGGCTGGCGCCCGCCGCCGCGGCCGAGCCCTCCCCCGGGCACCCCCCAGTGGTCACGGCGGCTCCCCACGGGCCCTAGCATCGGACCCGAACTGCCCGACGATCACAAGGACGAGCGCACCCCGACATGAGCTGGTTCGAATCCCTAATCCTCGGTCTCGTCCAAGGGCTCACGGAGTTCCTCCCGATCTCCTCCAGTGCCCACCTGCGGCTGACCGCGGCTTTCGCCGGCTGGCACGATCCGGGTGCGGCCTTCACGGCCATCACCCAGATCGGCACCGAGGCCGCCGTGCTGATCTATTTCCGCAAGGACATCGGGCGGATCATCTCCACCTGGTTCCGCTCCCTGTTCACCAAGGCGCTGCGCTCCGAGCAGGACGCCAAGATGGGCTGGCTGGTCATCGTCGGCTCGATCCCGATCGGCGTCCTCGGCGTGGCGTTCAAGGACCAGATCACCGGCCCGGCCCGTGACCTGCGGCTGACCGCGACCACCCTGATCGTGATGGGCCTCGTCCTCGGCTTCGCCGACTGGCTGGCCTCGCGCGACGAGGAGGGCGGCCGGCACCGCGTGGTCAAGCAGCGCAAGACGCTCCGCGAACTGGGCGTCAAGGACGGCCTGGTCTTCGGTCTGTGCCAGGCGATGGCGCTCGTCCCCGGTGTCTCCCGGTCCGGCGCGACGATCTCCGGCGGTCTGCTGCTGGGCTTCACCCGCGAGGCGGCGGCCCGGTACTCCTTCCTCCTGGCCATCCCGGCCGTGCTGGCCTCCGGCGCGTTCGAGATCAAGGACGTGGTCGAGAACCCCGGACACATCTTCTGGGGACCGACGGTCTTCGCCACGGTGCTCGCCTTCTTCGTCGGCTACGCGGTCATCGCATGGTTCATGAAGTTCATCTCCACCAAGAGCTTCATGCCGTTCGTGGTCTACCGGATCCTGCTCGGCATCGCGCTGTTCGTACTCATCGGCATGGGCGTGCTCAGCCCGCACGCGGGCGAGTCGGGCTCCTAGCCCCCCTCCGGCCCATGGCCTGAACTCGACGCGGGGGCCGCCCGGGAACGTTCCCGGGCGGCCCCCGCGTCGTTGTCCCCGCAGAGACCTGAAGGCGAGCAGCAGGGGGTGTCCCATGGGCCGGGTGGTACTTGAGCGTTTTCCGGCGGGAAGTCCGCGGGGGAGCTGGCCCGCGGAGGAGTACGCGGCGCAGCGGATGCGCGAGGGCGTGCCGGCGGAGGTGGTGATGGACCTGGCCACCGACGCGTTCCTGGTCGTGATCCGGCAACGGGAGGCGCATTCCGGTCACTGATCGGCGCCGTGCGGATCAATGGCCGCACGCCCCTTGGCCTCGTCGCCCCGCAGCCCCACACTGACCCGATGACGCAGCGTGTGGACTTGGCGACCGTGATGGACCGTCTCGCCATCGACGAGGTGGTGTCGGGGTACGCGGCGGCCGTCGACGACGGGGACTGGGCCGCCTACCGGGCCCTGTTCACGCCTGCCGGACGGGCCGACTACAGCTCGGCGGGCGGGGTCGAGGGCCCGGCCGCGGAGGTCGCCGACTGGCTGGCGGAGACCATGGGGCTCTTCCCGGTGCGCCAGCACCTGATCGTCAACCGGCTGATCCGGCTGGAGGACCGGGACGGCTCCCCCGGGGACTCGGCGCGGGTACGGGCGGACTTCCTGAACCCGATGCGGCTGGCCGGCCCCGACGACCCGGCCACGGCCCCGAACTTCGTCGCGGCCGGGCGCTACGCCTTCACCCTCGCCCGCACCGCGGACGGCTGGCGGCTCACGGGGGTCACGGTCCACGAGAAGTGGCGCCACACGTCGGCCTGAGCCACCCCCTGAGCCACCCCCTGGGCCCTGGGCGGGCCCCCGCCCGGGTCCTGCCCCGGCCGCGCCCGGCCGGGGGCGGTCCCACACTGGAAGCGGAGGCGCGTCATGCTGCTCGCGAAGCGGACCCGGTGGCGGCGTGCGGCGGCCGCGGTGGCCGCCGGGGCGCTGCCCTGCCTCGCCTTCCCGGCGCCGGGGCTGTGGTGGGCGGCGTACGTCGCCCTCGTGCCCTGGATGCTCCTGCTGCGTTCCGCACCCACCGGGCGGCGCGCAGCGCTGGAGGGCTGGCTGGGCGGTGCGGGCTTCATCGTGGCGGTGCACCACTGGCTGCTGCCCAGCCTGCACGTGTTCCTGGTCCCCCTCGCCGTGCTGCTGGGGCTGCTCTGGATCCCCTGGGCGCTGCTGGTGCGGGAGTCGTTCGGCGGGGCGCCGGGCCCGGGTCGGGCGGCGGCCGGGCTGGTCCTCGTACCGGCGGGGTGGCTGCTGTCGGAGCTGGCCCGGTCCTGGCAGGGGCTGGGCGGGCCCTGGGGGCTGCTCGGGGCGAGTCAGTGGGAGGTGCCGCCGGCGCTGCGGCTGGCCTCGCTGGGCGGGGTGTGGCTGGTGAGCCTGCTGGTGGTGGCGCTGAACTGTGCGGTGGTACTGCTGGTGGCGGTGCCGGGGGCGCGGGTTCCGGCGGTGGCCTCGGTGGCGGGGTGTGCGGTGCTGACCGGGGTGGTGTGGCTGTGGCTGCCGCGTCCCGAGGTGTCGGGCGGGCTGCGCGTGGCCGTCGTGCAGCCGGGCCTGGTGGGCGGGGCGGACGGCGCGGAGCGGCGGTTCGACACCGGGGAGCGCCTCACGAGGGGTCTGGCGGGGACGCACCCCGACCTGGTGGTGTGGGGCGAGAGCAGTGTCGGGGCGGATCTGGCGGCGCGGCCCGACCTGTCCCGGAGGCTGGCGGCCCTGTCGGCGGAGCTCGGCGCCCCGCTGCTGGTCAACGTGGACGCCCGGCGTTCGGACCGGCCCGGGATCTACAAGAGTTCGGTGCTGGTCGGGCCGGAGGGCCCCACCGGTGACCGGTACGACAAGATGCGGCTGGTCCCCTTCGGGGAGTACGTTCCGGCCCGCTCGGTGCTGGGCTGGGCCACCTCGGTCGGCAAGGCGGCGGGCGAGGACCGGATGCGCGGCGCGGCCCCGGTGGTGATGCCCCTGCCCGGCGGGGCGCGGCTGGGCCCGCTGGTGTGCTTCGAGTCGGCCTTTCCCGACATGAGCCGGCACCTGGTCCGCGAGGGGGCCGGGGTGCTGGTCGCGCAGTCGGCGACCTCGACCTTCCAGGAGAGCTGGGCACCGGCCCAGCACGCCTCCCTGGCGGCCCTGCGCGCAGCCGAGACCGGCCGCCCGGTGGTGCATGCGACCCTGACCGGCGTCAGTACGGTGTACGGGCCCTCGGGCGGCCGGACCGGGCCCGCGCTGCCCACCTCGGCCAGTACGGCGGCCGTGTACGAGGTGCCGCTCGCCCGGGGCACGACCCCCTTCGTCCGCTTCGGGAACTGGCCCGCGGGCGCCTCCCTGGCCGCGCTGGTGCTGTACTGCGCGACCCGGGGCGTACGGGCGGTCAGGCCGGGGAGGCCTGCTCCAGAGCCGTCAGCACCACCCGCTCGCACAGCTCGTGGGTGAGCAGGGCGTCCCGGGCGCTGAGCACCTTGCCGCTCTCCACGGCCTCCAGGAAGGTGTCCACGGCCTGCTCGATGCCGCGCTGTCGGGCCACGGACACCCAGTCCCCGCGCCGGCGCACGGTGGGCTGGCCCCGGTGGTCGACGACCTCGGCGAGGTTGACGACCTGGCGCTTGGAGTCCTGGCCGGACACCTCCAGGACCTCCTCGGCGGACCCGGACCGCCGGTTCATGATCCCCAGGGCGGTGAACCCGTCGCCCGACATCTGGAGCACCACCTGGGACATCAGCCCCTCGCGCACCACGGCCCGGACGTCGATGTGGTCGGCCTCGCCTGGAAGCAGGAAGCGCAGGGTGTCGACGACGTGGATGAAGTCGTCCAGGACCAGGGTGCGGGGGTCCTCGGGCAGCCCGACCCGGTTCTTCTGCATGACGATCAGGTCGCGCGGGTGGTCGGCGCACAGCGTGTAGCCGGGCGCGTGGCGGCGGTTGAAGCCGACGAAGAGACCGGCCCCGAGCTCCTCCGCGCGTTCCACCAGGCGCCGCGAGTCGGCCAGCTCGTAGGCCAGCGGCTTGTCCACGTAGGTCGCCACGCCCGCTTCCAGCAGCCGCTCCACGATCACCGGGTGGGTGTCCGTCGGGGCGTGCACGAAGGCGGCGTCGAGGCCTTCGGCGAGCAGGGAGTCCAGCGTGGTGTGGCGGCGCTGCGGCGGTACGCGGTGGATGTCTCCGATCCGTTCGAGGGTGGCCGGGGTACGGGTCTGCAGGTGCAGCTCGATCCCGGGGCGGGTGGTGAGGACGGGCAGGTACGCCTTCTGCGCGATGTCGCCGAGTCCGATGACGCCGACCTTCACCGGGAGCCTCCTGGTATGTGCCGTATGGGACAGCGGCAGCTTAATCCCTGGTGGGAGGGGGCGCGTTCGTCCAGGATGTGGACCATGACCTCCAACGGATCGCACCGCCCCGAACCCTCCACCACCGCCGGCGAGCGGGAGATGCTGGACGGCTGGCTCGACTACCACCGTTCCACCCTCGCCTGGAAGTGCGAGGGCCTCTCCGAGGAGCAGCTGCGCCTCGCCCCGCTCGCTCCCTCCGCACTGAGCCTGATGGGCCTGGTGCGGCACATGGCGGAGGTGGAGCGGTACTGGTTCCGGGAGATCAGCCTCGGCGCGGACCTGCCCGACCTGTACAGCACCCGGGAAAACCGGGACGGCGACTTCGAGTTCACCGACGGGGACACCTGGGCCTCGGCCGAGCAGGTCTGGCGGACCGAGGTCGAGCTGGCCCGGGAGGCGGCCGCGGACCGCTCCCTGGACGCGGTGTCCGACGCCGAGAGCCACCACCGCGGGGAGGTCTTCAGCCTGCGCTGGGTCTACACCCACATGATCGAGGAGTACGCCCGCCACAACGGGCACGCGGACCTGCTGCGCGAGCACATCGACGGCGTCACCGGCGAGTAGCCGGGCCCGGTCCGGTGTCGGCCGGACATCCCCTACGCGTCACCCGTGCGGGGTGAATATCGGCTCAGGGTTTTCGCAACGGGGTGCTCGCACAGCAGAGTTGCGCGGGTGCATCCAACCCGAACCTCGACGAAGCTGCTCCTCGGAGCCGTCTGTGCCGTCTCGGCCGTCTCCGGCTGCGTGAACGTCAACCCCGCGCGGACGGGCCCGGAGGCGGCCCGCGCCGCCGGGCTGCCGCCCCGGCACGAGCCGCGCGGCGGGCCGGGGGCGCTGCCCGTGGTCGTCCAGGCGCCCGCCCTGGAGGCGCTGAAGGCGGTGCCCCGCGAGGGGGTGCGCCCGTCGGCCCCGACGGCCGCGGGCCGGGGTGCGGCGCGCACGGTGCCCGGGCCGCGTGCCGAGGGCGGCGGGGCCGCACAGGCCGCCCCCGGGGTCCCCGACATCCCGGTGCCGGCGGAGCCGGCCGGGCACGGCGAGGGGGGCCCGCAGGGCCGTGCGCACGCCAAGGGGCCGCAGGCGCAGCTGCCGCCCGGGCTGGCGCGGGAGCTGCCGGTGCGGCCTGCGGACGTGTGCGCGCTGGGCCGCCGGCACGGGAACTGGGACCCGGACGGCCCGGAGGCCCGGATCTGCGCGGGCGTCGAGGGCGCCGAGGGCGGCTGAAGCCCGTACGGAACCCGTAGGGAACCCGTACGGTCCCCGGGGCGCGCAGGGGCGGCGTGGCTCCCTACGACTGCTCGGGGAACGGGCGGGGCCCCGGGCCCGCCTCCGCCGCCAGCCGGCGCTCCAGGCGGGCGATGGCGGCCCGCACGCCGTTCCCGTACCCGTCGTCGGACAGCGCTCCGGTGGCCGCCCGGGCTCGCGCGAGGTGGACCCGGGCCTCTTCGGGCCGGCGCAGCTTGGCGTAGTCGGCGGCGAGGCTGAGGTGCAGCGACGGGTAGAACACCCGCACGGCCGGGTGCGGCTCGCCCCGCCCGGGGAGCGCCTCCCCGAGCCGCTCGCCGAGGCAGTCGGCGGCGGTCAGCGCCCGCAGGTCCCAGGCCAGCTCGTCGGCGGGGTCGTCCTGGGCGTCGGCCAGGTAGTGCGCGAGGGTGCAGCGGTGGAGGGAGTCGCCCTCCTCGCCGATCTCGGACCAGATCTCACCGAGCCGGTTGCGGGCCTCCTCGCGGTCCCCGGCGTGCAGCAGGATGACGGCCTGGCCGATCCTGGTCATGACGGCGTCCTCCGACGCCTCCTGCTGCTTCTCCGTCAACGGGACCTCCGGCTCGCTCCGCCGGACCTGTCCGGTCCGATCATCAAGAAGCTAGCCGGAGGCACCGGCTCTGGCGCCGAGGCGCGGTGTGGTGTCAGCCCAGGTCCGGGATCCGCCAGTCGATCGGCTCATGGCCCTGCGCGGCGACGGCCTCGTTGATCTGCGTGAAGGGCCGGGAGCCGAAGAACTTCTTCGCCGACAGCGGCGAGGGGTGGGCGCCCTTGACGATCACGTGCCGCTCCTCGTCGATGAGCGGGATCTTCTTCTGGGCGTATGCGCCCCAGAGCACGAAGACGACCGGGTCGGGGCGGTCGGACACGGCGCGGATGACCGCGTCGGTGAACTTCTCCCAGCCCTTGCCCTTGTGGGAGTTGGGCTCGGCCTCGCGGACGGTGAGGACGGCGTTGAGCAGCAGGACGCCCTGCTCGGCCCACGGCATCAGGTACCCGTTGTCCGGGACCGGCAGGCCGAGCTCCTCCTTCATCTCCTTGTAGATGTTGCGCAGCGAGGGCGGGGTCTTGACCCCGGGCTGCACGGAGAAGCACAGGCCGTGTCCCTGGCCGGCGCCGTGGTAGGGGTCCTGGCCGAGGACCAGGACCTTCACCTTGTCGAACGGCGTGGCCTCCAGGGCCGCGAAGACCTGCTCGCGGGGCGGGTAGACCGGCCCGTTCGCCCGCTCCTTCTCGACGAACTCGGTGAGTTCCTTGAAGTAGGGCTGGTCCAGCTCCCCGCCGAGGACGGGGAGCCAGGACTCGGGCAGCATCTGGGTCACGTCGACAACCTCCGGTACAAGTTCGTGCAACTGATCCGAACCTACCGGGGACCACTGACAACGCCACCACCCGGGCGTCCCGCCGGAACCACCGGGGCCGGCGGGACCGCCGCGATCACCAGCTGGTCTTGCGGTACAGCTCCCACATCTGCATGGCGGTCTGCGGGTCCAGGGCCCGCTCGGCGCCTGCGATGTCCTCGCGCGCGCCGACGTACAGCTTGCCCTGCCACAGCGGCAGCAGCCGGACGTCCTGGGCGAAGATCTGCTGGGCCGCCTCGAACTCCCTGACGCCCGCGGACCGGTCGCCCTCGCGGCGGGACTTGGGCAGCAGCTCGTTCAGGATCTGCGTGGGCTCGTACGGGGTGCCGACCGCGTTCTCCTTGCCGACGAACGGCGCGATGAAGTTGTCGGGGTCCGGGAAGTCGGGGAACCAGCCTCGCCCGAAGACGGGGTACTGGCCCTTCTGGTAGCCCTCCTGGAAGGTCTTCCACGGCTGGCCGCGCAGGTTGATCTTGAAGAGGTCGCTCTCGTCGAGCTGGCGCTTGATCTCGGTGAACTCGTCGGCGGTGGAGGCCCCGTAGCGGTCGGTGGTGTACCAGAAGGTCAGCTCCACCTTCTGGGTGATCCCGGCGGTCGTGAGGATCTTCTTGGCCTTGGCGACGTCGGGGTTGCCGTACATGTCGTAGAAGGGCGTCTTGTGGCCCACGACGCCCTTGGGGACCATCGAGTAGAGCGGCTCGGCGGTGCCCTGGTAGACCTTGGAGACGATGGCGCCGCGGTCGATGACCTGGGCGATCGCCTGGCGCACGGCCTGCTTGTTGACCTGCGGGTCGTTCGGGTTGAAGACCAGGTAGCGGATCTCGGCGCCGACGTTCTCCACGACCTGCACGCCCTGGGCGTGCGAGGCGGGGGTCTGGAGGTCCTTGATCTCCGCGGCGGAGAGGCCTCGGTAGGTGGCGTCGATCTCCTTGCCCTTGAGGGCCGCGATCATCTTCTTCGAGTCGGAGAAGTAGCGGATCGTCACGCCGTCGTTGTGGCGGTTGGCGAAGCCGGTGTAGTTCTCGTTGCGGCCGAGGACCGCCTCGCCGCCCTCCGTGTACGAGGTGAGGACGTAGGGGCCGGAGCCGATGACCTTGCCGTCGTCGCGGACCTTGTTGGCCGGGTACTCCTTCGGCGCGACCAGGGAGGCCGCCGGGGAGCCCAGCACGTACGGGAAGGTCGCGTCGGGGGTCTTCAGGTGGAAGACGACCGTGAGCGCGTCCGGCGCCTCGATCTTGTCGAGGCTGTTGAAGAGACCGGCGGGACCGGACATGTGGTTGATCGTCTTGATCCGGTCGAGGGAGTGCTTGACCGCCTTGGCGTCCAGCACCTCGCCGTCGGAGAACTTCAGGCCCTTGCGCAGGGTGCAGCGGTAGGCGGTGTTCGCCGAGTCGGTGAACTCGCAGTTCTGGGCCGCGTCGGGCTGGGGCTTGGTACTGCCCGTGGGGAAGGCCAGCAGGGTCTGGTAGACGTTGCGGTAGAGCTCCCAGGAGCCGTCCCAGGCCGCCGCCGGGTCGAGGGTGCTGGGCGCGCTCATCGTGCCTACGGTGATGCGCTTCGCGGCGGCGTCACCGTCGTCCGAGAACAGGCCGCATCCTGCGAGCAGGGATATGGACGCAACGGCCGCAGCGATCTGCAGGCATCTGGTCCGGTTGAACACGTGCACGCTCCTCGATCAGCCAGGGGTGCGGCAGACCCTACCGCAGTGCCTCACAAATCCAATGGGTAGGTTTCGTGAGGCACTTGACCGATTTCGGCCCGATTCGATACGCATTTGCCTCCCATCTGGAGGCAAATGCGTCCGGTTATCGGTCAGTGCACACCGGCATTGAGGAACATTCCCCCGTCGACGACGAGAGTTTGTCCGGTGATCCATTCCGCTTGTGCAGATGTCAGGAATGCGGCGGCTCCGCCGATGTCCTCCGGGACCCCGAGCCGGCCGAGCGGGTAGGCCGCCGCGGCCTCCTGCTCCCGGCCCTCGTAGAGCGCCTGCGCGAACCTGGTCTTGACCACCGCCGGGGCGATCGCGTTGACCCGCACCGCCGGTGCCATCTCGTGCGCCAGCTGGAGGGTCAGGTTGATCATCGCGGCCTTGCTCATCCCGTACGCCCCGATGAAGGGCGAGGCGGAGACCCCGGCGATGGAGGCGATGTTCACGATCGCCCCGCCGTGGTCCTTCTGCCAGGCGTGCCAGGTCCGCTGGGCGAAGCCCAGGGCCGAGATCACGTTCGTCTCGAAGACCTTGCGCGCCACCCCGAGGTCCAGGTCCGCGATCGGCCCGAAGACCGGATTGGTGCCCGCGTTGTTGACCAGGAAGTCGACGCGGCCGAAGACCTCCATCGCCCGCTCCACGGCGAGGGCCTGGTGGTCCTCGTCGTGCGCCTTCCCGGCCACCCCGATCACCCGGTCCGCGCCGAGCCGCTCCACGGCCTCCTTGAGCGCGTCCTCGTTGCGCCCGGTGATCACGACCCGGTCGCCCCGGGCGACCAGCGCCTCGGCGATCCCGTAGCCGATGCCCCGGCTCGCCCCGGTGACCAGGGCGACCTTGCCGCTGTCGATGCCGCTGTCCGTCATGTCGTACGCCCGCCTCTCGCCTCTCGTGGGACCGTCAGTTGAGCGGGCCGCCGGCCACGTACAGGACCTGGCCGGAGACGAAGCCGGCGTCCTCGCCCGTGAAGAAGGCGATGGCGTTGGCGATGTCGTCCGGACGGCCCACGCGCTGCACCGGGATCTGGGAGGCGGCGGCCAGCTGGAACTCCTCGAAGCCCATGCCGACACGGGCGGCGGTCTGCGCGGTCATCTCGGTCACGATGAAGCCCGGCGCTACGGCGTTGGCGGTGATGCCGAACTTGCCGAGCTCGATCGCCAGGGTCTTGGTGAAGCCCTGCAGGCCTGCCTTGGCGGCGGCGTAGTTGGCCTGGCCCCGGTTGCCGAGCGCCGAGCTGCTGGAGAGGTTCACGACGCGGCCGAACTTGGCCTCCACCATGTGCTTCTGACAGGCCCTCGCCATCAGGAACGCGCCGCGCAGGTGCACGTTCATGACGGTGTCCCAGTCGGTGTCGCTCATCTTGAAGAGCAGGTTGTCGCGGAGCACGCCCGCGTTGTTGACGAGGACCGTCGGGGCGCCGAGGGTGCTCGCGACCCGCTCGACGGCCGCCTCCACCTGGGCGGCGTCGGAGACGTCGCAGCCGACCGCGAGGGCCTTGCCGCCGGCCGCGGTGATCGCCTCGACGGTGTCCTTGCAGGCCGCCTCGTCGAGGTCGAGCACGGCGACCGCCCGGCCCTCGGCGGCCAGCCGGATCGCGGTGGCCGCGCCGATGCCCCGGGCCGCCCCGGTCACGATGGCGACGCGCTGCTCGGTGGTGGACATGCTGTTCTCCTCGCCCTTGAGAAACGGCCGCCCGGAGGTGAGCAACCGCTTAGTAGCCTCAGCTGAGGAGACGCTAGGAGCCCTGGCACCCCGTGTCAACGGCTCCCGGCGGCAGCGGCGCGGACCCGCCCGGAAATCAGCGGACCAGCAGCTCCAGCAGGCGTTCCACCTCGGCGGCGGGATCGGCGGTCAGGCCGGTGTGCACCGGTCCCGGCTGCACCACCGTGCTGCGGGGGGCGATCAGCCAGCGGAACCTGCGCCCCGCGTCGTCGCCCGCCGCCTGTCCGGCCTCCTCGCCGCCCGCGCACAGCCCCTCGACCCCGCGCAGCGCGGCCCGCACCCCGGCCACGTCGGCCCCGGGGTCGAGCGCGAGGAGCTTCGCCTCGTCGAGGTGGGTGCGCGCGGCGACGTAGGAGTGCGCCCGGCAGTAGACGATGACTCCGGCGTTGAAGCACTCGCCGCGCTCCATCCGGGGCACCACGCGCACCAGCGCGTATTCGAACACGTCCCGCTTGGTCACTCGTCGCCGCTCTTCTGCTTGTTCTTGTCCGACTGGGGAGGGAGGCGCTCGGCGAGCCAGCCCGGCGGACCGGACCGCTGCCTGGCCTCGGCCTCCATGGTGATCCTCTCGTGGATCGTGGCGGCGCGCGGCAGCAGTGCCTGCACATAGGCGCGGCGCACCGCGTCGGTGGAGTCGAAGCCCGGCTCGTCGACGAGCCACTCGTCGGGGACGTCGGCGGTGACCTCGGTGAGCAGCTCCTCGGTGACCCGCGGGGCCAGCTCGGCGGCGGCCGCCGCGATGTCCGGGCCGACGGGGGCCAGGACGTGGTCCGAGGCGTTGTAGGGCTTGGCCGCGGCGGCCTGGGCGGTGGGCCAGTTGTGGTGCCAGATCATCGTGGCGCCGTGGTCGATGAGCCACAGGTCCCCGTGCCAGACCAGCATGTTCGGATTGCGCCAGGACCGGTCGACGTTGTTGACCAGCGCGTCGAACCAGACGACGCGCCCCGCCTCGACCGGGTCGGTCCGGTACGCGAGGGGGTCGAAGCCGATCGAGCCGGGCAGGTAGTCCATGCCGAGGTTGAGCCCGCCGCTCGCCTTGAGCAGCTCCTGGACCTCCTGGTCGGGCTCGGCGAGCCCGATGACGGGGTCGAGCTGCATCTGCACCAGCCGCGGGACCCTCAGCCCCAGCCGCTGGGCGAGGCGCCCGCAGACCACTTCGGCGACCAGGGTCTTGCGGCCCTGGCCGGCTCCGGTGAATTTCATGACGTAGGTACCGAGATCGTCGGCCTCGACGATCCCCGGGAGCGAGCCGCCCTCACGCAAGGGCGTGACGTAGCGGGTCGCGATCACTTCGGACAGCATCCGCCCAGGTTACGGGCGTCAGCGCGGCGGAGCCCACTCATTGAGGAGGGCTTCGGCCGTGGTGACGGCGGCCACCAGCGCGAGGGAGTTGCGGATCACCTCGGCGGTGCAGGAGGCGGGCACCCCGGCGATGGCGTCGGACGGGACCACGACCTCGTAGCCGAGGTTGACGGCGTCGAAGACGGTGTTCGGGATCGCGATGTTCGAGGAGACCCCGGTGACGACGAGGGTGCGGACCCCGAGGTTGCGCAGCAGGGCGTCCAGGTCGGTGCCGGCCATCGGCGAGAGCCCGTGCAGCCGGCGGACCACGAGGTCGCGCCCGTCCACGGTGATGGGGGCGGCGACCCGCACCGCGGGGCTGCCGGCCAGCTGCCGTACGGGCAGCTTCCCGGCGGCCCGGAAGAGCCGTGCGTTGGTGTTGGCCCCGAGCCCGTCGGGCCGCCGCTCGGCGACCGCGTGCACCACCTGCACGCCGGCCCCGCGCGCGGCTTCGACGAGCGCGGCCACCCGGTCCAGCATCCCGGAGGCGCGGGCCTCCTTCGCCAGCTCGGGCAGGGCGCTCTCCTCGCCCACCACACCGTTCTGGCACTCCACGGTGAGCAGCGCGGTGGTGGCTGGATCGAGTTCCGGCATGACTCCCCCTGGCGCGGCGACGGATGAGCACGCATGATTCCTGACACACAGTCAGATGTGAAGGGGTGCGGGACGGATGGACGAGGACACGGGCGCGCGGACGGCGCAGCGGCGGGGCCGGCGGATCATGATGAGCGACAAGGAGGTGGACGCGTTCCTGCGGGAGCGGCGCACCTGCCGGGTGGCCACGGTCTCCCCGGACGGGCGCCCGCACGTCGGCGCCCTGTGGTTCGCCTGGGACGGCACCTCGCTGTGGCTGTACTCGATCACCCGCAGCCGCCGCTGGGCCGACCTGCGGGCCGACCCGCGGATCTCGGTCGTGGTGGACGCCGGCGAGGAGTACGGGGAACTGCGCGGGGTCGAGCTGTCCGGCCGCGCCGCCTTCGTGGGCGAGGCGCCGCGCACCGGCGAGCCCTGCCCGGAGCTGCTGGAGCCGGAACGGATCTTCCCGGTCAAGAACTTCGGGATCGAGGAGATGCCGCACGACGGCCGGCACGCCTGGATCCGGCTCACGCCGGAATCGGTGGTGTCCTGGGACTTCCGCAAGATCTGACCTCTTGACGCGCCGCTCGCGCGACCCGGCCCTGGCGGGCCTCCCCGACTTCGCGCCGCTGCGCCGGACTCCGTCCGGCGGGCGCGGGCCCCCGGACAACGCCGGCCCGGCACTACCCGAAGGGCGCGCCCTGGACTTCCGCGGCCGCCTCGGTCAGGGCCGCGACGGCCGCCCTGATGGAGGGCCGGCGGCCCGCGTCCGTCCGCCAGACGACGTACACGTGGCGGCGGACCGTGTCGCTCACCGGCAGCAGCCGCACCCCGGGCGGCACCGGCCCGCGGCCCAGCCGGGGCGTCACGCACACGCCCAGTCCGGCCTCCACGAAGGCCAGCTGGGTGTGGTGCTCCTCGGCGATGTGCGCGATGCGCGGCTCGACCCCGATGCCGCGCAGGGTGAACACCAGCCACTCGTGGCAGAACTGCCCCTCGTTCCACGAGATCCAGTCGTCGTCGGCGAAGTCGCCGAGGGAGATCTGGGCGCGGCCGGCCAGCGGGTGGCCCGCCGGGACCGCGATGTCGGCGGCGTCGTCCAGGAGGTGGGCGCGGGACAGCTCGGCCGGCACCGGCATCCGCTTGTTGTGCCAGTCGATGGCCAGGGCCATGTCCAGGTCGCCGCGCACGACGGCCGCCATGCTCTCCTCGGGCTCCCGCTCCCGTACCAGGGCCCGCAGTTCGGGATGGCCGGCCCGCAGGGCGGTGAGGGCGCGGGGAAGCAGCCCCCGCATGGCGGTGGGGAAGGCCCCGATCCGCAACTCCCCCACCGCGCAGCCCCGCTGGGCCTCCACATCGGCCTGCGCGAGCTCCACCTGGGAGATGATCCGTGCGGCGTGGTCGGCGAGCAGCCGTCCGGCGTCCGTGAGCCGGACCCCGCGTCCGTTCTTGGCGAGCAGCGGCTGGCCGACCTCCCGCTCCAGCTTGGCCATCTGCTGGGAGACCGCGGACGTGGTCACATGGAGGCCGCCCGCCGCACCGCTGACCGAGCCGTGGCGTGCGAGGGCGTCGAGGGTGCGCAGGCGCTCCAGGTTCAACATGTAAGCGATGCTACGCCTTCCACCGAAGGAACTCTCGCTTGTTCTACGAGGTCGGGCGCAGCAGAGTGAACCACATGAGCGCACCGACCACCTCCCGCCCCACCGTCCACTCCCCCGTACGGCAGCCGACCCGCCGCGGCACCGGCGGTGCCGCCCGCCTGGACTGGCGCCTGCGGTTCGGCCTCCTCTCGGTGGTGTGGGGGTTCAGCTTCCTCCTGATCAAGGTGGGCACCGAGGCGTTCGCACCCTTCCAGGTCGCCCTCGGCCGGGTGTTCTTCGGGGCGCTCGCCCTGCTGGCGGTGCTGCTGGTGCGCCGGGAGCCGCTCCCGCGCGGCCCGCGCACCTGGGGCCACCTCACGGTGGCGGCGCTCCTGCTGAACACCGTCCCGTTCTCGCTCTTCGCCTACGCCGAGCAGAGCATCCCCTCCAGCCTGGCGGGCATCTGCAACGCCACCTCCCCCCTGTGGGGCATGGCGCTCTCGCTGGTGGCGCTGTCCGAGGACCGCCCCACGCGCCGCCGCTTCGCGGGGCTGGGCCTCGGCTTCCTGGGCGTCCTGACGGTGCTCGGCGCCTGGCAGGGCTTCGCGGGCATCGACGCCAAGGGCACCGCGCTGGCCCTGCTGGCCGCGCTCTCCTACCCGATCGGCTGGATCTACGTCCGCCGCACCCTGGCCGGCACCCCCGGCTCCCCGGTGGCGCTCACCGGGGCCCAGCTCATGGCCTCCACCGCCCAGCTGGCCGCCGTCAGCGCGCTCTTCACCTCGGCTCCGGCCGGCTTCCCGCTGTGGCCGACGCTCTCGGTGGTCGCGCTGGGCGCCCTGGGCACGGGGATGGCGCTGCAGATGCAGTACGGGCTGGTGTCGGAGATCGGGCCGACCACCGCGCAGATGGTCACGTACTTCATCCCGGTCATCGCCACCACCGCCGGCGTCCTGGTCCTGGGCGAGCAGCTGCACTGGAACACCCCGGTCGGCGCGGCGATCGTGCTGGCGGGCGCGGCCCTGACCCAGGCCCGGTCCGCGCCGCGCAGGACCGCCTGACGGGCCCGGCCGCCCGGCACCGTCCCGTGCCCCGCCCCCACCGCACTCCGCGGCGGGGGCGGGTGCGTTCGCGCGGGGGCGGGGCCCGTCTCAGTCGAAGCGCCACCCGGCGGCCGGGCGGACCGCCGCGGCCACCGCGTCGGCCAGCCCCCCGACCTCCGCCGGGTCCAGCCCGGAGACGGTGATCCGCACCCCGGGGCCCGCCTGGACGCGGTAGCCGGCCCCGGGGCGGACCGCCCAGCCGGCTGCCAGCAGCCGGGTGACCACCGCCGTCTCGTCGGCGACCGGCACCCACACGTTCATCCCGCTCCGGCCGTGCGCCCGTACCCCCCGCTCCGCGAGCGCGGCGACCAGGCCGTCCCGCCGCAGCCCGTACGAGCGCGCGACGGCCCGCCGGTCCACGGCGCCGGAGGTCCACAGCTCGACCACCGCGTACTGGAGCAGCCGGCTCACCCACCCCGGCCCCAGCCGCTGCCGCCCCCGGACCCGGTCCATCGTCACCGCGTCGCCGGTGAGCACCGCGAGGCGCAGGTCCGGGCCGTACGCCTTCGCCGTCGAGCGGATCAGCGCCCAGTGCCGGGTCACCCCGCCGAGCGTGCACAGCGGCAGGTCCACGATCCCGTGGCCGTGGTCGTCCTCGATGAGCAGCGCATCCGGACGGCCGGCCAGCAGCTCCCTGAGCTCCGCCGCCCGGGCCGCGGAGACGGCGGCGCCGGTCGGGTTCTGCGCGCGGGCCGTCACCACCAGGGCCCGCGCCCCCTCCGCCAGCGCCCGGGCCACCGCCTCCGGCACCGGCCCGTCGTCGTCGACGGCCACCGGGACCACCCGCAGGCCGAGCGCGGGGGCCAGGTCCAGCACGCTCCCCCAGCCCGGGTCCTCGACGGCCACCGCGTCCCCCGCCCGCAGGTGCGCGGCGAGCACGCGCTCGATGCCGTCCAGCGCCCCCGAGGTCACCGCCAGGGCCCCGGCCGGGACCCCGTCGGCCTCGAAGCCGGCGCGGGCGAGCCGGGCGAGGCCGGGGAGCACCGGGTCCTGGCCGTACAGGGTCGGGGCTTCGGCGTACCGCCGGGCGGCGGCGGCCAGCGCCCCGTCCAGCGGGGGCAGCAGCGACAGGTCCGGGTTGCCCTGCGCGACGTCGCGCACGCCCTCGGGCACCGGCATCCGCAGCACGTCGCGCGGCGCGGTCGCGGGGCGGGCCCGCACCCGGCTGCCGCGCCGCCCGTCGGTCTCGATGACCCCGCGTTCGCGCAGGGTCCGGTAGGCGGCGGCCACGGTGTTGGGGTTCACCCCCAGCGCGGCCGCGAGCTCCCGCATCGGAGGGAGCAGCGCCCCCGGGGCAAGGGCGCCGGATCCGACGCCCGTTTCGACACTGGCCGCGATTTCCGATGCGCGACGCCCACTGATCAGATACTCTCCTAGCACAAACGACATTATGCACTAGTGCAATGGAGTACGCACCATGAGCGCCGCCACCGTCGCCGACTACGAGCCCACCGACCGCACCGTCCCGAGCCGCGCCCGCCAGCGGGCGCGCTACGACCGCGAGACGGTGCACTCGATACTCGACCAGGCCTACCTGTGCCACCTCGGGTTCGTCCGCGACGGCGCGCCGGTGGTCCTCCCCACGCTGTACGGCCGGGTGGGCGAGACCCTCTACGTGCACGGCTCCACCGGCTCGCGCCCGCTGCTGGCCGCCGGGAAGGCCGACCCGGGCCTCGCGGTCTGCCTCACGGTGACGCACGTCGACGGCCTGGTGCTGGCCAAGTCCGCCTTCCACCACTCGATGAACTACCGCTCGGTGGTCGTGCACGGCACCGCCTACCAGGTGACGGACGAGGAGGAGTGCCGGACCGCCCTGGACGCCCTGGTCGACCAGGTCGTCCCCGGCCGCTCGACCGACTCCCGGCCCGCCAACGCCAAGGAGCTGGCGGCCACGGCGGTGATCCGGCTCGACCTGAACGAGGTGTCCGCGAAGGTCCGCACGGGCGGTCCGAACGACGACGCCGAGGACCTGGACCTGCCCCACTGGTCGGGCGTGGTCCCGGTGGCACCGGCGTACGGGACCCCCGTCCCGGCCGCCGGCCTGGCCCCCGGCATCGCCGTCCCGGGTTACATCAGCGCGCTCTGAGGCTCATGGGCGGGCCGGTCCTGCGGCCCGCCGCCGGCCCCGCGGCGCAACCCGCCCGCGGGCCGGCGCGCCTCGGCCGCGATCAGCGCCCCCACGGCCGCCAGCAGCAGTACGGTGCCCAGCACCACCGCGCCGGTCAGCCGCTCCCCGAGCACCGCGACGGCGATCACCGCCGCGCTGACCGGCTCGATCAGCATGACCACCGACACCGTCGCGGCGCGCACCGCGGCCGCCCCGGTGAAGTACAGCGCGTACGCGAGCGCCGTCGGCACCACGGCCACGTACACCAGCAGCCAGAGCACCCGCGCCGGCTCGGCGGTGTGCGGCAGCAGCCCCTCCACCGCCGCCAGCGGCAGCAGGCACACCGCGCCCACCGCCACCGACCACGCGGTGGTGACCAGCGGGTCCCCGCCGGCCCCGCGCCGCCCGAGCCACCGCGCCCGCAGCGTCATCGCCGCGTACCCGGCGGCCGACAGCAGCGCCCAGCCGACCCCGAGCGGCCGCACCTCACCGCCCCCGGAGCCCAGTACCAGTACGGCCAGCCCCGCCAGGGCACCGCCGACGGCGGTCACTCCGCCCCGGCCCAGCCGCTCGCCCATCCAGTACCGGCCGCCGAGCGCGATCAGCACGGGCCCCGCCCCGAGGGTGACCACGGTGCCGACGGCCAGGCCGGTCTCCCGCACGGCCCCGAAGTAGGCGGCCTGGAACAGGGTGAACATCAGCCCGGTGGCGATCAGCGAAGCCGCCGAAGGCCGCGCGGGCCGCGCCGCCCGCGCGGGGCGGCGGCGTACGGCGAGCACCCCGAGCAGCACCGCCAGCCCGCCGGCGCAGCGCCAGAAGGACAGGGCGAGCGGACCGAGGTCACTGGCCAGGAAGAGGAGGGAGGCGGCCGCCCCGGCGGTGCCCCAGGCGGCTCCGGCGACGACGAGGTACAGCAGGCTGCGCCCGGCGGCGGGCGAGTGGTTCGACACGTGTTTCTCCGCGCATGCGTGAAGGACGAGGACAGGAGGTCATCGCTTCGCGGGCAGCGCGTACCGGCCCGGGAACTCCCCGGGCGGGTCTTCCGTTCTGGTGGCAGCCGCCCGCGCTAGGCGGCGGGAGGCGGAAGAACGGCGGAAAGCACGGTCGAAGGCATGGTCAGCACCCTACGCGGCATCCACCGCGCGGACCACCCCGGACCGGAATCCGCCCTCCGCCCCTTCCGGCCCTCAGGCGCTGGTCGGCTCCCGGTCCTGCACGGGCAGCGGCGCCTCCTGCGCAACAACGGGCGCGGGCCGCGAGGACTGCGCGATGAAAGCGCCCCCGAGCACCAGCGCGCCGCCCAGCACCTGCGGGCCGGAGAGCTGCTCCCCGAGCAGCACCCAGGCCAGCACGGTCGCGACGACCGCTTCGAGGCAGGCCACCACGCCCGCGACCTGCGGCGAGAGCTTGCGCACCGAGACCACGCCGGTCAGGTACGCGAACACGGTGGCGACGAGCACCACCCAGCCCAGCAGCGCCAGTGCCGGGACCCGGAGGTCGCCCATGGCGGCGTTCCCGGCCAGCACCTGCCAGTCCATCTGCCAGGGGCGGGCGATCACGGTCATCACCAGGGCGCCGACGATCATGCCGTGCGCGATCACGCCCAGCGGGTCCGGCGCGTCCTCCGCGTCGGCGCCCTGGTCCGCGAAGACGAAGTAGAAGGCCTGGCAGCAGGCGGCCGCGAGGCCGAGGAGCACCCCGAACAGGTCCAGGCTCAGCCCGGCCCAGATCTCGACCACGCAGGCCAGCCCCACGACGGCCACCGCCGCCCCGGCCGCGGCCGCGCGGGTCACCGGCTTGCGCTGCACGAAGCGGATGTAGCCGAGCAGCAGGGCGGGGCCCAGGTACTCCAGCAGCAGGGCCACGCCCACGGGGATCCGCGACAGGGAGGCGAAGTAGAAGGCCTGCACGCCCGCGACTGCGACCAGTCCGAAGCCGGCCAGCAGCAGGGGCTTGCGGCGCACCAGGGACCGGTGCCGCCAGGCCAGCGGGGACAGCACCAGGGCCGCCCCGGCCACCCTGAGCCACACCATGTGCAGCGGGTCGAGACCCGCCTCGATCAGCGGCTTCGCCGCGACACCCGAACCGCCGAACGCGCATGCCGAGACGAGGGCGAGGCCCAGTCCGGCGTTCTTACCTGACGCTTGCATCGGCCCATCATGGCAGGGCCGGACAGGAGCGTCATCCGCGAGACACCTGTTGAGACACACCCGAGATCATCCGGCCGGGACCCCCCGTATCTGACAGGTCGTCAGTCTTGTATGTTCCGCCCGCCGGGGCTACCTTCCGCCGCACGTACCCGACGAGAAGGGGTGGACGCATGGCTGAAGTCACCGCGGAATCACGCATCGAGGCGCCCGCCGCGAAGCTCTGGGCCCAGCTGACGGACTGGGACGCGTACGGGCAGTGGAGCATGACCCACACGAACTTCCCGAAGGGCGGTCCCGAGACCCTCGCGGTCGGATCCACCTTCAGCGAGAACATGAAGATGATGGGATTCCCCGCCGAGGTCCTGTGGACGATCTCGGAACTGGAGGAGCAGCGCGTCTTCGCCATCACCGGCAAGGGCCCGATGGGCGTCGCGGTGCTCACCCGCTACACGCTGACCGCCGACGGCGGCGCGACGAAGGTACGCATCGACGGGGAGTTCACGGGCGCCGCCGTCTCGCTGATGGCGGGCAAGCTCAAGGACTCCGCGACGGCCGCGCTGAACGAGTCCCTGCGCAAACTGGCCGGCCTGGTCGCCTGACCCCGGCCCGGACGCACGACGAGGCGCGCCCCGCGAGCGGACTCGCGGGGCGCGCCTGCGCGTGCCCGGCCGGTACGCGTCCCGGCGGGCACGCGTCCTGCCTCAGTGTTCGTCGGCCAGGATCAGGTACAGCTTCTTGCGGGCGTCGTTGACGACCGTGAGGGCCTTCTCCCGCTGCTCGGGCGAGCCGGTCTTGAAGACCTGCCCGAAGGCCTCCATCAGACCGCCGGCGGCGGCACGGACCTCGTGCATCGCCTCGAAGTCGAAGCCGCGCCCGGCGTCCGCCCAGGGGGCGTCCGGGCCCGACTCGGCCTCGGTGCGGCCGGCGTCGGTGAGCGTGAACAGCTTCTTGCCGCCCTCGCTCGCGCTGGTGATCAGCCCCTCGTCCTCCAACAGCTGCAAGGTCGGGTAGACCGAGCCGGGGCTGGGCTTCCAGGCCCCGCCGCTGCGCTCGCCGATCTCCTGGATCATCTCGTAGCCGTGCATCGGCCGGTCGGCGAGCAGCGCCAGGATCGAGGCGCGCACGTCGCCCCGCCTGGCCCGCCCGCGCGGTCCGCCGCGTCCGCCCCGCCCGCCGAAGGGCCCGCCCCCGAAGGGCGGCCCGAACGGACCGAAAGCGGCGCGCAGCCCCCTGAACTCCTCCCGACGGTCCGGCCCGCAGTGGCCGTGGCCCCGTCCGTGGTCGTGTCCGTGGTCGTGCTGTCCGTGTGAACGCATCACTGCGCTCCTTTCGCCATCCCCGCCATGTCCGTCATGACAGTCGTCGTTTCGACTCCTTCACTATCACTGATCCATCGCGATGCGTCAACGATATATCGGAAACTGTCGCCGACAGCCGTCCTGCCCGCGGCTGACCAGCGGCGACCGAAAAAAGTCACTGCCCGATCACCGGAGCACGGTGATAGACATCCGGCGTGGAAAAGAATCTTGAGTTCTCTGACCTGCTGCGACTGATCGACGAACGGTCGACCGCCTTCCGCGACACGGTCGCCGCCGCGCCCAGCCTCGACGCACAGGTGCCGACCTGCCCCGAGTGGACGCTGTCCGATCTGGTGAAGCACCTGGGTGGGGGAGACCGCTTCTGGGCCGCCATCGTCGGCGCGGGGCCCGCCGACGGCCCCCCGGCCGAGGCCGTCGCCGCGCGCGCCGCCCTGGAAGTGCCGCAGGAGCGTGAGGCCCTGCTGGCCTGGCTGGCCGCGTCGACGCAGCTTCTGCTGACCGCCCTGCGCGAGGCAGGACCGGAGAGCGGTTGCTGGGCCTGGTGGAGTGACCTGCAGACGCCGCGGACCGCCGGCGGAGTCGCCCGGCACCGGGTCCAGGAGAGCGCGGTGCACACCTACGACGCCCAGCTCGCCGCGGGCGCCGCGCAGCCGCTGCCGACCGAGGTCGCCCTCGACGGTGTGGAGGAGTTCCTGTTCACCTGCGTCGCATCGCCCAGCGCCTGGCCGCACAAGCCCGCGACCTTCGACTTCCACGCCGCCGAGGGCCGCTCCTGGCGCCTCACGGTCGACGGCGACGGCGCCCGCTCCGCCCGCGTCCCCGCGCCCACTGCCGCGACCGGCGAGGACTCGGACGCGGCCGGCGTCTCCGTCCACGGTACGGCCAGCGAGTTGATCATCTACTTGTACGACCGCATCCCGGCCGAATCCCTGCGCGTTGACGGAGACGCGGGGCTGCTCGACCTGCTCCGCGCCTGGGAGCCGGAGCATTAGGACGTAACGGAGGCGGTCGGCCGCGCCTGGAGCCGTGGGAAACGGTCCTTCGCCCAAGCCGACCGCCAGCCTGGCCCGAGCTCGAACTCACGGCCTCCGCACGATCGGACACGAGTACGTCGGCAGCCGGGCAACCGCCGACCGGCTCGCTCTCCGTCATCCAGCGGCCAGGCGGTTCCGCGTCGAGACCGACCCCCGGTCGTTCGGCGATGCAGCGCGGATCCCGCATGCGAGCTGCCGGGATCGTTGATCAAGCGCCTCGTTCGGTGAGAGTGACCAGGCCAGTCACCCGGAATTGGCCTTTGTCCGCGTTCGGGGAACCCCCCTACGGTCGGCCCATGCGCATCCGAATCGTCGACGCCTTCACCGACCGCCCCTTCCACGGGAACCCCGCCGGAGTCCTGCTCCTCGACGGCGGCTTCCCCCCGGACGCCTGGCTCCGGCAGGTCGCCGCCGAGGTCAACCTCTCCGAGACGGCCTTTGCCCACCCCCTGCCGCCCGGGGGCGACGCCGACTGGGCGCTGCGCTGGTTCACCCCGGCCGCGGAGGTGGACATGTGCGGCCACGCGACCCTCGCGACCGCGCACGTCATCGCCAACGCCGGGCTCGCCCCGGGCCCGATCCGCTTCGGCGCGCGCTGCGGGATCCTCACCGCCGAGGTCGCCGAGGACGGCACGGTCACGATGGACTTCCCGACCTCGTCCCTGACCCCGCTGGAGCCGGTCCCCGAGGTGGACCGCGCGCTGGGCGCCGAGTCCAAGTCGGTCCACGACACCGCGGACCACATCGGCGACCTGCTGGTGGAGCTGGCCGACGAGCGGACCGTCCGGGAGCTCACGCCCGACCACGCGGCCCTGCGCGCCTACGCGCGCCGCGGGGTCATCGTCACCGCGCCGGCCGAGGACCCCTCCCGCGGCTACGACTTCGTCTCGCGCGGCTTCTTCCCCGCCGTCGGCGTCGACGAGGACCCGGTGACGGGCAGCGCCCACACCGCCCTCGCCCCGTTCTGGGCGGCGCGCCTGGGCCGCACCGACCTGACCGGCCTCCAGGGCGGGACGCGCAAGGGCCTGGTCCGGGTCCGGCTCGCGGGCGACCGCACGCTCCTCACGGGCCGCGCCGTCACCGTCATCGACGGCGAACTGCTCACCGCCCCGTAACCGCTACGGCGTCGGCAGCCAGCCGACCTTGCCCGCGAGCAGGGCGTACCCGCCGAAGGCCACGATGTCGAGCAGGGCGTGCGCGACGACCAGGGGGCCGACCCGGCCCCAGCGCCGGTAGGCGAGCACGAAGACGACGCCCATCACCACGTTGCCGATGAACCCGCCGATGCCCTGGTAGAGGTGGTACGAGCCGCGCAGCAGGGAGCTGGCGAGCAGCGCGGCCGTCGGCGACCAGCCCAGCTGACCGAGCCGGCGCAGCAGGTACGCCAGCACGATGACCTCCTCCACCACGGAGTTCTGCACCGCGGAGAGGATCAGCACCGGGAACTTCCACCACACGTCGGGCAGGGCCTCCGGCACCACCGTCAGGTTGAAGCCGGTGGCCCGGGCCGCCAGGTAGAAGGCCAGCCCGGCGCTGCCGATGCCGGCGGCCACGAGTGCGCCCCGGGCCAGGTCCGGGCCGGGCCGGGTGCGGTCGAAGCCCAGGGCCCTGAGCCCGGGCGCGCCCTCGCGGGTCAGCAGGTGCGCGACGAGCAGGACGGGGACCAGGGCCGTCGCGATCCCGAAGAGCTGCCAGGCCAGGTCCAGCCAGGGCCGCCCGGGCGCGTAGGAGCCGTTGAGCGTGGCGGCCTGGTCCTTGAGCCCGCCCGGCTTGGTGAGCGATCCGATGAAGCTGATCAGCGCCGAGACCCCGCTCGCGCCCAGCGACAACGCGAGCACGAGCAGGGTCTCGGTGCGCAGGACCCGGCGCCCGTCCTCGCGCAGTTCCACGACCACCGGCTCCGGCTCGACCCGCACGCCTGACTCCCGTCCCGTTCCGACCACCACCCCATACTGCCCCCTCGGCGGCGGGAGCGGATCAGCGGGAAGGCATCGGGGCAGGGATCGGGGGCAGGGACCGGGGGCAGGGACCGGCGGAGCGGGCCGGCCCGTCAGCGGCGCACCGCCCGCGTGGCGTCCACCTCCTGTTCCTCCAGGCCCACGGGCCAGGTGTGCACGGGGTCGCCCTTGTGCATGAGCTCGCTGTAGCGCCGGGTGGTGGCCGCCAGGGCGGCGTCGCGTTCCAGTCCGCCCGCGACCGCGCGGTGGTACGTGTCCACCTGCCAGGTGGCCCCGTTCACCCGGCGCCGGCACCGCTCCTCGATGATCCCGAGGTAGTGGTCCCGGTCGGCGGGTTCGATGCCCCAGGCGTCCAGCCCGGCCGCGGCCATCGGCAGCAGCTCGTCCAGCACCAGCCGCACCGCGGGCACGCTCACCAGCCCCCCGGCCCTGCCCTTGCGCGGCCAGCGGATGCGCGCGTCGATCCCGTACCGGCAGGCCGCGTCGAAGTTGGCCTCCGCCTCCGCGAAGGACATCCGGGTCCACACGGGGCGCTGCTCGTCCGCGAGGGTGCGTACGAGTCCGTAGTAGAAGGCGGCGTTGGCGACGACGTCGGCCACGGTGGGGCCGGCGGGCAGGACCCGGTTCTCCACCCTCAGGTGCGGCACCCCGTCGGCGACCCCGTAGACGGGCCGGTTCCACCGGTAGACCGTGCCGTTGTGCAGCACCAGCTCCTGCAGGCTCGGCACCCCGCCCTCGGCGAGCACCCGCAGCGGCTCCTCCTCGTCGCATATGGGCAGCAGCGAGGGGAAGAAGCGGACGTTCTCGGCGAACAGCTCGTACGCCGAGTCCACCCACCGCTCGCCGAACCAGGTCCGCGGCCGCACCCCCTGCGCCTGGAGTTCGGGCGGCCGGGTGTCGGTGGCCTGCGTGAACAGCGGCGGTCGCGACTCGCGCCACAGCTCGCGGCCGAACAGGAACGGCGAGTTGGCCCCCACCGCTATCTGCACGGCGGTCACCGCCTGCGCCGCGTTCCACACGTCGGAGAACCGGGCCGGGGTGACCTGGAGGTGCAGCTGCACGGAGGTGCAGGCGGCTTCGGGCACGATGGAGCCGGTGCTCCAGGTCAGCCGCTCCACCCCGTCGATGTCGAGCCGGAAGTCCTCTCCGCGCATCATCAGGATCTGCTCGTTGAGCAGGGAGTAGCGGTCCACCGCCGACAGGTTGGCCAGGGCCAGGTCCGCGCGGGAGATGGTGGGCAGGATCCCGATCATCACCACGCCCGCGTCGATCTCCGCGGCCTGCCGGTGGGCGTAGTGCAGTCCGGCGCTGAGTTCTTCGGCGAGCTGGTCGAACACCCTCCCGTCGAGCCGGTGCGGAAGGACGTTCACCTCCAGGTTGAACATTCCGAGTTCGGTCTGGAAATCGGGGCTCGCAATCCGCTCCAGCACCTGCGCATTCACCATGCGCGGCAATCCGTCGGCACCCGCGAGATTCAGCTCGATCTCCAGCCCCATCATGTTCTTGGGACGATCGAACCTCTTCTCCGCCAGAAGCCGCTCCAGCCCCTCCAGGCACTCGTGAAGCTTCCTCCGATACCGATGCCGATCGGACAGGTCGAATCCGCCTGCCACGACCTTCTCCCCCATCGAAGCGTCCCTCCTCGAGTGGGCCAGGCCCGGTGCACCCGGGCGCACGTCACGGTCGATGATGCCCAGGCACCGTGATCCATAACGCCGGCGGGGGCCCTGGCGGGGGAGCGCGCGCCGGTATGGCCGGATGGCCGCTCCGGCACATTCGCCTGGCAACCCGCGGGACGCAATTTCTGGGGGCACCTCCCGGTTGTGGCGAGGGGACTTGGCCTTTTCCGATTCCTGATTACCGAAGGTTTCCAGCCGAGCACCCTTGGGGTAACCTCCGAGGTCAGCGCGGCATGTCCGCGTGCAACCGGCATGAATACCATGACAGCGGGACCGGAAGACGCCTTGCCGACAATAGGCGGGACGGCTAGCCGAAACACTGCGTGAACACATGTCGTATAAACTCCGCAAACGAGGCAGAGAGTTGGCGCGCGGCCATTGCCCCAAAGCCCACCTCTGACCCCAGAATGCGACAGCGCCGTCCGCACTTTCCCCCGCACCACAGGTCTCCCAAGTGAGAGGCGACCCACCATGCCGCTGCATGTTCCCCCGGCTCCCGCGCCCGCCCTGCGCAGCGTCCTCGCGGCACTCGGTTCTCCCACCGCCGTCCACGAGGCGCACACCCCCGCCCTACGCTCGTTCCAGGGCCCGCTGACCGCCGAACTCCCGCTTCCGGTACACGTGCTCGACCGGCTGGGCGTGTCCGGCCACACGGCCGACGGCCGCCCGCCCCGCACCCGCCTCACCGGCTGGCGGTTCCTGATCCGCAGCGGGGACCGCTTCGTCGCGGCCGCCGACACCCGGCTGACCCCGGACGGCTGGACCTTCTCCCACTTCTTCGAGGGCCCCTACGTCGCCGCGACCGAACGCGCCCTGCGCCAGGCGGAGTCGCTCGGCAAGAGCTACCAGCCGAGGCTGCTGTCCGTACCTGAGCTGTACATGCTGACCCTGTGGCTGCACGGGGCGGTCGGCGCCGACGCCGCCGCCGGCCTCCCCGCCGCCGCCGACCTGCTGGTGCCACTGGCTCCGGCCCCTCCGGGGATCGCCCCCTTCCGGCCGCATCCGGTCTCGGAGCTGCTGCCCGTGCTGACCCACCGGCTGACCCCGGCCGCCCCACCCGCCCCGCCCACCCTCGCGGCCCCGGCGGCTTGACCCGGGTGACCCATTCGGCCTAGTCCGCTCGGGTCAATGCGAACCACCCGAAATGACAGGGGAGTTGGCATGAACCGCCCGCACGGGTGATGCGTCCTCATTCCAAGAGGACAGCTGCCGGGAAATACCTGCGAAGCAGCCGTCCTGGGGGAACACTGAGGACATCCTCCCCGCAGGTGCGGGGACGACCCAGGGGGACGGCCATGAATCACGCATCGAGCCGTAGCGAACAGACCACACCGCAGCGAAAGAACCCATCCATGTGCCAGCACCAGCCCGCCTGCCCGTCATCAGAATCCGCCGACCGGGAGGCCGCGCGCCCGGTGGCCAACCACCCGGAACAGGGCTGGAGCCTGCTGTGCAACGGCGTCCTGCTCTTCGAGGACACCGGTGAGCTGCTGCCGGACGGACAGATCATCGCCCCGCACCGCCCGCTCGCGGCGGCGTAGCCGACGCCGCGCGGGACACCGCACGGCAACGGCGCACGAACGCGGAAGGGGCCGGTCCAGGAGCTCGAAGCTCCGGGACCGGCCCCTTCACCGTGTCACCGGCCCGTCAGCGGCTTACCGCCGACGCGGCTCAGTTGTCGTACTCGTCCAGCGGCGGGCAGGAGCAGACCAGGTTCCGGTCGCCGAAGGCGCCGTCGATCCGGCGCACCGGCGGCCAGTACTTCTCGGCGGCGGAGACCCCGCCCGGGAAGACGGCCTCGTCGCGGCTGTACGGGTGGTTCCACTCGCCGCCCAGCGCCGCGGCGGTGTGCGGGGCGTTGGCGAGCGGGTTGTCGTCCACCGGCCACTCGCCGCCGGCGACCCGCTCGATCTCGGCGCGGATGGCGATCATCGCGTCGCAGAAGCGGTCGATCTCGAAGAGGTCCTCGGACTCGGTCGGCTCGATCATCAGCGTGCCGGCCACCGGGAAGGACATGGTCGGCGCGTGGAAGCCGTAGTCGATCAGGCGCTTGGCGATGTCGTCGACGCTCACGCCCGTGGCCTTCGACAGCGGACGCAGGTCGATGATGCACTCGTGCGCGACCAGGTTGCCCGGACCGGTGTAGAGGACCGGGTAGTGGGGCTCCAGGCGCTTGGCGATGTAGTTGGCGCCGAGGACCGCCACCTGGGTGGCGCGCTTGAGGCCCTCGCCACCCATCAGGCGGACGTACGACCAGGAGATCGGCAGGATGCCCGCCGAGCCCCACGGCGCGGCGGAGATCGGACCGACGCCCGTCTCCGGGCCGGCGGTCGGCTGGAGCGGGTGGTTCGGCAGGTACGGGGCCAGGTGCGCCCGGACACCGACCGGGCCGACGCCCGGGCCGCCGCCGCCGTGCGGGATGCAGAAGGTCTTGTGCAGGTTCAGGTGCGAGACGTCGCCGCCGAAGTGGCCCGGCTTGGCCAGACCCACCAGGGCGTTCAGGTTGGCGCCGTCCACGTACACCTGGCCGCCGGCCTCGTGCACCTGGGCGCAGATGTCGGCGACGTGCTCCTCGAAGACGCCGTGCGTCGACGGGTAGGTGATCATGAGGACGGAGAGCTCGTCGCGGTACTGCTCGATCTTGGCGCGCAGGTCGTCCGCGTCCACCTCGCCGTCGTCGGCGGTCTTGACGACGACGACCTTCATGCCGGCCATCACGGCGCTCGCGGCGTTGGTGCCGTGCGCGGAGGACGGGATGAGACAGATGGTGCGCTGCTCGTCGCCGTTCGCGCGGTGGTAGGCGCGGACGGCCAGCAGACCGGCGAGCTCGCCCTGGGAGCCGGCGTTCGGCTGGATGGAGACCTTGTCGTAGCCGGTCACCTCGCAGAGACGTTCCTCCAGCTCGTTGATGAGCGTGAGGTACCCCTCGGCCTGCTCGACCGGGGCGAACGGGTGCAGCTGGCCGAACTCGGGCCAGGTCACCGGCTCCATCTCGGTGGTCGCGTTGAGCTTCATGGTGCAGGAGCCCAGCGGGATCATGCCGCGGTCCAGCGCGTAGTCCTTGTCCGAGAGCTTGCGCAGGTAGCGCAGCATCGCGGTCTCGGAACGGTGCTGGTGGAAGACCGGGTGGGTCAGGTACGCGTCCGAGCGCAGCAGGCCCTCGGGCAGCGCGTCGGCGGTGGCCGCGTCCAGGGCCTCGATGTCGGCGGTGACGCCGAAGGCGGCCCAGACCGCTTCGAGGTCGGCGCGCGTGGTGGTCTCGTCGCAGGAGGCCGAGACGTGGTCGGCGTCGGCGCGGTACAGGTTGACCCCGCCCTCACGGGCGGCGGCGACGACCTCGGCGGCCTTGCCGGGGACCTTGGCCGTGACGGTGTCGAAGAAGGAGCCGTGCACCAGCTCGACCCCGCCGGCCGTCAGGCCC
Source organism: Streptomyces sp. NPDC040718 (assembly GCF_055593565.1). Classification (NCBI taxonomy): domain Bacteria; kingdom Bacillati; phylum Actinomycetota; class Actinomycetes; order Kitasatosporales; family Streptomycetaceae; genus Streptomyces; species Streptomyces sp. NPDC040718. The sequence continues at coordinate 12,408 of NZ_JBVIXO010000003.1, read as the reverse complement.
GCGGCGAGGATGGCCGCGTAGCGGTGGGTGCGGCCGGCGATCGTCTTCAGGCCGTCCGGGCCGTGGTAGACGGCGTACATGCCGGCCATGACGGCGAGCAGCACCTGCGCGGTGCAGATGTTGCTGGTGGCCTTCTCGCGGCGGATGTGCTGCTCGCGGGTCTGCAGGGCCAGGCGGTACGCCTTGTTGCCGTCCGCGTCCACGGAGACGCCGACGAGGCGGCCGGGCAGCGAGCGGGCGTGCTTGGCCTGGACGGCCATGTAGCCGGCGTGCGGGCCGCCGAAGCCCATCGGGACGCCGAAGCGCTGGGTGGTGCCGACGGCGATGTCCGCGCCCAGCTCGCCCGGGGAGGTCAGCAGGGTCAGCGCGAGCAGGTCGGCGGAGACGGTGACGATCGCGCCGAGCTCGTGCGCCTGGTCGATGACCGGCTTGATCTCGCGGACCGCGCCGGAGGCGCCCGGGTACTGGAGCAGCACGCCGAAGACGCCGCGCTCGGCGATCTCGGCGGGGATGCCCTCGGACAGGTCCGCGACGACGACCTCGACGCCCGTGGGCTCGGCGCGGGTCTCGATCACGGCGATGGTCTGCGGCAGCGCGTCGGCGTCGACGAGGAAGACCCCGCCCTTGACCTTGCCCACGCGGCGGGCCAGCGACATGGCCTCGGCCGCCGCGGTGCCCTCGTCCAGCAGGGAGGCGCCGGAGGTGGGCAGGCCGGTCAGGTCGGCCACGAGGGTCTGGAAGTTCAGCAGCGCCTCCAGGCGGCCCTGCGAGATCTCCGGCTGGTACGGGGTGTACGCCGTGTACCAGGCCGGGTTCTCCATGACGTTGCGCAGGATCACCGGCGGGGTGAAGGTCCCGTAGTAGCCGAGACCGATCATCGGGGAGAGCACCTGGTTGCGGTCGGCGAGCGAGCGCAGCTCGGCCAGCACCTCGGCTTCGGTGCGCGCCTCGGGCAGGTTCAGCGCCTCGGCGGTCTTGATCACATCCGGTACCGCGGCGGCGGTCAGCTCGTCCAGGGAGCCGTAGCCCACCTGGGCGAGCATCTTGGCCTGCGCTTCGGCGTCCGGGCCGATGTGACGCTGCTCGAAGGGGATGCCCCGCTCGAGCTGGGAGAGCGGAATGCGGTTGGCGGTCATAACGGAGGCCTCCTGGTCGTATGACCTGCGAGGGGCACCACGGCGCGGGCACCCGGACGGCCTCCCCCTCTGTCATCTCAACCTGAGAGCTTCACCGGAGCCGCGGGGTTCGCCCGAGAGCTCCGGCTTTCACCGTCGGTGAGGGGAGGTACCGGCACTGCGGGCCCGGTCCCTGCCCCTGCTTTCCAGAGTGGCCTCGTCACGTGCGGTACGTATGCCTGAGAGATTCCGGGGAGGATTTGCTCCTTCGGCGCCTCCGTCGAACTCACTCGGAGGACTCTCCCGCACAGGGTCAACAGCCGTCACCCAGCCTACCAGCGAGGATCTCGACCCTCCCTCGAGTGGCCCCCACTTCAAATATGCACTTCTGTAGTCATTACGGATGAGCTGTGCATCACTGCGACCGTACGGAGGGACCGTGCAGACCGACATCGATCCCCGCAGCCTGATCGGCCGCAAGGCGTTCGACCGCAACGGCACCAAGATCGGCACCGTGGACGAGGTCTACCTCGACGACGCCACGGGCGTGCCGGAGTGGGCCGCCGTCCGGACGGGCCTCTTCGGCCGCGACGCCTTCGTCCCCCTGGAGCCCAGCGAAGTGGTGGACGACGCCCTGCGCGTGCCCTTCGAACGCTCCCTGATCAAGGACGCCCCCGACTTCGGGGTCGGCCGCCACCTCTCCCCCGAGCAGGAGCTCCAGCTCTACCACCACTACGGCCTGGACGTGGCCCTCCCCTCCGACTTCCAGCGCCCCCGCCCCCAGGACAGCCCCTAGGCGTCCCCCTCCCCCACCAGGGGCAGCGGATCGGACGCCTCCAGGTCGGGGTCGTCCAGCAGGAACGTGCGGACCCGGCCCGGGGGCGATCCGGGGCGCTCGAACCGTACGGTCACCCGCCCGACCCCGCTGCCCTGCACCCACCCCGGCCCGTACACCGCGTGGCGTACGTCGCTGCCCGCCGCCCAGTGCCGCACGGGAGCGGCCCCGGCGCCCTCCAGGACCGCCGCGGCCCCCTCCGGGTGCCCGCCCTCCGGGGCGGGCCCGGCGGCCCCCTCCTCGCCTCCCAGCGCTTCGGCCCCCGCCTCCTCGGCGGTGGCCAGCGCGTGGGCGAACAGGTCCTCCTGCGTGTAGTCCGCGAGCCCCGTCACCCCCACCCCGAGCAGCCGCACCCCGCCGGTGGTGTCCACGCCCTCCAGCAGCCGCGCGGCCGCCTCCCGCACCACGGCCGGGTCGTCGGTGGGCCCCCGGAGCGTCTCGGAGCGCGTCAGGGTCGAGAAGTCGTACCGGCGCACCTTCAGGACGATGGTCCGCCCCGAGTGCCCCGAGGCGCGCAGCCGCCCCACGCAGCGGTCGGCGAGCCGCTGCACCTCGTACCGGATCCGGACCCGGTCGTGCAGGTCCACGTCGAAGGTGTCCTCCACGGACACGGACTTCGCGTCCCGCTCGGCGACCACCGGCCGGTCGTCCAGCCCCAGCGCCATGCGGTGGAGCCCCACGCCGTGCGCCCGGCCCACCATCCGCACCAGCTCGTCCTCACCCGCCTCGGCCAGTTCCCCCACGGTGGTGATCCCGGCCCGGCGCAGGTGCTCCCCGGTGGCCGGCCCCACCCCGGGCAGGGTGCGCACCGACATGGGCGCGAGGAGCGCGCGCTCGGTCCCCGGCTCGATCAGCAGGAGCCCGTCGGGCTTGGCCTCCTCCGAGGCGATCTTGGCCAGCATCTTGGACCCGGCCAGGCCCACCGAGCCGCTGAGCCCCGTGCGGGCGGTGATGTCGGCCCGCAGCCGCTCCCCCGTGGCGCGGGCGCTCGCCGAGTCGAAGGCCGCGCCGCCCGCCTCCAGGTCCACGAAGGCCTCGTCCAGGCTGAGCGGCTCCACGAGCGGCGACAGCTCCCGCAGCAGGCCCATGACCAGCTCGCTGACCTCGCGGTAGACGGTGAAGCGGGGGATCAGGTAGGCGCCGTTCGGGCAGAGGCGGCGGGCCTGCGCGGTCGGCATCGCCGAATGCACCCCGAACCGCCTGGCCTCGTAGGAGGCGGTGGCCACGACCCCGCGCGGCCCGAGGCCTCCGACGATCACGGCCTTCCCGCGCAGGCTGGGCTTGGCCGCCTGCTCCACGGAGGCGTAGAAGGCGTCCATGTCCAGGTGCAGGATGGTCGGCGCGGCTCTCACAGCACCGATGCTGCCCTACGCCACTGACAACGCGGTGATCAACGGGCCGCGGCCCGGGGCGGGGACGGGAGCGGACGGCGTCCGGGAGTCAGACGGCCCGGTTCCGGCGGGCCGCGAGCTCGTCGGCCGGGTTGTGGCCGACCAGGGTCTCCCCGGTGTCCACCCGTTCCCCGTGCAGCTGCGACAGCGCGTTCTCGACGTCGCGCCAGACGACGCCCACCGCGATGCCGAAGACGCCCTGCCCGCCCTGGAGCAGGCTCACGACCTGGTCCGGCGAGGTGCACTCGTACACGGTCGCGCCGTCGCTCATCAGCGTCATGCGCTCCAGGTCGGAGAAGCCCCGGCCCCGCAGGTGCTGCACGGCGGTGCGGATGTTCTGCAGCGCCACCCCGGTGTCCAGGAAGCGCTTGACGATCTTCAGGACGACCACGTCGCGGAAGCTGTACAGCCGCTGCGTGCCCGACCCGTACGCCGGCCGCACGCTCGGCTCCACGAGTCCGGTGCGCGCCCAGTAGTCGAGCTGCCGGTACGTGATCCCCGCGGCGGCGCACGCCGTCGGTCCGCGGTAGCCGACCTCCTCGGACGCCGGGCCTTCGCCCACCGGTCCGACCGGCGCGGCCGCCGGCTGACGGTGCGCGGAACCCGCCGCGCCGCCGTGCACCGGATACGGCCCACCGTCGCTCCGCGCGGGGGTGCCCCCGGTCGTACCGCCGCCCGTGATCCTCACGCCGACCCTCCGTCCTTGACCTGCCACCTTGAAGGTAGGCAGTGACCAGGGGTGCGTCAACGATCGCCACACTCGGCACGCCGAGTGATAATCACCCTGAGAGTGGTTTCCCGTACCCCGCTGCGGGGAAAGGCTACTCGAATGGGCCGACAGTTCCCGGTGGACGGCACGGCCGCCGGCGCGGCTACTGGGGGCCCGTGCCGAAGTCCTCGGGAGAGATCTGGTCGAGGAACTCGCGGAACTTCTCCACCTCGTCCTCCTGCTCGTCGGGAATCGCGATTCCGGCGTCGTCCAGCACGCCGTCGCTGCCGTAGATCGGCGTTCCCGTGCGCAGGGCCAGCGCTATGGCGTCCGACGGCCGCGCGCTCACCTCGACCCCGCTGGCGAAGACCAGCTCCGCGTAGAAGACGCCCTCCCGCAGATCCGTGATCCGGACCTCGGTGAGCTCCTCGCCGACCGCCTCCAGCACGTCCTTGAAAAGGTCGTGCGTCAGCGGCCGGGCAGGGGCCATGCCCTGCTGCGCGAAGGCAATGGCGGTCGCCTCCCCAGGACCGATCCAGATGGGGAGGTACCGGTCGCCTCCCACTTCACGCAGGAGCACGATCGGTTGGTTGGAGGGCATTTCCACCCGGACACCCACAACGTCGAGCTCGTTCACACAGCAACCCTAGGACCTGCCCGGCAGGTTTGGGTAGTCGGGGCCCCACCGGGACCCGTCCGGTCAGTGCGGACGCAGTCCGAGAGCGGTCTGCACCAAGGCCTCGTGGAGCCTTACGGAGAGCCCTGCGAGCTCCCTCATCGTGGCTTCGGCGTGCGCCCTGGTCTGCGGATTGCGGTGCCTGCGCAGCGGGGCGACGAGCTGCTCCACCAGACCGGCCTCCCGGTCCGCCGCCGCCTTCATTCCCCGCAGGTGGCGCGGTTCGAGACCGAACCGGCCGAGATCGGCGATCAGCCGGGCCACGCCGACCGTCCCCGCGTCGAACCCGCCGCCGGGCACCTCGGAGACGAGCCCGTACGACTCCCACTCGCCGAGCTGCGCCTCGTCCACCTCGGCGGCGGCCATCAGCTCGGCCCGGCCCACCCGGGCCGCCGGCGGCGGCTCCCCGCCCGCCTCCGCGTACCCGGCGCAGGGCTGGGCGCCGTCAACGGACTCCCCGTGCGCGGCGGGCGCGGGGATGCGGATCTGCTCACCGCGGTCGAGCGCGTCGAGCTGCTCCCGGATGACCTTCAGCGGGAGGTAGTGGTCACGCTGCAGGCGCAGGATGCGCGCGAGCCGCTCCACGTCCTCCGTGCTGAACTTGCGGTATCCGGAAGGCGTGCGCCGGGGCTCGACCAGGCCCTCCGCCTCCAGGAAGCGGATCTTCGAGATCGTGACTTCGGGGAACTCGTCCCGCAGCGTGGTCAGCACCGTGCCGATGCTGACCAGCTGCCCGGCCGAGCCGGCGGTGCCGTTCTTCGCGGCACCGCCCGTCGGGGTACGCAGCATGGAACCTTCCCTGGGGTCCCCCCGGAGGGTGTCCGGGGGTGGGGTTCCCCCCGGACGGTGTCCGAGGGGGTCAGACGCCCCGCAGGCTCGCGTAGAAGACCAGCCGGTACTTGCCGATCTGCACCTCGTCACCGTTGTGCAGGGCGACGGACTCGATCGGCTCGCGGTTCACGTACGTGCCGTTGAGGCTGCCCACGTCGGCGACGGTGAAGCCGCCCTCCGGGCTCCGGCGGAATTCGACATGCAGGCGGGACACGGTGATGTCGTCCAGGAAGATGTCGCTCTGCGGGTGCCGGCCCGCAGTGGTCAGTTCGCCGTCCAGCAGGAACCGGCTGCCCGAGTTGGGCCCGCGCCGCACGATCAGCAGGGCGGAACCGGGCGGGAGCGCCTCCACCGCGGCCTGGGCCTCGGGAGAGAGCGAGGACGACACGTGCTGGCCCGACCCCTCGGCCTCGTAGGCCTCCAGGCCCGAGATCGAGATGGTGGAGGTGGTCTCCGAAGCGCGCTCCGGCGTCAGACCCGGCCGCAGCGGCGCCCCGCAGTTGGAGCAGAAACGGCTCGCCGCATCGCTGCGGTGGCCGCACCTGCCGCACGTCTGCTCGGCCGACATGGACGGCTCCTCGCGCCGCGGCTGCCCCGCGGAGGCACTGGTGGCATACGGGTCAGAGGCAAACCCTCCACCCACACTAGAGGTTGATGGTTCACCGAAACCTATGCGTCCGGAACCAGCGGGGTCAACGGACGACGCGCCGCGCCCGCCCGAATGGTCCCCCGGGCCGGCCACCTCGTCGCGGAAGAGCGGCCTGTCGCCCTGCCCTTCCCCTTCCGGCTGCCCCGCGCGGTGCCGCGTCGCACCGCTTTCCTCGTTCTTCTTCTTGCCGAACAACTTCTCAAACAACTTCACGGGCGATTCCCCTTGACCGAAACAGACCCGCCCGTGGGGCAGGACGAACTCTGCATGCACACACCTGCCGACCCGGACATTCTGACAACGTCCGTAACCACCAGACAGTTTCCACCACGCACGGCGACTTCCGTGCGTCGACCCCCCGCAGGCGTCGGCCCGCGTGAGCCTGTCCACACTTCACTACGCATCACGGCGATGACGACCGAGCGTAGTCAGGCTGCTTCGCAGCCCGCAAGGCATCCACAACGATCTTCGCCGACCGTGTGACGGCGACCGTGGCCTGTTCCTTCTCCATCGTCTGCACCACACCTCCCGGGATGTTCAGCGCGGGCTCCAGATCCTGCGGTTTGCCGATCACCTTGAACTCGTAGGGCTGTGTGATCTTCTTACCGTCGATCCCGACCCCGCCGCCCTCGTCGGAGAAGTACGAGCCCGCCACGACGCGCACCCCGTTGATCTGGATCGCCTCCGCCCCGGCGGCCCGCAGCTCCTGGAGGGTGTCCAGCAACTGGTCGGACCTCACCTGGCCCTTGTTGTCGGTGATCCGCAGCGTGATCCCCGGGCCCTGTGCGGCAACCGTACCGGCCAGGATGCCCAGTTGGCGCTCCTTCTCAACCGTCTGCCGACGGGCCTCTTCCGCCTGGTTGGAACTGCTCTGCAGCTCCTTGCGCTGGTCGTCCAGCCGCTGCTTCTCGTCCTCCAGGCGCTGGGTCCGCCCGTCCAGCTCGTCGAGGATCCGTACGAGGTCCTCCTGACGGGCACCGCGCAGCGGGGCGCTGGAGTCGCTGTTGGACCGGACCTGGATCGCGAGCCCGAGGCCCAGGACGAACAGCAGCAGCGCGACGATCAGTTGGGCCCGGCTGAACCGGGGCGGCCACAGCCCCGCGGCCAGGCGCTGGCGCCCGGTCTCCTGCGGCACGGCCGGCACGGCCGGCACCGGGGGCTCCTCGGGCCGCGACGGCTCGGGGGCGGGCTGCGACGGGGGCTGCGACCGGGACTGGGACTGGCCGGGGACGTCGGGCTCCCCGGGAGGGGTGTTCTCCGTGCTCATCGGCCTCACGCCCGGAAGACGTGCCGGCGGATGGCCGCGGCGTTGGAAAAGATCCGGATGCCGAGCACGACGACCACACCCGTCGACAGCTGCGAGCCGACGCCCAGCTTGTCGCCGAGGAAGACGATCAGCGCGGCCACGACCACGTTCGACAGGAACGACACCACGAAGACCTTGTCGACGAAGATCCCGTCCAGCATCGCGCGCAGACCGCCGAACACCGCGTCGAGCGCGGCGACCACGGCGATCGGCAGATAAGGCTCCACCACGGCCGGCACCTCGGGCCGGACCAGAAGCCCGGCCACCACTCCGGCCAAGAGGCCCAGTACCGCGATCACGATGCACCCTTCTTCGGCTCTGCTGCTGTGGCTGTGCGGACGGTCAGGCTCGACGCCGCCGGCAGCCGTACCTCGTCCATCGGGGTCAGGCTGTAGCGGATCCCGTAGCTCTCCTGGAGGACGTGCAGGTACTGGCCGTCCACGGAGTCCTGGAACGCGGTCCCGAGCCGCTTCTTGTCGCCCACCGCGAGGACCTCGTAGGGCGGCACCAACGGCTTGTTGTCGACCAGTATCGCGTCACCCGCGGCCCTGATCGCCGACAGCGCCGTCAGCCGCTGCCCGTTGATCGACACGGCCTCGGCACCCGACTGCCACAGCCCGTTGACGATCCGCTGCATGTCCCGGTCGCGCACCCGGCCGGTGTTCGAGAACCCGGCGCTCTCGCGCGGGCCGCCACCGCCGCCCGACGAGGCGCCCTTGGCATCGTCCACCACCAGCTTGACGCCGGGACCGTGCACCTCGGTTGCACCCGCGAGCAGTTCCACCAGCCGGCCACGCTCCCCGACCTGCTGTTTCAGCGCCGCGCGCTGCCGGTCGGCGACCTCGGTCCGCAGCCGTTCGGTGTCCCGCTCCAGAGCGTCCGCGTGGTCGTTCGCCCGCTGTACCCGGTCGATCAGCTCCTGGCGCTCCTTGGCCAGTACCGGCGCCGCTATCCGCGCCTGCGCGGCTCCGAGCGTGACCACCATCGCGGCCAGCACCAGCCCCGCGGCGAGCGCCAGCTTGGCCTTGAGGGTACGGGGCAGCCCCGCCGTACCGTCCGCCTCGCGCCGGGCCGAGGCTTCCGCATAGCCCTCGTCGAGGCTGTGGTCCATCACGTGGGTCAGCAGCGACATGGACGCGTCCGGGCGCGCGGGCGGCGTGGCCGAACTCCGGTTGTTGGGCGGCTGCGACATGCCGCACATCGTTGCATGTCGCCCCCGCCAACACCCAATGCGCCCGTCCGGCGGGCCGGGCCGGGGCGCTCCCCGCACCCGGCCCGCCGGAGCCGCTGCGCCCGGGGGACGCGCGCCGGTCAGTGCTGTCCGGCACCGTCCACGACCGCACCCCACTCGTCGAGGAGCGCCTGCGCGGAGGCGTCGTCGGGACCCTCGGCCCACAGGTGCGTGACCGCCTCCGCCGGGTCCGGCAGGACCAGCGCCCACCGCCCGTCGGCCTCGACCACGCGCACCCCGTCGGTGGTGTCCACCTGCCGGTCGCCGGCCGCCTCCACGACCCGCCGCATGACGAGCCCCTTCGCCGCCCACGGCGTGGGCACGTCCCGCTTGAGCACGTGGGCGCGCGGGATGCGGGCGTCGATCTGGCTCAGGGTGAGCTGCGTCCGCGCCACCAGCCCGATCAGCTGCACGAAGGCCGCCGACCCGTCGAAGACGCTGCTGAACTCCGGGACGATGAACCCGCCCCGGCCGTCCCCGCCGAAGATCGTGGTCTCCTCACGGCCGACCCGGGTCAGGTCGTCGGGTGAGGTCGTCGTCCACTCCACCTGCGTCCCGTGGTACGCCGCCACCTGCTCGGCGACCCGCGTCGTGGTCACCGGCAGGGCCACCTTGCCGCTGCGCTTCTCGGCGGCGACCAGGTCGAGGAGCACGAGCAGCGCCCGGTCGTCCTCGATGATCCGGCCCCGCTCGTCCACCAGGGAGATCCGCTCGCCCACCGGGTCGAACCGCACCCCGAAGGCCGCCCGCGCCGACGCCACGATCTCCCCGAGCCGCACCAGCCCGGCCCGCCGCGACTCCCGGGTCTCGGTCGGCCGGGACTCGTCGAGGCCGGGGTTGATCGTCAGCGCGTCGACGCCGAGCCGGCCGAGGAGGCTCGGCAGCACGAGGCCGGCGCTGCCGTTCGAGGCGTCCACGACCACCTTGAGCCCGGAATCGGCGATCCCGGTGGTGTCCACCCGTCGGAGCAGCGAGCCCGTGTACGAGTCGAACACGCTCGACGGGAACTGCAGGTCGCCGATCTCCCCGGGGAACGCGCGCCGGTACTCCTGACGTGCGTACACCCGGTCGAGCTTGCGCTGCTGCGCCTGCGAGAGGTCCGCTCCCCGTTCGTCGAGGAACATGATGTCCACCGAGTCGGGCACGCCGGGCGAGGTTCTGATCATGATCCCGCCGGCGGCACCACGGGCCGTCTGCTGACGAGCCACCGGCAGCGGTACGTTCTCCAGGTCGCGCACGTCGATGGCGCTGGCCTGGAGGGCGGAGATCACCGCTCGCTTGAGCGCGCGGGCGCCGCGGGAGTGGTCTCGGGCCGTGGTGACGATCGCGCCCTTCTTCAGCATCGTCGCGTAGGCGCCCGCCAGCTTGACCACCAGCTCGGGGGTGATCTCCACGTTCAGGATCCCGGAGACGCCCCGGGCCCCGAACAGGTGTGCCTGGCCGCGGGACTCCCAGATGACCGAGGTGTTGACGAAGGCGCCGGCCTCGATCGTCTTGAACGGGTAGACGCGCACGTTGCCCTGGACAATGGATTCCTCACCCACCAGGCACTCGTCGCCGATGACGGCCCCGTCCTCGATCCGGGCGGCCCGCATGATGTCGGTGTTCTTGCCGATGACGCAGCCGCGCAGGTTGCAGTGCGGGCCGATGTAGACGTTGTCGTGGACGACGGCCTTGTGGAGGAAGGCCCCGCTCTTCACGACCACGTTCGACCCGACGACCGTGTGCTCGCGGAGCTCCACCCCGGCCTCGATCTTGGCGTAGTCCCCGACGTACAGCGGTCCGCGCAGCACGGCGTCCGGGCTGACCTCGGCCCCTTCGGCGACCCAGACCCCGGGCGAGATCTCGAAGCCGTCCATGTCGACCTGGACCTTGCCCTCGAGGACGTCGGCCTGGGCCTTCACGTAGCTCTCGTGGGTGCCCACGTCCTCCCAGTAGCCCTCGGCGACGTAGCCGAAGATCGGCCGGCCTTCCTTCATCAGCTGCGGGAAGACGTCACCGGACCAGTCGACCGAGACGTCCGGGTCGACGTAGTCGAAGATCTCCGGCTCCATCACGTAGATGCCGGTGTTGATGGTGTCCGAGAACACCTGCCCCCAGGTCGGCTTCTCGAGGAAGCGCTCGACCTTGCCTTCCTCGTCCACGATGGTGATGCCGAATTCCAGGGGGTTCGGCACCCGGGTCAGGCACACCGTGACCAGTGCGCCCTTCTCCTTGTGGAAATTGATCAGGTCGGTGAGGTCGAAGTCGGTCAGCGCGTCGCCGGAGATGACGAGGAACGTGTCGTCCTTCAGGGCTTCCTCGGCGTTCTTCACGCTGCCGGCGGTCCCGAGGGGCTTCTCCTCGTTGGCGTAGGTGAGCTCCATCCCGAGCTCCTCGCCGTCACCGAAGTAGTTCTTGACCAGTGAAGCCAGGAACTGCACCGTGACCACGGTCTCGCTGAGCCCATGTCGCTTGAGCAGCCTCAGCACGTGCTCCATGATCGGCCGGTTCACCACCGGCAGGAGCGGCTTGGGCATGCTTGAGGTCATGGGGCGAAGCCGCGTACCTTCGCCACCGGCCATCACGACGGCCTTCATGTCGGAAGAGTCCTCCTAGAGAGATGACGGTCCAGCCGACCTCACCCCTCCCGGACGGATACTCCGCAACTCCTCCGCGTCAGTACCTGCGCCGAGCGAGCTCAATCGGCCGTGGTAGCCCTGACCAGGCGGCGGACTTGCACCACGTAAAGGATTCCTGCCCACCAATAGAGCGTTGTACCCCATCCCGCGAACGCCCATCCGAAAACGGACGCCATCCAGGCCAACCAGCCGTCCCCGTCGCTGAGCAGCAGGAGGGGGAAGGCGTACATGAGGTTGAAGGTCGCGGCCTTGCCGAGGAAGTTGACCTGCGGGGGCGGATAGCCGTGACGGCGCAGGATCCACACCATGACCAGCAGCATTCCCTCACGGGCGAGGAGGGCCGCCGTGAGCCACAGCGGGAGAATCTCCCGCCAGGTGAGGCCGAAGAGCGTGGTCAGGACGTAGAGGCGGTCGGCGGCGGGGTCCAGCAGCCGGCCCAGTTTGCTGATCTGATTCCAGCGGCGCGCGAGTTTTCCGTCGAGGTAGTCACTGATCCCGCTGAGCATCAGGACGGCCAGCGCCCACCCGTCGTAGCCCTTGAGGATGAGCCAGAGGAACAGCGGTACGCCGACGAGACGAGCCATGCTCAGGATGTTCGGAATGGTGAAAATTCGGTCGGTCTGAACCCGAGTCTCCTGGACCTCCACCCGGGGGCCTCCACTGTGACGCTAGAAATGGTCGAATCGATGCCCCCTGACCCTACAGGAGTCCCCGACGGGGGCCGCCGGCCCGGGCCCCGAACGCAGAAAAGCCCCGCACCAGAAGGTGCGGGGCTTTCCCACAATGATTGTTCGGCGGCGTCCTACTCTCCCACAGGGTCCCCCCTGCAGTACCATCGGCGCTGAAAGGCTTAGCTTCCGGGTTCGGAATGTAACCGGGCGTTTCCCTAACGCTATGACCACCGAAACACTATGAAGTTGGAACTCAAGCCGACAAGGCGAGTTCGTTACTTCAGAACTAACACAGTGGACGCGAGCAACTGAGGACAAGCCCTCGGCCTATTAGTACCAGTCAGCTCCACCCGTTACCGGGCTTCCACATCTG
>NZ_JBVIXO010000002.1:670618-695322 GCF_055593565.1 Streptomyces sp. NPDC040718 | reverse complement strand
TCTGGCGTTGATTTTTGGCACGCTGTTGAGTTCTCAAGGAACGGACGCTTCCTTTGTACTCACCCTCTCGGGCTTTCCTCCGGGCTTTCGTTCTTGCGATTCAGACTCTATCAGAGTCTTTCTCGCTCGCTTTCCAGGTCCTTCGCTTTCGCGCTTTCCCTTTCCGGCGGTTCCGACTCTATCAGATCCTTTCGGGCCTGACCCCCAGTCAGCGGGGTTTGTCTTCCGGGCTGTTGGGCCCTTCCGACACCTGAACTCTAGCGGATTTCCCCGGCAACCGATAATCGGGCCTTCGGAAATGAATTCGGGCGTGCCGAATTCGTTCCCTGTGGGAGATCGTGCTGAGTAGGTTGCCGCTACGAGGCGGCGGGATTCGTTGACTCCGGAATCTTCCGGCTCCGGGGCAACTCGGAGAACCTTACGGATCCGCGAGGGGCGTGTCAACCCGGGAGGTCAGGGGCTGTCAGGCCCGGGACTGGAGTTCCTCGACGCGGTCCAGGACGCGGGTGAGCATGTCCCCCAGCACTCCGCGCTCCGCCGTGGAGAGGTCCTGGAGGAGGTCCTCCTCGAAGACCGTGGCCGCGCGCATGGCGTCCAGCCACTTGCTGCGTCCCTCGTCCGTCAGCTCCACGATCACGCGGACCCGGTTGGTCTCGTCCCGCTCGCGGGTGACCAGGCCCTCCGCCGTCATGCGGTCGATCCGGTGGGTCATCGCGGCGGGCGTCAGGCCCAGCTGCTTCGCGAGCTCGCTCGGGCCCATCCGGTAGGGCGCCCCGGAGATGACGAGGGCCTTGAGGACCTCCCACTCCGCGTTGCTGATGCCCAGGGCCGCGGTCTGGCGGCCGTACGCGACGTTCATGCGGCGGTTCAGCCGGCTCAGCGCCGAGACCACCTTCTCGACCTGGGGGTCGAGGTCCTGGAACTCGCGCTGGTAGACGGCGATCTGCTCGTCGAGGCTCGGCTCTTGGACGGGCGTCGCGCCGTCGGGGGTGTCAGCCATGGTCCGAAGTATCGCACGAACCCGTTGGCGTCTAACTCCTTCGATGTGTAGAGTTAAGCATCGAAGTTTAGGTATGAAGTTCTGAAGTCTTCAGTCTTCGGCTCTCAAGGCAGGTGAGAAGTGACCAAGGTGATGGGCGCTGCGATGCGGCGGATCCAGGCCGGGAACGCGCTGACCGCGTTCGGCATCGGTTTCACGGTTCCGTTCCTCTACATCTATGTGGCGCAGGTGCGCGGTCTGGGTTCCATGGCGGCCACGAGTGCGTTCGTGGCGTTCGCCCTCGGTGCTCTCGTCGCACTGCCCTTCACCGGCCGGGTCATCGACCGGCGTGGTCCGGTCCCCGTGGTCATGGGTGCGGCCGTCGCCGCTTCGGCGGGTGCGCTCTCGCTCGGGCTCTCCACCGGCATCGTGCCGATCCTGCTGTCCGCCCTGGCGCTGGGTGCCGGGCAGGCCGTGATGCAGCCGGCGCTGGCCACCATGATCGTGTGGTGCTCGACGCCGTCGACCCGTACGCGTGCCTTCGCCCTGCAGTTCTTCATGCAGAACCTGGGTCTGGGCATCGGCGGGCTCGTCGGCGGCCAGATCGTCGACGAGAGCCGTCCGGGCAGCTTCACCCTGCTGTTCGGCATCGAGGCCGTGATGTTCCTGGTGCTGGCGGTCGTGATCGCCACCGTGCGGATGCCGCACGTACAGAACATCAGTGACGCGATGGCCAAGGACGCGGCGCCGGCGGGCGGTGGCTGGAAGCGGCTGCTGCGGCACAAGGCGATGGTGCAGCTGTGCGTGCTGGGCTTCGTGCTGTTCTTCGCCTGCTACGGGCAGTTCGAGTCGGGTCTGGCGGCCTTCGGTACAGAGGCCGCGGGGATCTCCCCCTCCACCCTCGGGTTCGCGCTCGCGGCCAACACGGGTGCGATCGTCGTGGCGCAGTTCGTCGTGCTGAAGCTGGTGGAGAAGCGCCGCCGGTCGCGGGTGATCGCGCTGGTCGGGCTGATCTGGACCGTGGCGTGGCTGATCGCCGGGTTCTCGGGGCTGGGGCACGGCAGCGCGATGATGGCCGCTGCCGCGTTCATCACCACGTACGCGCTCTTCGGCATCGGTGAGGCGATGCTGTCGCCGACGCTGGCCCCGCTGGTGGCCGATCTGGCCCCCGAGGGCTCGGTCGGGCAGTACAACTCGGCCTTCGCCCTGGTCAAGCAGATGGCGCTGGCTCTGGGGCCGCTGGGTGTGCCTCTGGGGGCGGGGATTCCGATGCTCTACATCGGGGTGTTCGTGCTCGTGTCGCTCGGGATCTCGGTGCTGGCGCTGCGGCTGGGCAGGCGGCTCAGCCCGGTGCAGGACAACCCGTCGGTGGTGAGCCGGGTCGTGGCACAGGGGCCGGCGGTCGTCTCGAAGGCGGCCGCGGGCCCGGAGCGGGCGGAGCGGGTTTCCGCGTAGCGGTCGTGGGTGTGTGTTCGTGGGGAGAGCCTCCGGTGCTTCGGGCCGGGGGCTCTCCCCTTTCGTGCTGCTACTTGTCAGGGAGGGCGAACTCGCACCAGACGGCCTTGCCGCCGCCGGGGGTGCGGCGGGAGCCCCAGGCCGAGGCGATGGTGGCGATGATCGAGATGCCGCGGCCGGTCTCGTCGGCCGGTTCGGCGCGGCGGCGGCGCGGGAGGTGGTCGTCGCCGTCGGTGACTTCGACGATCAGGCGGCGGTCGGTGCGGCGCAGGCGCAGCCGCATGGGCGGGGTGCCGTGCTGGAGGGAGTTCGCGACGAGCTCGCTCGCGGCCAGGACGCCGAGGTCGCACAGTTCGACGGGGAAGCGCCAGGAGCTGAGGACGCCCTGGGCGAAGGCGCGGGCGCGCGGGGCGGCCTCGACGCCGCCGAGGAGTTCGAGGGCGGCGTTGTGGAAGAGCTCGGCGTCCACTCCGGTGCGGGCGGGCTGCTGGAGGACCATCACGGCGACGTCGTCGTCGTGGTCGGCGTCCACGCCGAGGGCGCGCATCAGGCGGTCGCAGATGATCGCGGGGGTGCCCTGGGCGCCGGCGAGGGCGCGTTCGAGGGCGGCGACGCCTTCGTCGATGTCCTCGCCTCGGCGTTCGACCAGGCCGTCGGTGTAGAGGACGGCGGTGGAGCCGGGGCCGAGGGCGATGGTGCCGGAGCTGTGGAGCCAGCCGCCGGTGCCGAGCGGCGGGCCGGTGGGGTCGGCGGCGCGGCGTACGGTGCCGTCCTCGTCGCGGACGAGGATCGGGAGGTGGCCCGCGGAGGCGTAGGCCAGGAGTCCTTCGTTGGGGTCGTGGACGGCGTAGACGCAGGTGGCGATCTGGCTGGCGTCGATCTCTGCGGCGAGGCCGTCGAGGAGCTGGAGCACCTCGTGCGGGGGCAGGTCGAGGCGGGCGTAGGCGCGGACGGCGGTGCGGAGCTGGCCCATGACGGCGGCGGCGCGGACTCCGCGGCCCATGACGTCGCCGATGACGAGGGCGGTGCGGCCGGCGCCGAGGGTGATGACGTCGTACCAGTCGCCGCCGACCGCCGCTTCGGTGCCGCCCGGCTGGTAGGTGGCGGCGACCCGGAGGTCGTCGGGCTGTTCCAGTTCCTGGGGCAGGAGGGAGCGCTGGAGGGTGACGGCGGCCTCGCGCTGGCGGCGCTCGCTGGCGCGCAGGCGGTCCACGGCTTCGGCGTGGTCGGTGACGTCGGCGAGGTGGACCAGGATGCCGGTGTGTTCGGGGTCGGTCTCGCCGTCGGCGGCGGCCTTGGGGAACTCGACGGGGGTGCAGGTGACGGTGTACGAGCTGCCGCCGCCGGGGGCGGTGCGGTTCTTGGCGGTGCGGGGCTTGCCGCTGCGCTGGACCTGGTCGAGGAGTTCGAGGAGGCCGAGCTCGCCGAGTTCGGGGAGGGCTTCGCGGGCGGGGGCGCCGGTGGTGCGGGGGCCGAAGCCGGCGGTGTAGGCGTCGTTGACGTACGCGACGCGGTGCTCGGGGCCGTGGACGAGGGCGACGAGGGCCGGGAGCAGGCCGAGGACTTCCCGTACGGGGAGCTCGTCGAGGGCGGGCGCGGCGGCAAGCGGTGCCGTGCCGGTGCCGCGGACGGTGGCGTCGGCGGGGCTGCCCTCGGGGGGCGCGGCGGGGTGGGCGGCGCCGCGGGCTGCCGGGACGGAGCCCTCACCGCGTTTGGCCTGGGCCGCGGCGTGCTCGTTCCGGGCGGCGGCGCGGCGCGTGCCGGGGAAGCGGGCGCTCCAGCGCGTGAAGTTCACTGCGTTCAAGCCTCGTGGTGTCGCAAGTGGTCGCGGTGTGTCCGCCGGGCGGTGCCGGGGGTGCCCCTGGGGTCGGGCGCTGGACGGTGCCGCTCGGTGGATTTCACTCGGTGGATGTCACTGTGTGCAGGCGTGAGCCCACCTATGGTCACACGTCCAGTGTGGCCGACGGCACTGACAACGTCAGCCCTGCTTGTCCTGCGGGGGGTCGGGGGCGGGCCGGGGCGGGTGGTGCCGGTGGCCGCCGCCGGCGGCGAGTTCGAATTCTGCCCTGGGGTGTTCGAGGGATCCGAGGGAGACGATCTCGCGCTTGAAGAGGCCGGCGAGGGTCCATTCGGCGAGGACCCGCATTTTGCGGTTGAAGGTGGGGACGCGGCTGAGGTGGTAGGCGCGGTGCATGAACCAGGCGGGGTAGCCCTTGAGCTTGCGGCCGTAGAGCAGGGCGACGCCCTTGTGGAGGCCGAGGGAGGCCACGGAGCCGACGTACTTGTGGGCGTACTCGGTGAGCAGTTCGCCGCGCAGGGCCGCGACGAGGTTGTCGGAGAGCTGCTTGGCCTGGCGGACGGCGTGCTGGGCGTTGGGGGCGCATTCGCGGCCGGGTTCGCCGGCGGTGATGTCGGGGACGGCGGCGGCGTCGCCGGCGGCCCAGGCGTGTTCGACGCCTTCGACGGTGAGGAAGGAGGTGCAGCTGAGGCGTCCGCGTTCGTTCTTGGGGAGGTCGCTGGCGGCGAGGACGGGGTGGGGTTTGACGCCGGCGGTCCAGACGATGGTGCGGGTGGGGAAGCGGGAGCCGTCGCTGAGGACGGCGACGCGGTTCTCGCAGGATTCGAGGCGGGTCTCCAGGCGGACGTCGATATTGCGGCTGCGCAGTTCACGGACGGTGTAGACGCCCATTTCGGGGCCGACCTCGGGGAGGATCCGGTCACTGGCCTCGACCAGCACCCATTTCATGTCCTCCGGCTTGACGTTGTGGTAGTACCGGGCCGCGTATCGGGCCATGTCCTCCAGTTCGCCGAGTGCCTCCACGCCGGCGAAACCGCCGCCGACGAAGACGAAGGTGAGGGCGGCGTCGCGGATTGCGGGGTCGCGGGTGGAGGAGGCGATGTCCATCTGTTCGATGACGTGGTTGCGCAGGCCGATGGCCTCTTCCACCGTCTTGAATCCGATGCCGTAGTCGGCGAGTCCGGGGACGGGGAGGGTGCGGGAGACGGAGCCGGGGGCGAGGACGAGTTCGTCGTATTCGATCTCGATGCCGCCGGTGCCCTCCTCGGCGGTGGCGAGGGTGGTGACGGTCGCGGTCCGCTTGGCGTGGTCAATGCTCCGGGCCTCGCCGATGACGATGCGGCAGCGGTCCAGGACGCGGCGCAGGGGGATCACGACGTGCCGGGGTGAGATGGCGCCCGCGGCGGCTTCCGGGAGGAAGGGCTGGTACGTCATGTAGGGCTCGGGGGTCACCACGGTGACCTCGGCTTCGCCGGATCTCAGCTTCCGCTGGAGACCCAGGGCCGTGTACATGCCGACGTAGCCGCCGCCGACGACGAGGATGCGCGTGCGGGGCGGGGTACCGGGGTCGTCGCCCCGGGAGTTAGCAGCCTTCACCACCCCATGACGCAACGTGGCCGGGAGTTTGTCCACAGGCCCGGCAAATTGTGTGACCGACGGGGGTGGCGGGATCGGCCTGTCAGGAGATCCCGATCACGTGAGAAGTGCGCAGGTCAGGGCTTCGGAAGGGGCGATTCCGGGGAGTTGCGGCGGAAAAGTGGCGGTGAATGCTCCGATCGGGCGGTGCTCGGTCGGGGGCTGCCTCTTCTGAATTGACTCTGGCTCAACTATGTTCGTATCTCGTCGAGGATGTAGGACCTGGGCCCTCATGACCGTGGCCCCCCTCGACACGAAGGCGGGGAGTGTCTCCGGGGGGAGACAAGTGATTACCGGGGGATACATATGAACATTTCCGATTTCCATGGCTCTGTCACCGCTCTGTCCGCGGAGACCGGCGGCCGCGTGATGGCGGGCTCGACCACCCACGGGGTGGGCCGCTCCACGCCGCTGCGCGTCGACGCCCAGCGCAACCTGGAGCACGTCCTGCGGGCGGCCCGGGAGGTCTTCGGCGAGCTGGGCTACGGGGCTCCGATGGAGGACGTGGCACGGCGCGCGCGGGTCGGCGTCGGGACCGTCTACCGGCGGTTCCCCAGCAAGGACGTGCTGGTCCGACGGATAGCCGAGGAGGAGACCGCCCGGCTGACCGAGCAGGCCAAGTCCGCCCTGGGCCAGGAGGAGGAGCCGTGGCAGGCGCTGTCGCGCTTCCTGCGCACCTCCGTGGCCTCCGGCGCGGGCCGGCTGCTGCCGCCGCAGGTGCTGCGGGTCGGCGCGGCCGCCGAGGAGGAAGCGGCGGAGGAGGCCGCGGCCCGTGTCCCGCACCAGCGCCAGGCCGTCGCGGGCGGCACGGCGGAGCTGCGCGTCGTGGGCGCGCGGACCTCGGTCGAGGACGAGCCGTCGGAGGACGCCGGGGCCGGTGCGCTGCTGGAGGTCGTCGGGCGTCTGGTGGACCGGGCGCGGGAGGCGGGTGAGCTGCGGACCGACGTCACGGTGGCCGATGTGCTGCTGGTGATAGCGACCGCCGCGCCCGCGCTGCCCGACCCGGCTCAGCAGGCCGCGGCTTCGGCCCGGCTGCTGGACATCCTGCTCGAGGGACTGCGCTCCCGGTCGGCGTGAGCCGGTGCCCCGGCTCGGCCGGGGCACCGGGCCGGGGCATTGAGCCGGGCCGTTGACGCGCCGGCCCCCGCAGGGGTGGGGGCCGGTTCGTCAACGGGGGGCCTCGAACGGCAGGTCGCTCGAAGGGGTGAGGAGCAGTCCGGTGATTCGCCGGATTGTCCCCGGATGGGTGGATGGCGCCGAGAGGGCCCCGGGGTGCCATCGCCGTGTGACAGGCTGGATCGGTGTACCGGTTCCAGTGTGTCGTGCGGGGGCTTCCGCGATGAGCGTTGACGGGCGGGACGACTCCCTCGGTGGCGTCGGTGGGACCGGCGCCGAGACCGGGGCGGGCAGCCTGCCCGCCCGGCAGGTCCCGGCCCAGCGCGAACGCGGCGGCCGGCACGCCGCATCCGGCCCTCCCGGCGGCGAACTCCCGCCGTCCGACGGCGACTTGATCGCCCGGATGCGCGGCGGCGACGACGGGGCGTACGAGGAGCTGTTCCGTCGGCACGCCGACGCGGTACGGCGCTACGCGCGGACCTGCTGCCGGGACGGGCACACCGCCGACGACCTGACCGCCGAGGTGTTCGCCCGGACGCTGCAGGCGGTACGGGGCGGGGCCGGGCCGGACCAGTCGGTGCGGGCCTATCTCCTGACCACCGTGCGGCGGGTCGCCGCGGCCTGGGCGAAGACCGCCCGGCGGGAGCATCTGGTCGAGGACTTCGCGGTGTTCGCGGAGCAGGCGGCCGCGGGGGCGGAGGGCGCCGGCGGGCTGTCCGCGGACGACACCCTCGAACTGGGCGCCGATGTCCGGGCGATGCGCGAAGCCGAGCGGTCGCTCGCGATGCAGGCCTTCCGGAGCCTGCCCGAGCGGTGGCAGGCCGTGCTGTGGCACACCACCGTCGAGGAGGCCTCGCCGAGTGCGATCGCCCCGCTGTTCGGGCTGAGCGCCAACGCGACGGCGGTGCTGGCCAGCCGGGCCCGGGAGGGCCTCAAGCAGGCCTACCTCCAGGCCCATGTGAGTTCCGCGCTCAGCGCGGGCGGCGACTGCGCCCGGTACGCGGACCGGCTGGGCGCCTACGCCCGGGACGGGCTGCGGATGCGGGCGGAGCGGGGGCTGCGCAAGCACCTGGAGGAGTGCGCCAAGTGCCGGCTGGCCGCCGGGGAGCTGAAGGACGTCAACGCGGGCATTCCCGCGCTGCTGCCGGTGGCGGTCATCGGGTGGTTCGCCGCCGGGTACGCCGCCAAGGCGGCCGGGGTGGTGGCCGGGGGGGCCGTCGCCGCCGGGGGGGCCGGGGCTGCCGCCGCGGCGGCGGGAGGGTCGTCGGCCGGTGCCGGTGCGGGAGCCGCCGGTGCCGGGGCCGCCGGTGCGGGAGCCGCCGGTGCCGGGGCCGGTGGTGCCGGTGCCGGTGGGGCCGGGGGTGCGGTGGTTTCCGAGGGGCTGGGGCTGCCGGCCAAGGCCGCCATCGCCGCCGGCATAGCGGTCGCCGCCGCTGCCGGGGTGGTGTTCGCCCTGGCCGGGGACGAGCCCGAGCCGCAGGCCGGGCCCGCGCCCGGGGTGGTGGCGCCGGTGGCGCCCGAGGTGCCCGCGCCGGCCGTGTCCGCGGCGCCGGAGTCGGTGCCGCCGGAGGCTCCGGCGCCTGCGGCGCGGGGGTCGGTGCCGCCCCGGCGGAGCGCGGCGCCGTCGGCTCCCGCGTCCTCGGCGCCCGCTCCGACGGCCGCTCCGGCGAGCCTGCGGCCGAAGCCCTCCCCGACGCCGTCGCCCACGCGGGCCCGGCCGACGACACCGCCGCCGGTGCCTCCGCCGCAGCCGCCGCAGGGGTTCCAGCTGGCCGGGCTCGGGCATTCCGCGTTCGGGAAGCACACCGGTCCCGAGCTGGAGACCTGGCGCAGCAGCTGGGTGTGGCAGCGGTGGGGGCTGATGGTGGGCGGACAGCGGTTCGGACAGGGGATCACCGTGCACTCCCGCTCCACGGTGGAGATCACCCTCAACCGGCAGTGCACGAGCTTCTCGGCGCGGGCCGGGGTGGACGGGCTGTCGCTGCTGACCGACGGGACGGTGCGGTTCTCCGTCTACGGCGACGGGCAGCGGCTGTGGCGTTCGGGCGCCCTCGGGTACGACGACGCCCCGGTGCCGGTCGAGGTGCCGCTCGCCGGGCGCTCGAAGCTGCGGCTGGTGGTGGAGCAGGCCGGGCAGGGTCACCTGCCGACCCTGGCGAGCTGGGCCGACGCGGTGATCAGCTGCCGCTGAGGCCGAGCAGGGCGGCGACCTCCGTCGGGGTCAGGGTCCGGCCCTCGGCTTCCGCCCGGGCCCGGCCGGCCGCCCCGAGGGCGGCGAGGTTGCGCTCCGGGAGCCCCTCCAGGGCGGCCTCCTCCGGGACCGAGCGGGGATGGCCCGCGCGCCAGGCGGTGGCCGCCGCGAGGACTCGTACGCTCTCCTCGGGGCGGCCGGCGTCGGCGAGGAACAGTGACGCCGTCTCGGCGATGCCCGCCAGGACGCGTTCCGCGCAGTGCGTGGCCACCGCCCCGGCGAGGGTCGGGCCGATCCCGGCCAGGCCCGCTTCCGGGCCGTTCTCGCGGGCGTCGAGGACGGTTTCGATGAGGTCCAGGCCGGCGGTGAACTGGGCGGGCACGTTGATCCGTTCGCCCGCGGCGCGGGCGGCGGCGCATTCGGTGCGGGCGCGGGCGAGGTCGCCGCGCTGGAGCGCGACCGTGGCGGACAGGAAGCGGCTGAAGGTGCTCACGTCGTACACCCCGCCCTGCTCGTCGGCCTCGCGGTCGGCCTCCGCGAGCAGCTTCTCGGCGGCTTCGAAGTTCCCCGCGCAGTACTCGGTCTCGGCGATGCGGGCGATCGCGAAGGGCGCTTCGATGCGGGCCCCGACCTCCCGGGCCAGCCGCAGGCACTCCTCGTAGGCGGCGCGGGCGGTGCCGTACTGGCCGCGCGAGAGGGCGGCTTCCCCGGCGGCGCTGGCCACCTGGGCGCGGATCCAGCGGTCGCCGACGCGGTGGGCGATCGCGTCGAGCTCGGCGAGGTCCGCGTCCACGGTGGAGAGCCCGCCGGTCATGTCGATGGCGAAGTGGGTGCGCATCAGCAGGGGGATGGCGAGTTCCCAGTCCCCGGCGTGGCGGCGACAGTTGGCGATCGACTCGTCGATGCTCTCGTGGAAGCGCTCGACGTCGCCGGTGAGGAAGCAGATCGCGGGCCAGAGCATGCCGGGGAAGCGGGTGGTCTCCGGGGAGCCGTGGCTGAAGACCTCCTTGACGCGGGCGGCCTGCTCGCGGTGCTCGGGCGTGCGGAAGCGGTCCGCTCCGGCGCTCTCGGCGAGCAGGAACATGTGGAGCATGCGCAGCCGCATGTACGGCCAGTACTCCGGGGAACCCTCGGGCGGTTCGACGGGGGTCCGGGCGAGGATCCGGGCGGTCCAGTCGGCGCCCTCGGCGCGGTAGTCGCGCAGCCACCAGAACCAGCCGAGGCCGGACAGCATGCGCTGGGCGATCTCGCCGGCGGCGTCGTCCTGCTCCCCCTCGATGACGGTGTGGAGCGCGGAGCGCAGGTTGTCGAGCTCGGTCTCGAAGCGGCGGATCCAGGGGAGCTGGCCGGCGGAACGCAGCAGCGGCTCGGCCCGTTCGGTGAGGTCGAGGTAGTGCTCGGCGTGGCGGAGGGCGGTGGCGCGGGCGTCGGCGGGGTCCTCGGCGAGGCGTTCGGCGGCGTACTCGTGGATGGTCTCCAGGAGCCGGTAGCGCATGCCGTCGGGGTCGGGCTCGGCGACGACGAGGGACTTGTCGACGAGGGCCGCCATGGTGTGGGCGACGTCGGCGCGGGTCCCGCCGTCCGCGCAGACGGCCTCGGCGGCCTCCAGGTCACAGCCGCCGGCGAAGGCGGACAGCCGGGCGAGGACGATGCGTTCGGCGGCGTCGAGGAGGTCCCAGGACCAGTCGACGACCGCGCGCAGGGTCTGCTGGCGGGGCAGCAGGGTGCGGGCACCGCCGGTCAGGAGGCGGAAGCGGTCGTCGAGCCGGTCGGCGATCTGGCGCGGGCTGAGCAGCCGCAGCCGGGCGGCGGCCAGCTCGATGGCGAGCGGCAGACCGTCCAGGCGGGCGCAGATCTCGGCGACGGCGTCGGGGGCGTCCCCGGGGCGGAAGCCGGGGCGGGCGGCGGCGGCCCGGTCGTCGAAGAGGCGGTGCGCGGGGCCGGGCGGCAGCGGTTCGAGGGGGTGCAGGAACTCGCCGGGCACGCCGAGGGGTTCCCGGCTGGTGGCGAGGATCCGGACGCCGGGGCAGTGGGTGAGGAGGCGTTCGGCGAGTTCGGCGGCGGCGCCGATGACGTGCTCGCAGTTGTCCAGGACGAGGAGCAGGCGGCGGTGCGCGCAGTGTTCGACGAGGGCGGCGGTGGGGTCGTCGTCGGCGGGGGTCTTCTCCCGGGCGACGAGGCTGTTCTCGCGCAGGCCGAGGGCGCTGAGGACGGCGCCGGGGACGGCGGCGGGGTGGTCGAGGCGGGCGAGTTCGACGAGCCAGCCGGAGTCGGGGCGGGCGGCGGCCGCGTGCTCGGCGAGGCGGGTCTTGCCGGAGCCGCCGGGGCCGGTGAGGGTGACGAGGCGTACGCGGTCCAGGTCGGCGGCGAGGGCGGCGAGCTCGGGCTCCCGGCCGACGAAGGAGGTCAGGCGCGGGCGGATGTTGCCGCGGGGCTGCGGGGGCGGGGTCTGGAGCAGCTCCGCGTGCAGGGCGCGCAGCTCGGGGCCGGGGTCGGCGCCGAGGCCTTCGGCGAGGGCGCGGCGGGTGCGCTCGTAGGCGGCGAGGGCGTCGGCGGAGCGGCCCGCGGCGCGCAGGGCGCGGAGCTGCTGGGCACGCAGTGGTTCGTCGTACGGATGCCCGTGGATCAGCGCCTCGATCTCCGGCAGGAGTTCGGCGGGGGCGGTGGCGCCGCTGCGCAGGTCGGCCTCGATGCGGTCCCGCCGGGCGCCGGAGCGGCGGGCTTCGGCGACGGCGGCGTACGCGGTGCGGGCCGGCTCGGGGAGGTCGGCGAGGGCGGGTCCGCGCCACAGGGCGAGGGCCTCGCGGAGGGTGGTGGCCGCGGTGGAGGGGTCGGTGGCGAGCTGCTCGGCGCCGAGGGCCGCGAGGCGGGTGAACCGGTGGAGGTCGACGTCGTCGCGGGCGGCGGTGAGACGGTAGCCGCCGGTGGGGTCGGTGGTGACCTGCCCGGGGCCGAGGGTGCGGCGCAGGCGGGACACGAGGGCCTGGAGGGCGGCGGGGGCGTCCTGGGGCGGGTCGTCGCCCCAGACCTCGTCGACCAGGTCGGTGACGGACGCGGCGGCCGGGGCCCCGGCGCGGAGGGCGAGGGCGGTGAGGAGCGCGCGGAGGCGGGGGCCGCCGGGGGTGAGGGGGGCGCCGGTGTCGTCGTGTGCCCTGGTGGGGCCGAGGATTTGGTAGCGCACCGGGCAATTCTGCCCTGCCCCTGCCGGGGGTGGGTGGGGGTTTTCGGTGGGGGCGGGGCCGGGCGGGGTGCGGGCGCGGCGGCGGGTGGCGGGGGTGCGGGCGCGGCTGCGGGTGGGCCGCTGCGCGGGGCTGGTCCCCTACCCGCCCTTCGACCGTTCCCCGGGCTCTGCCCGGACCCGCGCCTCGAACGCCGGCGGGGCTGGAAGAAGACCCAGGGGCTCCGCCCCGGACCCCGCGCCTCAAACGCCGGCGGGACTGGGGGCGCGGCAGGGCTGGACGGTGGCGCGGGGCTGGAGGGCCGCGGGGCTGGAGGGCGGGGCTGGGCTGAAGGGCCGCGGGGCTGAAGGGCCGCCGGGCTGAAGGGCCGCGCGGGGCTGGAGGGCTGGGCTGGGCTGAAGGGCCGCCGGGCTGGAGGGCGGCGCCGGGCTGAAGGGCGGCGCGAGGCTGAAGGGCGGCGCGAGGCTGAAGGTACCGCGGGGCTGGAGGGCGGCGCGGGGCTGGGCTTGTCGGCCGGGGTGGGAATTGGGCGTCCGCCGGTTCAGCGGCCTGCCGGGAGGGCTCCTGGGGTCAGGCGGGGGAGGGGGGTGTCCAGCGGCGGAACCGCGCGGCGGCGGGGGGTGGAGGTGCCGGTCCAGCAGGTGCCGCGGCGGGCCAGGAGGCGGCGGAGCCACAGTTCCATCGAGACGAGTTCCGCGAGCCCGTCGAGCGGCACCGGCCGCCCCTCCGCAGCGTCGATCAGGGCCTGCTGCACCACCCGGGCGTCGACGAGGCCGGCGTCCGCGAGGAGCGGTGCCGCGAAGAGGGCCAGCAGGGAGGTGAGGGCGGCCCGCAGCCCCAGACGGGTGGCGGTCTCGTTCGGGGTGTGGGCGGTGGCGCCCCAGCCGGGCGGGAGTTCGCGCACCCCGGCGGAGGCCAGGACGCTGCGCAGGATCTCGGCGCGGGCCCCGGGCTGTACGCGCAGGGACTCCGGCAGGGCGCGCGCGGCCCGTACGACCTGGTTGTCGAGGAACGGCGCGTGCAGGCGCTGGCTGCGGACCTCCACGGCCTGCTCGAAGACGCGGTGGTCGGCGGCGTGGCGGGCCAGCAGGGCCCGGGCGCGGGCCTCGCCGGGACGCAGCGAGAGCGGGGGCCGGCCGGCGGCGGCCCGCAGCCGGATCGATACTTCCGCCAGGGCTTCGCCGGTGAGCCAGCCCGCGGCGGGGCCGGGCCGGGACCAGGTGAGGGCCGCCAGTGAGGCGTCGACCGGCCCCGAGGCGGCGGTGACGGCCGCTCCGCCCTCGCGGAGCCGGGCCGCGGCGGCCTCCATGCCCGCGCGGTACGGCGTACGGGCGAGGCGGCGGGCGGCGGAGTAGACGGAGAAGGGGACCAGCAGCGGGTCGGCGGGCGCGGAGCGGGCGAGGGCGGCGACGGGGCGCAGCAGGTGGCGGCGTCTGCGGTCGAGGAGAAGGTCCGCCATGCGGGCGGGGTGCGCGTCGAGAACACGGCGGGCGCCGTGTCCGGTGAAGTGGTCGGCGGAGCCGGCGGCGAGGCGGCGGCGCTCGCGGGCGGCGGAGACGAGGGAGGGGCCGGGTTCGTCGGTGAGGGGGCCGTCGAGTTCCGCGTAGGGGAGGGCTTCCTCGGCGGCGGCCACGACGACGTGGTGGAGCCGGGGGTCGGCGGCGAGGGCGTGGGCCCGTTCGAGTTCGCCCTCGCGGCCCTGCGGGGTGGCGAGGTCGTTGAAGGTGACGGCGAGGAGCCGTGAGCCGGAGCCCTGGAGGGTGCCGGGGGCGCCGGGCAGGCCTGCGGCGAGGAGGGCGAGCGTCGCGGAGGCGGTGCCGCCGGAGAGGTCGGCGCCGACGCCCGGCACGGGGGCGCCGCGGGCCGCGCGCCGGTCGGCGGGGCCCATTCCGGGCACGGGTCCGGGGTCGGGGAGCAGTGTCTCGGGAGCATGCCGCGGCGCCGTGAGCCGGGCGCGCACCGCGGCGGTCAACGCTTCCCGTACGCCCTCCACCGCCCGTTCGGGGTCGGCCTCGGGGGTGGCGACGGCGAGGGAGGCCAAGGGTTCGTACCCGGTGATCTCCCGGGAGCCCTCGCGCAGGATCAGCGTGTGGCCGGGCGGGATGCGGCGGACGCCCGCGTACGGTGTGCCGTCGCCCAGTGTCTCGGGGCTGTCGGGGCAGGCGAGGAGGGCGGCGAGGTGGCCGACGTCGAGCTGCGCCTCGATGAGGTCGGCGAGCGGGAGTGCGGCGGTGGCGTACGCGGTCCCGCCGGCCCAGGGGGTGTAGAAGACGGGCCGGGCGCCAGCGAGGTCGCCGAGGACGGTGATGCGGCGTCCGGTCTGGACGACGGCGGTGTAGCTGCCGGGCCACTCGGTGAGGTGGCGCAGGGCGCCGCCGCGGGCGGCGTAGAGGGCGCGGCGCAGTTCGGCGTCGGTGGCGCCGCAGCAGCCGAGGACGGCGAGCCGGGTGAAGGGGTCCGCGGGGTCGGCGGTGACGGTGCGGATCTCGTCCGGGCGCCAGTCGCCGACGGCCCAGAGGGGGTCGGGGTCGCCCCACAGCAGTTGGGCGCCGACGGGGTGGACGGTGCGTTCGGCGTCCTGGGCGGCGGGGTCGTCGGCGTACGCGGCGTCGGCGATGCCGCCGTGCTGCGGCGGCTCGGGGTGGGACGGGCGGCCGTACGGGGCTCCGTGGCCGTTGGAGCCGTGGCCGCTGCCGTAGCCGTAGGGGTCCGCGGGTCCGGCGGGCCCGGACGGGACCCGTCCTGCCGTGCCGAAGCTCGCGGCGATACTGCTCCACCCGACCAACCAGCGCACCGCCGCCTCCCCCAGCCCGTGGGCAAATGACCGGGGCAACGGACGGCCGGGACGGCACGGACAACGTGCGTCGGCGTGCGTCGGCGCTTGGAGGGCGCGGCCGGCGGGACCCCGGGTGGCTCGGGGTCCATGCTGCCACGAGAAGGGCGTGCGAGAGTGGCTTCGGGGGGCGCACATGTAAACGAACACGCCCCGGCCACACGGTATTTGGCGTTCCGTTCCCACCGCCCCATAGGTCGGTTTCGGCCATTCTTCGGCCGTACTGAGGGCCTGTGCGGGCCCTCGCGCGGGGAGCCCGGGAAGGCCGCGGGGCGCGGTCCGGGAGGCGTCTCCCACCTCCCGGACCGTTCCGCCACCCGCGGGGATTGAGGCAGCGGCATCCCCCGGCCCACCGGATCCACGCGGCGGGCCGACCCACGCACCGCACATCGAATCGCCGGGCCCCTGGAGCGGCCAGAGCGCACGGCCGGGCGCACGGCCACACGGCCGGAGCACGAGCTGACACGTGCGCCCGGGGCACAACCCCCCGCGCCGACTGTGCATACGGACAACAATCCCGCCATACGGAAGTCAGGGCCTTAACGCTTGGGAGGCGGGGAACTACGCTGGGTTTACGAAATGCCGGGCGCCTATGCCCCGGCGGCGTCTGCGTTCCGCGTGTGACGAGGGGTGGCGCATGTCCAGGGAGCTCCGCGAGCCCAATGAGAAGCTCGGCGCCGTCCTCGCCCTCGCGGGCATCAGCAACGCCGGGCTGGCCCGGCGGGTCAACGACCTCGGCGCGCAGCGCGGCCTGACGCTCCGGTACGACAAGACGTCGGTGGCACGGTGGGTGTCCAAGGGGATGGTGCCGCAGGGCGCGGCCCCGCACCTGATCGCCGCCGCCATCGGGGCGAAGCTGGGCCGGCCCGTCCCGCTGCACGAGATCGGGCTGGCGGACGCCGATCCGGCGCCGGAGGTAGGGCTGGCCTTCCCGCGCGACATCGGGGCGGCGGTGCGCTCGGCGACCGACCTCTACCGGCTGGACCTCGCCGGGCGGCGCGGCGGTGGCGGGATCTGGCAGTCGCTCGCCGGTTCCTTCTCCGTGTCGGCGTACGCGACGCCCGCCTCGCGGTGGCTGATATCTCCGGCCGACAGCTCGGTGGCCCGCGAACCGGGCCCCGCCGGAAACCCGGGCACCGCCCCCGAGACGACCCCCGCGACCCCCGGACCGACACCCGCAACGGCTTCCGGACCGGGCTCCGGACCGGCCTCCGGGCGGGCTTCCACCACCGCCGCCCCGCCGCGACGGACACCGGAAACCCCCGCTCAGGGCGTTGTGCCCGCCCAGTCCGGGCCCGAAACCGCGCCGCCGGCCGCCGCTGCCGCGACCGCCGCGCGGCCCGTCCCGGACGCCTCGCCGCAGCGGGTGGGCCACAGCGACGTGGCCAAGCTGCGGGAGGCCGCCGAGGACGCCCGCCGCTGGGACTCCAAGTACGGCGGCGGTGACTGGCGTTCCTCGATGGTGCCCGAGTGCCTGCGGGTGGACGCGGCGCCGCTGCTGCTCGGCTCCTACACCGACGAGGTGGGGCGCGCCCTGTTCGGGGCGACCGCCGAACTGACCCGGCTGGCCGGCTGGATGGCCTTCGACACCGGCCAGCAGGAGGCCGCCCAGCGCTACTACATCCAGGCGCTGCGCCTCGCCCGGGCGGCCGCCGACGTCCCGCTCGGCGGGTACGTCCTGGCCTCGATGTCCCTCCAGGCGACCTACCGGGACTTCCCCGACGAGGGCGTGGACCTCGCGCAGGCCGCCGTCGAGCGCAACCGCGGCCTCGCCACCGCCCGGACCATGAGCTTCTTCCGCCTCGTCGAGGCCCGGGCCCACGCGAAGGCGGGCGACTCGGCGGCCGCCGGTGCGGCGCTGCGGGCGTCCGAGGGCTGGCTGGAACGCTCCCGCGAGGGCGATCCCGACCCGACATGGCTGGGTTTCTACTCGTACGACCGTTTCGCGGCGGACGCCGCGGAGTGCTACCGGGACCTCAAACTCCCGCGCCAGGTCCGCCGTTTCACCGAGCAGGCCCTGTCCCGCCCCACGGAGGAGTACGTTCGCTCGCACGGGCTGCGGCTGGTGGTGAGCGCGGTCGCCGAGCTGGAGTCGGGCAACCTCGACGCGGCGTGCGCGGCCGGCACCCGGGCGGTGGAGGTCGCGGGCCGGATCTCCTCGGCGCGGACGAACGAATACGTACGCGACCTGCTGCACCGGCTCGAACCGTACGGCGACGAACCGCGTGTCGCGGAGCTGCGCGAGCGTGCCCGGCCGCTTCTGGTGGCCCCCGCGTAGCCGGGTTGTCGGTGGTGGGGTGCAGTATGCAGGGGTGGGAGGTGTCAGCGTGGATTGCGACGTGCTGGTGATCGGTGGCGGGATCGTCGGCTTGTCGACAGCCCATGCCCTGTCACGACTGGCCCCGGGTACCCGGGTGACCGTGCTGGAGAAGGAGGCCGCCCCGGCCCGGCACCAGACGGGCCGCAACAGCGGGGTGATCCACAGCGGGATCTACTACCGCCCGGGATCGCTCAAGGCGCGCTTCGCGGTGGCCGGGGCCGCCGAGATGGTCAAGTTCTGTGCCGAGCACGGCATCCCGCACGAGGTGACGGGCAAGCTGATCGTCGCCACCGAGCGGTCCGAGCTGCCGCGCCTGCACTCCCTCGTCCAGCGCGGCCGGGAGAACGGCATCCCGGTGCGCGAGCTGGGGCCGGCCCAGATCACGGAGTACGAGCCGCACGTCCGGGGCCTCGCCGCGATCCACGTCGGCACCACCGGGATCGTGGACTACGGGCAGGTGGCCGCGCGGCTCGCCGAGGAATCCGGAGCCGATATCGTCTACGGCGCCGAGGCGGACCTGATCTCCCGCCGGCCCTCCGCGGTGGCGGTCCGCACCACCTCGGGCCGGGTGTTCCGCGCCCGCGTCCTGGTCAACTGCGCGGGGCTCCAGTGCGACCGGATCGCCCGCCTGGCCGGTGACGACCCGGGCATGCGGATCATCCCCTTCCGGGGCGAGTACCACGACCTGGCCCGCCCGGACCTGGTCCGGGGCCTGGTCTACCCGGTGCCCGACCCGGCGTTCCCCTTCCTCGGCGTCCACCTGACCCGCGGCATCGGCGGCGGGGTCCACGTCGGCCCGAACGCCGTCCCCGCGCTGGCCCGCGAAGGCTACGGCTGGGGCACGGTACGCCCGCGCGACATCGCCACGGAGCTGGCCTGGCCGGGATCCTGGCGGATGGCCGGGCGGCACTGGCGGTACGGGGCGGGCGAGATCCACCGCTCACTGTCGAAGCGGGCCTTCACGGAGGCCGTACGCCGCCTGCTGCCGGCCGTCACGGAAGCGGACCTCACCCCCGCGGCGGCGGGGGTCCGCGCACAGGCGGTCCTCCGCGACGGCACCCTCGTCGACGACTTCCTCATCCGGGAGGCGCCGCGGACGGTGCACGTCCTGAACGCCCCGTCGCCTGCGGCGACCGCTTCGCTGCCGATCGGGCGCGAGATCGCCGCCCGCGCCCTGGCGCACCTCCCTTCCTGACACCGGCCCGCCCCCGGCTTCGCGCCGCTGCGCCGGACCCCGTCCGTCGGCCTGCCGGGCGGAGCCGGTGGGCCGCCGCGCGGGGCGGGTTCCCCTACCCACCCTTCGCCCGTTCCCCGGGCTGAACCCGGACCCCTCCTGGGAGGCTCCACCCCCAGACCCTCCCCCAGCTACCGCTGGGAGGTGCCCCAACGCCTCAAAGGCCGGCGGGGCCGGAAGGAACCCGACCCCCTCAGCGGCCCACCGGCTCCGCCCGGCAGGGCGACGCCCCGAACCGACGCCCAACCAGCAGGGCAGGGGCCCGGCAGGGCAGGGGCCCGGCAGGGCAGCGCCCCTCACCGGCAACCGCCCGGCCAGGGCAACCGCCCGGCCAGGGCAAAGGGCCCGGCCAGGGCAAAGGGCCCGGCCCCGAAGTAGAATCGCCGCATTGTGTCTGAGCCCCTGAACCCCCAGCCCAGCCTCCCCGACTCCCCGCCGGAGGCGTACACGCCGCCCAAGTGGCGCACCGAGCCGCGGTTCCCCGACGGTCCCGCGCCCGACCCCGCCGGGTCGCACCACGAGCGCCGGATCCGCAGCTTCCAGCCGCGCCGCAGCCGGGTCACCACCGGCCAGGGCGAGGCGTTGAAGCGCCTGTGGGGCACCTGGGGCCTGGACATCGACGGGCACGAGGTCATCGACCTCGACAAGCTCTTCGACGGGCTCCCCGTCGTCCTGGAGATCGGCTTCGGCATGGGTGAGGCCACCGCCCAGATGGCCGCCGCCGATCCCTCCACCGGCGTCCTCGCCGCCGACGTGCACACCCCCGGTCAGGGCAACCTCCTCGCCCTCGCCGAGCGGGGCGGCCTCACCAACGTCCGCGTGGCGAACGGCGACGCGATCATCCTGCTCCGCGAGATGCTCCCGCCCGCCTCCCTCGCCGGGATGCGCGTGTACTTCCCGGACCCGTGGCCCAAGGCCCGCCACCACAAGCGCCGCCTGATCCAGCCCGAGTTCCTCGACCTGGCCGCGACCCGCCTGGCGCCCGGGGCGGTGCTCCACTGCGCGACCGACTGGGAGGACTACGCCGAGCAGATGCTCGAAGTCCTCACCGCCCACCCGGAGTTCGAGAACACCCAGGCCGACGGCGGCTACGCGCCGCGGCCCGAGTTCCGGCCGCTCACCCGCTTCGAGGGCCAGGGCCTGGACAAGGGCCACGTCGTCCACGACCTCCTCTTCGCCCGCCGCCGCTTCGAGCAGACCGAACCGGCAGTCGAACCTGACTCCAAGAACTGACAAACGTCACTCCGAGTGTCCGACCCGCTCGGTAGGGTCATCATGTGTACCGAGCGCTCTCCCGTGTGCTCGCACGCCCGTCGGGCACGGCCCGCACGTGCGTGCTCGTCACGCTGCTCACCGCCACCGGGGCCGTCATCCTCGAACTCGTGCGGGAGCAGACCGGCACGGCCGGGTTCTTCGTGGGCCTCGGCCTGGCCCTGCTGCCGGTGCCGCCGCTGATGGCGGCGTTCCGGTGGCTCGGCCGGGCCGCGCCGGGCCCCTGGCGGCAGTTGCTGTTCTGCTTCGGCTGGGGGGCCTGCACCGCGGCGCTGATCGCGATACTGGCCAACAGCTTCGCCACGGAGTGGATGGCCGCGGCCTCCACCGACCCCTCCGCCGCCGACCGCCTCGGATCGGTCGCGATCGCCCCGGTGGTGGAGGAGACCGCCAAGGCTGCCGCCCTGCTCCTGGTGTTCGCCTTCCGAAGACGGCAGTTGGCCGGCGCCGCCGACGGGATCGTGCTCGCCGGGTTCACCGCCACCGGGTTCGCCTTCACCGAGAACATCCTCTACCTGGGCAACGCCTTCGAGGAGGACCTGGCCGACGGCACCCGCGTCCTCGACTCCGTGACGGCGGCGACGTTCTTCGTGCGCGTGGTGCTCTCCCCGTTCGCGCACCCGCTCTTCACGGTGCTCACCGGCCTCGGATTCGGCGCGGCCGCGCTGACCGCCCGCCGTACGCGCAGGATCGGGCTGCCGCTGCTGGGCCTGGCCCTCGCCATGGGCGCCCACGCGCTGTGGAACGGCTCCTCGCACTTCGGTGAGTACGGGTTCTACGTGGTCTACGGCTGCGTGATGGTCCCGGCGTTCGGGCTGCTGCTGTGGCTGGCCGTGCGGGTCCGGCGCGGCCGCCTGCGGGCCGTCGCCGCCGAGCTGTCGGTGTACGCCGCCGCGGGCTGGCTCGGTCCGGCGGAGGTCCCGGCCCTGGCTTCGATGCCGGCCCGGTCACTGGCGCGCGCCCTGGCCCGCCGCACCGGAGGCCGCCCCGCCGCCCGCGCGGTGTCCCGGTACGCGGCGGACGCCGCCGCCCTCGCCCTGCTCCGCCGGTACGCCCGGCAGTGCGGCCCGGGCGGCCGGGACCCGGAATTCGCCGAGCGGGAGCGCGAGTTGCTGCACCGGCTCTGGCGGCGCCGGGCGACGGCCGCGCCCGCGCTGGCCCGCGCCGCCGTACTGGAGGGGCTGCTGCCCGCTCCGCGCCGCACCCCGCAGGCCCTCGCCCCGGCGCCCGCACGGGCCTTCGTACCGGCCGCCAGGGCTCCGGAGCTGTCCCCCTCCCCCGGCTAGGGAGCGTCCGTCAGACGTCGAGGCCCTTCGAGCCCAGCCACGCCAGCGGGTCGACCGTCGACCCGCCCTTGCGCACTTCGAGGTGGAGGTGGGCACCGGTGACGTTGCCGGTCGCCCCGACCCGGCCGATGGTCTCGCCGGCACCCACGGAGCCGGAGGTCACGGACATCGAGGAGAGGTGGCAGTACCAGACCTCGGTACCGTCGTCGAGCTTGAGCACGATCCGGTAGCCGTAGGCCCCGGACCAGCCGGCGGAGATGACCTTGCCGCTGCCGACGGCCTTGACGGGGGTGCCGGTAGGGGCGGCGAAGTCGAGGCCGGTGTGGTAGCCGGAGGACCACATGGAGCCGGCGACCCCGTAGTGGGAGGTGAGGGTGTAGGAGGAGGTCGGCAGGACCCAGCCGCCCGCCGACTGCGAGCCCGAGCCGGAACCGGAGCCGGAGCCCGTCGCCGCCCTGGTGGCGGTCTGCTCGGCGGCGGCCTTGTCCGCGGCCGCCTTCTCGGCGGCGGCCTGCTCGGCGGCGGCGCGCGCCGTCTCGGCTTCCTTGTCGGCGGCTTCGCGCTGGGCCTTGGCCTCCTGGGCGGCGCTCTCGCGCGCGGTCCGCTCGGCGTCCGCCCGGGCCTGGGCCTGGTCGGTGTCCTGCTGGGACTCGGCCTGGAGGAGGATCCGGTTGAGCAGCGCCTCGCCCGCGTCGCCGCCCTGCTGCGGCACCGCGGCGGTCTCCGCGGCTCCCGCGGCTCCCGCGACTCCGGTGCCGGAGTCGGCCGCGGCGGCCGTCCGCACGGTGTCGCCGCCGTTGCCGGAGTGGCCGCCACCGCCGAGCAGGTCGGGCATGGATATGGAGACCTGGGGCCGGTCCTGCGCGGTGGCGATGCCGCCCGCGCCGACCGCCGCGATCACGCCGACACCGAGCACGGTCGAGCTGCGGGCCAGTCCGCCGCGCGCCTTGAGGACGCGGTGCTTGCCGCGGAGCGGGCGCGCGGAGTCCTCCGTGGGGTTCCACTCGCCCCAGGCTCCGGCAGTGGGCGTCTCCTGGACGTCGATGCCGTCAGGGGCAGGCGGGTTGGAGGCCACGGGGGCACACTCCTCATGGGCGAGAACGCACACGGGTGCCGTCGTTGCGACGGCTGGGACGACCGCGCTGCGTTATCGAACGGTAATCTACGCGAGGGAATGATTCCAAGCCGAAGCGACTGATCGTTAACACCAATCGGCCACGCCCCGAACAGCTTTGGCCTCCACATTCGCCACATGGGGCCACAACCACGGCAATTCGCCCGGTTCACCCCCATCACTTCAGCCACACCGGCCGAATGACGCACCGTCAAGCCACTTGCGCAGAGCGCTCTTTCGGCCACGCAGAGTCACCCTGCCGCTCACGGTTCGTCGCGGCGCACCACCGGTACGGTCCTCCTGCGCTCCGGCTGCCCCTCCCCCGCCCGGCCCACCGCGAGCAGCGCCATGTCGTCGGTCGTACCGCCGCCGGTGTGCCGCCGCACATCGCTGCCGAGCGCGCCCAGCAGCTCGTCCGGCCCCGGGAAGACCCGCCCCCGCAACCGGGCCGCCGGATCGTAGAAGGTGCCCGACCCGTCCCGCGCCTCGGTCAGCCCGTCGGTGTACAGGAGCAGCGTGCTGCCCGCCGGGAAGGGCCACTCCTGCGGCCGGGACGGCGCGTCGGGCGCCAGCTCGCCCAGGCCCAGCGGCAGCGCGGGCTCGGCCGGGGCCAGTACCGCCAGGCCGCCGTCCGCGTACAGCAGCAGCGGCTCGGGGTGACCCCTGTTCAGCAGCCGCAGCCGATCGGCGCCGGCCGGGATCTCCCCGAGCACGCACGTGGTGAACCCCTCCACCGCGTCCAGGCTGCCCCGCCGCGTTCCCTCCCGGGCCAGGGCGCGCTCCAGACGCCGTGCGAGCCCCTCCAGGGTCGGCTCGGTCTCCGCCGCCTCCCGGAAGGCCCCCAGCACCACCGCGACGGCCTCCACGGCCCCCAGCCCCTTGCCCCGCACATCGCCCACCGCGAGCCGCACGCCGTACGGGGTGTCCTGGACGGCGTAGAGGTCCCCGCCGATGAAGGCGTCGGCCTGCGCGGCCTCGTACCGGGCGCAGACGTGCAGCCCCGCGATCCGCTCGGCCGGGGTCGGCAGCACGGCCCGCTGCGCGGCCTCGGCGATCCCGCGCGCCGAGGCGAGCCGCTCGCCGCTGCGCCGTACGACCAGGTTGATCAGCAGGGCCAGCCCCGACACGGTCAGCACCGTCGCCAGCTCGGTCAGCGCCTCCACCTTCCAGCTGGTGCCGTTGTGGATGTGCAGGCCCACGACCACCAGTGAGGCGGCGACGCCGGTCACCGCGGTCGCCCGGAGGGTGAACAGGGGCGCCGCGATCAGCGGGGCCGCCGTGAAGAAGGGGGATCCGGTGAAGCTGGGCGGGGTCGCGAGGTCGAAGACCGTCCCCAGCACGATCAGCAGCACCGGCAGGATCCGCACCACCCGCCGGGCGGTGCCGTCCGCGCTGCCGTCCTCGCCCTGCCGCCCCAGCCCCACCACGCTGCTCTCCTGCCGCCCGGTCGCGCCCCGCCCCTCCAAGGCTGGCGGCAGGCGGCCCCGTGCGGCGAGCGGACCGGGCCGAAGGGGTGACGTACCGCGCCCCCGGGAGCGGCCCCGCCCCGGACGCGACGAAGGCCCGGTTCCACAAGGGAACCGGGCCTTCGTACGGAGTAGCGGGGACAGGATTTGAACCTGCGACCTCTGGGTTATGAGCCCAGCGAGCTACCGAGCTGCTCCACCCCGCGTCGGTAAACCCAACTCTACGTCATCCGGGGGACGCCTCCCGCCAATTAATCCCCCCACGCCCCCGCCGAACGACATAACCGCAGGTCAGAGCCCATATATCCGATCCATTCCGGTGTCCGGAGCAGCGGACCGGGCACCGGCGCGCGGGCCTTGGGGCGGGATCAGGCCACCGACCGGCCCCGGGAACGGCGAAGCGCCCCGTCCGAAGAAGCCGGACGGGGCGCTCGGTGCAGGTCCGGGGGAGGATTCCCCGCCCTGCGAGCGGTAGGCCATGTCGGACTCGAACCGACAACCAACGGATTAAAAGTCCGCTGCTCTGCCAATTGAGCTAATGGCCCTCCAGGTGCTCACCCCAGAGCATAGCCGGAGAGGGGCTGCTGACCGATCGGGTATCGCCGGGTGTGGCTCCGGCGGTTTCCCGCCATCCGGCGCGGGAGGGGCGAAACGGCCGGAAATGGGCTCGGCCCCCACCGCACCGGAGTGCTGTGGGGGCCGAGTCTTCGTCAGGCGGCGCTCAGGCGTCAGCCGTTGCGCTTCCAGCGGGGCTTGTCGTCGCGGCGGAAGCCGCCGCGCTCGCCACCGCGGTCGTCACGGTTGAAACCACCGGACGGACGGTCAT